>NZ_JBSFGF010000011.1:0-317781 GCF_053596455.1 Nonomuraea sp. NPDC001699 | reverse complement strand
GGCTCCCACCTGGCCCGCATGGAACTCCGCACCGCACTCGACGTCTGGCTCCAACGCATCCCCACCTTCACCCTCGCCGACCCCGACGCCGTCACTTGGGCCGCCAGCCAGGTACGCGGTCCCCGGACCCTGCCGCTGCGCATCGGCTGACCCTAAGTGGACGATGGCCTTCCGGTTAGTGTAGAACTGGGAGCCGGCATTCGTTCAGGGGGTACGTGATGATCGTGGTGACGGGCGCGACGGGCACGATCGGGCGTGCGCTGACGCAGGAGCTGGGCGGCGCGGCGCTGGCCGTGGTGCGGCGCGCGGAACAGGGCGTGGAGCTGGGCTGCGACTACGTGGTCGGCGACCTGGAGAGGCCGGAGAGCATCCCGGTCGAGCCGGGTGACCGGCTCTTCCTCAACAGCGCGCAGTGGCCCGGCTTCGTGCGCGCCCACCGGGCGGTCATCGACCACGCGGCGGCCTCGGGGGCGGCCCAGGTGGTGACCGTCTCCGTGCGCGGCGTCACGCCGGGCAGCCTGCTCGGGTTCGGGCTGCACGGACAGGTCGACGAGCATCTCAAGGCGTCCGGGGTGCCGTGGTCGATCCTGGCGCCCGTCGCCTTCATGCAGAACCTCGCGGGCGACGTCGACGAGGAAGGGCGGATCTTCGGCTCGTACGGCGGCGGCAGGGTGGGGTACATCGACGCGCGTGACATCGCGGCGGTCGCGGCGGCGCTGCTCACCCGTCCTGTCGGGGCGGATGCCGTCCACGAGTTGACCGGGCCGGCGGCGCTCACCCATGACGAGATCGCCGCCGAGCTCACCCGGGCGTTCGGCCGGGACGTGCGGTACGTGGACCTGCCCGTCGAGGAGGCCGCCGCGCACCTGGAGCGGCGCGGCCTGCCCGCTCCCGCCGCCCGCGACCTGGCCACCCTGATGTCGCAGCTCGGGGACGGGCGCTGGGCGACCACGACCACGACGGTGGCCGACATCCTGGGCCGCCCGCCGCGTTCGCTGCGCGAGTTCCTGGGATAGAGCCGAGCGGCGCCGTGCCGTCACTGGTGGGGTAGGTCGACGCCGGCCGCGCGCAGTTCCGCTTCCACCAGGGCGTTCAGGCGGGCGATGGACGGCTCCCGGCCTTCCCCGTGGTGGTTGACCAGCCCGTAGCGGGCGGCGGCGTCCGGCTGTCTGCCGAACCCCTCCGGCATGCCGTGCGCCGCCCGTCCGGCCAGCAGCTTGGCGGCCAGGGCGGAGGCCAGGTGCTCGATCCGGGGGTCGTCCGGGTCCCAGGCCCTGGCCTCCAGGCCGCGCTTGGTCAGCTCGACGAGCTCGGGGTCGTCCAGCGAATGTTCGAGCCGGGCCAGGAAGCTGTCGAAGATCGCCGGGATCAGCGCCCTGGCCAGCACCAGGGCCTCCCGCTGGGTGGCCACGTATTCGGCGTCGAAGCCGAGGGCGGCCAGCCGGTCCAGGACCGCGCAGGCCCGGTCGGGCAGCAGGACCCGGTCGCCGTGGGCGAGCCGGTGCAGCGTGTCGCGGCGGGCGACCAGGTCGTCGATGCGTTCGGTCAGCCTGCGACGGACGTCGTCCAGGGCGGCGGCGAAGCGCTCGGGATCGGCGTCGAGCAGGTCGCCGATCTCGGCCAGCGGCACACCGGCCGCGGCGACGGTCCGGACCTGGACCAGCCGGAGCAGGTCGGCCGACCGGTAACGCCGGTAGCCGGAGCCGTCCCGGTCCGGCTCGGGGACCAGGCCGAGCCGGTGGTAGTGCCGCACGGTCTTGACGGTGACGCCGACGAACGCCGCCGCCTGACCGATCGTGAGCCCGTCCGCCATCGGCTCAGCGCTCCTCGGGCGGGACGTACGCATGCACAGAGGTGAGAGTAGCGCGCGTCTGCGGCGATTCATCACCTACGTCTCGTCCGCCAGGTCGCCGGCGGCAGGAGTTGACCTTGACCTTGGGTCAGGGTCCAGGCTCGTCGCACGGCCGTCCCGAAGGCCCCGATGGCCCGCCATCGCGCCTTCGAGCCGTGCCGGACGACGACCATCACGAGACGAAGGACGACCGATCATGACGACCAGGAACGACACCGGCTTCTCCTCGGCGGGGCTGCGCCGGCTGCGCGAGGTGCTGGCGCGGCACGTCGAGTCCAAGCGCATCCCCGGGCTGGTGGCCCTGGTCAGCCGGGGCGAGGAGACGCACGTGGAGGCGATCGGGACGATGCGGCACGACGGTGGCCCGCCGATGAGCCGGGACACGATCTTCCGGATGGCCTCCGTGTCCAAGCCGGTGACGATGGCGGCGGCGATGGTCCTGCTGGACGAGTGCCGGCTGCGGCTGGACGACCCGGTGGACCCCTGGCTGCCCGAACTGGCCGACCGGCGGGTGCTCAGGCGGCCCGACGGCCCGCTGGACGACACCGTGCCGGCGCGGCGGCCGATCACCGTACGGGACCTGCTGACCTCCACGTTCGGCCTCGGCGTGGACTTCGCGCTGCTGGACGCCCCCATCAGGGCCGCGATCTTCGAGCGCACCGACTACGGCGTGGCGTCCGGGCCGGCGCCCCACCCGGACGAGTGGATGCGCCGGCTCGGCGAGCTGCCGCTGTCGTACCAGCCGGGGGAGCGGTGGCAGTACGACCTCAGCAACGAGGTTGTAGGCGTGCTCGTCTCCAGGGTCGCGGGCCGGTCCCTGGAGGCGTTCCTGCGCGAACGCGTCCTCGATCCGCTGGGCATGCAGGACACCGCCTTCCACGTGCCCGCCGACAAGATCGACCGGCTGCCGCCCCTGTACGGGCCCGACCCGGGGACCCGGGAGTTCCTGGTCTGGGACGAGGCGGCGGGCGGCAGGACCAGCCGGCCCCCGGCCTTCCAGGGTGGCGGCGGCGGGCTGGTCTCCACCGTGGACGACTACCACGCCTACTTCCGGATGCTGCTGAACCACGGCGTGCACGGCGGCGAACGGATCCTGTCCCGGCCCGCCGTCGAGCTCATGACCACCAACCGCCTCACCCCCGGCCAGCAGGCCGCCCGGGACGCCATGTACAGGGACTTCGTCCACCTGTCGTCCGGCCAGGGGCTGCACGGCGGATGGGGCTTCGGGATGGCGGTGCGCACCCACCGCGGCGACCACGCCTCCGTCGGCCAGTTCGGCTGGGACGGCGGAACCGGCACCACCGCCTACGCGGACCCGGCCGAGGGGCTCACCGGCATCCTGCTCACCCAGGTCGGGATGTCCACCTTCGACTCGATCCATCTCATCCACGACTTCTGGACGACCCTCTACCAGGCCATCGACTCCTGAAGCGACACCCCCGTCCCAGCCGGAGGGCGACGGCTGGGACCGCTTCTGGCCGGTAGTCGTACGTGCAGCTCTGGACGGTGATCGGGTCATGGCCGAGCACCCACACCTGGCTGGTGTCGTCGTACGGCTTGGCCGGCACGACGGGGCCCGAACCGTCCGACACGCCCACCGTACTCGGCCGCGGACAAGGGGCTCGGGCTCCGTCCCAGGGCTGCGACCGTCGTCAAGTCGGCACTAGGCGGGAGCGCGCGGAGCCTTGTCACCGGTTGAAGTGTCGTCCTCGGCGGTGGAGGCTTCCCCGGTGAAGCGGCGCAGCTCCGGGCTGAGCGCGGCCACAGCGGCGGTCAGGGCGAGCAGTCCGCCCAGCACGACGAGCGCCGCCGCGCCGCCCAGTGACGCGGCCAGTGCCCCGCCGAGTACGGGCCCGATGGGCTTGAGCGCCATCGCGCCCATGCTCAGGATCGCGCCCATCCGGCCGAGCATCGCCTCCGGCACCATTCGTGCGACCACGACGTTCATCACGACGTTCAGTGAGGGCGTCGACAGGGTGATGAACACCAGCGGGATCATCGGCCACCACGCCCCCCAGGGCAGTGCCGTGGCCGCCAGCGCGGCGCCGAAGATCGTCACGACGGCCAGCAGGAGTCTGCCGGGCGGCAGGAGCCTGCTGATGCGGCCCGACAGCAGCGCACCGGTCAGTCCGCCGATTCCGAGGCCGGCCAGGACCGTGCCGGTGACGCGCGCGTCACCGCCGCGTTCGCCGACGAGCACGATCAGCGGGATGAGGAACGCTCCGCCCAGCAGGTTGAGGATCATCACCGCCGCGGTGACCTCCCGCAGGCCGTGGCGGCGCCACAGCCAGGCGATGGCCTCGGCCGCCTCCCGGCGCATGCCACGCCGGATCGGCCGTTGCTCCTCGCCGTCGTCTCGGGCAGAGGTCGGCGGCTCGTCCGCCGGGCGGCGCGGCACCTTCGCAAGGGCGTAGAAGAGCGTGGCGGCAAGGAAGGTGATGGTGTCGACGACGAAGGGCACCGCCCGGCCCAGGCCGTACAGCAGGCCGCCGAGCGGAGGGCCGATCAGACCGGCCGCGTGGGTACGAGCCTCCTCCTGTGCATATGCACTGTGCAGTTGGCCCGAGGGGACGATGCCGCGGATCGCCGTCTCTTGGACGGGACCGACGAACGCGACGCACAGCCCGTCCAGCACAGCCAGTGTGATGAACTGCCAGACCTGAACATGACCGGTGATGACGAGCGCCGTCAGCACTGCGGAGACAACCGCCTGGAGGCCCTGGGCCGTGATGAGCGTGCGGCGGCGGTCCCACCGGTCCACCCAGACGCCGGCCGGCATCTGGACCGCGAGGAAGGCGACAGTACGGGCTCCGGCGACGATGCCCGCCAACCCAGGCGAGCCGGTGAGCGCCAGCACCAGCAGCGGCATGGCGAGCCTGGTGAGCTCCGACCCCAGCTCGGAGACCGCGCTGCCGACCCACAGCAGCTGAAAACGCACGTTCTTCCGCAGCGGGACGATGTCGGTCACGAGGCGTCTTCCTTGGATGAGAGGCGCGGTCACTCGGCCTGAGGCGCCACTCTCGGAGGGGGAGGTTGCGCCGGTTCCGGTTGCGGACAGGTCGGGCGGGACCCGGAGAAGATACCTACCGGAGGTGACGCTGTCCACCTCGGCCCTCGGCGGCCGGCTGACGCCACGTTCATGACCACGTGCAGCCGGGGCTTGCCCGAACTGCGGGAAGGCCGGGCGCCTCAGGCGAGGTGGTCGGCGCGGTCGAGGAGGTATCGCTGCTCGATCTGGTTGCCGGTCAGGGAGGCCGCCTCGCGATACAGCCGGGCCGCGCCGGTCGCGTCGCCGGTCATCGAGAGCAGGTGGGCGCGCACGGCGTGTTCGCGTCGCCGGACCAGCGGGTCCCGGTCGAGCTGGAAGCGGTGGTTGAGGTCGTCGAGCAGGGCCAGTCCCCGGGCCGGCCCGTACGCCTTGGTCACGGCCACCACCCGGCTCAGCCGTACCGGCGCGGTGGGGGTGAGCCGTTCGAGCCACAGGTAGAGCGCCGCGATCTGCGGCCAGTCCGTCCGATCCGGCGACGCGGCCGCGGCGTGGACGGCCGCGATCGCCGCCTGGAGCTGGTAGGGGCCGACCTCGCGGCGGGTCCAGACGCCGTCGATCAGTCGGGTGCCCTCGCCGATGAGGCCGGCGTCCCAGCGCGTCCGGTCCTGCTCGTCCAGGGGCACCAGCTCGTCGTCACCACCGGTGCGCGCGGGACGGCGGGCCTCGGTGAGCAGCATCAGCGCGAGCAGGCCGGTCACCTCCGCGTCGTCGGGCACGGAGGCGTGGAGCATGCGGGTCAGCCGGATGGCCTCGCCGGTCAGGTCGACGCGGGCGAGCCGGTCGCCGGTGGAGGCGGTGTAGCCCTCGTTGAAGATCAGGTAGAGCGCCTGCATGACGGCGGCCATCCTGCCGTCGCGCCTCAGGTCGGCCGGCGGGGTGAAGCGGGCGCCGGCGCGGGCCAGTTGCTGCTTGGCGCGGCTGATCCGGGTGCCCATGGTGTTCTCGGTTGTTCCGTACGCGTGCGCGATCTCGGCGGTGGTCAGGCCGCCCACGGCTCGCAGCGTGATCGCGACCTGCGAGGTGGCGCTCAGCGTGGGATGGCAGCACAGCAGCAGCAGGGCGAGGCTGTCGTCGGTCTCCCGCGCCGGGCCGGGCCGGCGGGCCGGTTCCTGCAGGGCCAGTTCGGCGACGCCGGCCTCCTGCTCGCGCCGGCGCCTGGCCTGGTCGGCGCGGAGCGCGTCGACCATCCGCCGGTAGCCGACGCGGATCAGCCAACTGCGCGGATTGTCCGGTACGCCCTCGGCCGGCCAGGCGCGGCTCGCGGCCAGGAGCGCTTCCTGCACCGCGTCCTCGGCGACGTCGAACCGGCCGAAGCGGCGTACCAGCGCGCCGAGCACCTGGGGCGCCTCGACGCGCAGGAGGTGTTCGATGTCGGCGTTCACGCTGCGTGTGCCCTTCCCGCTGTGGTGACGGCCGTCCGCTCGTGCCGGGCGCCGCCCGGACCCGGGGGTCACCCGGTGAAGTCCTCGCCCATGATCGGCCGGATCTCGATCGGCTCGCCCAGCACCTCGACGATCCGGGAGGCGATCTCCACGGCTCGCTCCTGGCTCGCCACGTCGATCACGGCGAAGCTGGCCAGGACCTCCTTCAGCTCGGCGAACGGTCCGTCGGTCGCCACCACGCCGTCGCCGGACCTCCTGACCGTGGTGCTGACCGCCGGATGGCCGAGCCCCTCGCTGCCGACGAACTCGCCGGTGGCGATCAGTTCCTGCTCGAACCTCTGGTAGGCGGCGAACGCCGCCAGGGCTTCCTCGGACGGGGCGTCGGCGGTCGCGGCGTCCCAGGCGGCCGCGGGGGTGTAGCCGAGCAGCAGATACTTCATGGCGGATCCTCTTGTCGAACGTCGGTACAGGGTATGTGAGGTCAGGCGGAGCGGCGCAGGGACAGGGCCAGGACGGTCGTCCAGGTGAAGGCGACCAGGCCGTTGACGGCGATCTGGACGCTCATGTGCTCCGGCGACATGGGCAGCAGCAGGACGAGCGCGGCGGCGCCGTTGCCGGCCGCGGCCGGTACGGCGCGGCGGCGGGCGCAGCGGACGGCCAGCACGATGGCGGCGATGGCCAGCGCCGTGAAGGAGAGGGCGGCCGCGGTCGAGTGCGCCACGCCGTGCCAGGACATCTGCGCCACCGGCCGGTCGGGGGTACCGGCGGGGAAGCCGTTCTCCGGGTCCATGGTGAACGCGCCGGCCGCGATCATCCCGACCCCGAAGATCCCGACCAGGACGGGCAGCGCCCGGCGGCCGATCCCCTCGGTGAGGGTGCGCCCCACACCGGTGGCCAGCGCCAGGCCGCCCACGCCGGCCAGCACGAACGTGAGGATCTGGATCCAGCCCAGGTTGCCGGTGGAGAGCTGACTGATCGGATGGCGGGTGAGGTCGAAGCCTTCGCGGGTGAGCATCTGGACGACGGCCGAGGTGAAGAAGACCGGCCCGGCCAGGGCGGCGGCGAGCAGCAGGTGGCCGGACGGGCGGGTGGTGGCGGCTGTGGCGGCCATGACTTCCTCCTTGATGGGGTCTTGCCGCTACCTCGTGGCGGGGGCCGGCTTCTCGACACCGGCAGGGATGTGATCTGAATCACCACCCGGACGTGTCGAGGCCCGTGGGCGGCCTCCGAGGTACCGGCGAGCACTGACCAAACCTCAAGGAGGATGAGATGTCCGAGATGTCGGAGACCTACGAGCCGAGCGCCGCACTGAAGGCCCTGGACCGCCTGGTCGGCACCTGGGCGATCACCGGCGGCGCCGAGGGAACCGTACGGTACGAGTGGATGCCCGGCGGCTTCTTCCTGCTCCAGCACGTCGACCTCGCCCAGTTCGGCCAGCCCGTCACCGGTCTGGAAGTGATCGGCAATCTGCGCCCGTTCGGCGAGCCGGCCGGGGCGGACGTCGTGTCCCGCTTCTACGACTCGACCGGCAACACGCTTGACTACGTGTACGAGCTGTCCGGCGACACCTTGACCATCTGGGGCGGCGTGAAGGGCGGCCCCGCCTACTACGAAGGCACGTTCAGCGCAGACGGCACCACCGTCACCGGCGCATGGGTCTACCCCGGCGGAGGCGGCTACGAATCCACCATGACCCGGCTCTGACGTCGGGGCCGGGCCTGCCGGGCCGGATCACTCGGGTGGGACGGGGCCCGACGCGACGCCGCAAACCGGGCTGACCGAACGAGACCGCAGCGGCCGGGCTTGATCGCTCATGTATGCGACAACGGTTTGTCATCACGTACATGAGCGATCACGGCGACCAGAAGAACCCCTCGCAGGGGCGATGCGCGACTCCGGCACGTCGCCCGAGACCATGCCTACCTCCAGGTGTAGGTGGCGTCGGTCATCGGCGTCAGGTACGGATGCGCGGGAGGCGCGGTGGGGTCGGCCAGCGTGCTCACCGCCACGCCGATGAGGGGGAACAGGTTCAGCCGCGCGGCCTGCCGGTGGTCCACCCACTCGATGATCCCCGGCTCGCTGGTGCCGTCCGGGAGTTCGTCGTACTCGACCGTGGCGAGCTTGGCGCGCACCTCCGGGGTGATGTGCAGACGGAAGATCAGGTGGAGCTTGCGCGGGGGCGGGGTCGGGCCGGGCCTGGTGATCATCTGATCTTGGATCCAGCACAGCTGTGGCACGGTCGCATCGCCGAGGTCGAGGCGCAGTTCCTCGGCGAGCTCCCGGCTCAAGGCGTCCACCAGGTCCTCTCCGGGGTGCACGTTGCCGCCGGGTGGCGTGTACAGCGCCCCCGACGGTCGGTCACGGCGGATGAGTGCCAGCTCGCGCCCGCAGAACACCAGGCCGGCGACACGGATCTTGACGTGGGAGAAGGGCAGGTCCGGGTACGTCATGAGGCCAGTGTTTCCTGTCGCTGCCCCAACCGCGCCGACCTGGTCAAGGACGCGATCCGGATGGATGGCCGCCGGCGCCGGCCTGCTCCAGCCCGGCGCTGCATTCCATACCGACCGCGGCTCGAACCACACCTCAGATGAGTTCGGCTCCTCCCTGACGGGCCTGGACATGTGCCGCTCGGTGGACGTACCGGGGACTGCTGGGACAACGCTGGCCGAGTCGTTCTTCAGTGCGCTCAAGAACGAGTGGCTGCATCACTTCGTCTTCACCACTTGGGCCAAGGCGCGACGGCGGGTCATCCGCTGCGACGCCCGGCCGAGGCGGCCGCCTGCCTGCGTCGCGCGCACGAGCTGGCCGTGATCCAGAACGTACCGCTGGAGGTCCAGCGGATAGCCGCCGTCCTGGAGGCCCAGTGCCTGCCCGTGACCGAGGACCTGGCCGCGCACGCACCCCGGATGTGAGCCCCGGGCGACCCGGCCCCAACGAGGCGGTCCCTCTCCAAAACTACTAAGGAGTATCGTTGGACCATCGCGGTCACCGTCATCCAACTCCGGGGCCCGCTCGCCCCGCACATGTCGAGCACTGCGACCCTTGACCTCACCGGCCACGCTGGCCCCGAAGAGAGCATCTACCATCAGGCATAGTAGTGATCCATGCGCAACCGCGCTGAGCGCCTGCTCGCCCGTGACCCCGCAGCCGGCCTCGTCGAAGTCGAAGACAAGAAGGAAGGAGCGGCCGGCGTGCCGTACGAAGACGACGACCAGGTCAGCAGGGCGATCTACGCGCGCATGCTGGAACGCGCCGAGTCGCTCACCGACGCGGCGGCGGCGATGGGAGTCACCACCGCGCAGATCGCCCGCGTCCAGGAGCATCTCACCCGGCTGCGCCTGCTCGACCCGGACGCCGAGGCGCCGGTGGACGCCGCGGCGATGCTCAGGCGGAGCCTTGAGGAGAGCCACCGCCTCCTGGACCGCCTGGTGGAGCAGCACGTCGCGGTCGCCGCGGTCACCAGGAGCTACCTGAACCTGCCTGGCCGCGCCGAGCGTGACATGGACGTCGACTTCTTCACGCGGGACGAGATGGCGACGCGGCTGGCCCGGCGCATCACGGAACTGAGCGAACAGGCCGGGCACGAGATCCTCAGCATGCATCCGGTCGCCGACTGGACGCCCGCGTCGCTGGCAGAGGGCCTGGAGAGATCGGAGCGCGCGCTCGCCAGAGGGGTGCGGGTGCGCGCGCTGCACGCGCAGAGCTCTTTCTCCCAGCCGGTACTGCGTGGGTTCGTGGATCGGTGGACGCGGCAGGGCCGCGAGGTGCGGGCCGCGCCCGTCGTGCCGACCCGGATGCTCGTCTACGACCGGCACACCGCCGTCGTCCAGGCCGACCCCGCCGACCTGGACGCCGGCGCGCTGGTGATCCGCGGCGGAGGCGTGGTGAGGTCCCTGGCAGCGCTGTACGACAACTGCTGGATGACGGCGTCGGAGCCGAAGGACGTCCCCGGCTCCTCGGACGCCGGGACGCTCACCGAGCAGCAGCGCGCCATCCTGCGTCTGCTGGCCGTCGGCGCCAAGGATTCGGCGATCGCCCGCACGCTGGGCATCTCCACCCGGACGGTCACGCGCGTGGTGGGTGAAGTGAGCGCGCTGCTCGGCGCCACCAGCCGGTTTCAGGCAGGCGTCCGCGCCACCCGGCTGGGCTGGCTCGACTAGCGGAGCCGGATCAGCCGGGCGAGGACACCTGCCGCTCGCTCGTCGGGGGGCCGGCGCGTGGGGCCGGTTGATGGTCACGTTCCGGGTGGGCGGGCTGTTTAATGCTGCCATGGGCCGAATCGCCGGCGTCACCGCCGCCGAGACTCGTCAACGGTTGTTGCGCGCCGCCGCGGAGGCGTTCGCCGAGCGCGGGTACGACGGCACCCGCGTCGCCGACATCGCCGCCGCCGCCGGGGTGAGCAACGGCGCGCTGTACGCGCACTTCGGCTCCAAGGCCGAGCTGCTGGTGGCGGCGCTGCGCGCGCACGGGCGGCGGCGGCTGGCCGACCTGTTCGCCGCCGACCCCGACCGGCCCGTCCCCGATCTGCTCCTGGAGATCGGACGGTGGCTGCCGCAGCGTCGTGACGCCCCCGGCTACCTCATCGTCGAGGCCCTCGTCGCCGCCCGCCGGGACGAGGACGTCGCCAGGCCCATGCGCGACTACGTCGGCGAGAGCGCCGGTTCGATGGCCGCGCTGGCCCGCCTCGCCCAGGACCGGGGGGAGCTGGACCCGGCGCTGTCGCCCGCCGCGCTGGCCCACTTCTGCCTGTTGTTGTCCATGGGCAGCGCCCTGGTCACCTCCGACCTGCACGCCGTTGACGACGACGAGTGGGCGGCCCTGCTCGCCCGCGTCGTCGGAGCGCTCACGACCTCCTCCCGAACCGCCCCCACCCCGAACGGAGCACCGTCATGAACGTGCGCATCGACCCTGGGCGCTGCCAGGGGCACGGTCGCTGCTACGACCTCGCGCCCACCCTGTTCGGCGAGGACGCCGAGGGTTACGGGGAGGTGCTGGGCGACGGCGCCGTACCGCCGGGCGAGGAGCAGGCGGCCCGCCTGGCCGCGGCCAACTGCCCGGAACGCGCGGTCGAACTCTCCTGACCCGCCGCCTCCCGGCCTCCCGGTTCGGCGGGCCCCGGCTCATACGCCGCCGCGGCCTCCACCGCCGCGACGATCAGGGGCCAGGTGCTCGACAGGGGGTCGATCAGGCTGAAGTGGCCGGCGTCCGCCGGTTCGACCAGGACGGCCGACGTCTCGCCCGCCGCCATGCGGCGGCTCATCGACACCGGCAGCACGCGGTCCCTGACGCCGTGCACCAGCACCAGCGGTCCCCGGTCGTGGGGCAGCAGGCGCATCGGGTCCACCTCGTCCAGCAGGTCGGCGCGGTCGTGGAGCAGGGCGCGGGCCGCGCCGCCGCCGAGCCCCGCCGTGAACGCCTCGCCCAGGTCGCAGACGGCGGCCAGGCCCACCACGCCGTTGACCGCCGGTTCGGCGTGCCAGCGGGAGCCGGGCGGCAGACGGTGCCGCAGCGCCGACCAGAGCGCGAGGTGACCGCCCGCGGAGTGGCCCACCAGCAGCACCCCGGACGGGCACTCCGCCCGTACGAGGTCCAGCGCGGCGGCCACGTCGTCGAACGTGCCCGGGTGGCCGCCGCCCTCCTGGCCCACCCTGCGGTACTCGGGCAGCCAGACGGTATGACCGAGCGCGGCCAGGGCGGCGGCCATGGGACGGGTGTGGCTCCTGTCGTACTCGGCCAGCCAGTAGCCGCCGTGCAGCAGGACGAGGGGCGGGCGGCCGGTGCCCTCGTAGACGTCGATCACCTGGTCGGGGTGGCGGTCGCCGTAGCGGAGCACGCGGTCGGGCGGGCGTACCGGCCGGGACAGCAGGTCGTAGTAGGACATGTCGTGATCGTAGGAGCGCGTCCAGAGGCTTGACCTGGGGTTGCGCTGGCAGGAACGTGCCGTGGGGCGGCAGCAAGAAGACGGTCCGCGTACCGCCGCCGGGCGCCTCGCGCCGCGACCATGGGGGAGTGACGTCCCAGGGAAGCGAGGTTCCGGCCATGTCCCCAATCCGCCGTGTCGTGGTGATCGGCTGTGGGTTGATCGGCACGTCCGTGGCGTGCGCGCTGCGGCGGGCGGGCGTGCGGGTCGAGCTGGCCGACCACGACCCGTGGGCGCTGGCGCAGGCCGCGCGGATGGGCGCGGGCACGGCGCTGCGGACCGGTGCGGGCCCGGCCAACGTCGTCGTGATCGCCACGCCGCCCTCGTCGGTGGCCGCCGTCCTGCGTGAGGCGCAGGACCGCGAGCTGGGGACGGTCTACACGGACGTGGCCAGCGCCAAGACGCGGATCCTCGCCGAGGCCGAGCGGAACGGCTGCGACCTGGCCCGCTACGTGCCCGGCCATCCGATGGCCGGGCGGGAGGTGTCCGGGCCCGGAGCGGCGCGGGCGGGCCTGTTCGAGGGCAGGACGTGGGCGCTGTGCCCCCATCCGGCGCTGTCGCCGCGCGCGCTGCGCACGGCGGCGGCGCTGGCGACCGCGTGCGGGGCCGAGGTGACGCTGCTCGCGCCGGACGCCCACGACCGGGCCGTCGCGGCGGTGTCGCACGTGCCGCTGGTCCTGTCGGCCGCGCTCGCCGCCCGCTTCGCGACCGGCGACCCGGACGGGCCCGCCGACCCGGCCCCGGGCGGGGACGGGTTGGCGCTGGCCGCCGGGGCGTTGCGGGACGTGACGCGGGTGGCCGGCAGCCCCGCCGGCATGTGGCGGGACATCCTGGCGCACAACGCGGCCCCGGTGGCCGACCTGCTGGACGCGATGGGCCGCGACCTGGGCCGCGTCGCCGCCGCCCTGCGCGCCGCCGACGACGGCCCGGTGGCCGACGTGCTGGCCAGAGGGAACGAGGGGCATGCGCGCATCGTCCGCGCGTTGTCGCGGACGCGGGAACCGCAACGGGCCGCGTCCTGACCTCGGACGGCGACGCAGGTGCGCACGTGGGGACAAGCGCCCGCCGCCCCCGCGCCTTATGGTCCCCCCAAGGGAGCCTCAGGGGAGGGTGGGCGACGTGGATCCGGCGGACGTCGACAGGCACGTCACCGACATCTGGAACACGGTGCTCGACGTCGGCGCGGACGAGGCCGACGCCACCTTCGGCGAGCTCGGCGGCACGGCGCTCGCGGCGCTGCGGATGGCCGCCCAGATCCACGACCGGCTCGGCGTGGCCGTCGAACTGGCCGCGCTGCTGCGCGACGGGACGCTGGACGCGCTGCTCGGCCAGGTCAGGGCCAGGGCACTCTCGGAGATGTAGCCGCCCGGGGGCCGTTGCGACAATCACTTGCAGACCTTGAGAAGGGACGGCCCATGACCGGCGAACTCAGCCTCTCCGAGCTCCGGGAGAAGGTCGGCGACATCTGGTACGAGGTGCTCGACGTGCCCGAGGGGCTGGAGGCGGCGACGTTCTCCGACCTCGAAGGGGAGTTCGCGGCCGCGGCGCGGATGGTCGGGCGGATCAAGGAGGAGCTGGGCGTCTCCATCGACGTCGGCGACGTCTTCGACGCGGACCCCAACCTGGAGGCGCTGGTCGAACGCGTCGCCCTGGACGCGCACGTGCCGATGTCGGTGTAGGCGCCGCGATCTCACCCGGGTTCCCGCGGGGCGTCGGGGACCCGGGCTTCCGCATGCTCCGGGATTCCCGGAAGGTCAGGCCGGGAGCGGGCCGAGGTGGTCCGCCTCGGCGGGGAGGGCGGCGTCGTCCAGGGCTCGCGCGCAGTCGCACGTACGGGTGCGCGGCAGCCGGGCCACGGTCGCCACCACCAGCGCCCGCAGCCGGTCCAGCCCCTCGTGGAAGATCGTGAAGAGCTCGTCCCGGCGTGCGCCCGAGCCCACGCCGAGCCCGGCGTCCAGGTCCGTCACCAGCGCGACCGGCACGTAGCACAGGGCCAGCTCGCGGGCGAGCGCCGCCTCCGGGCAGCCGGTCATGTCCACCAGCGACCAGCCCTGCGCGGCGTACCACTGCGACTCGGCCCGGCTGGACAGGCGCGGGCCCTCGATCACCACCATCGTCCCGCCGTCCACGCAGTCCTGGCCGGTCGCCGCCGCGGCGTCGAGCACCGTCTCCCGGCCCACCGGGCAGTACGGGTCCGCGAACGGCACGTGCACCGCCGCGTCGTCGAAGTACGTCTGCGCCCGTCCGGAGGTCCGGTCCACGAGCTGGTCGGGCACCGCCAGCACGCCGGGTCCCAGCTCGGGCCGGAGCGAGCCGACCGCGCACGGCGCGAGGATCTGGCGCACGCCCACCGAGTGCAGCGCCCACAGGTTGGCCCGGTAGTTGATGCGGTGCGGCGGCCGGCGGTGGTCGCGTCCGTGGCGGGGCAGGAAGGCGACCGTGCGGCCGCCTACCCGGGCGAGCGAGAGCGGGGCCGACGGCTCGCCGTACGGGGTGGTGAGCGCGACCTCGCGGACGCCGTCGGCGACCGAGGAGAACCCGCTCCCGCCGATGATCCCGATCTCCGCGCTGATTCCGTTCATGATCAGCCTTTCGTCGCCGGGGCGGCCGGGACCCGGCGTGGGTGATCCGCCCGACAGAAGGGCGATCCGGGCATCAGGAGCATCGTGGCTCCGCCGGAGGGTACGAGGCATCTCCTGAATTGCCCGACCGGCCCCGATGGCGCACAGGGAAAGAACCCGGCACGCCCGGCCGTGGTTATTCTCGGAACGAACATTCGCCGCGCAGGTCATCGGAGAAGAATGCTCGACGCGAATCTTGGATGATCTGTGTCCGGGAAATTCGAGTTTTCCCGCCGCCAAGATGTGGAGCCGTCCCATGCCCAAAGTGATTCGCGTGCCGCGGCCGAAGAAACCGCGTCCCCCCGTGACCGCACTCGACCTGCGCACCCCTTCGGGGCGCCGGCTGCCCTACTAGGAGGCGTCGGTGTCACGTCGTTTGTTCACCTCCGAATCGGTCACCGAAGGCCACCCCGACAAGATCGCCGACAGGATCAGCGACAGCATCCTGGACGCCCTGCTGGCCAAGGACCCCGGCAGCCGCGTCGCGGTCGAGACGCTGATCACCACGGGCATGGTGCACGTCGCGGGCGAGGTCACCACGCAGACGTACGTGGACATCCCCGGCCTGGTCAGGGAGACGATCCTGAAGATCGGCTACGACGCCTCCCAGAAAGGCTTCGACGGGGCCTCCTGCGGCGTGTCGGTGTCGATCGGCACCCAGTCGCCCGACATCGCCCGCGGCGTGGACGACGCCTGCGAGCACCGCGACGAGGACGCCGCCGACGAGCTGGACCGGCAGGGCGCCGGCGACCAGGGCCTGATGTTCGGCTACGCGTGCGAGGAGACGCCCGAGCTGATGCCGCTGCCGATCATGCTGGCCCACCGGCTGGCCCGGCGGCTGGCGGAGGTCCGCAGGGCCGGGACGGTGCCGTACCTGAGGCCGGACGGCAAGACCCAGGTCACCGTCGAGTACGAGGGCGACCGGCCGGTCCGCCTGGACACCGTCGTGCTGTCCACCCAGCACGCCGCCCACGTCGGGCTGACCGACATGCTGGCCCCCGACGTCACGCGCGAGGTCGTCGAGCCGGTGCTGGCCGATGCGGGGATCGACACGACCGGCTACCGGCTGCTGGTCAACCCCACGGGCCGGTTCGAGGTCGGCGGCCCGATGGGCGACGCGGGCCTGACCGGACGCAAGATCATCATCGACACGTACGGCGGCATGGCCCGGCACGGCGGCGGCGCGTTCTCCGGCAAGGACCCCTCCAAGGTGGACCGGTCGGGCGCCTACGCGATGCGCTGGGTGGCCAAGAACGTGGTCGCCGCCGGGCTGGCCGGGCGGTGCGAGGTCCAGGTGGCGTACGCGATCGGCAAGGCGCGGCCGGTGGGCCTGTTCGTGGAGTGCTTCGGCACCGAGCGGGTGCCCAGGGAACGGGTGCACGACGCCGTGCGCGAGGTGTTCGACCTGCGGCCGGCCGCGATCATCCGGGACCTGGACCTGCTGCGTCCCGTCTACGCGGAGACCTCCGCCTACGGGCACTTCGGCCGCGACGAGTTCACGTGGGAGCGGGTGAACCGGACGGAGGAACTGCGCGCCGCGGCCGGGCTCTGACCGTGGACCCGGCAGGCGTCCGGGAAAAAGGAAAATGGCTGGAAACGGCGGCGGGAAGTCAGCTTCCTGCCGCCGTTCCGCATTTCCGGGGCCGCCGTATGCGGCACATCATGGAGACAGCCTCAAAAAGCTGAGAGAAATTCGGAGGTCGCCGTGCCGGTCGTTTCAGAAATCGAGCCCTATCCGATGCCGGACGCCGCCGAGCTGCCGCCCGCCGCGGTCACCTGGACGCCCGACCGCCGCCGGGCCGTCCTGCTGCTGGTGGACCTGCAGCACGCCTGCCTCGACCTCTTCCCGTCCGGCGAGGCGCCGCTGACCGACCTGGTGCGCAACGTGACGGCGCTGCGCGAGCTGTGCGCGCGCCTCGGCGTCCCCGTGGCCTACGCGGCCCAGCCGGGACTGCTGACCGGCGAGCAGCAGGGGCTGGCCAAGGACTTCTGGCGGCGCAGCGACCGGCTGGAACCCGCCCGGCGCGGCTTCCCCGAGCCGATGGCGCCGGGGCCGGGCGACTGGATCTTCACCCGGCGGCGCTACAGCGCCTTCCACGAGACGAGCCTGCTGTGGTGGCTGCGCGAGTCGGGACGCGACCAGCTCCTCATCGCCGGGGTCTACGCCCACATCGGCGTCCTGACCACCGCGCTGGACGCCTTCACCCACGACATCCAGCCGTACGTGGTGGCCGACGCCGTCGCCGACCTCACCGCCGCCGACCACCGGCGGACGCTCGGCTACGTCGCGGGCCGCTGCGGCGTCACCCTGACGACCAAGCAACTGCTCGCCGGCCTGCCGCGCAATTTGTGAGTTGTCAGGCGCGGGATCGCAACGGACACTGAACTCGCGATCTCCCGGAGCAGGCACACCCGAAGGGGACCGAAGACCATCCACCGGCGACCTCGCCATGCCGGGACGACGCGCGACCGACGATCCCGGAAGCCGAGGTTCCGCATGGCCACCCCCACGGTGTCGCAGTCCGCCGGCCTGTTGACCGCGCTCAACACCCGGTACCACAAGCCCGCCCTCACCCTCTACCTCGTCGTGGTGCTGGCCCACTGGGCCGAGCACGTCGCCCAGGCCATCCAGGTCTACGTGCTGGGCTGGCCGCTGAAGGAGGCGCGCGGCGTCCTCGGCCTGCCCTTCCCCTGGCTGGTCAGCTCCGAGTGGATGCACTACGGTTACGCGCTGCTGATGCTCATCGGCCTGCTCATGCTGCGGTCCGGTTTCACCGGCAGGTCCCGTACGTGGTGGAACATCTCCCTGGGCATCCAGATCTGGCATCACCTGGAGCACCTGCTGCTGCTCCTCCAGGCGCTCACCGGGAACAACCTGATGGGCCGTCCGGTGCCGACGAGCATCATCCAGCTCCTCGTCCCGCGCATGGAGCTGCACCTGTTCTACAACGGGCTGGTCTTCGTGCCCATGGTGGTGGCCATGCTCCTGCACCGCGGCCCCCGCCCGGCCGAGCGGGCGGCCATGCGCTGCTCCTGCGCGGTCTCGCCCGCGTGATGGCGCGCTCCGGGCGCCGCGGGGTCTCCCCGGCCTTCTCGTTCGTGCTCAGCCTGATGGCGGGTTTCCTGCTGTTCCTGACCGTGCCGAACCTCGGCACGGTCGTCCGCGCTGCCCGCGCCGACGGCGCGCCCGGGGTGTTCGTGCCGCGCACGCTGGCCTGTATCACGCATCCGGGGCACGAGTCCTGCGTCTGGACGGGGGACTTCCGCTCCGACGACGGCGCCGTCCGCCGCTCGGACGTCGAGATCTACGGCAGCGACCGCTACACCCACCAGGCCGGGCAGCCGGTCCGCGCGGTGGACATCGGCTCCGGCGGCCGCGTCTACGGGCCGGGCGGGTCGAACGAGTGGGTCTTCAGCGCCCTGCTCCTGGCCGTGGCGCTGGGCCTGCTGTGGTTCCTGCACGCCGGGTCGCTGCGGAGGCTGCTGCCCGGCTCCTCGCGGCCCGGGCTAGCACCGGGTCCCGAGGACGCCGCCCGCTCAGAGGCGGCCGGCGACGGCGTCGGACAGCACAGCGGCCAGCGGGCCGGGCGCTGAGACCATCGGCCAGCAGCCGGTGTCCAGCGTGTGGAAGTCCCAGGACGGCGCCGCGCGCAGCGCGGACACGTCGGGGGACAGACTGCCCTGGAAGTGGTCCAGGGCGCACACGACGTAGCTGGCCCGCTGCCGCTCCAGCGGCGTGCTGAGCACGGCCGCCTCGGCCACGGTGCGGCCGGGGTGGCCGACGAAGCGGGCGGCCAGCCAGCGCGCCTGCGCCGCCGTGAGGCCCTGTCCCTCGGCCAGCAACGTGTGGTCGGGGGCGGGCCAGCGGCCCCCGCCGGCCTCGATCAGGCGCAGCTCCTGCTCCCGTTGCCGGTCGGGGAAGGCGTGCAGCATCGAACGGCCGTCGTGCGGCAGGGACGCCTCGACGTACACGGTGTGCGCGACGCGGCCCGGCGCCCGGTCGGCGACCTGGCCGGCCACCAGCCCCGAGTAGCTGTGCCCGACGAGCACGACGTCGCGCAGGCCCTCGTTCTTCAGCAGGGTCAGCACCTCGTCCACGTGCGTCTGCAGGCCGACGCCCGCGACGTCGCCGCGCGGCCCGGACAGGCCGCGCAGGGTGACGGCGCGGGCGTCGTGCCCGAGCAGGCGCAGCCGCCGGACGACGGGCTCCCAGATCCACGCGCCCGACCAGGAGCCCGGCAGGAGGAGGAAGGTCCTTCTCATCTGGATCGTCCTCCTCGTCACGCGACGCCGGCCAGCGGCCCCGGCAGGGGGCCACGTGCGAAGTCTGCCCGCGCGGCGGGCAGGTGGAACTCCACCGCCTCGACCGGACGGCTGGTGATCACCGCGACCGCGGCGACGTAGCCGCGGCCGGGCGACAGGACGCGGAACCGCAGGTTCTCCGGCGGGATGTCCAGCGGCCAGCTCAGCAGGGCCGGGTCGTCGGCCGGACCGCTCACCGCCACCTCCGTCGGAGGCACCCGCAGGCCGTGCCCGGTGGCCTTGAGCGCCGCCTCCTTGCGCACCCAGACCTTCGCGAACGCCTCGTACCTGTCCTCCTGGGGGAAGGCCTCCAGGACGGCCAGCTCGGCCTCGGTGAGCGCGCAGCGGGCCAGGTCGTCCACCGGGTCGGCGGGCACGGCCTCCACGTCCACCCCCAGCGGCCCCTCGGTCGTCACGGCCACCGCGACCCGGTCCTCGGAGTGCGAGACCGACACGTGCAGCGGGAATCCGGGCGCCCTGACCTGCGGCTTGCCGTGGTACCTGGTGCAGTCGGGGCACGACCGGTTCACCACGACGTCCTCGGGACGGATCCCGAGCTGCACGGCGCTCGCGGTGCGCAGCAGCCACGAGCCGGTCAGGAACCGTCTGCGGTCGGGCTCGCGGCGGAAGCGCGCGGCCCGTTCCAGTTCGGGCTCGCTGAGCACCGACAGCAGGGTCCCCTCCGGATGGTCGCGCGGCCCGGCCCACCAGACCTGGCACTCTCCCGGCGCCACCACAGATGCGATCACTGGTCTTCCTCCCTTGCGGCTGTGCTGCTGTGGGACAGGACGCGGCAGGCCACCAGCTCCCACCGGTCCACCTCGGGGTTGGCGAGGGTCCGGGTCACCTCGGCGCGCACCTGCGCGCTCGTCAGGGGCTCGTCCACGCGCATCCGGATGACGATGTCCCCGCCGGCCTGGGTGAGGTCCTTGTGCCAGCGGCCCGGCAGGAGCGCCATGATGCGGATCCCGTCGATCGGGGAGCCGAGGATCGGCAGCCCGCGGACCTGGCGCATCGTCACCTGGATCAGCATGGCTTCCTCGTCGCCGTGCGGCGTGAAGGGGCGAACATGGGGTCTCATCTCCGTCTCGTCTGCCTGAGGTCTGTCTCTCGTACCTCCACTGTGGGATCCGGGAGGGGCGCGATCCAGGGTGGGAGACGTCAGGAAGCTGCAGGCCGGCGCCGCATGCTGTCACCGGGCCCGCCCCTGGTCCTAGGTCCAAGGTCCCGGGCCACGGTGACCGGACGGCCGATCCCGCGGACCGCGGCGGGCGGCATAGTCGTCCGGGAGACGGCGCGGAACACCTGGGGGGAGGGGCGATGACCGGACCGGACGGCCCGAGCCCGGGCGCCGCCCACCCCAGTGCCCTCAGGGGGTGTGCCAACAAGTGTCCGCCGGTTCCGGTGCAGCCATGACAGGCCACCGGACCCCGTACGGACGAAAGGCACATCCATGTCCATCACCCGCTCCCCGGCCCGCATCCGGCGGCCGGGGTGGAGCCTCGCGCTGCTCGCGCTGGGGCATCTGATCATCAGTCTCGACTTCACCATCATCTATGTGGCTCTGCCGGACATCGCCTCCGATGTCGGCTTCACGCCGCACACCCTGCAATGGGTGGTCACCGCGTACGCCGTCCTCTACGGAGGTTTCCTGCTGTTCGGCGGGCGCCTGTCCGACCTGGCCGGACGCCGGCGGATGTTCGTGCTCGGCATGGTGCTGTACGGCGTGGCCTCCTTGCTGGGCGGCCTGGCCACGGCGCCGGCGGCGCTGCTCGCCGGGCGCGCCCTGCAGGGCCTGGCCGGCGCGGTGCTGTTCCCGGCGGTGCTGGCCCTGGTCAACACCGCCTTCGCCGAGGGCAGGGAGCGCAACCGCGCGCTGACGGTCTGGGCCATGGCGGGCGCCGGCGGGCTCACCGCGGGCGCGCTGGCCGGCGGGGTGCTCACCCAGGCCCTGGGCTGGCAGGCCGTGTTCTACGTCAACGTCCCGCTGACCGCCGTGGGCGTCGTCGGCGCCTTCGCCCTGCTGCCCCCCGACGGCCGCGCCACCCGGGGCGGCGTGGACGTGCCCGGAACGCTCACCGGCACCGCCGGCATCACGCTGCTGATCTTCGCGGTCGCGCACGGCTCGGAAGCGGGCTGGGCGCGGGCCGAGACGGTCGCGGCGGCCGTGCTCGCGGTGGCCCTGGTGGCGGTGTTCCTGCGCGTCCAGGCCCGCGGCCGGACGCCGCTGATGCCGCTGCGGCTGTTCCGCAACCGCGCGCTCAGCGGCGCGGTCGTGGTCATCCTCGTCTTCGGCCTGACGATGCAGGCCGTGCCGTACTTCCTGACCCTGTACCTCCAGGACGTCCTCGGCTTCAACGCCCTGGAGACCGGCCTCGCGTTCCTCGGCCCGACCCTGTCGATCACGGCCGGCAACTTCCTCAGCGAGCGGCTGGTCCACGGGCTCGGCACCCGCGGCACGCTGCTCGCCGGCATCGTCGTCAACGCCGTGGGCGCCGTGCTCCTGGCCCCCGGCATGCAGGGGGACGGCTCGCTCCTCACCGTCCTGCCCGGGGTCGTCGTCATCGGACTGGGCATGGGCATCACGTACGAGGCCATGTGGATCGCGGCCGGCACCGGCGTCCCGGCGGACGAACAGGGCCTGGCCTCCGGGGTGGCCTCCACCGCGCTGCAGGTGGGCACCGCGGCGGGCCTGGCGGTCCTGGTGGCCGTCGCCAACCACGGCATCGAAGGGCTCGCGGGGCAGGCCCTGCGGGACGCCTCCGCCCAGGGGATGCGGGCGGCGGTCCTCGTCCTGGGCGCGGTCATGCTGACGGGCGTCCTGGCCGCACTCAGGCTTCCCGGCCCGCGCACCCGGACGGCCGCGCCCGTCCCCTGCTCCGACCAGGGGAACTGACGGGAAGCCCTACAAGGGAAGGTTGCCGTGTTTGCGGGGCGCCACGTGCTTGCGCTTGTCGCGCAGCATGGCCAGGCCGCGCGCCACCGCCGACCTCGTCTCCACCGGGTCGATCACGGCGTCGACCAGGCCGCGCTCGGCCGTGTACGCCGGATGCACCAGCTCGCGGGTGTACTGCTCCAGCAGCTCGGCCCGCCGGGCGGCGGGGTCGGCCGCCGCGGCCAGCTCCTTGCGGTGGATGATGTTGACCGCGCCCTCGGCGCCCATCACCGCGATCTCGTTGGTCGGCCAGGCCAGTGACAGGTCGGTGCCGATCGAGCGGGAGTCCATCACGATGTACGCCCCGCCGTACGCCTTCCTGACAATGACCTGGACGCGCGGCACGGTCGCCTCGCAGTAGGCGTACAGCAGCTTGGCGCCGTGCCGGATGACGCCCGCGTGCTCCTGCTCCTTGCCCGGCAGGAAGCCCGGCACGTCCACGAGCGTGACCAGGGGGATGGAGAAGGCGTCGCAGAACCTGACGAACCTGGCCGCCTTCTCCGCGGCCGACACGTCCAGGACGCCGGCCAGGACCGTCGGCTGGTTGCCCACCACGCCGACGACCTGGCCGTCGATCCGGGCCAGCGCGCAGATCACGTTGGGCGCCCAGCTCTGGTGCAGTTCGAGGTAGTCGCCGTCGTCCACCACCTCGGCGATGACCAGCCGCATGTCGTAGGGCTTGTTCGGCTCCACCGGCACGATCTCGGCCAGCCGGGGCCGGGCGTCGCCGGCCGCGCCGCGCGCGGGCAGCGCGGGCGGGCGGCTCAGGTTGTTGCCCGGCAGCATGGAGACCAGGTCGCGCACCGCGGCCAGGCAGCTCTCCTCGTCGTCGTGCACGAACGTGGCCAGCCCCGACCGGGTGGCGTGCACCTGCGCGCCGCCCAGCTCGGCGTGCGTGATGCGCTCGCCGGTGACCGCCTCCACCACGTCCGGGCCGGTCAGGTAGAGCTGGGCGGTGTCGCGCACCATGAACGTGAAGTCGGCCAGCGCCGTCGAGTAGGCCGCCCCGCCCGCGCACGGCCCGAGCACGACGGCGATCTGCGGGATGACGCCCGAGGCCTGCACGTTGCGCTGGAAGATGCCGCCGTAGCCGTTGAGCGACAGCACGCCCTCCTGGATGCGGGCCCCGCCGCTGTCGTTGAGCCCGATGAACGGCGACCCGCTGGACAACGCCAGGTCCATCACCTTGTGGATCTTCTGCGCGTGCGCCTCGCCGAGCGAGCCGCCGAAGACGGTGAAGTCCTGGGCGTAGACGAAGACGCGGCGGCCGTCGATGGTGCCGGATCCTGCCACGACGCCGTCGGTGTGCGGCCGCTGGGCCTCCATGCCGAGCCCCTGGGCCCGGTGCCGCCGGAACATCTCGATCTCCAGGAACGAGCCCTCGTCCAGCAGCAGGTCGAGCCGTTCGCGCGCGGTGCGCTTGCCGAGCGAGTGCTGCCGCTCCACGGCCTGCGGGCGGCCGCGCGCGACGTCCGCGCGCGCGTCGGCGAGTTCTTCGCGCAGGCGGTCCATGGGCGAGGGCGGCGCTTCCTGGAGGACCTCGGGGGAGATGGTCATCGCTTCCTCCTCGGACTCTTCCGGTACGTCCAGTTAAAGATCGATGACCGGTTCATGTCACCTCCTGCAGTGCTTGACCGCGCCGGACGTGGCAGGAAGCGGAAACGCCCTGCAGCTTGCTGCCTCGCCGAAGCCTGGTTCACGGCCTCGCCGCCGCGCAAAGTGGGAAGTGCAAGGGAAACAGTGAGACGGACCGCAGAGAAAGGCAGTGAAATGACGAACGACATTGTTGCCAAGAAGATTTCCCAGTGGATTATCGCGATTGTCTCCGGGATGCTCGTCTGGGCCGTGGGCGCCACCGCCGCGCAGGCCGCCACCGCCGCCGCTGACACGGTCGTGGTGCAGGCCGAGGGCAACACCTGGCCCGCGCCGGCCGGCCCCGACGGCAACACCTGGCCGCTTCCCACCCCGCTTCCCTCCCCGCAGGGCAACACCTGGCCGTAAAGAGCCCCGACACCGGAAAGGAATTGACCGTACATTTCTCCGAGGAGGTCTGCCGAAGGAAAAAGACCGGGTAAACGACGAGAACCCCCGCGACCGGGACGCGGGGGTTCTCGTCGTTCTCGCGGGCCCACGCCACCGGCCGGACGCCGACCCGCCACTTCTGAAGCCGATCCATCCGGCGGAGGCCGGATGTCACCGGCCTTCCATGAGCAGCTCCGCCAGGTGGTCCGCGAACTCGGTCAGCCGGTCCAGGCGGGCGCCGCCCCGGGCGATGCGGAAGCCGTGGCGGCGCCCCCAGAACGCGGCCTGGACGGCGTGGAACTGGGCCCAGCGCCGGGCCCGCTCGCGATCGACCTCCGCGGCCTCGGCGAAGACGTCCAGGACGCGGTGGACCGCCTTGCCCAGGTCGTCCGCTTCGAGGAGCGTGAGCGCGCGGGACTTGAGCAGCGTGCCGCCGTCGTAGGCGGGGTCTCCCGCGTACCCCTTGGGGTCGACGGCCAGCCAGGGCTCACAATCGGCCCGCAGCACGTTCCTGGCGTGCAGGTCGCCGTGGACGAGGAGGTCCGGCTGGACGCGGCCCAGCTCCTGGACGGTCGCCACGGCGGCGTCCACCGCGTGACGCGGCGGCGCGTGCGTGAACTCCTCGGCATCCCTGCGCAGCCCCTCCTCCCAGGCGTCGGCCCGGTCCCGAAGCCGGGGCAGACCGGGCGGCGCGGGGACGGCCAGCCGGCGACCGAGCCGCCCGGCGACCGCCACGACCTCGTCGCCGTCCTCGACCTCCGCCAGTGTGCACGTCCGGACCCGTTCGAGCAGCATGGCGAAACGTGCGTCGTCGCGCTCGTGCAGCAGAACGGCGCCGCGCCCGCCCCACGCCGCGAACGCGTCCGGTTCGTGGACGTTGCCGGGATGCGGGAACGACACCTTCAGCACGGCGGCCTCCTCGGCCCGCCGTCGCACCGGGACGACGATCCCGACCCCTCCGTGCAGGACCTCGCCGTCCGGCACGCATCCCCAGCGGTCCAGCAGCTCGCCGGCGAGGCCGGGCAGTCCGGCCAGCCACGCCGCTCCGGGCTCTCCCTCACGCTCGACGGTGGCCCGCGCGAACGCCTCCGGTATCTCGATCATCCGGGACACGATGCCACCTGCCGAGGGGCGAGGTCGCCGGAGGCGACGGGGAGAACGGGATCAGATCCAGTTCTCCTCCTTGGCGCGCAGCGCGGCCTGGAAGCGGTTGACCGCGCCGAGCCTGGCCATGAGGTCGGCGACGTAACGCCGGTACGTGCGCACCGATATGTCCAGCTCGCGGGCGGCGATCTCGTCCTTGTCGGCCGTGGCCATGACCGCCAGCACCCGCTGCTCCATCTTCGACAGCGTCGGCTCCTCGCCGGGCGGGTCGAGGTGGTCGGCCAGCGGCACGGCCGCCTTCCACAGGCCCTCGAAGTAGATGACGAGCTGGGAGATCAGGCCGGGCTCGCGCACCAGCAGCGCGCCCGTGGAGTGCGCCTTGGGGTCGATCGGGACGACGGCCACGCTGCGGTCGTACATGAGCATGCGGTCCATCGGCTGGTCGGTGACGCGGATCTCGGCGCCCAGGTGCGCCAGCTCGCGCAGGTAGGACACCATGCGCTGGTCCTCCAGCGCCTTGGGATGGAAGATCTCGCGCAGGGCCAGGCCGCGCCGCAGCGACCGCGTGTCCAGCGGCAGCGCCGACTCGATCATCACCTCGTTGAACGGGCCGCCCGGGTGCAGGCAGAGCGTCTCCTTGTAGGAGAAGAAGGCCAGGTCGTCCAGGCGCTGGCGGACCCGCGCGCCGCTCTCGACCCGCTCGATGTCCAGCACCGCATTGGAGCGGTCGCCCTCCCGCTTGTCCTCCAGGAAGCTGGAGATGGCGTCGCGGGCGCCGAACACCCGGCGGATCTCCGCGTTCAGCTCCTCCAGACGCTGCTCGACCAGGCGCTCGATGGCGACCCGCGGCTCGGTCGCGGTGACCCGGTGGCGGTCGTTCAGGTCGAGCATGGCGAGCCGGTCGAGCGTCTCCACCGCCGACTCCACCGTCTCGGGATCGAGGTCGAGCGCCTCGGGCACCGAGCCGACGCTCTCGCCCCGATGGCGCAGGAAGTAGCGGTAGACCGCCTCCGCTTCGGGGGTGACTCCAATGACGGACAGATCCACGCCCCACCTCCCGGGGGTCGGCGGCCGGAGCTTCAGTTCCATTATCGGAATCCAGGCGGCCGGCACTCCTCGCAGGTTGCGCTTTCCCGGCGGAGGTCAGGGCACGGGACAGGGCAGCACGGTGGCCCCGGACGCCGCCCGGTAGCACAGAGCCCCCGGGCAGAGCACCTTGATCACCTCGCCGCGGTCGCCGTCCGCCCGCACGGCGACGGGCTCGTGCCCGAACCGGCGCGCGGCGATCTCCGGCCAGCCGGACGGACGCAGCCCGCTCACCTCGTCGACCAGCCGGGGATCGGCGTCGACGGCCAGCCGCTCCAGATGGGCGGCATAGTCGGCCTCCCGCTCCCACACGGCGAACCGGCGCAGGCAGTCGGGCAGCTCCAGCGTGCTCCACGGCTGCGCCTTGGCCGCCATCGCGCGCAGGAACGCCTCGCACACGGCCGACTTCACCGTACGGCCGGCCGCCGCGGCCAGCGTCGCGCCCTCGCCGCCGACGGTCACCAGGGCGACCCGGAGATCGGGCACCGACAACACGAACGCCGACATCCGCAGCCCCAGCCCCGCGGCCGCGGCCGTCACGCCGGGAGGCAGCAGGCGCTCCAGAGCGCCGGAGACCCGCAGCAGCGGCTCGCGCGGCGCGGCCCACCAGCGTGCCACCACGTCGTGGGCGACCACCTCGGCGATCGCCTCCGGCACGCCGCTGTCCACCACGCCGCTCGTGGCCGGCTCGACCAGGCATTCGTGCCCGCCCGTCCACACGACCTCGACGGGCAGCCGGTAGCGCCGCCCGCTGAGCAGGCCGGTGCCGGGCACGTGCCGCCTGAGGCTCGCGGGCGGGTCGGCGACGAAGTCCGACAGGCGCAGCTCCGTCCCCGTCCACGCGGCCTGGCGCCCGTCGCCGGGCAGCCGGCGCAGGCGGCGCAGGGCGGCGAGCCGCGCCAGGGCCCGCGCCCTGCTCTGGGCCTCGTAGCCGGAGAAGCCGGCGACGATGACGGCCAGCTCGTCCCGCGGCGATTCGGCACAGGCCAGATGGACGGTGCCACCTAGGGAGTCGGCCATCGGAACGGCCGTCTCACCGGTCGCCTCACCGGTCGTCTCCGTCACCGGCCACGAGCCCGCGGGCGTGGATGCCATCGCTTCTCCTCCGCAGCGCGACGGCCGTCGCGGCCGCCGCACCATCAGTACACGCGTGGCCGGACGAGCCCGTCAACGCTCCGGCAGCCATCCCGCAATCCGGGAGAAACCGTCAGCAAGCTGCCACGTCTGCCAGCTTGCTGACGCCGCCGGACCCCCTGCGCGCCTCGCTCACCCGGCACCGTGGAAGACGCAACCAGCCCGCGAGCAGAGCAGCGAGAAGGCCTGTCATGGACTCTTTCAACATCGCCGCACGATTCCTCGACCGCGCCGACGGCGCCAGGACCGCGCTCGTCACCCGCCAGGGCCGCGTGGACTACGCCACGCTGCGCGCCCTGGCCGACCGCGCCGGCAACGCGCTGCGCGAGCTCGGCGTACGCCGGGGCGACCGGGTGCTCATCGCCGCCGACGACAGCGTGGAGTCGGTCGCCACCTGGTACGGCGCCCAGAAGATCGGCGCGGTCACCGCCGAGGTCTACACGTTCCTGCGGCCCAAGGACTACCGCTACTTCGCCGGCTACGCCCGTCCGCGGCTGGTGGTGGCGGGGCCGTCCGCGCTGGAGAGCCTGCGCGCGGCGGGGCTGACCGGCCTGCTCGTCACCGGCGTGCCGCGCCACCTGCTGCGCCCCGGCGAGCACCACTTCGACACCCTGGTCGCCGCGCAGGAGGCCCGGCTGGACGCGGTGCCGGTCGCCGCCGAGGACGTGGCGCTGTGGAAGTTCACCACCGGCAGCACCGGCGCGCCGCGCGCCTGCGTGCTGCCCGCCAGGAGCCCGCACGTCAGCTTCGACTCCTACGCCCGCGGCGTGCTGGACCTGCGCCCGGACGACGTGGTCCTGCCCGTGCCCAAGTTGTTCTTCGGCTACGCCCGCGACCTGACCGCCCTGTTCCCCTTCGGCGTCGGCGCGACCGGCGTGATCTTCCCCGAGCGCAGCCGGGTCGAGACGATCTTCGAGCTGATCGCCGAGCACCGGCCCACGGTCCTGGTGAACGTGCCCACGATGATGAGCGCCATGCTGGCCCACCCCGACGCCGCCCGGCAGGACCTGAGCAGCCTGCGGCTGTGCACGTCGGCGGGCGAGGCACTGCCGCCCGAACTGCACCGCCGCTGGAGCGACACCTTCGGCGTGGAGGTCGTGGACGGGCTCGGCTCCTCCGAGGCGTACCACATCTTCCTGTCCAACCGCCCGGGACGGGTGCGGCCCGGCACGCTCGGCCAGGTCGTCCCCGGCTACCGCGCCCGCGTCGTGGACCCCGACGGGCGGGAGGTCCCCGACGGCGGCACCGGACGGCTGGAGGTCAGCGGCGACGCCGTCGCGCTGGAGTACTGGCAGGACGCGGAGCGGACCGCCCGGACGTTCGTGGGCGAGCGGACCGTGCGCTCGGGCGACCTGGTCACCAGGGACGCCGACGGCTACTTCCGCTACCAGGGACGGGCCGACGACCTGCTGAAGGTCGGCGGGTCCTGGGTCGCGCCCGCCGAGATCGAGAACTGCCTGCGCGAGCACCCGGCCGTGGTCGAGTGCGCGGTCGTCGGGTACCGGCTGCGCGGGCTGACCCGGCCGCACGCGTACGTGGTGGCGTCGGCGGAGGTGGAGGCGGCCGAGCTGAAGGCGTTCGTCCGGGCCCGGCTGGCCGCCCAGAAGTTCCCCCGGAAGATCACGTTCGTGGAGCGCCTGCCGCAGACGGCCTCGGGCAAGGTGGACCGCCGCGCGCTGGAGGTCGGGGCGTGAGAAGCGGGCGCGCCCGGGACTGGGGGAGTTCCGGACGGGCGCGCCCGCGGTTCGGGAAGCCCTGCTCAGACGCCGGCGCGGGCGAACTGGCCGGGACGCCGGCCGGCGCCCGCCGGCCCGCGGTAGGCCTGCGCGAGGTCCAGCCAGCGGTCGGCCTCGGCGCCGGTCGCCGTGACCACCAGGTCGGCGCGGTGCCGCCGCCTGGTCACCAGCAGGCAGAAGTCCTCGGCCGGGCCGCTGACCCGCTGGGCGGCGTCCTCGGGGCCGTAGGCCCACACCTCGCCGGAGGGGCCGGTGATCTCGAAGCGGAACTCCTCGGCCGGCGGGGTCAGCCCGCGCGACAGGTAGCCGAAGTCCCGGGTGAGCACGGCGAAGACGACCAGGTGCCGGAGCCGGTCGGTGCGCTCCAGCCGGACGCCGAGCGCGTCGGCGACGTCCTGCCCGTGCGCGAAGGTCTCCATGATGCCCGCGCACGCCAGCACGATCGGCGGCAGCGGGTTGACCAGCCACGGCACGACCTGGCCCGCGGGCACGGCGGCCAGACCCGCGTGCACCTCCGACCGTCCGGCCCGCCACTTGGCCAGCAGCGTGTCCGGCGAGTCGTTCTCGAACGCCTTGAGCGCGGCGTTCACCGCGCCGTCGAAGTTCTTCTCCGCGCCGGCCGTCATGGCCTTGAACGCCTCGGCGTCGGTGGCGGCGGCGGTGGCCAGCCGGAAGATGAAGGCCAGGTGGGCGATCTGGTCGGAGATCGTCCAGCCGGGCGCGGGGGTGGGCAGCTTCCACTGCTGGGCGTCCAGGCCCGACACCAGCGCGTCGAGCTGGTCGCCGTCGGCCGCCAGGTCGTCGAGCACTACCTCTAGCTCGGTCACGTCCTCGTTCCTTTCAGTCGGCTGTCGATACGGTCGGAAGCGGGGTGCCGGGCCGGGCGGCGGGCGGGGCGCACCAGGCGCCGGTCCGGCGGGCGGCGGTCATGGCCGCCCAGGAGACGACCTCGACGAGCGCGGCCCCGGCGGGCGCGGCCGAGTCCGGCGGCGCGGCCCGGAACTCGTCGACCACCCGCCGGTCTACCTGGTGGGAGGCCAGCGCGGTCAGCAGCGCGAGCCGGGCGGCCGGGCGCTGCGCGGGCGGCAGCGCGGCGGCGGCCTCCGCGGCCCAGCCGTTGCCGGGGCCCGGCGGGACGCCGTCCCAGTCGGACACCCGCTCGGCGACCAGCTCGCGGACCGGGACGGGCAGCCGCCGCGCGCCGCCCTCCTCGATCGCCGCCGCGGCCCTGGCGAACGCCTCGCCGAGCCGCGGGACGTCGCCCGCCCAGGCCAGGTCGTCCGGCAACGGCGCGGCGGGCAGCAGGCCGAGCGAGCCGCCGGGCGTCGCGGCCCGCCGCGCGGCCGGCCGCATGAGCGCGCCGAACACGCGCAGCGCGGGCCCGCGCGCCCCGGCCGGCAGCTCCGGCGGCAGCGGCGAGTCGCCCAGGAACACGTTGACCACGCGGTTGAGGTACTGGAAGGTCACCGCGACCGCGACGAGCTCCACGGCGGCCTCCCCGGTGACCGGCGGGCCGCCGGCCTCGGGGGAGGCGCTCGCCCTGGCCCAGGCGGCCAGCGGCCGCAGCCGGGGATCGGCGGGGGCCAGCGCGCGCAGGGTCGCGCCGTGCACGTCCACGCAGTACGGGCACGCGTTCCCCGCCGAGACCTCCCTCGCCACCAGCTCCCCGGCCACCCGGCCGGCCGCGCCGGCGGCGAGCAGCGACTCGCGCAGCATCAGCCAGCACGCCGCCAGGGCGCGCGGCGCGGGGGAGTGCACGGCCACGGGCGGCGCGAGCATGCCGAAGTCCCGCTCGACCTGCTCGTACACCCGGGCCACCAGGCCGCGGGCGGCTCCGGGGCGCACCGGGCGGACGTGCCGCACCTGGGCGAGCGCGCCGGGCGCCGTCATCCGGCTGAGCAGCCGGCCCATCGCGGGCGCCCTACCCGCGCAGCGCGGCGGCGGCCAGCGACGCGGTGCCGCGGCGGCCGGCGGTCGAGCCGTCCGGCGCGGGCGCGCCGTAGGAGACCTCCACGCCCCGCTCCCGCGCCGCCCTGACGATCCCCGGCACCGCCCGCTCGGCCAGCGCCGAGATGGTCATCGCCGGGTTGACGGTCAGCGCGCCCGGCACGGCCGAGCCGTCCGTGACGAAGATCCCCGGGTGGCCGCGCAGCTCGTGCCCGTCGTCCAGCGCCGAGGTGTACGGGTCGTCGCCGATCCGGCACGAGGCCAGCGGATGCACCGTGTACGCGCCCACGAGGTCGTTCGTCCACGGCGTCACCGTGGCCAGCCCGTCGCGCTCCAGGATCTCCTTGCACTCGGCGTCGGCCATCGCCCAGGCCGCCGAGGTGTTCGCGGTCGGCTTGTACGACAGCCGCCCCACGCCCAGCATCTGCTGGGAGACCCGGTCGGAGTTGCCGCGCGCGGGCGGCGGCCCGAAGACGCCCTCGTTGTCGTCCTCGATCATCTGGAAGATGATCAGCCAGGACCGCCAGCGCTCCAGCATCTCCTTCTTGCGCAGCCCGAACCACGTCGGGTCCGTCCCGCCGGCCAGCGCGAGGATGGTCCCGAGGCCGGGCGGGAAGTAGAGCTGCTCCAGCGAGTAGCGGGTGTACTCGGGCAGCGAGCCGTCCAGCCGGTCCCAGTTGGCCACCGTCGGGCCCTTGCCGATCTGGTTGGCCGCGTACGCCAGGCCGTCGCCCCGCTCCAGCCCCAGCACCTCGCGCACGCGCTCCTCGTTCAGCACGGCGGTGTTGAGCCGCTCGCCGTTGCCGGAGAAGTAGCGGCCCACGGCGTGCGGCATCGCGCCGAGCGCGGCCTCGCTGCGCTGGAGGATGACCGGCGTGGCCGCGGCCCCGGCGGCCACGACCACCACCTTGGCCTCGATCGTGCCCTCGCCCTCGGTCAGGCGGTAGTCCTCGCCATGGACGATCTTGTAGTGCACCCGGTAGGAGCCGTCGGACGTCCGCTCGATGCTCTGCACCTCGTGCAGCGGCCTGATCCTGGCGCCGTGCGCGAGCGCCGCCGGCAGGTAGTTGGCCAGCAGCGACTGCTTGGCGTCGAACCGGCAGCCGGCCATCATCCAGTTGCAGTTGACGCAGGCCGCGGTGTCCACGGCGGCGGGCACGGGGTTGGCGGTGCGGCCCGCGTGCCGGCAGGCGGCCGCCCACAGGCCGCCGGAGTAGGACACGTCCTCCCAGCCCTGCTGGGTGATGGAGATGGACTCGGCGACCCGGTCGTACCAGGGGTCGAGGGTGTCGCGGCTGATCGCGGCCGGCCACATGCGGCGGTTGATGCTGCCGCGGCGCTCGAAGACGAAGCGCGGCGCGCGCGGCATGGCCGCGAAGTAGACCACGCTGCCGCCGCCCACGCAGTTGCCGCCCAGCACGCTCATGCCGTCGCCGACGGTGAAGTCGAAGATGCGGGTGTAGGAGGAGCCCAGCTTGAAGTCGTGCTCGTACTCGGCGGACTCCAGCCACGGCCCGCGCTCCAGCATGACCACGTCGGCGCCGCCCGCGGCCAGGTGGTAGGCGGGGATCGCGCCGCCGAAGCCGCTGCCGATCACCAGCACGTCGGTGCGTTCGACGCCGTTCATGCGGGGCTCCCTGAAGCTGTCGTGTCCGGGTGGAGGTCGGCGAGGGGACGGCCGTAGGAGTAGGCGGGGAAGCGCCACAGCCCGTCCGCGTCCGGCGGGGCGATGCCCATCGCGGTCAGGCCGGGATGCCCGGCCCTGAGGGCGTCGACGGTGTGCAGGTGGGCGGCGGAGTCGTAGGCCATGTAGCAGAACAGCACCAGCAGCACCCACAGCGCCTTCTCCGGGTGGCCGGGCGCGGTCAGCGTGCGCACCAGCGCGCCGCGCTCCTCGAACGGCAGGGCCACGAACGCCGGGACGCCCTCCTCCAGCACGATGCCGTGCTGGTCGGCGTGGGCGCGGGCGTGCTCGTTCAGCGAGCGGGCGTAGTCGTCCAGGCTTCCTGAAACGCCAGTGGCGTCCCATTCCAGCAGCTCGACGGCGCCGGCCGCGACCGCGCCGCCCGTCGGGCTCAGGCCGGCCACCGCCCGGTCGTCCGGACCGCGCTTGGCCCCGGGCACGATGGTGTCCGCGAGCGCCTCCAGCGTCTCCACCCTCGTCTCGTAGAGCAGTGGACCCATGGGTACTCCCTCGTTCAGGTCGGCTTTCGGTCGGTACGGTCGGTGGTGTCGGTGCGCGCCAGCGCGGCCCGCAGCGTGCTCAGCGCCCTGACGGTCTGGCTGCGGACTGTGGAGGACTCGTTGCCCATGACCTGGGCCGTGTCCTCCGCACTGCGGCCCTCCCAGAACCGGAAGAAGATCGTCGCCCGCTGCCGCGGCCCCAGCCTGGACAGCGCGTCCATCAGCACGATGCGCTCGCCCACCAGGTCGTAGGGGTCCAGGGCGGCGGCCGCGTCGGGCGGCGCCCCGCTGAGCACCTCCCGCGACCAGCGCAGCGCCCTGCGGTCGCTGATGAGCAGTCGCCGCATGATCTGCCGCGCGTACGCCTCGGCCCGGTCGCGCCGGTCGAGGTCGTCCCAGTGCCGGTGCAGTGCCAGCAGTGTGCGCTGGACGAGGTCGTCGGCCTCGTGCCAGTCATCGGAAAGCCGGAAGGCGACCCGGCGCAACATCGGCCTGGCCTCCCGCGCGAAATTGGCGAATTCCTGCCCCCGTACCTCGGCCATCACCTTCACCCCCGGAACACGGCCGTGCAATTCCCGCTTTCTTCGGCATGCTCAGAATTGAATGCGCGGTCCGCCGCAACAACCCCTAACGGACGTCCTCGCGCCCTTATCCACAAAGGCGTCGCGGCCACCCCCTATTCGACCGCCGGTGACCCCTGTTTTCTTCTCGCGGCGCTCCCGGCGCGTTCCCGCGCACATACGCTCGCGGCGTGAGCGCCTCCGGTGCGGCATTGCTGGCGATCAGCGACCTCCATGTCGGGTTTCCCGAGAACAGGGCGGCCGTCGAGGAGCTGCGCCCGCGCACCGCGGACGACTGGCTGCTGGTGGCGGGGGACGTCGCCGAGCGGCTGGACGCGTTCGAGGAGACGCTCGGCCTGCTGCGCGAGCGCTTCGCCAGGGTGGTGTGGGCGCCGGGCAACCACGAGCTGTGGACCCCGCCCGGCGACCCCGGCCCGCGCGGCGAGGAGCGCTACCGGCGCCTGGTGCAGGTCTGCCGGCGCCTCGGCGTGCTCACGCCTGAGGACCCGTACGCGGTCTGGACGGGGGAGGGCGGCCCGGTGGCCGTCGTCCCCCTGTTCCTGCTGTACGACTACAGCTTCCGCGCGCCCGGCACCACCCGGGAGCAGGCGCTCGGCCTGGCCCGCGAACAGGGGGTGGTGTGCAGGGACGAGTTCCTGCTGCATCCCGAGCCCTACCCCAGCAGGCAGGCGTGGTGCCGGGCCCGGGTGCGCGAGAGCGAGCTGCGGCTGGAGTCGCTCGACCCCGGCCTGCCCACGGTCCTGGTCAACCACTTCCCGCTGCTGCGCGCCCCCACCCGCGTCCTGCGGCACCAGGCGCTGGCGCAGTGGTGCGGCACCGAGCAGACGGCCGACTGGCACCTGCGCTTCCGCGCCGCCGCGGTCGTCTACGGCCACCTGCACATCCCGGGCACGAGCTGGCATGACGGGGTGCGCTTCGAGGAGGTCTCGCTCGGCTACCCGCACGAGCGGCGCCCGCACCACCGCGACGGACGGCTGCTGCGGCAACTGCTGCCGGCCCCCCGCCGCGAATGGGCTAGATAAACCGCATTCTCAAATAAATTGCCGAGATTTCCGAAAATTTCCCAAAAAAGGGCGATTTGTCATGCAGCGTACTGCCCGCCCGGGAGCGTGTACCAGGTGGCAACCGAAAGGCAATGCATCCGGAGCGCCGAGGAATCGCGCCCCCCGGGAATTCTCCACCCGGAGAATCGACAGGGGACGCGCCCCCGACGGCTTCCGGGTTCCGGGAGACCATATGGACGACGTCATCGAACGAGCGGTCCTGCGGGTCATCGAGAGCATGCAGGAGAACCACGGCGAGCAGCTCACCATTGACGACATGGCGCGCACCGCGATGTTCAGCAAGTTCCACTTCTCGCGTGTCTTCCAGCGCGTGACCGGGCTGTCCCCTGGACGGTTCCTGTCCGCGGTGCGGCTGCGCGAGGCCAAGCGCCTGCTCGTGTCGACCTCGCTCAGCATCACGCACATCAGCCACCAGGTCGGCTACTCCAGCGTGGGCACCTTCAGCTCGCGCTTCACCCACAGCGTGGGACTGTCGCCGAGCAGGTACCGGCAGGTCATGAGCGTCACGGCGGAGGACCTGACCGGCGGTGACCGCGCGTTCGGCGGCCCGGCGGCGACCCTGCACGGCGTCGTGACCTCGCCCCTGGCCGACCGGCCGGTGTTCGCCGGCGTGTTCCCCGGCCAGATCCTGGAGGGCAGGCCGGCGAGCTTCACCCTGATCGGCCGGCCCGGCCCGTACGTGCTGGAGAACGTGCCCAAGGGCACCTGGTACCTGATCGCCCAGTCCGTGGCGGAGTCCCGCGAGGACGCCGTGCACCACCCGCCCCAGGGTGACGCCGCGACGTGCATCGCCCGGATCGGGCCGATCGAGGTGGGGGGCGGTGGGGCCGAGCGCGCCGACCTGCGGTTGCGTCCCATGAGCGTGCTCGACCCGCCCGTCCTGCTCGCCCTGCGCGACCTGCTGGCCTGGACCGACACCCACACCTGACAGAAGGGACGGCACACCCGGAGGGGCCCGCGGACGATGGTCCGCGGGCCCCTCCGTGTTCTCCGGCTCGTTCGTGTTCTCCGGCTCGTTCCCTAGGCCGGGCTCACCGTCATCGGCAGCCCGCCGCGCACCCGCAGCGACAGCATGGCCTCCGGGACCGCCCGCCGTCCGGGCAGCCCGGTCAGCCGCAGCTCGCGGGTGACCATGGCCAGCACGAACGTGGCCTCCATCATCCCCAGGTGGTTGCCCACGCAGAAGCGCGGGCCCGCGCCGAAGGGGATGTAGGCGTACCGCGGCCGGTCGGCGGGCGCGCCCGGCTCGAACCGCTCGGGACGGAACGCGTCCGGATCCCGCCAGTACGCCGGATGCCGGTGCAGCGTGTACGGGCTGATGAGCACGTCCGCCCCGGCCGGGACCCGGTAGCCGCCGACCTCGTCGGCCTCCCGCGCCACCCGCGTCAGCGCCCACACCGGCGGGTACAGCCGCATGACCTCCTCCAGCACCGCCGCCGTGTACGTGAGCCTGCGCAGGTCCTCGTAGGTCGGCGGCCGGTCGCCCAGCACCGAGACGGCCTCCGCCCGCACCCGCTCGCGCACCTCCGGATGCCGGTCCAGCAGGTGGAAGGCCCATGACAGCGTGCTGGCGGTGGTCTCGTGCCCGGCCAGCAGCACCGTGACCAGTTCCTCCCGCAGCCGCTGCCGGCCGGCCGGGTCCTCCCGCAGCCGGGTGGACCCGATCAGCAGCGACAGCAGGTCGCCGCCGCCGGTCGGGTTCGCCAGCCGCTCGGCCACCAGCAGGTCCACGACCCGGTACAGCTCCCGCCGGGACCGCCGGAAGCGCAGGTGCAGCGGCAGCGGCAGCCACAACGGCACCATGGCCAGCGTGACCATCTCGAACATGGCCTGGTCCTGGACGCCCTCGAAGGCGTGCCCGATGGAGTCGTGCGCGCCGAGGTCGGCCTCCAGCAGGGTGCGGCCGAGCACGCCGAGCGCCAGCCCGGTCATCTCCCCGGCCACGTCCACGGGCCCGCCGCCCACCCGGGCCCGCAGCCGCTCGACCAGGCGGCCGGCCTCCTCGGCCAGCACGGTGTCCTGCTGGGCCAGCCGCTTGTTCTGGAACAGCGGCTGGATGGTCCTGCGCTGCTGCCGCCAGCGATCGCCGTCGCTGGTCAGCAGGCCGTCGCCGATCACCCGACGGGCCTCGTCCAGGCCGATGCCCTTGCGGTAGTTGCCGCTGTTGTCGGCCAGGACGTGCTTGGCGTGGTCGGGATGGTTGAACAGGTAGATGGCCTTCGGGCCGATCGTCATGCGTACTGCGTCGCCGTACCGGGCGGTCGCCTTGGACAGCAGCGCGAGACGGTCGGTGACCAGCCGCCGGTACAGCACGGGCGCCGCCCAGGGCGGCGGGCCGGGCGGCACGCCGCCCGGCGCCACCGGGCGGGTGCCCAGCGCGGTCACGCCGACACCTTCAGCGGGGCCGGGGAGGTCTCCCCGAAGCGGCCCCGGTGGACCAGCAGGCCGTCGCAGTCGTCCCGCCGGCCCACGGACAGCACCTCGCCGACGATGATCGTGTGATCGCCGCCGTCGTAGGCGCGCCAGACCCGGCACTCGAAGCGGGCCGCCGCGCCCGCGATGAGCGGCACCCCGGTGACCTCACCCGGCGTCACCTCGACGTCGGCGAACTGGGCCAGGCCGAGCGGCCGGTAGCGGTCGGCGAAGTGCCGCGCCTCGGCCTCCTGGTGCCCGGCCAGCACCGACACCCCGAACGACGTCGCCGCGGAGATGCACTGGTGCATCACGGCGCCCTTGCCGACGCACACCAGCAGCAGCGGCGGGTCGAGCGAGACCGAGGTGAAGGAGTTGGCGGTCATGGCGTGGGGGACCTCGCCGCCCGTGGTGATCACGGTGACGCCGGTGGCGAACGCCCCGAACGCGTCGCGCAGCGCCTTGACGTCCGCGATCCGCGGCGCCGGGGCCGATGAGTGGAGTTGCACGGTGACCTCCTGGGTCCGGGTTCTAGGCCAGGTACGGTTCGAGCGCCCTGACCAGGGGCTCGGGCACCCTCGCCGGCGCGGTCTTGGTGTTCGGCCCCCGCATGCAGGCCACCCGCTGCCTGCCGCGGGCGACGAGGACCTCGGGCGCGCCCGGGGTGACCCGGACGTAGTCGAAGCCGAACTCGATCTGCGTCTGCGCCAGCTCGATCAGGCGCATCCTGATGGACAGCTGGTCGAAGGCCGTGATCTCCGCGAAGAACTCGCAGTCGACCTTGAGCGTGAACAGCTTGAGGTCGTCCTGCAGGTCGTCGAGCACGTCGCGGGCCCGTTCCATGAGGAACATCTCGCGGCAGCGTCCCTGCCAGCGCAGGTAGTTGACGTAGTAGACGTTGCCGACGAGGTTGGTCTCCTCGAAGCCGACCGTGTGCAGGTACTCGTAGTAGGTGCCCATGGGCTAGGACCGCCCTTCGGTGAGGATCGCGACGACGACGGGGGCGGGCAGGCCGTTCACCCGGGTGGCGAGCGTGGCCACGGTCACGCCGCCGCCGGTCAGGACCACCCAGCCGTCGGACCCGGCCGTGTCCACCGCGAGCGGCACGTCCGTCCCGTCCGCCGTCCCCGCCGCCGTTCCGGCGGGGTCGGTGGTCCGCAGGCAGGTGAGCGCGGCGCGGATGCGGGCGCGGGCGGTGCCCGCGTCGTCCCCGCAGGCCGCGGCGATCTCACCGGCGAGCGTGTCCCGGCCGCCGTCCCGATCGTCACCAGGGTCGGTGGGGGTGACGGTCTCGACGGCGCAGGACACCGGCCCGGGGGCCGCCACGCACACCGCCAGGCCGGGCACGCCGGCCGACACCGTGCGCACACCCTCCGCCGCACTTCCGGCCACACCGCCCGCCGCACCGGGCACGGCCAGCCGGGCCGCGGCCAGGTCGCCGGCGCCCTCGCCCGGCTCCACGGCGACCGCCACCCGCGCGCCCGTCAGGTCCTCCAGCGTGCGCTCCAGGTACGGGCCGAGCAGCGGCGCGGCCCACGGACCGGCCCCGCCCTTCTTCCGCACGGCCTGCAGCCGCAGCCCCTCCCAGCGCTCGACGACCTCGCCGTCCTTCGTCCGCACCGCGACGTCGTAGACGTAGGCGTCGCCGTCCCTGGACCGCTCGGAGGCGCAGTAGCGCACCTCGTCCGCGCCGGACAGCGCGGCCCCGGCCGGGTGGACACGTTCGATGCCGGTCGGCAGCAGGGTGGCGTCGGGCACGCACACCTGGTTGCCGTGCATCAGCGCGTCCCGCATGCCGGGGTCGCCCAGGAGCAGGTCCGGGGGCAGGAACCCGGCGAACCAGTCGCACTCCTGCGCCACCTGGAGGTCGGCGTCCACCTCGCGGGCCGCGGCCCGGTGGTAGCGGCGCAGCCGCTGGAAACGCCTGCCCTGGAAGAGCACCTCGCCGTAGAGCTGGGTGTCGGGGTCCAGCGCGACCGGCGGCAGCTCGTCGCCGGCCTGCTCGGGCGGGCCCTCGGGCGCGGCCCCGGCGTCCAGGCGCAGCACGGCCGTGAAATGGTCGACGTCGAAGCCGGTCTCCTGGCTGCGGATGGCCACGGCGACCGTGTCGTGCCCGGTGACCGCCGCCGCCACCCGGAGCGTGGTGCTCCCGTCGGGCGGCACGATGATCGGCCGGACGAACTCCGCCTGCTCGACGACGGGCGCCCCGGGACGGCCGGTGGCCGCGTACGCCACCTGGGCCATGGCCTCCAGGCCGAACACCGCCGGGAACAGCAGGTTGCCGTCCAGCAGGTGATCGGCCAGGTACAGGTCGGTCCCGGCGTTCACCTCGACCTCGCTGACCAGCTCCACGCCGTGGTAGCGGACCAGCGGCGCGCCGACGAAGCGCAGCAGCGGCAGCTCCGGCTCCTCGCGGCGCACGGTGTGGATGCCCTCGGTCCGCCCGCTGATCACCACCACGCCGGGCGCGTCGGGATCGCTCACCAGGCGGCGCATGATCTCCACGCCCCGGTCCACCGGGATCGGCGTGATGCCCTGCTCGACCAGCCGGTCCACGACCGACAGCCGCTCGCCCATGCCGACCTCGGACCAGACCGACCACTCCATGCAGATCGCCCGGCAGCCCGGGTGCCGCTCGCCCGCCTCGCGGGTCAGGTCGGCCAGCCACTCGTTGGCGGTCGCGTAGTGGCCCTCGCCGTGCAGGCCCGCCCGGCCGATGATGCTGCCAAACGTCACCAGCAGCCGCAGCCGTCCCGGCTCGACCGCCTCCAGCACGTTGCGCAGACCGTCCACCTTGGGGGCGAACGTGCGGCGGAAGGCGTCCATGTCCAGCCCGGCGACGCCCTCGGGCTCGTTGCGCCCGGCGCCGTGCAGCACGGCGGTGACCGGCCCGAGCGCCTGCTCGGCCTCGGCCACGGCCCGCCGCACCTGGGCGGCGTCGGTGACGTCGGCCCTGGCGTAGTGGACGGTGAGCCCGGTCCCGGCCATGCGCCGCAGGTTCGCGGCCAGCTCCTCGTCCTGGGCGGGGTCGGAGCGGCCGAGCACGGCCACCTTGGCCGCACCGGCCGCCCCACTCGCCATGGCCATGGCGCACTCGGCGGTGATGCCCTTGCCGCCGCCGGTCACCAGGAGCACGTCGGAGCCGGTCAGCGGCTCCTCCGTCCGCTCCTGCCGGTACGGCAGCGCGCGCAGTGTCGGCACCCGCCGCGTGCCGTCGGCGTCGTAGTGCACCTCGCAGAACGCCGCCGTGGCGGCCGCCTCGGCGGCTACCCAGGCGGCGGCCTGCGGCGCGTCGTGCGGCAGGTGCACGACCGTGGTGGGCACGCCGCTCTCCAGATGGAGCGTCTTGGCCAGCCCCGCCGCGCCCCGGCCGTGCTGGACCAGGACGAACCGGGCGCCCGGCCCGCTGGCCAGGGCCGCCTTGGCGCCGAGCAGCGCCTGCTCCAGGTCGTCGGCCGCGCACCGCGCGGGTAGGCACACCAGGACACCGGAACCGATCTTCTCCCCTTCGAGTGCCTCGCGCAGCGGCCCCGCCAGGGGCGAACCGGCGGGCGCGAACACCTGCCACGACCCCTCGCGCTCCTCGGCCGTACGCCGGGGCCGCGGCTGCTCGTCCAGGTCCACGGCGAACGGGCGCACCCACGGCGCCGCGCCCGTCACGCCCCGCGCCGACTGGGCGCGCGGCTGCGCGGCCAGCCGGTCCAGGGCCTCGCCCAGCTCCTGGAGCGTCGCGGTGGCGACGTTGGCCGGCGCCATGCCCGCGGGCACGCCCAGATGCTGGGTGGCCTGGTCGATGATGTGCATGACGGTGACCGAGCTGAGGTGCAGCTCGTCCAGCGGCTTGCTGTCCTCGGTGACCATCTCCAGCGGCAGCTCGGCGCGTTCGGCGGCCAGCCGCCGCAGCAGCTCGACCGTCGACTCGCCCGGCTTGGCCGCCGTCCCGCCGCCCTGCTCGGCCGCCCGCTCCGCCGGCTGCGGGGCGGCGGCCTTGACGCGCACCTGCGGCGCCTGCTCGGCCGGGCTGGTGAAGAACGAGAACACCGCGCCGATCTCCAGCGGCTTGACCAGGCGCCCGTGGAACAGCTCCTCGCAGGCGACGGGCACGCCCGCCACGTGCGCGGCGCCGGCCACGCCGAGCAGCCCGGCCAGCGACTCGCCGTCGGTGTCCAGCGCGACGGCCGGCACGTCGGTCAGCTCGGCCGCCAGCCTGCTGAGCACCCGGCCGGGGCCCACCTCGACCAGCAGGTCCACGTCCGCGGCCAGCGAGCCCAGCGCCTGGGCGAACCGTACGGGGGCGGTGATCTGCCGGTGCAGCAGCTCCGGGACGTCGGTGCCGGGAGCCAGGTCGCCGCCGGTGACGGTGGAGACGACGCGGCGGGCGACCGGCCCGAACCGCTCCTCCGCCAGGTAACCGGCCAGCGCCTCGGCCGCCGGGGCGACCAGGGGCGAGTGGAAGGCGTGCGAGACGTTCAGCCTGGTCCAGGTGAAGCCGGCCCGCTCGGCCAGGCGGCCGGCCTCCTCCACCGCCGCCACCGGCCCGGCGACGACGGTCTGGAGCGGCCCGTTGTACCCGGCGATCACCACCGGCAGGTCGCCGGCCAGCTCCAGCACGCTCTCCGGCGCGGCCCGCACGCCGGCCATCGTGCCCGGCTCGCCGCGCTCCCGCATCGCCCGGCCGCGCTTGGTCGCCACGCGCAGCAGCGCGTCCTCGTCCATCGCGCCCGCCCAGTGCAGGGCCGACAGCTCGCCCAGGCTGTGCCCGACGGCCGCGTCCGCCTCGATGCCGAGCAGCGACAGCGCCCGCAGGCCCGCCATCGAGCCGGTGACGATGCGCGGCTGGGCGATCTCGGTGGCCGCCATGTCGCCGTCGGCGGGCAGGGCGGCGGTGGCGTACACCTCGGCGACGTCGGGGAAGCGCCTGGCCAGCGCGCCGCCGTCGGTGCCGCGGCCCGAGCCCTGCCCGGGGAAGAGGAAGCCGATCCTCGGCCGGGCCGAGGCGCGGCCCGCGAACGCCTTGCCGTCGGGGGTGGACAGGGTGTTCTCGCCGGACTCCAGCACCGTCAGCACGCGGGTGAGCTGCCGTACGGCGTCGTCGGGCGAGGAGACCACGACGGCCGCCCGGCACGGCAGGCCGCGCAGCCGCCCGCGCAGTGTGGCGGCCAGGTCGGCGAGCTGGCCGTAGGACACCTTGGGCACGAAGGCGAGCAGCTCCGACACCAGGCCGCGCAGCTCGTCCCAGGAGCCGCCGTCCAGCAGGAACAGCTCGGCGTCCTGCGCGGCGGCGGCCAGCGCCTTGACGCGGCTGGACGCCCGCCGCCGCGGGCCGGTGTTCTCCAGCACCACGTGCGTGTTGATGCCGCCGAAGCCCATGGCGGTCACCGCGGCGCGCAGCGGCGCGCCCTGCGGCCACGGCTCGGCCGTGCGCAGCACCCGCAGCGTGGCGCCCTCGTCGGTGAGCACCTGGTGCGGGTCGACGCAGCCGATGGTCGGCGGCAGCACCTGCTCGTGCACGGCCATGGCCGCCTTGATCAGGCCCGCCACGCCCGCGGCCGCCTTGGCGTGGCCGATCATGCCCTTGATCGAGCCGACTGCGGCCGGCCGCGCGGCCGACTCCCTGGCCCGCGACAGCGCCGTCAGCTCGGTCGCGTCGCCGAGCGCCGTGCCCGTCCCGTGGCCCTCGAACAGCTCGACGGTCTCGGGGCCGAACCCGGCCTTGTCGTAGGCGCGGCGCATCGCCAGCAGGTAACCGCTCACCTCCGGGCGGGTGATCCCGCCCTTGCCGTCGGAGGAGACGCCCCAGCCGGCGATCGTGGCGTAGATCCGCCGCCCGGCGGCCAGCGCGTCCTCCTCGCGCATCAGCACGACGATGCCGCAGCCCTCGCCGGGCCAGAACCCGTTGGAGTGCCGGTCGTACAGGCGGAAGTCGCTCTTGGCCAGCGCGCCGGTCTTGGCGAACCCGATCACCTCGAACGGGTCGATGGACAGGTCCACGCCGCCCGCGAGGGCCACGTCCACGTCGCGGTCGGTCAGCGCCTTGCCGGCCGTCACCACCGACAGCAGGGACGAGGAGCAGGCCCCGTCCACGGTGTAGCCGCCGCCGTTGAGGTCGAAGTGGTTGCAGATGCGCCCGGCGATCGTGTTGGACAGGCCGCCGGCCAGGGTGTCCTCGTCCACCGGCGGGAAGGGGCTCTTGTAGGACTCCTCGTAGTCGGCCAGGAACGCGGCCAGGCGCTCGTCGTCCCAGCCCTGGTCCTTCAGGGCCGCGGCGAGGGTGCGCCGCACGTACGGCCAGCGCAGCCGCAGCACGTTGGCCCGGGTGAACTCGCCGGTGAGCGTGTTGCCCACGACGACGCCGGTGCGCTCGCGCGGCAGCCCCTCGCCGTCGGCGAACCCGGCGTCGGCCAGGGCCCGGCCGGCCATGTCGAGGGCCAGCCAGTGGGCCAGGTCGGTCGACCGGTACGTGCTGCCGGCGATCTTGTGTGCCACCCGGTCGAAGGCGTAGCCCTCGATGACCGCGGCGGTCTTGGCGTAGAAGCGGTCCGGCGCTGCGGGATCGGGGTCCCAGTAGTCCTCCAGCCGCATGCGCTCGTCCGGGAGCCGGCGGAAGGCGCGGCGGCCGGCCACCGCGTTCTCCCACAGCTCCCTGGGCGAGGCGGCGTCAGGGTACCGGCAGGCCATGCCGACGATCGCGATCCTCGTCATGCCTTCGCGACCTCTTCCCGCGCGTGCTGCAGCGCCTGGGCGGCGGCTGCGCTGACCCTGGCGGCGTCGAGCTCGCGCGCCTTGTTCACGATGTGCAGCGCCCACAGGAAGCCGCCGCGGATCAGGCAGACCGCCGCCGTGGCGAAGAAGATCCCGTACGGGATGTTCATCCCCATGAGCAGGCCGTACACCACGGCGACGCCGCCGCCGAAGGCGACCTGGGACAGCGGTCTGGACGGGCTCGTGCCCGGGTCGGTGATCATGTAGTTGGTGAACAGGATGAACGCCACCCCGGTCATCATCGACAGCCCGCCGAGGATGGAGATGTCGTCGATGATCAGCCCGCGCACCACGGCCTGGAGGGCGAAGACGCCCACCCACCCGCCGATCAGCCACATGCGGCCGGTCAGCTTGCCGTTGATCATCGTGCCGCCGATGATGATGATCCCCGGGATGATCCAGTCGATCGGGTTGTCGACCTTCTCGGTGAAGTGGTACGGCGGCGCGATGCTGGCCCACGGCAGCAGCAGCAGGATGATCGCGATGCCGAAGTTGGACGGGTTCATGAAGTGCCGCATCCGCCCGCGCACCGGCGCCTTGAGCACCCACTTGGCGCCCACGGCGACGGTGACGCCGAACATCATGACCAGCACCTGGTCGTTGACGTAGATCAGCATGTTGAGCGCGATGGAGGTGATGTGCGCGGGATACAGGAACTCCATCAGCCCGCGCGGCCCGTTGCCGAGGAAGCGCGGCGCGCGGCCCTCCTGGCGGGCGCCGATCACCTCAAGGATGATCTCCACGGTGTAGCCGGTGGCCAGCGCCACGAACGGCCACGACCACGGCTGCTCGAACCCCAGCACGGTGTAGCCGAGGATGTTGAAGATCGTGATCGAGATCGCGAACCGGCGCAGCGCCGTGATCACTTTGGGATCGTGACGTGGCGGGGTGATCGTCTTGTCGGCCATGCCGTCACTTCTCCTTCGCTTGCGAGCCGAGCTGGAGGGTGTGCCAGCCGGGGGTGAGCGTGAGCTCCTGCTGGTGCCGCTGCCCGGCGCGGTCGCGCCAGTTCAGCTTCACCCGCACGGGGCCGGTGACGTTCGCGCCGAGGCCGATGTGCACCGCGTGCGCGCGCTTGCCGGAGTGGCCGCTGCCGCCGTCCACGCGGCCCATGAAGGAGCGGCCGTCGGGCGTGGTGGCGGTCACCGTCGCGCCGATCACCGGCGAGCCGGCGGCGGGCAGCGGGCCGGCCGCGGAGGGGCTGTCGTACTGCAGGCGCAGCCCGAGGAACGCGTTCGCCGAGCGGCTGGTGTTCAGGTAGAAGGCGGGGGCCTCCCACTGGCGGGCCACCGCGAAGTCGATCAGGCCGTCGCCGTTGACGTCCCCGGTCGCGATGCCGCGCGTCGGCACGGGCACGGCCAGGCCGAGCTGCTCCGACAGGTTGGCGTAGCGGCCGTCGGGGCCCTTGGCGAAGAAGGCCAGCGTCTGCGCGCCGGCGATGTCGGCGCCCTCGGTGACGTTCGGCCACGACTTGGGGTTGCTGGTCACGCCGTCGTTGGCGGCGGCCAGCTCCTGCAGCGGCGGCCAGCGGTTGACGTCGCCCTTGATGAACCCGGTCGCCTGGACGATCTCGTTCTCGCCGTCGTTGTCGAAGTCCTCGATCTTCGGGTCCCAGCCCCAGCCGGACCAGGCGGTGCGCAGCTCGGCGCTGAGGTCCTTCCACGGCGCCTCGCCCTGCCGCAACTTCTCGCGCAGCTCGGCCTGGGTCTTGACGGTGGACAGGAACGTGAAGTTGCTCTCCTGGATGCCGTACGGGGTGGTGATGTTGCTGACGAAGAAGTCGAGCACGCCGTCGTGGTTGAGGTCGCCGGCGTCCGAGCCCATGCCCTTGAAGGAGTCCTCGCCGAGCACCTTCGACTTGGGCACGCCGATCTCGTGCGTCCCGATGGTGGGGGAGAACTTGATCGTGCCGGGGGTGGAGACGTTGTAGAGCAGGTGGTCGGGCCCGAAGTCGTTGTTCAGCAGCAGCTCGGGCAGGCCGTCGCCGTCGAGGTCGGCACTGGTGGCGCCCAGCTCCCAGCCGGTGGAGACGTCGGAGGGCAGCACGCCGTCCAGGCGGGTGAAGCCGCCGCTGCCGGTGCCGCGGAAGAAGTAGTCCCGGCCGCCGTTGAGGGCCTTGGACAGCGAGTGGTTCATCTGCACGCCGCCGTCCACGCGGCTGTCGAGGATGGGGCTGCCGTCGGGGAAGTAGTTGCCGACGAAGATGTCCTGCTTGCCGTCACCGTCGAAGTCGGCGACGGTCGCGACGTTGCTGTTCCACAGCTCGCCGGTGTACTTCGCGCCGCCGGAGTTGGGCACCAGCTCGGCCGCGTCGAAGGCGGCGGCCTCGAACCGGGACGCCGTGGGCCGCTGCAGGTGCAGCGTGGGCGTCCGGCCCCACCAGTAGACCAGCAGGTCGGTGCGGCCGTCGTCGTTGTAGTCGGCGGGGACCGCGCCCATGGGCGCCATCGCGTCGGTGACCGGCAGCGAGCCGAGCGACAGCGCGAACGGCCGGTACCGCTCGCTGCCGCCCTCGACCGGCGCCGGCGTGACGACCACCTGGTCGGTACGCGGGTCCACGATCACCAGGTCGTCGTCCCTGCCGTTGCCGTCGAGGTCGTTGAGCGCGATCGCGGCCCCCACGGAGGAGATCCAGGCGTCGATGTGCTTGTAGGCCTGGTTCACCTTGCGGACGGTCTTGGCCGGGCCGCCGCCCGGCATCGCGATGCTCAGGGGCTTGAAGCCGTACGCGCCGGCCATCCCGGCCTTGGTCGCGTCGGAGGCGAAGGTGGGGTGGCCGATCGCGAAGACGGCGATCATCAGCGCGAGTGCGGCGACGCCCGCCGCCTGCTTGCGCAACCACGCGGCTACCGAGGTCACGAGGGAACACCTCCATGGAAGACGAACGTCTCGGCGATGCGCCGGCGCCACCCCTCATAGGCGGGCGGCTTGTCATGCGATGTCGCGGTGGGACGGGTCGCGCGGCTCACCTCGGCCGCCTGCTCCGCCGTGGTGCCGCAGAGAACGCCCACGGCCGACTCGGTGTGCGGGAAGAGCAGCCCGGCCCGGATCCTGGCCTCGGCGGCGAACACGCTGCCCTGGGCCAGCGGCCCCTGGTGCGGTCCGGCGCGCTCGCGCAGCCACCGCAGCTCGGCGTCGTCGGCGCCGCCCGCGTAGGTGGCGGCCAGGCCGATGCCGGCGTAGAGGTCGGCGCGGCGGGACTCGGGGAACCGCTCGACCAGCGTGACCGCCCGCTCGGCGCTGGTGCCGGCGACGAACCACAGGGCGCGGCCGATGCCCTGGTCGAGGGCGTGGGCCGCGTACTCCTCCTGGCCGGCCGGCCAGGAGAAGCGGGCTTCGCGCACCTGCTGGTGCACGTACCGGTCGGTGTGGAAGTAGGCCTGGTGGAAGCCGTACCCGTCGTGGACCAACCACAGCAGCAGCGGGTCCAGCAGGCCGGGCTTCGGCCACAGGAAGCGGGGGAGCCGGGCCATGGCCCAGCCGATCCCCACGTAGACCATGTAGTTGTGGTGGTGGCCGCGTCCCTGGAGGAAGGCGTTGACCCGGCGCAGATTGCCGAAGGTCATGCAGTCCAGGATGGCGAAGCCCATGCCCGCGCCCTCGTAGGCGAAGCCGCGGAAGCGGGCGGGCACCTCTTCGAGCCGGTCCTCGGCCTCGGCGACGGTGCGCGACTCCACGGCGTAGGCGTAACCGGCGAGAAAGTATTCGCCGACCGTCTCCAGTATTTCGGTGGATGCCGCGTTCTTCACCCAGAAGCCGCGCGTCTCGACTTTCGTCTCACTGACGTCCGGCACCAGAATTTTGCGTCTGAGCGACCGCAATGCGCTTGCCAATTGAGCCTCCGCCGCTTATAGCCCGAACAATTCAATTTCATTGACACATGCCGCCCGGTGGCCGGACAACTTCGGGTTTGCTCAGCTCGGAGGGTCATTTTTGGGCGTGCGGAAGCGAATGACGTGCTTATTCGGGGACGTCGGTCAGCGGGACGGTACTTCGGCCTCGACCGCGAAATGCGCGCGCACCCTTCCGCGCCACAGCTCGTAATCCGGGACGCGTTCCGACGTGCCCGCGGCGACTTCGCTGTCGTCGGCGAGCGCGACCGCGCCGGAAACGTCGAGCCCGGTCAGCACCGCGCCCGTGGCCGCCGAATGCTCCGGGACGAACCCCGAGTAGTGCCGGGCCTTGGTCGCGAACACCGACCCCTGGGCCAGCTCGCCCCGGTGCTCCCCGGCCTCCTCGCGCAGCACCGCCGCCGCGCCCGCCTCGCACCCGGCGAACGTGGCCGCCAGCCCGACCCCGCTCCACAGGTCCGCCTGCCGGCCCGGGGCGAACGCGCGCACCGCCGCGGCCACCTCGCCCGGCCTGCCGCCGTGGATGAACCACAACGCCCGGCCGACGCCCTGGTCCACGGCGCGCGGGAAGTAGGCCGCGTCGCCCTGCCAGGGGTAGGGGTCGGGCACCTGCTGCCCGTCCACGTGGCGGCGGGTGTGGAAGTAGGCCAGGTCGAAGCCGTAGCCGTCCACGGCCAGCCAGCTCATCGTCGGGTGGTACGGGGTGCCGCTCAGGTCCGGCAGCACCTTCTTCCACAACACCCGCGGCAGCCGGGCCATGGCGAAGCCGATGCCGATGTAGGCCAGGAAGATGTGCGGCTGCCCGGGGCCCGTCAGCAGGTCCCGGGTACGCCGTCCGCGCCCGCCGCCCATGGCGTCGAGCACGGTGAAGGCCATCGTCGCGCCCTCGTAGGCGAAGCCGCGCTGCTCGACGTCCACCAGGGACAGCCGGCGCTCGATCTCCCACTGGTCGCGGACGTCGACGCCCCACTCGAAGCCGCACACGACGGCCTGCGGGATGGCCTCCAGGCGGTCGGTGAGCGCCGAGGGGACGACGGGGAAGCCGCGTGCGCCGAAGGTCACGTCGGCCAGGGATGGCGCCAGCACGAGCCGGCGCAGCGAACCAAGCAGAGACGACATGGTGTGCTCCTCCTCCAGGAACGTGAAGACCCCGCCTGCGAACGGCCCATGCGCGGGCCCGGGGACGGCCGTCCCCGGCGGGGGAGTTGGGGGCACGTCCCGCCCTGGCGGACGACGGGTCCGCTTCAGGATGCGGCCGGACCGGCGCCACGGGCATGTCGCAAAGTGCGCGATCGGCGCACGGGGGTCAGCTCGCCCAGGCCGCCAGCCGCCAGTCGCCGCCTCCGCCGGGCAGCGGCCTGCGCACCAGGACGGACGGGTCCGACCAGGCCGACGCCTCGCGCTCGGCCGCCTCGGCCAGGCGGCGGAAGACCGCCGCGACGACCGCTTCGAGTTCTTCGGGGGTCGCCTGCCCCCGCACCACGGTGAGTTCCATGCCTTCGACGCTCGCCCGCGGGCCCGCACGCCCGCAACTTCCTGCATGCCCGGTGCGCACGCCCGAGCCCGGTCCGGCGACGAAGGCCCGCCCCGCACCCCCGCCCCTGCCCCCGCCCCGCACCCCCGCCCCTGCCCCCGCCCTGCCCCTGCCCGTGCCCCGGGTCAGGGGCGGACGGTCAGGGGCGGGTGGTCAGGGCTGGGCCTGGTCGTCGAACTCCACCACGAGCGGGAGGTCGGCCCGGCGGCGGATGTTCAGCTTGCGGTAGGTGCGGGTCAGGTGCTGCTCGACGGTGCTGATCGTGATGTAGAGCTTGGCCGCGATCTCGCGGTTGCTGTAGCCGGCCGCCGCCAGCGCCGCGACCCGGCGCTCGCCGACGCTCAGCACGCCGATCAGGTCGCCCGGCAGGGGGGAGGACGCGCCGTCCGGGTCCGCGGCCCGGCTGAGCGCGCTGATCATCGGCTCGGCCCCGCACTCCAGCGCCGCCGCCTGCGCCCGTCCGGCCACCGTGCGGGCCCGCCGGTACTCGCCCAGCGCCTCGTACGCCTCCACCAGGTCGAACAGCGCCCTGGCCAGCTCGTACCGGTCGCCGGCGAGCTGGAGGTACTCCACCGCCTGGCGCAGCAGCGCCGGACGGCGGGCCGGCTCGGAGACGGCCGCCTTGAGCCGCATCCCGATGCCGCGCCCCCGGTAGGCACCGGGGCCGCAGCCGTCCAGGTGGGCCTTGATCAGCTCCCTGGCCTCCTCCGTCTGGCCCATCCGCAGGCACGCCTCGGCGGCGTCGGCCTGCCAGGGGATCAGCGCCGGATTGTTCAGCCCCCAGGCCGTCACCAGCTCGCCGCAGCGCAGGAAGTCGTGCAGAGCCGGGACGAAGGACTCGACGGCCAGGTTGTAGCGGCCGCGGGCGTACAGGTAGTGCAGGCCGTAGCGGGTCTGGAACATGGCCTCGGCGACCGGCCGGTCCAGCGGGTCGCGCACGGCCTCGTGCCGGCCCATCGCGGTCAGCGCGATGACCAGGCTGGCCAGCGGGCCGCCGATGGCCACGCCCCAGCTGCTCATGGGGATCGTGTCCAGCGCGATGCGGGCGTGCCGCTCGGCGGCCGGCATGTCGCCCTGGCGGATCGCGATCTCGGCCCGGATGGCCGCCAGCCGGGCCCGGCGGCTGGGCGCCTGCCGGGCCGCCGCCTCGTCGCCGAACAGGTCGCACAGTGGCGCGGCGCGCTCGCAGCGCCCGGCGTAGGTGAGGGCGAGCAGGGAGTTCTCCACGACGTCCAGGGACATCTCGTCCAGCCGCTCGCCCTCCAGGATGCGCTCGACGGCGTCGAGGTTGTGCTCGCGCGGGCCGTGGGTCAGCACCTCGGCCAGGGCGAGCGTGGACTCCAGCCGCCGGTTGACGGCGACCGACACCATGCCGGCCAGGATGTGCTCGCGGGGCGGGTTGGCCACGTAGGCGGCCAGCGGCGGGCACGTCACGCGCAGCCAGAGCTGCGCCACGACCAGCTCGGCCAGCGTCGCGTGGTCGGAGGCCGACGCCTCCTGGTTGAGCTGCTCCAGCACGTCGCGGGCGTCCTCGAAGCGGCCGTGCCACAGCAGCGCGCGGGCCAGCACGACGGCGTCGCTGCCGTGCAGGCTGCCCTTCTGCAGGGCCTCGGCGAGCTGGTCCAGGTGCCCGGCGGGGGTGGCCGGGTTGATCCGCCACTCCGCGCGGACGAGCATGGTCATCAGCTTGGAGCGCTGGAGCTCGTCGGTGCACTCGCGCCAGGCCAGCTTCAGGTAGGCCACCGCCGACTCCACCTCGCCCTTGCGCAGCGCGGCCAGAGCGGCCTCCTCCAGCGTGGGCACCACCCACGGCGCCTCGACCCTGGCGGCCTGGAGCAGGCGGTCGGCGACCACGCCGGGGCGCACGCCCCGCGTGTAGGCCAGCTCGGCGGCGCGGCGGTACAGCTCCTTGCGCTCGGACAGGTCCATGCCGGCCAGCACCGCCGAGCGCACCGCCTCGTGACGGTAGCCGCCGCCGCGCAGCAGGCCGGTCGCGCCGATGGTGAGCAGCTCCCTGCTCACGTCCACGGCGGGTAGTTCGAGCATCTCGGCCAGCCCGTCGGCCTCGCCGAGGATGGCCAGGCCCTGCGCCACCCGGACCGTACGCGGGTGGCTGCGCCGCAGGCACGTCTCGACCGCCCGGACGAACCGGTCGCCGACGACCAGCTCGCGCGGCGGCGCCTCCACGGCCCGCAGGTGCTGGCGGTAGTCGGCGGCCAGCTCACCGGCCAGCAGCGGGTTGCCGCCGCTGATCGTGTGCCACTCGTCGGCGAACCGCTCGGCCGCGCTGAGCCCCACCTGGCCCGCCACCAGCGCGGCCACGCCCCTGCGCGACAGCGGGGCGAGCTGCAGGCGCAGGCAGTGCGGCAGCCGCAGCAGGTCGGTCTCCAGCGGCCCGTCCGTGCCCTGGCGGTCGTTGAGCGCGAACACCGCCACGATCCGCGCGTTCCGCACCCGCCGCGCCAGGTAGGCCAGGCAGAGCAGGGAGGTGCGGTCGGCGTGGTGCACGTCGTCCACGACGACCACCAGCGGGCAACGTTCGGACAGGTCGAGCAGCACCGTGACCAGCGCGTGCACGACCTGCGGGTCGAGCAGCCGCTCGGCGTCGGCGTGCGCCGCGGTCGCGGTCCGCACGCCCTCCGCCAGCAGCTTCTCCGAGCGCTCGCGCTCCTCCTCGACCAAGGGGGCGTCCTGGATGAGCTGGCGGAGCAGGCCGAGCTGCAGGTCCTGCTCCATGCGCGATCCTGTCGCCGTCACCGCGAGCGCGCCCAGCTCAATGGCCTGTTCGGACAGCGTGCGCAGCAGCGCGCTCTTGCCCGTCCCGGCGGGCCCGCCGACCAGCGCGACCCGTCCACGGCCGAGGATGGCGTTGGCGACGAGCGACTCCAGGCAGGACATCTCCTCCTGCCGTTCGATGAGAGTCATGGCCGTCTCCCCACATGTCGTGTTGCGCTCACGCTAGGCCGGGGCGGTATTCGATCTCTATCGTCCCGCCATCTGGCGCCGGTTCCTGGCCGGGCGCCGGCGTCCCGCCTCGGGAAGGGGCAGGCCGGAGGCGGGGGCGGCGGGCGGCCGGCCCTCGCGGCGGGCGCGGGCCAGGGCCGCGCCCACGGCGGCCAGGGCCGCGGCCCCGGCCTCGGGCCCGGCGCCGGCGCCCCACGCCGTGCCGCCGTCCAGCCCGCACCGGGCGTAGACGGCCACCTCGCTGCCGGTCGCGCCGGTCGCGCCGTCGAGGTGGTGCACGGCGCGGACCCGGACGCCGGCGGCCTCCAGCGCCGCGCGCAGCGCCGCCACCGTGGCCGAACGGGCCTGCCCGTACGTGCCGTCGTCGACGTACAGCGTGGCCACCGCCCCGGCCGGGTCACCGACGGGCGCCGCCCTGTACTCCTCCTCGAACAGCCGCCTGATCCGCTCCGGTTCGACCTCGCCCTGCCCGGCCTCGGCCATCGCCTGGACGGCCCGCGCCAGCTCGATCTGCAGCCCGCGCGGCAGCGTGATCCCGTACCGGGCGTTCAGCAGGTACGCCGGGCCGGCCTTGCCCGACTGGCTGGTCACCCGGACCACCGCCTCGTACGTGCGTCCCAGGTCCCGCGGGTCCACCGGCAGGTACGGCACCTCCCACGGCAGCTCCGCCGGATCGCGCCCGGTACGGGCCGCCTCCCGGTCCATCGCGTCGAACGCCTTCTTGATCGCGTCCTGGTGCCCGCCGGAGAACGCGGTGAACACCAGGTCGCCCCCGTACGGGTGCCGCGGCGGCACCGCGAGCCCGGTGCACTCCTCGACGACGCGCCGCACCCGGTCGAGGCCGGAGAAGTCGACGCCGGGGTCGACGCCCTGGGTGGCCAGGTTCAGGCCCAGCGTGACCAGGCAGACGTTGCCCGCCCGCTCGCCGTTGCCGAACAGGCAGCCCTCGACGCGCTCGGCGCCGGCCATCAGCGCCAGCTCCGCCGCCGCGACCCCGGTGCCGCGGTCGTTGTGCGTGTGCACCGACAGGCAGACGTGCTCGCGGTGCGGCAGGTTGCGGTGCAGCCACTCGATCTGGTCGGCGAACACGTTGGGGGTCGAGCGCTCGACCGTGGTGGGGAAGTTCAGGATGATCGGCCGGTCGGGGCCCGGCTGCCAGACGTCCATGACGGCCGCGCAGACCTCCAGCGCGAAGTCCGGCTCGGTGTCGTGGAAGTGCTCAGGCGAATACTGGAACCGGACATCGCCCTCTTCAAGCAATTTATCGGCATATTTCATGACCAGTCGGGTTCCTTGGACTGCCAGATCCTTGCACTCGTCCCGGTTCATCCCGAACACCAGCCGCCGCGCCACCGGCGAGGTCGCGTTGTAGAGGTGGATCGTCGCCCTGGGCGCCCCGATCACGCTCTCCATTGTGCGTTCGATCAGCTCGTCGCGCGCCTGGGTCAGCACGGTCACGCACACGTCGTCCGGGATGCGGTCACGCTCGACCAGGAGCCGGACGAAGTCGTGGTCGTCCTGGCTGGCCGCCGGGAAGCCGACCTCGATCTCCTTGTAGCCCATGCCCACCAGCAGGTCGAACAGCACCAGCTTGCGTTCGGGGTCCATGGGCCTGGGCAGCGCCTGGTTGCCGTCCCGCAGGTCGGTGGACAGCCAGCGCGGCGGCGCGGTGAGCACGGCGTCCGGCCACGCGCGGTCGCCGAGCGGCATCCGCGGGAAGGGGCGATAGCGGCTGATCTTCATGTCCGGCCTCACTGTCCTTCAGCTGAGCGATCCGAAATAGACGGTCGAGAAATACGGCGAGATCAGGACCACGATGTTGTTCACGGCCGTCTCGTCCACCATGCGGAAGGTGACGACGATCTCCGGATAGGCCGGCCGCAGCCCGAGCCCGACGAAGTACGGGTCGGTGGCGAACACGATGCGGTAAAGGCCGCGGTCGAGCAGGCGGTCGGCCCATGCGCTGACCGATCCGTCCTGATCCGTACGGGTCTCGGCTTCGAGCACCCACTGCCCGTCGGCGTCATGGTCGAGGCGTACGTGCAGATCAGCCGCCCCCCGGCCGTAGACGGCGTCCTGGGCTTGCACCGCTATTCCCATCGAACCTCTCCGAGTGGTCCGCGCGGGCCCTCCGCGCACGTGGCCACCCGGACGGCGACAGCTCGCGCCGCCCGGGCTCGCGCCCAGGCTGGCGTCGCCTGCTATTCGCCGGACCTCCGGCCGCTATCGCCGCGCTATCGCCGTCCGATCGCCGTGCGATCGCAGATGAGGCGTTCTTCTTATTTTGCGCTATCCCGGCTATCGCCGGCGGGTGCCGGGATGGGTGTGCACAGCGTCCAACGTGCGCTGATGTCCGGTGAAAAGGAGATGGATAAAGCGTGAATTGCGGACCGTGTGAGCGTCCATTCCGAAGCCGCGAACAAGACCGCGGTAATCACACGGAGGTAGATCGAAATGACCGCGACCACCGCCATCACCGCCCGCGTCCGCCTCGCCCTCGCCGTCGTGCTCGCCGCGCTCGCCGGCTTCGCGGCCATCGCCGCCGCCCCCGCCCCCGCGCACGCCGTCCCGTCCGCCGTCCAGCACGACGGCGTCAACGGCACCATGGACTGGCCCTGGGGTCTGATCGAGGGTGTCTTCCAGGACTGACGGTGACAGGGAACCCGGATCGCCCTGAAACGATCCAAAACTGGCCACATACCCAAGGGCGTTGTACCATCCACCCAACCATGGCAGAAACTTTTGAGGGGTAAGCACCAATTACGCCGCTCATCATGGCAAACACGCCCGGTTTCCGGTCGCGTCGGGAAAGATCTCCGACCGAGGGCGGTGATTTGTTTGAGGGGATGCGGGTGGAGTTTCGCGTGTTGGGTGCGCTCGAGGTCACTGCGAGCGAGAGACAGCTCGATCTGGGCGGGGCGCGGCAGCAGATCGTCCTCGCCGTCCTGATCCTGAACGCCAATCACTCGGTCACTCTGGACCGCCTCGTCGAGGCGATCTACGACGAGGACCCGCCGGCCACGTCGCGCGCACAGGTGCAGATCTGCATCTCCGCGCTCAGGCGCCTGTTCAGCGCCCACGGCCATCCCGAGATGATCGTCACCACCCGGCAGGGCTACATGTTGCGCGCCCCCGCCGACGCGATCGACGCACGCCGTTTCGAGAGCCTTGTGAGCCGGGCCCGCAAGGCCAGGGACGGCCGTTCCTTCCCCGAGGCCATCCAGCACTACCGCGAGGCGCTGGCGTTATGGCGCGGCCCGGCTTTCGACGGCATCGACAGCAGGGCCGTGCAGGCGCTGGCCAGCGGCATCGCCGAACAGCGCGTCACCGCCAACGAGGACTGCGTCCAGCTCGAACTGGACCTCGGCCGCCACCACGAACTGGTCGGCGAGCTGGCCGCGCTCGTGCAGGAACACCCGCTCAGGGAGGGGCTGGCCGCCCAGCTCATGGTCGCCCTCTACCGCTCCGGACGCCAGGCCGAGGCGCTGCAGGTCTACCGCGACGCCCGCCGGGTGATCGTCGAGGAACTGGGCATCGAGCCCAACGAACGCCTTCAGCAGCTCGAATCGGCCATCCTCACCTCCGACGAGAGCCTGGAGGCCCAGCCGCCCGCCGCGGTGGCCCCGCCCGAGCCGCCCGCCCGTCCGCCCGCGGTGCCGGGCATGCTCCCCTCCGACATCGCCGACTTCATCGGGCGGCAGGCGCAGCTCGACGTCATCAGGCAGCGGGTGACCGTCCCCCTGGCCGGGGACGGCCGCTTCGCCGTGCCCATCATCGCCGTCGCCGGACGGGCCGGGATCGGCAAGACCACGATCGCCGTGCACGCCGCGCACAGCGTCGCCGCGCACTTCCCCGACGGCCAGCTCTTCGCCGACCTGCACGGCGGCGTCTCCCGCCCGGTGCACCCCATGCAGGTGCTCGACCGGTTCCTGCGGGCCTGCGGCGTGCAGGGGACGGCGCTGCCCGACACCCTCGGCGAGCGCGCCGAGCTGTACCGCATGCTGCTGGCCGACCGCAGGATGCTGATCGTGCTCGACGACGCCGCCGCCGAGAGCCAGGTGCTGCCGCTGTTACCGGGCAGCCCGACCTCGGCCGTCATCACCACCAGCCGGACCCGGCTGGGCGGCCTGGCCGGCGCCACCCACGTGGACGTCGACCTCTTCGACGCCGCCCAGTCCGTCGAGCTGCTGTCGCGCATCGCCGGGGCCGAACGCGTACGGGCCGAGCCGGAGTCGGCCGCCGCCCTGGCCGAGCTGTGCTGCTTCCTGCCCCTCGCGCTGCGCATCGCCGGCGCCCGCCTGGCCTCACGCCCCCACTGGGCCGTCGAGCAGCTCGTGGACCGGCTCGGCGACGAGGCCCGCCGCCTGGACGAGCTCAAGCACGGCGACATGGGCATCAGGGCCAGCCTGTCGCTCACCTACGACGCGCTCAGCGAGCAGGCCCGCCGGCTGTTCCGCCGCCTGGCCATCCTGCACTCGCACATCTTCTCCGCCTGGACCGGCGCCGCCCTGCTCGACTGGCCGCTGGCCGACGCCCAGGACCTCTTCGACGACCTGGTCGACGCCCAGCTCATCGAGGTCGCGGGCGCCGGCAGGAACGTCAACGTCCAGTACCGCTTCCACGACCTCGTCCGCGTCTACGCCCACGAACGCCTGGCCGCCGAGGAGCCGCCCCCCGAGCGCACCGCGGCGCTGGCCCGCGTGCTCGGCGCGCTGCACCGGCTCACCGAGACCGCCAGGACCCGCGAGTACGGCCCGCCCGCCGGCCCCCACCTGAGCCCCGCCCCCGACTCGCCGCTCCCGGCCGAGCTGGTCGAGCGGCTGATCGCCGACCCGATCGGCTGGTTCGAGCGCGAGCGCCACGTGTTGCTCGCCGGCATCCGCCAGGCCGCCCAGGCCGGGTTCGTGGAGCTGTGCTGGCGTACCGCCATGAACGCCGAACCGTTCTTCGAGCTGCACGTCTACCTCGACGACTGGCGCGAGATCCAGGAGATCGCCCTGGAGGCCGCGCGCCGGGCGGGCGACGAGCGCGGCCAGGCCGAGATGTTGTGCGTCCGCGGCACGCTGGCGCAGACCGAGCAGCACTTCGGCGAGGCCCGGCGCGACTTCGAGGCCGCCCTGACGCTGTTCGAGAAGACCGGCAACGTCGTGCAGATCGCCCGGTCCCGGCGGAACCTGGCGTTCCTGGAACGCATGAACGGCCAGCTGGAGGCCGCCGCGACGCACCTGGAACAGGCGCTGGCCATCTTCACCGACATCGGCGACCAGATCTCGGCCGCGCACACGCTGGACAACCTGGCCGCCATCAGGTCGGAGTGCGGCGACATCGACGACGCCAAGATCATGCTCGCCGAGGCGCTGGTCCGCGGCAAGAGCGGCGGCAGCCGGCGCATCATCTCCCAGATCCTGCACCGGATGGGCCGGGTGCACCTGCAGGCCGAGGAGTTCGCGCTGGCGGCGGGCGCGTTCGAGGAGGCGCTCACGCTGGTGGAGGAGATCGGCGACACCGTCGGCGAGTCCTTCGCCCTGCACGGCCTCGGCATCGCCCACCTGCGCAGGGGACGGCTGCGCGAGGCCGCCGACCTGCTGCGCCGGGCGCTGGCCGTGGCCGAGACCGCCCGCCACCGCCTGGCCGAGGCGCACGCCCTGGCCGGGCTGGGCGAGCTGGCCGTCACCGCGAACGAGCCCGGCGACGCGATCGGCCGCCTGCGCAAGGCGGTCACGCTGTTCCGCCAGATGCGCGCGCCGCTGTTCGAGGCGCAGACGCTCACGATGCTGAGCGAGGTGCTGGTCGCCCTCGGCGACGCCAGCGCGGCGGAACGGGCGCTGTCACGGGTGCACGAACTGGCCGACGCGGTCGACGAACGGGCCGGTCAGCGGCTGCGCGACAACCTGTCCTCGGCCGCCGGGCTCGTGGAGGGCATCGGGTAGCCCGCGGCCCTCCGGCGTCATCCCGCACTGTCAGAGATGCCCGCGGGGGTCCGCCGTTGGGATTCTGGCGAGCATGAAGGCTCTGGTGCTGTCCGGCGGGTCCGGCACCCGCATGCGTCCCTTGAGCCACTCCATGCCGAAGCAGCTCATCCCGATCGCCAACAAACCGGTCCTGGAGCACGTGCTGGAGAGCCTGCGCGCGCTCGGCGTGACCGAGATCGGCCTCGTGGTCGGCGACAGGGAGGCGCAGATCGCCGAGGTCGTCGGCGACGGCTCACGGTTCGGGACGCGCGTCACCTACATCCGCCAGCTCCGCCCGCTGGGGCTGGCCCACTGCGTCAAGCTGGCGCGACCCTTCCTCGGCGGCGACGACTTCGTCATGTACCTGGGCGACTGCGTCCTGGCCGACGGGATCGGGCCGATCGCCGAGGAGTTCCACGCGTTGCGCCCGGCCGCCCAGATCGTGGTGCACCGGGTGGCCGACCCCCGGCCGTTCGGCGTCGTCGAGACCGACGGGACCGGCGCGGTGCTGCGGGTGGTGGAGAAGCCGGAACGGCCGCGCAGCGACCTGGTCATGACCGGCGTCTACTTCTTCACCCCGGCCGTCCACGAGGCGGTGGACCGGATCGTCCCCGGACGCCGGGGCGAGCTGGAGATCACCGACGCCGTCCAGTGGCTGCTGACCTCCGGCCAGGAGGTCAGGGCCAGCCTCTACCGCGGCTACTGGAGCGACGCCGGCCGCGTCGACGACGTCCTGGAGTGCAACCGGCGGCTGCTGGCCCGGCTCTCCCGCGACATCGCCGGCCACGTGGACGCCGCCAGCCTGGTACGCGGCGACGTCGTGCTCGGCCCCGGCGCGCGGGTGGTCGCCTCCGTCGTCGAGGGACCGGCGATCATCGGCCCGGACACCCTGATCGTGGACAGCCACATCGGGCCCGGCACCTCCATCGGACGCGACTGCGTGGTGCGCTCCACCCGCCTGTCCGACTCCATCGTGCTCGACGGCGCCTCGATCGTGGCCGCCAGCGGCCTGCGCGGCTCGCTCATCGGGCGCTACACCACCGTCGCTCCCGGCCGCAGCGACCACCGTCTCGTGGTCGGCGACCACACGCGGATCGAGCTGACCACATGAACCCAGGGAACAAGGAGTGAGGACGTGACCGACGACGGCGCCCCGCGCGCGGGGCGGAAAGAGTGGCTCGGGCTGGTGGCGCTGTTCCTGCCCACCATGCTCGTGGCCCTGGACATCAGCGTGCTGTTCCTCGCGTTGCCGCACCTCAGCTCCGATCTGGGCGCGGACGCCACCCAGCAGCTGTGGATCACCGACATCTACGGCTTCATGACCGCCGGGTTCCTGGTCACCATGGGCTCGCTCGGCGACCGGATCGGCCGCCGGCGGCTGCTGCTGGCCGGCGGCGCGGCCTTCGGCCTGCTGTCGCTGCTGGCCGCCTTCTCCACCAGCCCCGAGATGCTGATCCTGGCCCGCGCCCTGCTCGGCGTCGCCGGGGCCACGCTGTTGCCCTCGACGCTGTCCCTGATCGGCGTCATGTTCCGCGACCCCCGGCAGTTCGGCCTGGCCATGGCCGCCTGGGGCACGGCCTTCATGCTCGGCATCGCGCTCGGCCCGGTGGTCGGCGGCGCGCTGCTGGAGCGCTTCTGGTGGGGGTCGGTCTTCCTGATGGGCGTGCCGGTCATGCTGCTGCTGCTTGCGGCGGCCCCGCTGCTGCCGGAGTTCCGCGATCCCGCCGGCGGGCGGATCGACCTGGTCAGCGTCGTGCTGTCGCTGGGCGCCATCCTGCCGCTGATCTACGGGCTCAAGGCGGTCGCCCGCGACGGCTGGGGCGCCGGTCCCGCCGTCGCGGTCACCGCCGGGCTGCTCGTGGCCGCGGTGTTCGTGCACCGGCAGCGCGCGCTGGCCCACCCGCTGCTGGACGTGCGGCTGTTCCGCCACCGCGCGTTCACCGCCGCCGTGCTGATCGGGCTGCTGTGCGGGGCGCTGCAGACCGGGACCGGGATGGAGGTCGCGCTGTTCCTGCAGACGGTCGAGGGCATGTCGCCGCTGGAGGCCGGGCTGTGGCTGCTGGGTCCGGCCGTCGCGCTGATCGTCTCGATCAACCTCACGCCGCGGCTGGCGAGCCGGGTGCGGCCGGCGTACCTGCTGGGCGGCGGCATGGTGATCGCGGTCGTCGGGCAGCTCCTGCTCACCCAGGTCGTGGTGGGCGCGGTGACCGCGCTGATCGTCTTCCTGGGCGTGTGCTACTTCGGTGTCGGCCCGGTCGGCGGCATGATCAACCAGGTGGCGATGAGCACCAGCCCGCCGGAGAAGGCCGGCTCGGCCGCCTCGCTGGTTGCCACCGGCGGAGAGTTCGGCGTCGCGCTCGGCGTCGCGACCCTGGGCAGCCTCGGCACCGTGGTCTACCGGGGCGCGTTCACCCCGCCCACCGGCACCCCGGCGCTCGCCCAGGACGGCATCACCGGCGCGGTCGCCGTGGCCCGGGACCTGCCCGCCGACCAGGGCGCGGCGCTGCTCGGCGCGGCCCGCGAGGCGTTCACCGCCGGGCTGCACGCGGTCGCGTGGGCGAGCGCCGCCCTGTGCGCCGTGCTGGCCGTGCTCGCGCTGGTCCGGCTGCGCGGCGTGGCGCCCTTCGCCGGCGTGCACGACGGCCACCACCAGCCGGACCAGGAGCCCGTCCTGGTGGACTGAGCGCACACCAAGGACTGAGCGCACACGAAGGCGGGCCCGGGGAACCGGGCCCGCCTTGGTCCTGCGAGGGGTCAGTCCAGGCCGAAGCGGGCGCGGGACAGCTCCCGGTTGGCCAGGGCTCCCAGGTAGATCGCGAACCCGGCGTGGCTGTGCGTGGTGGACATGTCCCGCCAGATGCGCTCGATGCGCTGCCCGTCCCGGACCGCGCTCGAACCGGCCGTGGGGAACAGGCAGCCCTCGACGGCCCGCCAGGCCAGGCGGGCGACCTCGCGGCTGATGGTGGCCAGGCGCACGTCCCGCTCCCTGGTGAACGCCTCAGGGCCCGCCGCGCAGGTCCGGCTCCACTGCTGGACGGCGTTCGTCAGGGCCGCCTCCGCGGCGGCGAGCATGCCGGCGGCCTCGCCGTACCAGGACTGGTAGTCGGGGTCCTCGGCGCGGGTGGTGAACGGCGGGAAGATGGTCGTCCTGGTCCGCATCAGCTCCTCGTAGGCGTCCAGGGCGCCCTGGGCCATGCCCAGCACGACGGCCGCGCTGCCGAGCAGCATGACGCTGAGCGGGCCGCCGCCGTACTCGGGGTTGCCGTGCAGCTCGCGGCCGGGGGTGCCGCCGGTGACGACGGCCTGGCTGAGGTGCAGCGGCAGCGTGAGGTGGCCGGGGACGCGGCCGCCGTCCATGACGATGCTGTGCGAGCCGCTGCCCTTCAGGCCGAGCTGGCCGCCCCAGTCGTCCAGCCGGCGCCACTGGTCGCGCGGCGCGGTGAACAACATGGGCTGCCCGTCCACGACGACGTGGCCCATGAAGTGGGTGGCGTACGGGGCGCCCGAGCAGTAGCTCCAGGTGCCGTCGAGCAGCCACCCGCCCTCGCCGTCGGGACGGGCGGAGCCGCCGGGCGCGACCGTGGCCGGGCAGATGAAGTCCCCGCAGGCGAACAGCTCCCTCTGGGCCCGCTCGCCGAACAGCGTGGCGACCGCCAGCGTGTGCGCCGAGCCGAAGGAGTACATCCAGCCGGTGGACGGGCAGCCCCGCGCGAGCGTCATCGACACCCGCATGAAGGTCTCCACGCCGAACTCGTAGCCGCCGAAGCGGCGGGGGACCAGGATGCGGTAGAAGCCCGCCCTGGCGAACGCCTCGTGGGTGTCGGGGGCGTAGTAGGTGCGCCGTTCCGTCTCGGCCTGGCGCTCGACCAGGGCGGGCACCATGGCCTCGGCCCTGGCGACGATCTCGTCGGGGGTGAGTCCGGGCTCGGGCGGAGCCACGGGGGCGTGGGTGACGGCTGTCATGCTGCGCGAACCCTTCGTCTCGGGTTTTCCCCCAAGACTCGCCCGGCCCCGGTGACCTTCGCATCTCCGTGCGTGCCCGGCAACCCCGCACGCCGGAAGATGCGCCACTCAACCGGCGAATGGGACGTTCAGGGAGCAGTGTCCCGACTGACGTCCCGGGAGGACATGGTGTTGATGACAGGTGCTCCGGCGCGGGAAGACCTCGTCCGCCGCGCGACGGAGGCAGGCCCTGTCCTGCGCAGGAACGCGGCCTGGGCGGAGGAGAACCGCAGGCTGCACGAGGAGACGATCGAGGCGCTGGCCGAGGCCGGCGTCTTCAGGCTGCGGACCCCGCGCCGCTACGGCGGCGCCGAGGCGGACACGCGCACCCTGGTCGAGGTCGCCGCCGAGCTGGGCCGCGCCGACGGCGCCGCGGCGTGGACGGCCTCGGTCTACTGGATCCCGACCTGGATGGCCGCTCACTTCCCCGAGGCCGTCCAGGACGAGGTGTTCGCCACCCCCGACGTGCGGATCTGCGGCACGCTCAGCCCCACCGCGATGGCCGTGCGCGCCGAGGGCGGCATCGTGGTCAACGGCAAGTGGGGCTTCGTCAGCGGCGCGCACCACAGCCACTGGCAGGAGATCGTGGCCGTCGTCGTGGGCCCGGACAGCGAGCCCGAGCCCGTCATGGCGCTGGTCCCCATGAGCGACCTGGTCGTCATCGACGACTGGCACACCTCCGGCCTGCGCGGCACCGGCAGCGTCAGCACCGTGGCCCAGGACCTGTTCGTCCCCGCCGAGCGGGTCATGCCGCTGGGCGCGATCCTCCAGGGACAGCACGCCGACGACGTCAACGCCGGCTCCCCGATCTACCGCTCGCCGCTGCTGCCCGTGGCCGCCGCCTCCTCGGTCGGGACCGTGCTCGGCCTGGCCAAGGCCGCCCGCGAGGTCTTCTTCGAGCGGCTGCCCGACCGCAAGATCACCTACACAGGGTACGCCAGCCAGAGCGCCGCCCCGCTGACCCACCTCCAGGTCGCCGAGGCCACCTTCAAGCTCGACCAGGCCGAGTTCCACGCCCACCGCCTGGCCTCGACCGTGGACGCCAAGGACACCGCCTCCGCCCAGTGGACCATCGAGGAGCGCGTACGCGCCCGCGCCGACATGGGCGCCGTCTGCCGCCTGGGCAAGGAGGCCGTCGACATCCTGGCCACGGCCAGCGGCGGCTCCTCGATCTACAGCGACGTGCCCATCCAGCGCATCGCCCGCGACGTGCACGCGGTCAACCAGCACGCCCTCATGCACCCCAACACCAACGCCGAGCTGTACGGGCGGATTCTGTGCGGCCTCGAACCCGACACCCTCTACATCTGAAGGAGATCGCCATGACCACCGTGTCGGCCCCCGACCAGACCCTCGCCGTCGCCGCCCTGCCGCAGCAGATCATCGCCGCCTGGGCCGCCCACGACGCCGAGGCGTTCGCCGCCGTCTTCACCGAGGACGGCTCCATGATCCTGCCCGGCGTGTACCGCAAGGGCCAGGCCGAGATCCGCGCCTTCATGGGCCACGCCTTCGCCGGGCCGTACCAGGGCACCCAGGTCACCGGGCAGCCCATCGACCTGCGCTTCCTCGGCGAGGACGTCTGCCTGCTGACCACCGAGGGCGGCGTGCTGGCGGCCGGCGAGAGCGAGGTCGCCCCCGAGCGCGCGGTCCGCGCCTCCTGGCTGGCCGTCCGGCGCGACGGGCAGTGGAAGCTGGCCGCCTACCAGAACAGCCCGCGTGACTGAGATGACCGCTCACGTCGCACAGCGCGCGGTGGTGCTCGGCGGAGGCATGGCGGGGCTGCTGGCCGCGCGCGTGCTCGCCGAGCACTGCGCCGAGGTCCTGCTGGTGGACCGGGACACGCTGACCGGCGCGGAGGGCCCGCGCCGGGGCGTGCCGCACGGCTGCCACGCCCACGCCCTGCTGGCCCGCGGCCAGCAGATCCTGGACGAGCTGTTCCCCGGCCTCACCCAGCAGATGATCGACGACGGGGTGCCCGCCGGAGACCTCGCCACCAGCCTGCGCTGGTACTTCAACGGCCGCCGGCTGCGCCCGGCCCCCACCGGCCTGATCAGCGTCTCGGCCACCAGGCCCGTCCTGGAGGAGCAGGTCAGGAACCGCGTCTCGGCCCTGCCCAACGTGCGCTTCCTGGAGCGCACCGACATCCTCGGCCCGACCGCGACGCCGGCCCGCGACCGGGTCACCGGCGTGCGCGTGCGCGACGCCGCCGGCGTCGAGGAGCACCTGGCCTGCGACCTGCTGGTGGACGCGACGGGCCGCGGCTCGCGCACCCCCGCCTGGCTCCAGGAGCTCGGCTTCCCCCGGCCGGAGGAGGACCGCGTCAAGATCGGTCTGGCCTACACCACCCGCCACTTCCGCCTGCGCCGCGACCCGTACGGCGAGGACCTGTCGATCAACCCGGTCGCCTCGCCCGCGAACCCGCGCGGCGCGTTCTTCCCCAAGCTGCCCGGCGACATGAGCATGCTCTCCCTCACCGGCATCCTGGGCGACCACCCGCCGGCCGACCTCGACGGCTTCCTGGCCTTCGCCAAGTCCCTGCCCGTACCGGACGTCTACGAGGCGATCCGCGACGCCGAACCCCTCGACGAGGGCGTCACCTTCACCTTCCCGGCCAGCGTGCGGCGCCGCTACGAGCGCCTGCCCGCCTTCCCCGACGGCCTGCTGGTGCTGGGCGACGGCGTGTGCAGCTTCAACCCCGTCTACGGCCAGGGCATGACCGTCGCCGCCATGGAGGCGATGATTCTGCGCGGGCACCTCCAGGCGGGGGCGGTCCCGTCCTGGCGGGCCTTCTTCAGGGACATCTCGCGGGTCATCGACGTCCCGTGGGACATCTCCGCCGGCGCCGACCTCGCCTTCCCCGGGGTGGAGGGGCGGCGTACCGCCAAGGTGCGGATCGGCAACGCCTACATGGCGCGCCTGCACGCCGCGGCGGCCCGCGACGGCGCGGTCACGGCCGCGTTCATGCGGGTGGCCGGGCTCGTGGACCCGCCGCAGACGCTCATGCGGCCCGCGCTCATGCTGCGGGTCCTGTGCCAGAGCGGCGGCGGCGCGGCTCCTGCCGCCGCCCCCGGGCAGCAGCCGCAGGTCCCGCTGCTCAGGTCCTGACCCCGTCCGCACGAGAAAGGACGCCGGCGGAATCTCCGCCGGCGTCCTTTTTCGCGTCGTACGGCTACCTCAGCGACCTGGCGAACGCGCGCACGTCGCCCACCAGCAGCTCAGGCTGCTCCATGGCGGCGAAGTGGCCGCCCCGCTCGAACTCGGTCCAGTGGCTGATCGTCGGGACGTCCCGGTCGGCCAGCCTGCGCACCGGCACGAAGATGTCCCTGGGGAAGACCGCCACGCCCACGGGCACGGTGATGGGCGGCGGACGGTGCCCCTCGGCGGCCATCTTCAGCCCCGCCGCGCCCTCGTAGTAGAAGCGCGCCGACGACCCGGCGGTCGCGGTCAGCCAGTAGATCGACACGTTGGCCAGCATGCGGTCCCGGTCGACGGCGTCCTCGGGCGCCTTGTCGGAGTCCGTCCAGTCGTGGAACTTCTCCACGATCCAGGCCAGCTGCCCCACGGGCGAGTCGGTGAGCGCGTACGCCAGCGTCTGCGGGCGGGTGGACTGGAGCTTCATGTAGCCCGACAGCTCCTCGTCGAACCGCGCCAGCCCGGCCAGCCGGCCCTGCTCGGCCGGCGACAGCCCGGCCAGCTCGGCCGGGTCGCCGGACGGGAAGGCCATCAGCATGTTGACGTGCGCGCCGATCACGTGATCGGGAGCCAGCCTGGCCAGCTCCAGCGAGATCACCGCGCCCGCGTCGCCGCCCTGCGCCAGGTAGCGGTCGTAGCCCAGCCGGCGCATCAGCTCGGCCCACGCCAGCGCCACCCGGTACGGGTGCCAGCCCGCCTCCCTGGTGTGCCCCGAGAACCCGAACCCCGGGATCGACGGGATGACCAGGTGGAAGGCGTCGGCCGGGTCGCCGCCGTGCGCGCGCGGGTCGGTGAGCGGCCCGATCACGTCCAGGAACTCGGCGACCGAGCCCGGCCAGCCGTGCGTCAGCAGCAGCGGCACGGCGTCCGGCTCCGGCGAGCGCACGTGCAGGAAGTGCACGTCCGCGCCGTCGATCTCGTCGACGAACTGCGGGTGCCGGTTCAGCTCGGCCTCGGCCGCCCGCCAGTCGAAGCCGTGCCGCCAGTGGTCGGCCAGCTCCTTGAGGTAGCCCAGCGGCACGCCGCGCTCCCAGCCGGTGCCGGGCAGCTCGTCCGGCCAGCGGGTGGCGTCGAGCCTGCGGTGCAGGTCCAGCAGGTCGGCGTCGGGGATGTCGATGCGGAATGGACGCATGAGTGTCCGCCCTTCTCTCCTCAGGGTTGGGTCGAGCAGGTCAGCCGGTGCCGGTGCGCCGCAGCTCCTCGAAGGAGGACAGGTCGGGCACCGTCCAGCCGTCCAGGTCGTACTCGCCGAGACACCGGTCGACGAAGGCCGCGTACTCGTCGAGCTGGCCGCCGGCCATCTGCGAGAACAGCAGCTCGACCCGGGTGTTCTCGTGGTTGCCGCCGTAGTTGCGCTCGTAGAGCTCGTGGCGGCCGCCGAACTCCGAGCCGATCGCGTCCCACAGCAGCTTCATCACCTTGACGCGGCCCTCGGCGTCGGTGCCGTCCGAGCCGCGCAGGTATTTGTCCAGGTACGGACGGATGTCCGGGTTCTTGAAGTCGGCCGCGCCGGAGTTGACGTAGATGAGCCCGCTGGCCACGTCCTGCAGGATGATCTCCTTGATCCGCGGGTAGCCGATCTGCATGAACCAGCGGTAGGCCAGGCCGTACTGGGGGTTGGGCAGCAGGGCGCCGTTGCGCCACTCCACCGGGTTGCGGGCGGCGGCGTCCGACAGCGCCCAGAACAGGTTCCGCCAGGCCAGCACCTCGCCGATCCGGGTCTGCACGCCGCGGAAGTCCTTGGTGCCGGTGATCTCCAGCGCCCTGACCAGCAGCCCGGCGATGAACTCCAGCTTGACCGCAAGCCGGGTGCAGCCGTGGAAGGTGAAACGCTCGGTGAAGCCCGACTGGCCGGTGAACAGCTGCGCCTTGCCGAGGTCGCCGTAGATGAACACGTTCTCCCAGGGGATGAGCACCTTGTCCAGGACGAGGATGCTGTCGTTCTCGTCCAGGCGGGAGGAGAGCGGGTAGTCGAACGGGCCGCCGGTCAGCGCCGCGTTCATGCCGTAGGACGGGCGGCAGATCAGCTTCAGCCCCTGCGCGTCCATCGGGACGGTGGCCACCAGCGCGAACTCGCGCTTCTTGACCGGCAGGCCGTAGTGGGCGATGAAGTTGTAGTGCGTCAGCGCCGAGCCGGTCGCGACCACCTTCGCCCCGCTGACCACGAGCCCCGCGTCGGTCTCCCGCTCGACGTGCACATAGACGTCGTTGACCTCGTCCGGCGGGCGGTTGCGGTCGACCGGCGGGTGCACGATCGCGTGGTTCCAGAACAGCACCTTCTCCTGCGACTCGCGGTACCAGCGGCGGGCGTTGCCGTCGAAGGGGGCGTAGAAGCCGGCGTTGGCGCCCAGGGTGCCGAGGAAGGAGGCCTTGTAGTCGGGGCTGCGGCCCATCCAGCCGTAGCTCATCCTGGCCCACGTCGCGATGGCCCGCTGGTCGGCGACCAGGTCCTCGACCGTGCGCGGGGTGGTGAAGAAGCGGTGCGTGTAGCCCTCGCCGCCGCTGTCGGTGGGGCAGGTCAGCAGCTCACGGGTGCCGTCGGCGTGCAGGGCGTCGTAGAGCCTGGCGGTCATCCGCACCGGGTTGTGGAACGCCGGGTGCTCGGTGACGTCCTTGACGCGCTCACCGTAGAGGTAGATCTCACGATCGTCACGCAGGCTCTCGACGTACTCGCCGCCCGTGAGCGGACGGGTCTTCGGCGCGGCATCGGGCATCGGACATCTCCCAAGGGCAGGCGGCACGGTGCACCCTCAGCGTGGCACCCGGGGACGCGGCGGCCATCTCGCGATGTGCGCTGTTTCGCGGGCGCGGACGCGGGCGGCACTCTGGAAGGTGCCCCTGCGCGCGCCACGGTGTGACGATGGCCGCGTGACGGAGCATCGCCTGTGGGCGCTGGCCCACCTGGGAACCCCGATGGCCATCAGGGTGGCCGCGACGCTGAGGATCGCCGACCGGCTCGCCAAGGCGCCGGCCACCGGCGCCGAACTCGCCCCCGCCGTGGGCGCCGACCCCGGCACCCTGGAACGCCTCATGCGCTACCTGGCCGCCAGGGGAGTGCTCGGCAGGGACGACGACGGCAGGTACACGCTGACCGCGCTCGGCGAGGAGCTGCGCGACGACCACCCGGCCGGGATGCGCGCCATGCTGGACATCGAGAGCTGGGAAGGACGGGCCGAGCTGGCCTTCGCCCACCTGCTGCACAGCGTGCGCACCGGTGAGGCGGCCTTCCCCCGGCAGTTCGGCCGCTCCTTCTGGGAGGACCTGGCCGCCGACCCGGCCCGCGCCGCCGCGTTCGACGCGCGCATGGCCGCCGAGGTCCCCGGACGGGCCCCCGCCATCGTGGCCGGCTACGACTGGGGCAGCCTCGGCCACGTCGTGGACGTCGGCGGCGGCGACGGCTCTCTGCTCATCGCGCTGCTCACCACCCACCCCGGGCTGCGCGGCACGGTCGTCGACCAGCCCGCCACCGCCCGGGCCGCCGCCGCGGCGCTGGAGGCCGCCGGCCTGTCCGGCCGCGGCGACGCCGTCGGCGGCAGCTTCTTCGACCCGCTGCCCCCGGGCGCCGACGGCTACCTGCTGTCGTGGATCCTGCACGACTGGAGCGACGACGACGCCGCCGTCATCCTGGGCCGCTGCGCCGCGGCGGCCGGGCCGGACGGCTCCGTCTTCGTGGTGGAGGACTTCGGCCCCGACGGCGAGTCGCCGCGCACCGGCATGGACCTGCGCATGCTCGTCTACTACGGCGGCCGCGAGCGCGCCGTCGCCGACCTGCGGGCCCTGGCCGGGCGCTGCGGCCTGGAGGTCGCCTCGGTGCATCCGGCGGGCGCGCTGCGGATCGTCCGGCTGGTGGCCCGCCCGTGACCCCCGCCGAGATCGTCGCCGCCCTGGTCGCCCCCGAAGGCCGCCGTGACCCCTACCCCCTGTACGAGCTGCTGCGCGCCCACGGGCCGGTCGTGCCGGTACGCCCCGGCCTGACCGTCGCCGTCGGCTACGCCGAGATCAACCGCGCGCTGCGCGACAACCGGCTCCGCGTCCAGGACGCCGCCGGGTACGACCACATCTATCCCGACTGGCGCTCGCACTCCTCGCTGCGCGGCTACACCGACTCCATGCTGTACCGCAACCCGCCCGGCCACACGCAGACGCGCCGCCTGGTCAGCAGCGGCTTCACCCCCGCCCGCGTGGCCGGGATGCAGGAGTCGGTCGAGCGGATGGTCCACCGGCTGCTGGACCGGCTGGCCGACCTGGGCGCCGGCGGCACGCCCGTCGACTACGTCGCCGAGTTCGCCTCCCGGCTGCCGATCGCCGTCATCAGCGCGCTCATCGGCGTGCCCGAGGACGACCAGAAATGGTTCCGCCAGGTCGCCTCGGACCTGACGATCGCTCTGGAGGGCATCACCAACGTCTCCAGGCTGTCCATCGCCGACAAGGCCATGGACGAGCTGGCCGGCTACTTCGGCGACCTCATCGACGACCGCCGCCGCCACCCGGCCGACGACATGCTGACCGCCCTCGTACGGGCCCACGACGACGGCACCCGGCTCAGCCACGACGAGCTGGTCGGCAACCTGATGCTGCTGCTGACCGCCGGGTTCGAGACGACGAGCTTCCTGCTCGGGCACGGGCTGCGGCTGGCGTTCGAGCATCCGGGCCTGGCCGCGCGGCTGCGCGAGGAGCCGGAGTTCGCCGCCGCGTACGTGGAGGAGGTCCTGCGGTTCGAGGCGCCCGTCCAGGCGACCAGCCGGTGGGCCGAGGCCGCGACGGACATCTCGGGCATTCCCGTGCCCGGCGGGACGAAGGTCGTCCTCATGCTCGCCGCCGGCAACCGGGACCCGCGCCGCTTCCCCGACCCGGCGCGCTTCGACCCGGACCGGCCGGACGTCCAGCCGCTCAGCTTCGGCGCCGGGCCGCACTTCTGCCTGGGGGCGCCGCTGTCGCGCATGGAGGCCCGCATCGCGCTGCCGCTGCTCCTGCGGCGCTTCCCGGCCCTGTCCGCCGCCGAGCCCCCGGATCACCGCGACCGCTGGGTGGGCCGCGGCCTGCACCGCTTCCTCATCACCACCACCTCACCCGTTCCCGCGCGCCCGTGACGGGTGCGGCCTCGACGCTCAACCCCGGGCCTCGCGCAGTTCCCGCTCCAGTCCCGCAGCGGCGGAGGTCGTGACGCGTGTACCGGCCTCCTGCCCGGCGTGGCTGCCCGGCAGGATCAGTGGGCGCTCCAGCCGCCGTCCACCGGCAGGATCGCGCCCGTCAGGTAGGACGCGGCCGGGCCGGCCAGCAACAAGGCCGCGGAGGTGAGTTCGCCCGGCTCGGCCCAGCGTCGGAGGGGCACCTCATGGTGCAGGAACTGCCGCACCTGCGGGTCGTCGTCGGCGTTCGTGTTGAGCGGCGTGCGGAAGGGGCCGGGGGCGAGGGTGTTGACGTTGATCCCGTACGGGGCGAGCTCCACGGCCAGGCTGCGGGTGAGCTGGACGACCGCCCCCTTGCTCGCCGCGTAGGCGGACCGAGCGGCCGCGCCGACGAGCCCGAGGGCGCTGGCCAGGGTCACGATGCGGCCGTACCCCGCGGCCCGCATCGCCGGCACGACCGCCTGGCAGGCCAGGAAGGTGCCGACGACGTTCGTCTCCAGACAGCGTCGCAGGACGGACACGTCCAGGTCCGTGATCTCGCCGCGGGCCTGGACGCCGGCGCTGGTCACCAGCACGTCCAGGCGTCCGTGACGGGACAGGATCTCCGCCACGAGCCGCCGGGTGGCGTCCTCGTCGGTCACGTCGCAGGCCAGCCCCGACGCGGGGCGGCGGGTCGCCCGGGTGATTCCCGCGGCCGCCTCCTCACACGCCTCGCGGCGCCTGCCGGACACCACGACGTGGGCGCCGGCGCCGGACAGCGCCTGCGCGATGGCCAGCCCGAGGCCGGACGAGCCGCCGGTGACCAGGGCGACCTGACCGGCCAGGTGCGAGTCGTTCATGCGTACGTCCTCAGAGATCGGCGAACGGTGGTGCGGAGGAGGACGTACCCGACCAGGAGCGAGACCACCAGCAGCGCGGCCGCGTCCACGACGGCGGCCAGCCGGACACCGCTCAGCAGGGCCGCGGCCGGGGCCTGGCCCGCGGATCGGAGCGCGGACGCGCGGGTCACGCAGACGGCGCTGAGGATCGGGATGCCCACGGTGATGCCGATCTGCTGGGCGCTCGTCACCAACCCGGTCGCCAGCCCTTGAACCGTGTCGGGGAGCCCGGAGGTCACGGTGACGCCGTAGGAGACCACGGCCGACATGTGGCCCACGGAGGCCAGGCACACCACGGCCAGGACCGGCCAGGCACCCTCGGTCACGGTCATCGCGGCCGTGCAGACGCCCTGCAGGGCCAGCCCCGCCGCCAGCGTCCGCCCCGCGCCCAGCACGCGGATCACCCGGGAGGAGACCATGCCCGTCACGGCCAGGACGACGCCCTGACCGCCGAAGAACAGACCTGTCCACAAGGGGGACAGTCCCACGACCTCCTGCAGGTAGAGGGTCAGCAGGAAGATGAACGCGCTCATCATGGAGAAGGTGATCAGGCCGCCCAGGCTGCCGAAGGCGACCGTGGGCCGGCGCAACATCGTCAGCGGAACCAGCGGTTGCGCGGCCCGCGACTCGATGATCACGAACACGCCCAGCGACAGCACGGCCGCCGCCAGGGCCACCACCCTCGCCGCTCCTGTGGCCGACAGGGCGTAGATGAGGCAGACCAGCCCCGCGCTGACGGTGGCCGCGCCGGGCAGATCCAGCCGGGAGGATCGGGCGCCCCGGCTCTCGGTCAGCAGGCCGGGCGCCACCACGGCCAGGACGACGCCCGCGACGGCCAGTGACGCCATCGTCGACCGCCAGCCCAGCGTGTCGGTCATGGCGCCGCCGACCAGCATGCCGACAGTGAATCCGAGCGAGAGGACCGACCCGCTGACGCCGAGCGCCCGGTTGCGCCGCGGCCCCTCGGGGAAGGTCGTCGTCAGCAGCGACATGCCGGTGGGTACGACGGCGGCGGCCCCCAGCCCCTGCAGGGCACGCCCCGCGACGAACACTCCCGGACTCCACGCGAAGGTGGCCAGCACGGAGGCAGCGGTGAACAGCAGGACGCCGCCCAGGAAGAGCCTGCGCCGGCCGTGCAGGTCCGCCATGCGGCCGAACAGCAGCAGGCATCCCCCCGACGGCAGCGCGAAGGCGGTGACGGCCCACTGCAGGTCGGCCTGTTCCATCCCCAGCTCCCGGCCGAGATCAGGCAAGGCCACATTTAAGATCGAAAAATCCAGAGAAATGATGAATTGCGCGGCACACAGGATGGCAAGGATGAGTTTCGCACGTGTCGTGAACCGGGCGTCGTGCTCCCCGGAGGAGGTCCCGGCATCGGCGTCCCTCGGCAAGGGGTCGATCGTCATGGCGTCCACGCTCGGCCATGACGGGACGCCGTGGGGAGAGCGCGGTGACACTGGTGGTGGCACCACCAGCCGAGGCAGTGCGCGATGACGCCGGGAGAAGGACGTCGCCGGGACCTGCGTGACTTCCTGGTGAGCAGACGTGCCCGCATCAGCCCGGCCTCGGCCGGCCTCCCGGCCGGTGGGCGCCGGCGCACGCCCGGGCTGCGCCGTGAGGAGGTCGCGGTGCTGGCCGGGGTGAGCCCGGGTTGGTACCAGTGGCTGGAGCAGGGACGCGAGATCAACGTCTCCGCGCAGGTGCTGGACGCGGTGGCCCGGGTGCTGCGACTGGACGAGGTCGAACGGCGGCACCTGTACACGCTGGCCGGGCTCAATCCACCGCCGCCGACCGGGCACCCGCACGCCTACTGCGACGGCCTGCAACGACTGATCGAGGCCTGGGATCCCAAACCGGCGACCATGCTGGACGCCTCCTGGAACCACGTGGCCTGGAACGAGTCGGCCAGGCTCGCGCTGAACATGGCGCAGGCCGAGCGCAACTGCCTGGTGGGCTTCTTCCACGACCCGCGGTTCCGCCGCCGGGAGCGGGCCTGGCAGGACCTGGCGCCGACCGTGGTGGCGGCCTTCCGCGCCGCGGCGGCCGAGCAGCCCCCCGATCACGACATCCATGACGTGGCCGGGGCACTGGCCGCGACCAGCCCCGAATTCGCCCGGTTGTGGGCACGACAGGACGTACAGGCGGCCGGAATCTGGATCAACGAGGTCGACCATCCCGTCGTGGGCACGCTGACGTTCGAGAGCAGCCAGCTGAGACTGCCCGCCAGACCCGACCTGACCATGGTGCTGTACAACCCGCTTCCCCGCACCGACACGGCCGACAAGATCGCGTGGCTACGGTCCGCCACCGCGACCCTCTGACCGCCTCACCGCCCTGCCTGTAGAGAGGGTCGTGAACCGGAGCGCGTCTCTCGACGACGTTACGGCGAGATGTGCCCCCCGGCGGTGAGGCATGTCCAGAGCAGTCGCCGAACCGCGCCCACCCCATCGGGCTCGACCTCGGCGCGCGCACGTCGGAAAATACGGCCGTGGCCATCTGCGCCGGGCTGACCCACCTCCGCCGCGTCGCCGACGGCCGCACGTCGACCACAGCCGAAGGACACATCCACCTATGTCACCACCGATCACATAGGAGCCTAGGAGTCCCTTCCATGACCACCGTCATGCTGGTCCACGGCGCCTGGCACCGTCCGAGCACCTGGGCGAGGCTGGAGCCCGAACTGCACGCACTCGGATACGCCACGCGCACGCCCGCGCTTCCGAGCGCCGGTGAACGTCCCACCGCGGGCATGCACGACGACGCCGCCGTACTGGCCGGGGAACTGGCCGCGGTCGAAGGCCCGATCGTGCTGCTCGCCCACTCCTACGGGGGAATCCCGGCGACCGAGGCCGCCACCGGGGCGGGCAACGTCGAGCGGCTGATCTACCTCACCGCGTACATGCCGGACCGGGGACAGTCGTTGTACACCCTCCACGGCCTGCCGGACACCGACGACACGAGCGGCCTGTTCCCCCTCGTCGACCAGCCGCGCACCTCGCTCTACGGCGACCTTCCGGACGCCGAGGCCGAGCAGGCGATGAGCCGCCTGGTCAACCAGACCAGGCGGTCCTTCACGGAGAAGGCCGACACGGCCGCCTGGCACGACATCCCCTCCACCTACATCATCGCCGAGCGGGACCAGGCTCTCCCGCCCGCCCTGCAAGAGCGGATGGCGGCCCGAGCCGCCGAGATCCGCAGGCTGTCCACCGGCCACTCCCCGTTCCTGTCCCAGCCGGACCGTCTGGCCGCCCTCGTCGACGACATCGTGCGGTCCGCGGCCGGCTGAACCCAGCTCAACGCGGCGCGACCGCGGTCAACCGTTCGACGGCCTTCCAGAGGTCGGCTTCGCGCTGCGGGTCGTAGGACTCGTCCGAGGAGCGGCCCACACGGTTGCGGTCGACGTAGGAACCGGTCGGCGCCCGGAGCGTGCCGAGGACGACGTCGGCGAGGTGGCGTCCGGCGGCGCCGGGGCTCGTGGCGAAGGGGGTGAGGATCATCAGGGGCATGACGCGCCGCATCGCGAACCGGGAGAAGGGATCGGCGTCGCGGGCCAGGCCGGTGCCGGGGACGAACCCCGGGTTGTAGGCCACGACGTCGATCCCGGACGGCAGGCGGCGCGCGTACTCGTGAACCAGGTAGATCGCGGCCAGCTTGCTCGTCGAGTACGCGGTGCGCCCACCGGCCGCGGTGTGCGGCTCGGCGAAGGCGCCCGTACGGGCGAGAGCGTCCGGGGACTTCCAGACCGGCCCCGGCACCATGCCCAGGTTGTGCCTGAGGTCGCCGAAGTGGGTGTCACTTGACGTGATCACGATCCGGGCAGGGGTGGCGAAACGCTCCTGGAGCAGGCGTACGAACAGATGGTTGGCGAGCACGTTGACGGTGAAGGTGGACTCCAGCCCCTCCGGTCCCTCGGTCAGCGCGTTGCTGTGCTGAATGCCGGCGTTCCCCACGAAGCCGCGCAGGGGCGGCAGGTCACCGCGGTCGAGCCGGTCGCGGATCTCGACGGCGGCCGCCCGGACGCTGTCCAGCGAGCCGAGGTCCGCCTGGACGTGCGAGACCGGGCGTCCGCCCGAGGAGAGCTCCGCGGCGAGCCGCGCGCCGGAGGCCGGGCGGGCGACGACGACGAGATGCGTCTCCGGCGACCGGCGCAGGATGTGCCGGGCGGCGACGCGGCCGATTCCGCGGCTCGCGCCCGTCATCACCAGGGTGTGCTTCATGCCGGGTTCCTTCGCTGTCGCACCGGTGGCGCCCGCTCCGGGCGCAGGTCCACGGTCGTCCCAAGCGCCGCCGCCGGCCAGTGCACCGTCCGTCACTAGGACCGGCAGTACCCAGGCTCAGCCGTCGCCGTGCCGCGAGAATGGGTCCATGGCTGCCTCCCGCTCCGATTTCGCCGCGCTCCTGCGCGCCTGGCGTGACCGCCTCTCCCCGGCCGACGCCGGCTTCACGGCGACCGGCGGCCGTCGCGCGCCGGGACTGCGCCGCGAGGAGCTGGCCCAGTTGGCGGGGCTGTCCGTCGACTACGTTCTGCGCCTGGAGCAGGCCCGCGCCAAGAACCCCTCGGCGCAGGTCGTCGGCGCTCTCGCGCGCGCCCTTCAGCTCGCCCGCGCCGAGCGCGACCGGCTCTACCGCAGCGCCGGGCTCCTGCCGCCGCAGGACGGGACCGTCGACACCCACGTGCCCCCAGGCATCCAGCGGCTCGTCTCGCGCCTCGGCGACGTCCCGATCGGCGTGTTCACCGCGGACTGGACCCTGGTGTGGTGGAACACCATGTGGAGCGCCCTGCACGGCGACCCCGCCGCCCTCCCTGCCGCCGAGCGCAACCTCGCCCGCGCGCTTTTCGGCGACGGCGCCGCGAGCGCCCTGATGCTCCCCGTCCGGTCCGAACGCGGACCGGACGCGTTCGCCGCCTCGATCGTCGCCGACCTCAAGGACGCCGTCTCCCGCTATCCCACCGACGCCCGGCTCGATCGTCTCGTACGAGAACTCCGCGAGACGTCCGGCGCCTTCGCCCATCACTGGGCCGCGCGGACGACCGCCGCCCCGCACACGACCGACGCGAAGACCATCCGGCACCCTCAGGTCGGCGACATCCTGCTCGACTGCGACGTCCTCATCGTTCCCGGCGCCGACCTGCGCCTGGTCACCTACACGGCGGCGTCCGGAAGCGCCGAGGACGGAAAGCTCGACCTTCTCCGCGTCACGGGAGGCAGCGTCGCCACTGTCGCCGCCACGCATCACTGACCGGTTTTCGTTACTCGACCTCGGTGTCCTCGGGGACGCTCCTGGCAGTGCGGCGAGGGTCGGCGGAGCAGCGCCGAGGCCACCCGGTCGCCGATCGCCTCCGGTTCCGGGAGCACTCCGCAGCTGTCGCGTGCCCGCCCTCATCGTCGTCGGTGGTGATGACGAGTTCACCCCGATCGGTGACGCCCGGCTCATGCACGAGATCATCCGGGGCTCCGAGCCCGCCGTCATCGACGACACCGCACACCTGCCCGACCTCGAACGACCGGCCGAGTTGAACGAGGCGCTGAGCAGGTTCCTCGGCTCGATCCCGCAGAAGCGATGACCCCATGACGGCGTCGATCACCGCCCGCCCTGCGGGTCACCTGGTCCTGATCCGCTCCAGGGAGTCGTCCCGGCAGCCGGCGGGCGCGCTCACCGGGTTGCAGCGGACCGGCGCCCCGCTCGGCAGCTCGGCCGTGTAGTCGCTGCCGTGCCTGGCCGACAGGCCGATCGCCGGGAAGTCGGTGCTGACCATCTGCGCGCCGCTGTCGAGTGCCGCCTTCAACCGGCCGGTGCTGCCCGACCTGGCCTCGGTGAACGGCACGTCGGACCGGGTCCGCACGTAGTAGCCCTTGCGTACGAGGTCCTGGATCTGCGCGGTGTTGGCGCCCTCCGGCTCGTTCCAGCCGACGAAGGCGGCGTCAGGCCGGCCGGGCCGGGAGTTCGTGAACAGCACCCGCCCTTCCAGGCTCGGCCGGCCCGCCAGGTAAGGCTCCTGGATGGCGCTCGCCTGGTTGTCCATGAAGAACATGACCTTGCCACGGGACGCCTTCAGCTCCGGCCAGCCGTACTTGAGCACCGACTGTTCGAGGGTGAGCCCCGGCCTGCGGACGTCGTCGGGGGTGATGAGCCGGTCGGCGGGGAAGACCGAGCGGATCTCGGAGTCCAGGGCGTCCATGAGCGCCGGGTCCCAGGCCGGGCTCCTGGCTCCGCCCATGGCCTCCTTGGCCGGGTCGGTGCTCTTGAACTCGGTCAGGATCGTCAGTGGAACGTGGCCGGGGTTCTTGTCGGACCACTCGCGTACCTGACGCAGGCAGGTGAGGAGTGCGGAGCAGTTGGTGCCGTAGTCGTGGTCGGCCCAGTGCAGCACCTTGAAGCCGGGCAGGGCGAGGGCGGGGTCGTCGAGCGCGGGCAGGCCGGCGTCGCGGCGCACCAGCGGGTTGCTGTAGAGGCCACCCCGAGGGTCGGGGAAGACGTCCAGCTCGATGCCGCGCACGTGCTGGGCGCCGAACTGGTTGGGCAGCGCGGTGTGCGAGTACTGCAGGTTCCACCAGTTGGCGTCGGTCCTGCGCTGCACGTCCTTCTCGGCGTCGGTCAGCTCGCGGTGGTAACTGTTGTGGGTCGCGATGGTCTGGACGTGGTTGATCCGCAGGGTGCCGTGGCCGTTGGTGGCGGCGTCGGCAGCGGGGACGGCCGCGAGCGCGGTGACGGCGGTGGCGGCGATGAGGGCGAGACGGCGCATGGGATCCGACACTCCAAGGCGGCGGTGAACAGGTGATCAATAAATGTCCCAACGTGTCGGGAAAAATGCGCGAACGTCAAAGATCGGCTCACCCATGCGGCACACGGTCGCAGACGCCACTGACAACCCGGCGTGGGATCACCCCCGCTGCTTCCACGACGGCGCTCACCTGGGCATCGAGATGCTAAGCAACCCAAGTTGACTGACCCCGAAGTAGTCAACTAAGGTTGCTTGCATGCCGTCGGAAACCACACCCCAGGACCCTGCCGACGCGCTCGCGGCGGTCGCGGCGCTGCGGCGCCTGGCCGACCACCTCGAGGACGCCGCCGTGGAGCAGGCCATGCGCGCCGGGTGGAGCTGGCCGGAGGTCGCCGAGGCGCTCGACGTCACCCGGCAGGCGGTCCACAAGAAGCACGCCAAGCGGCTCATCGCCGCCGGCGTGACGCTGAGGAGACGACAGTGAGCACGATCGACCACTACATCAACGACATCGTCCTGCGGGGAGCGGCCGAGGCGCGGGAGGAAGGCTCTGCCGCCACCGAGGCCCACCACCTCCTGCTGGCCATCGCCGCCGTCGAGGGCACCGCCGCGCACCGCGTGCTGACGGCGGCGGGGTTCGGGCGGCAGGCCGTCAGGGACGCGCTGCACCGGGAGTTCGAGCACAGCCTCGAAGCGGTCGGGGTGTCCCTCGCCTCCCATGACCTCCCGAAGCCCTTCCGCGACCCCAAGGATCAACCGAAGCCCGGCGCCTCCGCCCGGCTCGCGCTCGAACGCGGTTTTGCCGCCGCCAAAGGCAAGAAGGACCTGCGTCCCGCGCACCTGCTGCTCGGCGTCCTGAGTGCCGACGCCGGCATCGTTCCCCGTGCGCTCGCGCTGGCGGGCGTCGACCGGGCCGGACTGATGGATCGCGTCAAGGAGACGCTCACGCGCGAAAGCTGGTGACCAGCACCCCTGCCCCCGCGCACCGGCCCCGGTTCGGGCCGCGATGCGCCATGCCCTCGCGCCGGGCTTCGCCGGCACGAGGGCATCCGATCACGAGAAGAGGTCATCTCATGACGAAGAGCAACGGTGTCGTGCTCGACGTCGACGGGCTGCGCATGCGCTACGGCCCGCTCGACGTCCTGCACGACGTCACGTTCCAGGCCCGCCACGGCGAGGTTCTGGCCCTGCTCGGGCCGAACGGCGCGGGCAAGACCACCACGATCGAGATCCTGGAGGGTTTCCGCGCCCGGTCGCAGGGCCGGGTCTCGGTACTCGGCGCCGATCCCGCGCACGGCGACGAGCTGTGGCGGGCCAGGCTCGGGATCGTGCTGCAGTCCTGGCGCGACCACGGCAAATGGCGGGTACGCGAGTTCCTCGCCCACCTCGGCACCTACTACGCCCCCTACGCCGCCCCCGGGATCCCGCGGCCCTGGGACCCTGACGAGCTGATCGAGAGGGTCGGTCTGACCGAGCACGCCGGCAAGAAGCTGAAGACGCTGTCGGGCGGCCAGCGGCGCAGGCTCGACGTGGCGGTCGGCCTCGTCGGGCGCCCCGAGATGTTGTTCCTCGACGAGCCGACCACCGGCTTCGACCCGCAGGCCAGGTCCGACTTCCACGATCTCGTGCGCGACCTGGCCGAAGCCCGCGAGACCACCGTCCTGCTCACCACCCACGACCTGGACGAGGCCGAGAAGCTGGCCGACCGCATCCTCGTGCTGAACGGCGGCCGGATCGTCGCCGACGGCACCTCCGCCGAGCTGGCACGGCGGATCGCCGGCGAGGACGAGGTGCGCTGGACGCGCGACGGGCGGCGGTACGTCGAAAGGACGCCCGACTCGACCACGTTCGCCCGCGAGCTGTTCGCCCGCCACGGCGACGACGTCCAGGAACTGGAGGTCCACCGGGCCTCGCTGGAGCAGACGTACCTGGCGCTGGTGCGCGAGGCCGAGAGGGAGGCCCGATGAACGCGACCGTCCTGCGCGCGGGCTGGTCCCGGGGCCTGATCGAGCTGCGGCAGTCGTTCACCAACGGCGCCGAGCTGTTCTCCCACTTCCTGTGGCCCGCCCTGATGGTGGGCACGCTGTTCTTCATCCGGGACCTGCCGGTCGGCACGCTCATGCTCGGCGCCCTGGCCTTGCCCGGCATCCTCGGCATGAACGCCGCGACCGGCGTGATCGGCATGAGCCAGCAGCTCACCGCCGACCGCGAGGACGGCACGCTGCTGCGCGCCAAGGCGACCCCGCACGGGATGCCCGCCTACCTGATGGGCAAGCTGATCTCGGTGTCCGGCGGCCTGCTGGCCGACCTGGTGATCTTCCTCGTGCCGGCCGCGCTCCTCGTCGAGGGCCTGCGGATCGGCCCGGGCTCCTGGCCCGGCCTGGCCTGGGTGCTGGCGCTCGGACTGGTCGCGACCCTGCCCATCGGCGCGGTCCTGGGCTCGGTGTTCACCACCGCACGCGCCCAGGGGCTGGTCCAGCTGCCGTTCCTCGCCCTGATCGGCATCTCCGGCATCTTCTACCCGATCACCGCACTGCCCGAGTGGCTGCAGTGGCTCGCCCAGATCTTCCCCGTCTACTGGATGGGACTCGGCATGCGCTCGGCCCTGCTGCCGGACTCGGCGCTCGCCGTCGAGATCGGCGAGTCCTGGCGGCACCTGGAGACCGCCGGAGTGCTGGGCGCCTGGGCGGTGCTCGGCCTGCTCGTGGCGCCGATCGTGCTGCGGCGGATGGCACGCGGGGAGTCCGGCTCGACGGTGGCGGCACGCCGTGAGCGTGCCCTGCGGCGGGTCGGGTGAGCGCCGTGACCGTCACGACGGTGACCGGCCGATCCCTGGCGCCGGACCTGGCCCGGGGCGTGATGTTGCTGGCGATCGCGGTGGCGCACGCGCCGGTGTTCGTCACGGGCACGTCCTTCGGGGTGCTCGACGGCGTGGCCGCGTTCCTCGATCATCTGCTCGCCCACAACCAGGCCCGGCCGATGTTCGTGGTGATGTTCGGCTACGCGCTGGGCCAGTTCGCGTACCGGCATCAGGTGAAGGGCGGGGACTGGGACTCGCTCAAGAAGCTCCTGCGGCGCCGGAGCCGATGGCTGATCGTCATCGGCTTCGTGCACGGAGTGCTCGTGCCGCTGGACATCATCGCGGTGTACGGGCTGACGTTGCTGATGCTCGTCCCGCTCGTACGGGCCCGGGACTCGGTGTTGTGCTGGACGGCCGCCCTGGCCCTCCTCCCGGCGGTGCTCGTGACCTCCGGACCGGTCCTGCTGGCCCTGTCCGGCGCCCTGGACGTCGCCGGGGCAGGGATCATGCCGGCCGACCTCGGCTCCCATCTGCTGTCCGGCCTCCAGATGTGGCCGGTGAAGACGGTCCTGGGCACGATCGACATCGTGCCGGGCATGATGCTGGGCATCTGGGCGGCTCGCCGCCGCCTCCTGGACGACCCCGAGCGGCACCGGCCCCTGCTGCGCCGCGTCACCGTGATCTGCCTCGGCGTCGCACTCGCCGGCCGGCTCCCGGGAGCCCTGCTGCTGTCCGGCGTGTGGACGCCCCCCGCGCCGTGGGCAGCCGTCCTCGCGCACACCCTCACCGGCTATGCCGGCGGCATCGGCCTGGCCGCCCTCATGGGGCTCATCGCGACACGCCCCCGCCTCGGCCCCCTCACCGCCGCACTCGCCGCCCTCGGCCGGCGCTCGCTGACCTTCTACCTGTTCCAGTCAGCGGTGTTCCTCGCCCTGTTCTACCCGTTCACGCTGGGCCTGTCCGACGACCTGGGCTTCGCCGCCGCCTTCGGAACCGCCCTCGCGGTCGGCGCCGTCTCGATCGTCCTCGCGACCTGGCTGGACCGCACAGGCCACCGAGGCCCGATGGAGGTCCTCCTACGGCGCCTGACCTACGGCCACCGCAACACAACGGCCTAGTGCAAGAGTTGTTCCTTGGACCTGCCGGCCGCGCCCGGCCCCGCCTGGAGCGTCGATCAGCACCCGGATCACGGCACCTCCAGCGGAACCCGCGCGCGGAGCCGGTAGCCGCCGCCCGGCAGCGTCCCCACTTCCAGCCGCCCGCCGGCGTTCCCGACCCGCTCGGCCAGCCCGGCGAGCCCGTTCCCCGGAGCACGGGCGTCCCCGTCGTCCATGGGGCCGGTCGGGCGGCCGTCGTCGCGGACCTCCAGGCTGGCCGCCGTCTCACTCACCCCCAGCTCGATCCAGCACCGCCGGGCCCGGCTGTGGCGCAGGACGTTCGTGACGGCCTCGCGTACCGCCCAGGCCAGCAGCACCTCGGCGGCGGCCGGGATGGGCCCGTCGGCCGGCGAGACCCGCACCTCCACCCCGGCCACCTCGAGATTCCGGGTGGCGGTCTCCAGCTCCGCTGACAACGACGGCGTGCGATAGCCCGCGATGGCGAGCCGCACCTCGTCGAGCGCCTGCCGCGCGGCCCCTTCCACCTCACTCATCTCCCGCGCCGCCCGCGCGGCGTCGGTGGTCGCCAGCCGGGCGGCGAGCTGGCTCCTGATGGTGATCGAGGTGAGCGTGTGGCCGAGCGTGTCGTGCAGGTCCCTGGCGAAGCGCAGCCGCTCGTTCTCCACGGCCAACCGCTCCACCTCGGCGTACGCCGCCTGGAGCCGGACCAGCAGCAACCCCATGTGCTTCATGCCGTAGCAGGTCGCCGCCTGCACCGCGATGACGAGCGGCACCCACCACAGCTGCCCGAACGGCACCTCGGCGGCCACCAGGACCAGCACCTCCACGACGGCGGTCGCGGCCGCCGCCGCCGCGAACGCCCGATCGCCCAGCGAGGCCGCGAACGCGCTGATCACGAACACGAACGACGTGTACGCCCACGGCGCTCCGAACAACGGCAGCAGTGCCAGCGCCGACCCGGTCATGCCCGCCAACGCCCACGGCCGCGGCCTCAGTGCCCGCCCGCCCAGCACCCGCCACATGATCGCCAGCCAGCAGGCCGCGAACCCGGCCACCAGCGCCAGCGCCCCCACCACGGCCACGAGCTCAGGACCGGCGGCCAGGAACACCCGCAACGGCCAGACCACCAGCAGCAACCAGACGAAGCAGGTAGCACGGGCCAGCGTGCCGCCCCGCCGGACGGCGGGCTCCCGTGCCGGCGACCTCACAGGGACCGTCACGACGATCGACGGTAGCACCACAGCCCCAGGGCGCCGAAGCCCAGCGTCCACGCCGTCAGCACACCCAGCCCCGACCAGGTCGGCGGCAGGCCGTCCAGCGCCCGCCACCCCAGCGACCCCGCCTGGTAGGCCGGGCTGTACTCGGCCAGCACCCGCATCCCTTCCGGCATCATCTCGACCGGCAGCCACAGCCCGCCCAGCACCGACAGCCCGAAGTAGACGGCGGTCATGGCCAAGGTCGCGGCCGGCCCCCGCAACGTGTACCCGAAGGCGACGCCCAGCGCCGCGAACGGCAGCACGCCCACCCAGATCAGCGCCACCAGCGCGGGCCAGGTGCCGACGGACAGGCGCACGTCCGACAGCAACGCCCCAGCCGCCAGCACGGCCACGATGCCCGGCAGCGCCCCGGCCGCCCCGCTCAGCAGCTTGGCCGTCACGTAGCCGTGCGCGGGCAGCGGCGTCACCGCGAGCTGCCGCAGCCAGCCCTTGCCGCGCTCCAGCGCGATGGTGTTCCCGATGAACAGCGCGCCCGCCATCGCGCCGTACGTGGCCATCGACACCATCGTGTACGCGGCGAGGTCCCCTTGCCGTCCCTGCGGGGCCAGGTTCAGCACCTTGGTCCACAGCAGGTACAGCGCCACCGGGAACGCCGTCAGCATGACCAGGTTCACCGGACTGCGGAAGCCGCGCCGCAGCTCCAGCCGCACGTAGGCACCCATCAGTCCCGTCCTCCTCCGGTCAGGCTCAGGAACGCGCTCTCCAGGTCCGTGCTCTCCACCCGTACGTGGCGGACCTGCTCGTACGTGGCGAACAGGGCCCGCAGTGTGGCGTCGGAGTCGTTCGTGCGCAGGGTGACGGCGTGGCCCTCGATCACGGTGTGCAGCACGCCGGGCAGCGCTCCGAGCAGGGCCGGGTCCGCGCCGTCCAAGGCGCAGCGCACCTCCAGGCCGCCGACCAGCGACTTGACCGCGGCGACCGGGCCGTCGGCGACGACCTTGCCCTGCGCGAGCAGCACGATCCGGTCGGCGTGGTCGTCGGCCTCGGTCAGGTAGTGCGTGGCGAACACGGCGGTACGGCCCGCGGCGGTCCTGGACCGTACCTCCTGCCACAGGGCGCGGCGGCTCTCCACGTCCAGGCCGACCGTCGGCTCGTCCAGCACCAGCAGCTCGGGATCGCCGACCACGCACAACGCGAACCTGACGCGCTGCCGCTGCCCGCCCGACAACCGGCCGACGCGCTGCCCGGCGAACTCCTCGACGCCCGCCGCCCGCATCGCCCGCTCAGGCGCCATCGCCCGCGGGTACATCCCCGCCACCGCCCTCACCAGCTCCGCCACCCGCACGTCCTCCAGCAGCCCCGACTCCTGCGGCAGCACTCCGACCCGGCCTGTGCGCAGCGCCTCCAGCGGTGTGCGGCCGAGCACCCGGGCCGAGCCCGTGCCGGGGGCCAGCAGCCCGAGCGCGATGGACAGCAGCGTGCTCTTGCCCGCGCCGTTGGGGCCGAGCACCGCCACCGTCTCTCCCTCACCCACGTGCAGATCCACGCCGCCGAGCGCGGCGATCCGGCCGTAGTGCTTGTTCACGGCCTCCATCTCCAGTGCGTTTCCCATGCGGCCAGCCTGGTCGCCGGGGTGGTGACGGAGGTAGTGCCGTACGTCAGCCGGGCCCGTATGACGGATGTCAGTCGTCCGGGGTCACCTGGGAAGCCTGCGCGTCGCGACGGCCGTGAGCGCCGCGGCGGCCGCCGCCAGCGGTGCGGTGACGGAGAGCGACAGGAAGCCGATCACCACGACGGTCGCCACGGCCGCCGCGAGCGCGTCGCGGCCCAGCGGGGTGAGGACGAGCGCGACGGCCAGGGAGAGCATCACGGTCACGACCACGCGCCGGGGCCCGTACCGGTCGGCCAGACGGCCGGCGGTGAGGTTGCCCGCCGTGCCGGCCAGGCCGAAGACCAGCAGCAGGACCGCCAGCGTGGAGCCGTCGGGGGCGGCGGCGAAACCGTCCGCCGGGGTTCCACCGGCGGTTGAGGCTTTCCCGCCCGCCCTTCCAGCGCTCCCCGGCGGAAGTCTCCGGGGCTGGTTCAACGACAGCCTTGACGTATGAGCGCTGGAAGGGCCGGGAACCCGGTGCCGTTCGGGTCCTGCGGCGTTCGGGGGCCGAACCTGGCCCACGCGTTGCCGATGACGGCCGCCGCCGGGGCCGTGAGCGTGGCGGCCGTCGTGCCCGTCCCGCTCACGAAGGCGGCCGTCATCGGCCCTGCGCGGACCACGACCGAGATGAGGAGAGATCATGACTGATGCCCTGCCGGATCCGGTGACCTTCCCGATGCCCCGTGCGGCGGCCTGTCCGTTCGACCCGGCGCCCGAGCTGACCCGCCGCAGCGAGGAATCGCCCGTCTCACGCGTCCGCCTCTGGGACGGCACCACCCCCTGGCTGGTCACCCGCTACGACGACGTCCGCGCGGTGCTGGCCGATCCGCGTGTCAGCGTCGACGTGTCGCAGCCCGGTTTCCCGCACACCAACGCGGTGAGCAAGGCACGCGACGCGCGGATGAAGACGCTGATGCAGATGGACGCCCCCGAGCACACCGCCCATCGGCGCCTGCTGACCGCCGACTTCACGATCAGGAAGATGGAGGCGCTGCGGCCCAGGATCCAGCGGATCGTCGACGACCTCATCGACGACCTGCTCGCCGGCCCCAACCCGGCCGACCTGGTGGAGGCGGTCGCGCTGCCGGTCCCTTCGCTGGTGATCTGCGAACTGCTCGGCGTGCCCTATGCGGACCGGGCCTTCTTCCAGCGCGTGGCCGGCGAACTCGTCATGGACGAGGGCGACCCCGCGCGGGCCCTGGCCGCCGCCGAGGAGCTGAACGCCTACCTGGAGGCGCTGGTGCAGGCCAAGAGCGACAAGCCGGGCGACGACATCCTCAGCAGGCTGGCCGTGGAGCAGTACAGGACGGGGGCGATGACCCTGAACGAGATCTCCACGATGGGCCAGCTCCTGCTGGTGGCCGGGCACGACACCACCGCCAACATGATCGCGCTCGGCACGGCCGCGCTGCTGGCCCACCCCGGCCGGCTCGCGGCGGTGCGTGACGGCGACCCGGCGCTGGTGGCCGACGCCGTCGAGGAGCTGCTGCGCTATCTGTCCATCACCCACACCGAGGCCCGCCGCGTCGCCCGCGAGGACCTGGAGGTCGGCGGCACGGTGATCCGGGCGGGCGAGGGCATCGTCGTCGTGAAGAGCACCGCCAACCGGGACCCGTCGGCCTTCCCCGACCCCGGCGTCCTCGACGTCCGCCGCAAGGCCCGCCACCACGTCGCCTTCGGGTACGGCGTCCACCAGTGCCTGGGGCAGTCGCTGGCCCGCGTGGAGCTCCAGGTCGTCTACGGCACGCTCTACCGGCGCGTCCCCACGCTGGCGGCGGCCGTGCCGCTGGAGGAGCTGGACTTCAAACAGCAGGCCGTCTTCTACGGCGTCCGCGAACTGCCCGTCACCTGGTGATCGAACGAAGGAGTCAAGCACATGAAGGTCACCGTGGATCAGGACGCCTGCACCGGCTCGGGGCAGTGTGTCCTCGTCTGTCCCGACGTGTTCGACCAGCGCGAGGAGGACGGCATCGTCGTCCTGCTGCGGGACAGCCCGGAACCGGCGCTGCGTGAGGGCGTCGGCGAGGCCGCCCGGCTCTGCCCGGCCCGCGCGATCACGCTGAGCGGGTCGTGAGCCGGCCCTCCCGGATCGTGGTCGTGGGCGCCTCGGCGGCGGGCCTGACCGCCGCCGAGGCCCTGCGCCGCGACGGATTCACCGGCTCGCTGACCCTGGTCGGCGCGGAGCGGCGGGAGCCCTACGACCGGCCCCCGCTGTCCAAGCAGATCCTGCTCGGCAGGTGGACGCCCGATCGCGTGACGCTGGGCCGCCACGAGTCCCGCGCCGCGCTGGGCGCCGACTGGCGGCTCGGCGTCGCCGCCACCGGCCTCGACACCGGCGCGCGCGAACTCGCCCTCTCCGACGGCGGCGTCCTGCCCTACGACGGGCTGGTGATCGCCACCGGCGTCGTCCCGCGCCGGCTGCCGTCGGGACACGAACTCGGCGGCGTGCACGTGCTGCGCACCCTCGGCGACGCCCTCGCCCTGCGGGAGGGGCTGCTCGCCGCCCGGTCGGTGGTCGTCGTCGGCGCGGGCTTCCTCGGAACGGAGGTCGCCGCCGCCGCCCGGCGGCTCGGCCTGGACGTCACCCTGGTCGATCCGCTCCCCGCGCCGTTGACCGACCGGCTCGGCGACCGGGTGGCGCGACTGCTGGCCGGCCTGCACGCCGGGCACGGCGTCCGCCTGCGCCCCGGCACCCTGGTCACCGGCCTGACCGGCCACGACGGCCAGGTGGACGGTGTCGACCTGGACGGCGGCGCGCACGTCCCGGCCGACCTGGTGCTCGTGGCCGTCGGCTCGGCCCCGGCGACCGGCTGGCTGACCGGCAGCGGCCTGGACGTGGAAGACGGCGTCAAATGCGACCACCGGTGCCGGGCCGCGCCCGGCGTGGTCGCCGCCGGCGACGTCGCCTCCTGGCGGCACCCCCGCTTCGGCCGCCTGCGCGTCGAACACCGGCTGAACGCCACCGAGCAGGGCACGGCCGCAGCCAGGACGCTCCTCGGCGGGCAGACCCCCTTCGCGCCCGTGCCCTACTTCTGGACCGACCAGTACGACGTGAAGATCCAGGTCCACGGTGTCACCGGCGGCGACGCCCGGTTCCAGGTCGTCGCCGGGGACCCCGCCACCGGCCGGTTCGCCGGCCTGTACGGCAGGGACGGCCACGTCATCGGCGCCATGACCTGGAACCTGCCCCGGCAGGCACGCGAGCTCCGCCGCCACGTCGCCGAACGGACCCCGTGGCGGCAGGCGACCACCGGATGACCCGGCGCTCGACCGCGCATCAGCGGGCCCGTCCGTGACGGGCCTTCGCCCTCTTCGACGCGATCGGCGCCGTGGTTGCGGACGTCCCGTTTGAGGGCCTGGGTGTCATGCCCGAGGCGCTGGGCGAGCTCGGCGGCGGCGGCGGTCGCGGGCAGTTCGTGGATGAGGCGCAGCAGATCGTCGGTCCAGGGGCCGCGGCGGCCGGCCTGGTCGATGCCGGCCGGCCGCCGCCGCATTCCGGCTGCCTCCTCGGCGTCCAGGGCACCGCGTTCGCGGAGTGCCACGCGGGGAGGCCAACGATGGGGCACCTCGTGGCGCGGTGTGCCTCACGTCATGCTGTCACCTGTGAGCGCGGTGGCGAGCTTGTCCATGGCGGACGTCGCGGACGGGCTCGCGGTGGGGCCGAGCGCGGTGAGGCTGGCCATCAGGGCGGCGATCTCGCGCAGGTCGAAGGCGATGGCGGGGATACGGCCGTGCCGGCCGAGGGCGACTCCTCCGCCGCGGCCGGTGGTGACGTCGATGGGGACGCCGGACTGCCGGAGACGTTCGACGTCACGGGCGATGGTGCGTGCGGAGACGCCGAAGTCGCGGGCGAGGGTGCCGACGGTGATGCGATCGGCGGCGGCGTGGAGCCGTTCGATGAGGTGTTGCTGGCGCTCGACACGGCGCACCGTCAGGTGGTTCTCGCGCGAGGCAGCGGACTTCGCGGACGACTTCATGTCGAAGGATCGTAACCATGACACAGGCCTGTCCAGGTTCGTGGCTAACGTGACATCCCATGAGCGAGAACACCGTCGTGCGCGAGTTCCTCGACCGATACGCCCGCGCCCTGCTCGCCGAGACGGCGCACAGCGCCTCGGCCGACGTCAACCGGCACCATGAGGGCAGCGCCACCGAACGCCACCTCTGTCACCTCATCGACACGGTGCCCCCGCTGACCCCTCTCGGCCGATGAGCGCTCCGGCGTTCAGGATCGAGCCCGCGTCGGCGGACCGCTTCGACGACGTCTCGACCATGCTCGCCCCCAGAAGGCCGGGCACGACCGCCTGCTGGTGCCTGAGCCATCGCATCGATCCCGCGGTCAACCGCGAACTCGGTCCCGACCAGCGGCCGGGCTACATGCGACGCCTGTGCCGACAGCCGGTCGCACCGGGTGTCCTGGCCTATGACGTCGATGAGGTCGTCGGCTGGGCCGGTGTCGCGCCCCGCGTCGAGGTGTATTCCGTCGCCCACAACAGCAGGATCCCCAAGATCGGCGACGACCTCGCGATCTGGTCGATCTGGTGCCTGAAAGTCCGTGCCGGCCATCGCGGCCGGGGGGTGGCGAGGGCGCTGATCGACGGCGCGGTCCGGTTCGCACGCGAGCACGGCGCCGCGGCCGTCGAGGGCTACCCGGTCGACAACGACGGCAAGAAGATCGACACCATGCTGGCGTTCGTCGGTACCCGCTCCCTGTTCGAGTCCGCCGGCTTCGTCAAGATCGCCGACACCGGGTCGACGGCCGCCGGAGTGCCGCGCATCGTCATGCGACTCGGCGGTTGAGGCCGGGCGGCGCCACGGTCCGATCCGCGGGCCGGACAGACGCGGCGCTCGCCGTGCTGTTCCGAGGCGCTCAGTAGAGAATCCACAGTTCGTAGTGCGGCTGCCCGTTCTCCCAACTGCTCGGGAACCATGGGCACTTGTAGCCGCGTCCCCATCGCACACCGTCCCTGTGGCACGCGTTGTAGCCCTCCGAGTTGAGCTTCGCGACAGAGCACCCAGAGGGGCTCCGGAAGCCGCGGGCAGGGAAGAACGAATCCTGGGCGGAGAGGGGGTGAGGTGGCGCCACACTCGACCCTGGGCCCGCCAGGAAGCGCGACCCGACCTTCTCCAACCCGACGACCTCGATCAGGCGCCGCGAAGGTGATCTTTTTGGGTCAAGACGCCGCGTTCTGGCTGGTCGGCATGCTGATGCTCCGGGACGCAACCCACGCGAGCACCTGTGTCGTCAGCTCGGCATGGTTGGCGCCGACGGCGTGGAACACGGTCGTGATCAGCTCTCGGCCCTGCGCCGCGTCCGCCAGGGCGTCGTCGATCCACTCCTGCGGCGCATCACGCTCACGCAGCCGGCGTTTCCGCTCGTCATCAGGGCAGTCCAGCAGAGCCCAATGGACCGGCCCGTCCCATCGCACGAACGCGGGCACCTCGCCGGCGTCGGGGATCGGACACATCAGCAGCACGGGATGACCGGCCCGGCGCACCATGGTCACGATGCGTCGCCACATCCGGTCGTAGGCCGGCCAGATCGGCGCCGCCTCGGGTACCGCGATGGGCACACCGATCAACTCGCCGTCCTCGAGCAGCTCGTCCATGTCCATCACGACCAACCCGTCCGCCGCCTGGAGGAGGTGCGGCAGCAAAGTCGTCTTGCCCGCGCCAGGCGCCCCCGCGAGCAGGTACAGGGGTGCGTGAATGCCCTTGAGACGATCTCCCATCCAGCCGATGGTAGCCAGCCGGACGTCGGGACGCTCCCGGCGTCATCGGCGTGTGTGGCCGTCGTCCGCGGCCGACGTGGCGCGGGTCAGGGCCTCGTGCCGGTAGTCCTTGGGCGGCAGGCCGTACCTGGCGCGGAAGGACTTGCTGAGGTCGGCGGCGCGGACGAATCCCCAGCGGGCGGCGATGACATGGATGGGCTGCGCGGCCAGGCTCGGATCGGCCAGGTCGGCACGGCAGTGCTCCAGGCGGCGGCGCCGGATCCAGGCTGTCAGCGTCGTGCCCTGACGCTGGAACAGCAGTTGCAGGTAGCGCACGGAGATGTGGTGCCGCTGGGCGATCGCGCGGGGCGTCAGGTCGGCGTCGGCGAGGTTGTGCTCGACGAACGTCCGGATGCGCGCCATCAGGGCAAGCTGCCGGGTCTCGTGCGACAGGCGGTCCTGCGCGTTCAGCAGATGGGCGAGGAAGGCCAGGGCCAGGTCCAGGGTGGCGGCGCCGAGGCGCTTCACGTCAGGTAAGGACATGGACTGCGCCTCGCGCACCAGCGTCCTGAGGTAGCCGGCGAGGATCGCGCCGAAGCCGCCGCCCGCGGGCACCGCGTGGGCCAGGAGCGCGTCGACCTTGCTGGACGGCAGGGGCAGCTCGGATTTGGGCAGATGCACGATGATCGCCCGCGCCGGCCCCGGCCCGTCGAACGCACCGCCCTCGTAGGGGTGCGAGGTGTCCCACATCACCAGGTCGCCGGCCCCCATCCGGGTGTCGTTGCCGCCCTGGGAGATCCACATCGAGCTCCCGACGATCAGGGCGAGCTCGTACCTCTCGGGGTCGGAGCGGCGGATCAGCGCGGGCGTGCGCACCGAGCTGAGCGCGGGGAACGACATGGTCGTCACCTGGACGGTGTCCAGGTCGATCGCCCCGGCCGACGCCCGGAAGTCGGCGGCGTGGTCGCTGGTGATCTGGATGGGCGCCACGTCGTGGCTGATCAGGTCGCACCACCAGTCGAATCGCTGGTCGGGCGGCAGGTCCGTGCTGTGCAGGGTGACGATTCCCAATTTCACCTCTCACGCCGTGATCTCGAGCTTCCGAGACGTACTCGATGTGACGAGAAGCCCAGCCGATGCGACGATCGCGGCGCCCCCGCCGACCACATCATCCGCCATCCCGAGGCCGCGTCGGCCGACCGGACCGGGGTGCGAGCCGGTGTCCGTGCCGCCGTCGCCAAGGAACAGTGCGCGCTCCGCCAACGACTTCCATGATCCGCCGCGCCTATGCTGCCCACGTCGGACCGCCGAACGGGGTTCTCCACCCCAGGTTCGACGCAGCGGCCATGGTCGTCACGGCCGGGACCACACATCGGAGGACGTATGCGGCCACGACTCAAGAACGTCGCCTGGGAACGGATGGGCGAGGAGCTCCGCCTCGTGTACGACCTGCGTGACCAGCTGATCGTGACCGACCCCGGCGGCCAGGTGGAGAAGCTCCTCGCCCTGCTGCGCGAGGGCGGGCGCACCGTCGGTCAGCTCGCCGGCGAACTCGCGCTCCCCGTCCAGGACGTGCTCGGCGCGATCGAGGCCCTCGACGCCGAGCGACTGCTGGAGGACGGCGATCGCCTGGGCGCCCTCGACGCCGCCGAAGCCGAGCGCCACTTCAGCAACCTGGCCTTCTTCGAGTCGTTCGGCACGTTGTCGCGCAGCCGCGAGGACCTGCAACGCCGGCTGCGCGAGTCGCACGTGCTCGTCCTCGGCACCGGCGGACTCAACTCCAACACGATCCCGCATCTCAGCGGGCTGGGCGTCGGCAGGATGACGCTGGTCGACAGGGACACCGTCGACGTGCGCAACTTCGCCAGGCAGTACCTCTACCGCTGGGAGGACCTCGGCGCCAGGAAGGTCGAGCGGGCGGCGGAGTGGGTGCGCGCCTTCGATCCGGCCATCAAGGTCCAGGCGATCGACACGGGCGTCGAGAGCGCCGGGCAACTGGCCGAGCTCCTCGACGAGACGCGCCCCGACGTGGTCGCCTCGGGGATCGACCAGCCCAAGGAGGTCGACCTCTGGGTCAACGCGGCCTGCGTGGGGCACGGCGTGCCGTTCGTACGCGGCGGCATCACGGTCACCAAGGGGATCGTCTGGTCGGTCGCGCCGGGGGAGAGCGCCTGCAGGGCCTGCGTCCCCGCCGATCCGACCAGGCCCGACGGCCACGCCGATCCCGACGAGCCCGCGCTGAGCGCCGAGATCGCCGCGGCCCGCCTGTTCTACAGCAGGCCGCAGCCCAACAGAGGCATCGGGCCCGTCGCCGGCCTGCTCGGCGCGCTCCACGCCTTCGAGGTGCTGCGCTACCTGACCGGTTTCGAGCCACCGGCGTACGCCGGTCGGCCACTCACCATCGACTTCGCCGGCGCCTGCGCCATGAGTCAGGCCGAGTGGTCCCGCAATCCCGACTGTGTGACCTGCGGAAGGAGTTGACCACTATGAAGATCGAGATCGTGCGGATCGAGAACACCCGCCTGACCGGGCTGAACACGCCCGACTCCTGACCATCGAGGGCGCACCCCGGCCGAGGCAGGGGTGCGCCTCTCTTGTCGCTCCGCGAGCTCCAGGAGGACGGATGTCCGCCATCGCCGACCGGGACCTGCGCGAACGGGCCGCCCGGCTCACCGTCGCCTTCGACGGTGACGCCTGGATCCTGGGCCGTCCCGACCTCGGAATCTTCGTCGCGGTGCCGGAGCCGGGCGCGGTGTTCGTCACCACACTGCAGGAGGGCGGCTCGGCCGCCGAGGCCGCGGGGCGGGCGAGCGAGGTGGCGGGCGAGGAGGTCGACGGGGCCGACTTCCTCGACGGTCTCACCGGCGCCGGCCTGCTCGACCCGCCCGCACCTCCCGAGGAGCGAGCCCCCAGCGGCTGGATCGAGGGACTCGGCCAGGACACGGCGGCCAGATTCTTCGGCAGGACCGCCTGGACGTGCTACGCGGCGGCAGCGGTCTTCGTCGTAACCGTCTTGGCGTTCGCGCCCGACTTGCGTCCTTCATGGGAGGACGCCTGGTTTCTCCCGAGCGCCGCACTGTCGATGCTCACCTACCTGCTGGTCGACATCGCCTTCAGCGCCCTGCACGAGGCGTGGCACTGGGTCGCGGGCAGGGCGCTCGGCGTCCCCGCCACGTTCAGGGTCAGCTATCGGGGCCTCTACATCGTCTTCGAGACCGACCTGACCCAGATCGTGAACGTGCCGCGCCGCCGCAGGTACGGGGCCTACCTGGCGGGCATGGCCATCGACGTCGTGGTCGTGGCGACGGCATTGGGGCTGCGGCTGCTCGACAGGGCCGGGATGCTCACACTGCCTGAGACGCTGAGCGGGCTTCTCGGCGCGGTGGTGTTGTATCGGCTCGTCGGGATCGTCTGGCAGTGGGCCGCGGTGCCCATGCGCAGTGACGGCTACGCCGTACTGGCCAACGCGTTGCGCTGCCACAACCTGTACCGGGTCACGTGGCTGACCGCCAAGGCCAAGCTCTTCCGGCTGCCTCCCGCCGAGGCGGCCGAGCTGGCCTCGGCGGGCGAGCGTGATCGGCACGTGGCGCGCTGGTTCGCCCTGCTGTACATGGCGGGGGTCGTGGTCATGGCCGGCATGTTCGTGCTCGTGGCCCTGCCGCTGCTGCTCGCCCTCGCTCAGTGGGGCCTGGTACGGCTGAGCGCCGGCGCGACAGGTTCGGCCGAGTTCTGGGAGGCGCTCGCCGTGACGGCGTACGTGGCGACACAGCTTGCCCTGCCCCCGCTCCTCGCACTGAGGGAACGCCGACTGCGGAGGTCGGGCAGGCTCCTCTGAAAGGATGCTGCCCACCGGCCAGTGCTACGGGAACTCCACGTTGCGTCGCATCGCACGGGGAGATCCGGGGCAGCCGCTCTCCATGCGGACGCTGACAGCAGGCCGCGGTCCCCTTCGCCGCCCGTACGCGCCGCCGCGGCGTCCGGGGCCTGCTCCTGCCCGCGATGGCCAGGCCGCTGACGCGGCCGACGGGCAGGAGAGGCGGGACGTCACGCGGCGGCGACGTGTCGTGATCAGCCGGTGTAGCGCGGCTTGACGGCGACCGGCTCCCTCGGCCCCGCCGTCCGCTCGACCCTGGGCCGGCTGTCGGCGGGCGCCGGGGAAGGCACTGCGGAGGGGGCGGCGGAGGGCACCGCGGCGGGCTTCCTGGGCTCGGCCGAGGCCGTCCCCGACAACCCGGCGACACCCGCCGCGAGGGCCAGCGCCGCGCAGGCGCCGACGAGGATGTTTCTGATCTTCATAGGGTTCCTCTCATCCTTCGAACAGGGCCTCAGCCCTTGACGACGACCGGAGTGCCGATCGCCAGGTTCTTCGCCATCCAGGTGATGTCGTCGTTGCTGACCCGGACGCAGCCATGGCTGGCCCGCGTGCCGATGGCGGAAGGTCTGTTCGTCCCGTGGATCGCCAGCTGGCCGGGGCCGCCGGCGAAGCTCTTAAGCACCGGCGAGAAGCCGCTCAGTCCGAAGGCGTAGGCGCCGTAGGCCCCGCCGTCACCGGTGGGCTTCACCAGCTCGGTGAAGAAGTAGCGGCCCGGAGGCGTCGGCGTCCCCGCCTCGCCGGTCGCGACCCTGCCCGTCCTGACGGCCCGGTCGCCGTCGTAGACCGTGAAGCGGAACGCCCCGCGATCGATCTCCACGCGGTGGGAGGTCTCCGCGAGCGTCACGTCGGCGGCCCTGATCCAGCCCTTGCTGCCGTTCGGCCGGATCGGCAGCAGCACCTGGAGCCAGTCGCCCTCGTCGCGTTTCACCAGGAAGACGCGCGTCGCGCCGTAGTCGTTGGGACTGGTGATCGTCCTCTGGACCGCGCCCTGTTTGTCCCGATAAATCGTGATCCGGGTCCTCTTGGCGCTCGCGATCTTCGATCTGGCGCCGCCCGCCGGGGTGCTCGCCGAGCCGGGGCGTACGGCGCTGCCGGCGCTGACGGCGCTGTCCGCACCGGCCGCACGGTCCGTGCTGCCGGCGCTGCCCGCGCAGCCCGCCAGCAGGAAGGCGAGTGCCGTCGCCGCGGCCGTACGAAGCAGGTTGGTTCTCACCCGGCGCAGCCTGGCGACAGAATGTGTGGAACCTGTTTGCCTGTCATGCGAATCCCGTATGCACTCTCGGAGTACGCATAACCTCGGGCCATGTGCGCGTACGTACTGGTCGCCGAGGACGACCCCAAGCAGGCCGAACTGCTCAGGCGCTACCTGGAGCGGGAGGGCCACGAGGTCCGCGTCGTGCACGACGGACGTTCGGCGATCGACGAGGCCCGGCAGGGAGACCCCGGCCTCGTGCTGCTCGACGTGATGATGCCGAAGGTCGACGGGCTGGACGTCTGCCGGGTGCTGCGCGGCGAGTCCGACCTGCCGATCCTGATGTTGACCGCCAGGTCCACCGAGGACGACCTGCTGCTCGGGCTCGACCTCGGCGCCGACGACTACGTCACCAAGCCGTACAGCCCGCGCGAGCTGATGGCCCGCGTGCGGACGCTGCTGCGCCGTACGGGCAGGTCGCCGGAGGCCGGCCGGCTGTTCCGGGCGGGCGATCTCGTCGTCGACCCGGTCAGGCACGCCGTCACCGTGGCGGGCACGCCGGTGGACTGCACGCTCGCGGAGTTCCGGATCATCGAGACGCTGGCCGCCGAGCCGGAACGGGTGTTCAGCAGGAGGCAACTGCTGGAGCGCGTCCACGGGTTCGACCGGTTCATCACCGAACGCACGGTAGACGTGCACGTGATGAACCTGCGCAAGAAGATCGAGCCCGACCCGCGCCGGCCGTCCCGGCTGTTGACCGTGTACGGCGTCGGCTACAAGCTGACCCAGGCATGAGATCGCTGTTCGTCAGGCTGCTCACGAGCTCGGCCGTCGTCGCGGTCTGCTCGATCACGGCGACGGCGTGGCTGGCCGCCAACAGCACCTCCGGCGCGATCCAGCGCGAGCAGGGCCAGACGCTGGCCAGCGACGCCCAGATCAACAACAGCCTGCTCGGCTACGCCTCCCGCCATCCCGACTGGTCCGGCGTCGCCGCCACCGTACGCGACCTCGCCGCCGCCAACAGCCGCCGCATCGCGCTGACCACCGAGAAGGGCGCCCTCATCGCGGACTCGGCGTCCGCCGGGACCGCGCTGCCCGCCCGGGTGTCGGCCGTCGTCGATCCGCTGGCCGTGGACGTGACCCTGGTGCCGGGGGCGGCCGAGGACCGCATCGATCCGCGCGCGGTGGGCCCCTTCCTGCTGCCCGACCGTGACCGTGCCCGGCTGGGGAAGGCCGCCGACGCCTACGCCGTCTGCATGAGACGTACCGGGCAGGCCGTACGGACGACGGTCTCCCACACCGGCAGGCCCTCCGTGACGACGACCGGCGAGGGTGCCCCGCGGGAGCCGAGCCAGCCGAGCCCGGTCCCGGCGGTGACGGCCCCCTGCGACGCCGTCACCTTCAACGCGCCGACGCCCACCGAGAAGACCGCGTTGAAGCAGCTCAACCTCCTGGTCGGCAGATGCCTGAAGGGCAAGGGCGCGGAACGCGGCTCGGTCGGCCTCGACTTCACCTGGATCTCCAAGGAGAGGCGGCCGGCGTCGTCGGCCGCCGAACCCGGCCAGACGATCTCCTCCTGCATCGTCACCGCCCGCAAGGAACAGCTCGATCCCTACGTCGCTCCGGCCGCCTACCTGTACATCGGATCCCCCGCCGAGGCCACCGGCCCGCGCATCCCGCTGCCCTCGATCGCCGGCGCCGCCCTCCTCGTGCTCGTGCTGACCGTCGGCGTCAGCGTCATGGCGGCCAGACGCCTGGTCGGCCCGGTCAACGCGCTCACCCACGCCGCCCGGCGGATGCGCGACGGGGACAGCTCCGCCCGCGTCCAGGTCAGGACGACCGGCGAGATCAGCGAGCTCGCCACGGCGTTCAACGAGATGTCCGAGCATCTCCAGCGCATGGAGGAACAGCGCAAGGCCATGGTCAGCGACGTGTCCCACGAGTTGCGCACCCCGCTGAGCAACCTCAGAGGCTGGCTGGAGGCGGCACAGGACGGCGTCGCCGAGCTGGACCCCGCGCTGATCGCGTCCCTGGTCGAGGAGCTCCTGCTGTTGCAGCACATCGTGGACGACCTCCAGGACCTCGCCCTCGCCGACGCGGGCAAGCTCCGCCTGCATCTCGAACCCGTCCACCTCGGCGACCTCCTCGACCAGGTGGCCACCGCCCACCGAGGCCGCGCCGAAGCCGCCGGGCTCACCCTGACCACCGGCATCACCGGCACTCCCGCCCTGACCGCCGACCCCGTACGACTCCGCCAGGCCGTCGGCAACCTCGTCACCAACTCCCTGCGCTACACGCGGGCCGGCGGGCACATCACGCTGACCGCCCGCCAGGACGGCGACCACGTGATCATCGAGGTGACCGACACGGGGATCGGCATCCGCGCCGAGCACCTTCCGCACGTCTTCGACCGGTTCTGGCGGGCGGAGAAGTCCCGCAACCGCCGCACCGGGGGCAGCGGCCTCGGCCTCGCCATCGTCCGCGACCTGGCCGAGGCGCACGGCGGCACCGCCACCGCCACCAGCACCCCGGGCGTGCGCACCACCTTCACCCTGCGCCTTCCGGGCGAGGACCCGTCCTAGGGTGACGGGGATGACGGGATCGGCGACCTCCTCCAGCTCGGCTGCCGGCATCGGCTGAGGGATCAGCTCCCCGGATGCCGGAAGACGTGGAACTCCATGTCGGTCCCCTGAGCGAGGCCCAGTTCCGGAGGCAGCGAGGCGAGCGGCTCGCACCCGGCGAAGGCGCGCCGCAGGGAGTCGTGGGCGATCACCTGAGGGGTCTTGACGACGATCAGGCACGCCGTCCCCTGCCGGGAGGCGGCGATGTCGGCGACGATCCGCGGCACGGGCGGCGAGGTGCGGGTCAGGTCCAGGCCCTGCTCGGTGAAGGCCGGACCCCAGGGCGGCTCGACGACGTAGACGTCGGACGGGCTCCGCCGGCATCCACTACTGCCCGGCCGCCCACTTCTGCCGTCTGATCGTCCACACGCTCGTCAGAGCCCCGCGCCGCCGCCTGCCGGACCTGCGTCTGGACCTGGCGGTCTGCTCCGCGCCACCCCGTACCGACCTGGGACTGAACGGCCCGGCCCAGGTGACCGTCCACTGGCCGCGACCAACGGAAAGGATCATCACCCGATGACGACGACCGACCTGACCCCTCAGCAACTCGGCGGCAACTGGCTGCTCAAGGCCGAGGCCGACTACGACAGCGCGCCCTCCGGCACCGACTACACCGCCTACGCCAAGGCCGTCATGGTCTGCGCCAAGGGCGACGGCGAGATCTCGGCGCCGGAGCGCGACTGGATCCTCGGCTTCTTCGCCGCGCTGGGATTCACCTGCAAGAACCAGTCGCTGTGCATGTCCGGCGCGACCTCCGGAGCCTCGTGCGGCCGAACCGTGGACTACAAGTACAGCGAGGTCTGCGGCAAGGACATCTACGGCAGCCAGGAGTGCTACAGCAACCTGGTCTCGGCCGGGCAGCGGGTCGACAGCTCCCGACACGGCGACAGCGGAGGGCCGGTCTTCGAGCTGACCGGCGGCGACGCCCAGGTCCGCGCGATGGGCACGGTCACGGGCAGCATCACCAAGGACTGGATCATCACCAAGGGCCAGTGGTTGTTGCAGGAGTTCGCCACCGCCGTCCGGGACTTCCCCGGACTCGAACCGGCACTCGACCTCGGCCCCGATCCCGTGTAGTTCACGGCCTCCCGGATGGTCCCCGTACCTCGGCCGGACCGGGGCCGACCCTCGGCCGGCTGCGCGCGTATCCTGCTCTCGTGGCACTGCGGTTCGAGACACGCGCGTCCGACTCACCGTGGGTCGACGCCGTGTGGAGCTGTACGAGCGAGCACGTCGCGGAGATGACGTCCGTCGCGGCGGTGTGCTGGGGCCTGGTCTTCTGGGAGCGCGAGGGCAGGGCGTACGCGGGCATCTCCGGTCCCGAGACCAGAAGCGGCACCGCGCAGGTGCCGGAGGGCGCGACCTTCGTCGGCATCGAGTTCGCCGTGGGCACGTCGCTGCGCGCCGTCCCCCCGCCGACTCTGGTCGACGGGGGCGTCGAGCTCCCCGACACCATGCGCAGGACCTTCGTGCTGGACGGCGTCCGCTGGGAGTCTCCCGCCCCCGACGACGCCGAGGCCCTGGTCGACCGTCTGGTCCGCGTCGGAACCCTGGTCCGTGACCCGCTCGTCACCGACGTTCGCCGAGGCCGCCGTCCAGCGGTCTCGGGGCGCACCCTCGAACGCCGGTTCCGGGCGGCGACCGGGCTGACCCAGGGCGCCGTCCGGCAGATCGAACGGGCCCGCAAGGCCTCGGTGCTCCTGGCCGCCGGCGTATCAGTCGCCGACGTCGTCTCGGGGCTCGGGTATTTCGACGAGCCACATCTGGCCCGCGCGCTGCGCCGCTACGTCGGGCGCACGGCGCGGCAACTCCGGGAGGGCACCGGCGGCGCCATCGCCCTGGACCTGGGTCAGCTGACGACGTCGTAGATCAGTTTCACGATGCCGTTGGGGTAGGCGGCGGACGCGCGGAGGCTCAGCACCTGCTTGTCCTTGTCCGCCTCGCTGAACAGGCTCTTCCCAGCGCCGAGCAGCACGGGGAAGACGAGAAGGTTGTACCGGTCGATCAGGCCCGACTCCGACAGCCGCCGGGCGAGTTCCGCGCTGCCATGGATGAAGATCGCGCCACCTTCGCTCTTCTTGAGCTCGACGACGTCGTCGGCCGAGCGCAGGATCGTCGTCGGCCCCCACCCCTCGACGAGGTCGTCGTCGGACAGCGTGGTCGAGACCACGTACTTGGGCAGGTCCTTGTAGGCGGCGTGGTCCTCCGAGTCACGCCAGATCGGCGCGAACGCCTCGTAGCTCCGGCGGCCGAACATCAGCGCCGTCGTGTCCTCCAGCTCCTCGCCCTTCAGCGAGAAGGCCTCGGGCAGGAACTCGATGTCCTTGGCCACCCAGCCGCCGCTGCGGTGCTCCTCGCCCGGCCCGCCGCCCGGGGAGTCCACAATGCCGTCAAGCGACATGAATCCGGTATAGATCAGATCACGCATGTGCTGTTCTCCTCATGGTCCGGCGACGAGGTCGCCAGATGGATCGTCAAGCGGGCCGCAGCGTCAGGCCGACGCGGTGGCGGAACGCCTGCGCCCATGCTACGAACCGGTCATCGCGACCGTCTTGGACGAAAACGACGCCATCCCTTCGGTGCGGGCCCGCCGTCGCCCGCCCGGCTGCTCACAGGCGTGCCGCTTCGCCTGTCACGAGACCCGTGTTCCGGAGAATCAGTCCGACGGTGCAGGAGGTGCCGTCCTCAGCGGGTGATCACGCCGGGGTGTGCGGCCTCGAAGTCGGCGAGCCCCTTGGCGGTGAGTCTGAGATGAAGGCCGCCGGCGACGTCCACGGTCAGGGGTTTGTCCCTGCCGTGGAACACCAGGGAGACGTCCAGCTCAAGATAGGTGTTGTCGTGCTGCTCCTCCAGGAAGTTGCGCTCGACGATGTTGGCGTTCCGCGACGCGGCCTCGTCCGCCGTCTTCAGGTTGCCGCCGACGCCGCCGAAGCCGAGGCCCCCGTCCTGCGAGCCGGCGGACCCGCCCGCCCGGGCCGCCACGCCCCGGCCCTGCTCCTGGCCGTGCCCGACCGTGCTCATGGTCTGGGCGTAGACACGCTGCTTGACCAGCGCGGTGGTGATCTCGCGCGCTCCGGTGACGTCGATGCCGACCCTGCCGATCCCCGGGATCACGTACTCGTGCGCGAGCAACTGCTCCAGATGGGCGCGCATGGTCCGTTCCTTGGTGGCCTCGGCGAGTGACATGCCGGCCGGGCGGGAGAGCTCGAATCCGCCGGGCCGGTCGGCCAGGGACGGGACCTCGCCCCGGAGTCTCGGCGGCACCGCGCTCATCGGCGCCCATTGCTCGACGAGCGTGGCGGCCGGGAACGCGACCTGGCTGACGTCCCCCTTGGGGACGCCGTCGCCCAGGGTGGCGGACATGGGGTTGGGGTCCGCCGGGTCCGCCCAGCGCGGATCCGCGGCGACGACCGGCGTGCGTCCCGCGACCGGCGTGCCCTGCGGCACCTCCGTGGTGAGGTGTCCCGGCACCAGGACGCCGACCTCGCCGTCCGCGACCGCCCGGGACGTCGAGGTGACCCCGGCGTGCCGGTCGAACATTCTCCCGGCGCCGTCGTGCCCGGTCACCTCGCCCACCTTGAGCAGCACGTTGCGGGCCACGTTCTGCACGGGCTCCAGGAGCGGGCGGACCGGGACGTGTTCGAGCGTGATCTCGAACCTGACCGGGTGCTTGAACTCCTGCGGGGCCTCGCGCGTCTGGTAGCGGTTGATCTCCTTCGCGATCGTGCCCCGCCCGTCCACGGTGTGGGAGTCGCGGTTGTTCGCGAACCCCGCCTCGGCGCCCCTGAGCTCGCCGTCCGAGGACTCCATGTAACGCGCGATCGCCTCCGCGCCGCGGTCCGTTCCCGCCTCGCGCACGCTCAGGTCGCCGCTCAGGCGCTCGTTGCGCAGCATGAGGCCGGCGTCAGGACGCTCACCGACGTGGACGCCGTCGTCCACCTCGGCCGTGACCCGGATGCCCACGCGTTCGGTGACCCGGCCGTTCTCGTCCGTGACGAACAACCAGGAGGACACGCCGTTCCCGCGGAGTTCGCCCAGCTTCGTGCCGAGTGCGCCCTGGCTGTAGTTGCCGCGCAGGTGTTCGGCCACCGGATGGTTCGTGAGCTCCTGGCCGTCAGGGAGGAGGCCGTCGCGGCGGAGCAGCCCGAGGATCTCCGGCAGCACGGCCTGCGCGTCGAGGTGCAGGACGAAGGCGGTGTTCAACGCCGCCTCGGGCGCCGCGTAGGCGCGCGTCGTGTGCCCTGCCTGACCAGCGGGGTCCACGGCCTCCGGGCCGTCGAGCCCGTGACGGCGTGCCACCTCGTCGGGAAGCACGAGGTCCATGATCTCTTCCACCCGGACGTACGTGGTCGGGCCCTGTTCGACCGTTCCGCCGCTGGTCCTGGTGGGGGTGACCTCCAGGACCAGGTCCGCGCGGTACCAGTGGGAGGTGCTGCCGTCGGAGTAGGTGACCCGGGACACGTCGCTGCTGCCCAGGTAGGAGCTCTCCACGGCACTGCGTTTCGCGGCGCCGTGCACCCCGGCTCGCGCCACGACCTTGCGCTCGGTCGCGCCGGCTTCCCCGGTTCCGTGCGAGGACCCGGCGGCCTCGCCGTCGCTGAGCGTGACGCGCAGGCCGGTCCTGGCGTGCCCGCCGACCGTACGCCTGCCGCGTTCGGCGTCCAGGGCCCTGGAGTTGCTGCTGGAGTAGCTCTCGTGCTCCACCCCGGTCTCCGACTTGACGTGCCTCACCCCGGCCACGTGGGCCTTGACGTGCACGTCGTGCCGCGACCCCGAACGGTCCGACACGGTGTAGTGCAGGCCGTCGGGATGAGACGTGATCATGGTTTCCAGGTTGATCACGTCGGTGGCGGTCTCGAACACCGGCGGCACGTCCAGCCGCTCCGCGGGCGCCGGCAGTTCCGCCCATCGGTGGTAGAGCTCGGCCAGCGTCGAGGGAAGGTCGGGCATGGCCCCCATCCGGACGATGGCCGACAACTCGTCGGCCCCGGGCCGCCACAGGTCGGCGGGCCGCTCGGACGACGACTCGACCCGTCCGAGATGCGCGACGTCCTGTGCGAGCACCGGCCTCTGCGGCAGGTGGACGTTCGGCACGAGGACCTCCGCCCTGCTGCCGTGCACCTCCCACGAGGTGTTCAGCGTCTCCGTGCCGTCCCGCGAGATCCTCATCCTGACGTCGAAGGAGAGATCCCGCGTGATGGTGAAGCCGCCGCTGGTCTCCGTACGGTCGTACCTCGTGTGGCCCGAGGAGAAGCCGGTGCTGCCGGACTTGGTGCCGCTCCCGGTGAGGGACAGGTTCACCGGGTCGATCTTGAGCCGATCGTTCACGTCGAGGCGCGCGACACCACGCACCTCCGCACGGCCCGTGCGGGAGCTCTCCCGCTGGCTGGTGTCGGTGCGCGAGGTGATCCGGCGCTCGTTGACGGTCAGGTCGGACGCGCCGACCTCGTGCCGCCGGCCCAGCGTGCCCTCGGCCAGGATCTCGACGGTGTAGCCGCCGATCGACCCGTCGTACCTGATGCCGTGGAGGGCGTGCGTCAGGTCGGCCTCCAGCGCCGCGGCGCCGAAGCGGCTCTCGACGTCCCGCATGATCTGCCGTGCGATCTCCGGCGGGAGGTCGGGCAGCGCCCGGGCGACGGCCTGGTGGATCTCCGCGCTGAGCAGCGTCTCCCCATGGACCCGGACGCCGCTGCCGAGCCCCGTCCCCCGACCGGCCGCGAGCGTCTCCGGCTCCAGGGCGTGCGGGTCGTAGCCGCGGTTCGGGTGCTCGCCCCTGGCCGGGTACTCGCCGACCGGTTCGTCCAGTGAGAACCCCGCCCGCACGTCGTCCAGCTCCCGGTGGAGGTCGGCGAGCTTGCGCTGGATGTCGTTGAACTCTCCCAGCGGGCGCAGATCATGCCCGAAGACGTCCTGCTCCATCCGGGACGCGTCGCGGGTCGGGACGATCAGCTCGGCGGGCACCTCCACCTCGAAGGTGCCGAGCTTGTCGGTCTCGACCTGCAGCCGCATGCGGGCGTCGTACATGGTGACGTCGCCGAGCCTGGTCAGGACGGTGTGGTTGCCGTGCGCCCTGTTGGTGGACGTCACATGGTCCGTCCCGTAGCCGACCCCGCCGACGGCCCTCGCGACGACCTCCGCGCGGTCACCCAGCGGCAACCCGATCTTGCCGCCCGCGTGGACGCCGACGCTCGCGCCCTGCCGGTACGACGTGCCCTCGCTCTCGCGCCGCCCCAGGTCGTCCCGGAACATCGTCTCGACCGGCGAGCGCCCGCTCCCGTCGATCGGCTCGACCCGCGTGATCTCGCCGGTGATCCGGACGGAGTCCTCCGCCGACCGCAGCAGGGACGTCTTGTACCGGATCGCCTCGGACGAGACCCCGCTCGACAACATCGACTGGCTGCGGTTCTTCATCCCCTGTTCGCTGAGCAGGCTGGAGGTGAGATGGTCGGTGATCCTGACCACCTCGCCCGCGGGCAGCCCCGCCGCCAGCCCCCGGCGCTGCACCTCCAGCACGAGAGGCGTGACGTCCAGGCCGGTGATGGCGATCCCGTGGTCACGGAACCTGTGCCCCGCTCCTTCCGGCACCTCGTGGCGGGGGAGCGGCGCGGGGTGGTCGGCGCTCAGCAGCGGCCCTTCCCGGGTGAACTGCTTGGGGAAGGGGATGGTCAGCGAGAGGTCGGGGACCGCCGCGGTCCGGGTGACCTTCTCGCCGTCACGGTAGATGTCGAGGGAGATGCCCGTGGCGAAGTAGTCATGGGCGGGGGAGATGGCCTTGTGCCCGCTGATGACCTCGACGCCGTTCGTGTGGGTCGTCCGTGCCGTGCTGCTGACGCCCGACCGGGGCAGGGCGTTCGCCTCGGCCTCGTCCGGCGACTGGTAGAGCCCCTTCATCAGCCCCGCGGTGCGATCCAGTGAGGTGCCCCGCGAGGACTTGCCCTCCACGCCGTCCCCGCCGAAGGCGACCGGCTTCTCCGGGGCCAGACCCGGCTGCTCCACGTGCGTGAACTCGCTCGGCCTGAGCTTGAGGTAGATCACCTTGTCCCCGACGCCGAGCGCCACGCCTCTTTGCAGGTGGTTGGTCCACACGTCGCGGTCGCCGCTGGAGAGCGCCTCCGTCAGCCAGAGGCGGATCACGGCCCGTTCCCGCGGGACGATGCCCGTGATGCCGGCGGTCATGGCCTGCGCCGCCGCCCTCGGGTCCACCGGCACCCTGACGTCGTGCACGGCGGTCTCGCCCAGGGCGCCGATCTCGACGACGCGAGGCGGATGGATCTCGGGCTTCGGAACCCCCGCGTCGGCGGACGCGAGCTGGGACGTCAGACCCTGGAGCACGTCGGACGCCAGGTCGGGGCGGTGCCAGGCGGGCGATGCGATGGTCTGCTGGTTGTGGTTCACCGCCTCCTGGACCGCGTCCGCGCCGGTCCTGGGCCCGGGGCGTCCGTCCGGTCCGGAAGTCAGGGGTGAGGCCAGGTGCTGGCCGTCCGCGCCGAGCGCGCTGGACGTGATGCCCTTGGCCAGCAGGTCCCAGCTGAAGTTGCCCTGGACCATCATGGTGCCGGCCGTCGTGATCCCGCCGGCCAGGGCGAACTGCCCGGCCTGGCCGTACAACGAGGAGTGGGCCGCCGCCAGCAGCTTCTCGGCCGTGGACATCTCGGCCCTGGTCAGACCGGCCCGCAGCGTGGGGGTGGCCAGGCTGCTCAGCCCGCCCGAGGCCAGTCCCATGAGCCCGCCCATGGCGGCGCCGCTCACCGCCGAGATCGCGAGCTGACGGAGATCGATGTCGTCCCTGCGGCCCTGCAGCAGCTGCGTGCCCTGGATGCCCAGGTCCATCCCGGTCACGATCCCGGCGAAGAGCAGCATGTTGCGCCGGCACTGCCTGGCGATCTGCCCGACCGTCAGCCGGGCGAGCTGCAGCCGCGGCGGAATGAGCGCCAGACTCGCCCCGCCGGTGGCCAGGGCCGCGGCCAGCAGATATCCCAGTTGCACGATCAGCAGCCAGACGGTGACCTCGATCATGTACTTGGCGTACTGGATCTGCACGCCCACGCCGTTGAGCGCCACCGCGGCGTCCACGAGCCGCTTGACCGCGAGGGCGACCTGACCGCCCGCCACCTTGCCGACGTGGGCGGCGAAGGCCAGATGGGCTTCCCCGTCCCAGTCCTTGCCGATCCTGCGCGCGCTGCCCGGCAGGTCGGCGCCCGTGCCCTCGACGAGCCGGTGCGCGGCGATCACGCAGGCGTCGGCCAGCCGGAAGCAACCGGTCTCGTCCCCCTCCGGCCAGTCCATGCCGACCACCCAGCCGATGTACGGCTTGGCGAACTCGGGCACGAGGAACCCGTCGAACCCCATGGACGATCAGTCTCGGGTGACGGGGGGAGGGTGCTCCGCCGCCTTGTAGTTGCGGGCGCTCGCGTTCAGCCCCAAGGCGACGTCTTCGAGTTCGTCGATGAACGTCGTCAGGGCGTCGAAGATGCCGCGCTCCATCTCGGGCAGCTTCTTGGCCAGCTCCGCGCCGTACTCGTCGTCGCCGAGCGTGTTCCTGTCCCGGTTGAAGGCGGCGCGAAGGTCGGCGCGCACCTGCTCCACGTTCCCCGCGAACAGCTCGTACGTCCTGGCTTCCCGGTGCAGCGCCTCCCGCCGTACGTTGAAGCCGCTCACGGGGCCGGCTCCACGGGGCCGGGGAAGAACGCGTCGAGCGTGGCCCGCTCCCCGAAGACCTCCTCGTACGGCACGCCGTCCGGCATGAGGGGGTTCAGCAGCTGCCGGCTCTGCTCGGAGACCGCGGCGGTGGCCGCGTCGGCCTGCTGCATGATGGCGTCGGCCAGTTGGGTGGGGGACAGGCTGCGATATGCCCGGGGGCTCAGCTCGACGCCGCGCAACTGACCGTGGCGGCCGACGGTCACGCTCACCATTCCGTCCGCCGACCGTGCCGTGTGCTCCAGGGCGGAGAGCTCTCCGAATGCTTCGCGTACGCGGGCCACCTGCTGGTTGATCTCGTCCGCGAGCGCGCTGACCTCCGCCTCGAACGCATCCGCCACAAAAACACCTTTCGCCCGCCTAATACCGGAAGGCATCATACGTCACCATTTTTTACAGGATTACGGGTAACCGTATCGTTTACCTTCTGTTAACAGAAGTGTCACGAGATGGCCGAGTGCCCGCCGGGGAGTCCCGTAACGCGGCCCGGGCGTCGCTCGATCGAGCGGGTGTGACGAGAAGAACCCCGGTGAAGGCCATGATCCCGCCCAGGAGACCGACAGCCGACGCCTCCTCTTCCGACAGGCAGAGCTACGGCCAGGTCATCAACGTCGTCGCAGGCAGTGTCACCGTAGCGGCCGGCGTACTCGGGGTGTCCGGCGTCACGGCGGGTGTCGCCACCGCGCCGCTGCGCAACGTCACCAGCGTCCTTCTCGTCGTGATGTGGGTGATCATCGCCTGGTCGTACATCGGCAACGCGAGCAGTTCCAGCCAGAACGCGGTGGGCTAGGCGGCCTTCCTGGGCGGGATCGCCGCGGCCACGGTTCTCCTGGCCGTCGTCGTGACCCGCCACCTTCACTGGCCGGCCTCGGAGACCTGCGATACACCTTCTCCATCGAGCTCCCGAGGCACGGAAGCGGGAAGTGGGTCGGCATAAGCGCCCGGCTCGGACCGGAGAACCCCTCGAACATCCCCGTCGCGAACAAGTGCGGGCACGCCGGACCTCCCGAGGAGGGCGTCACCTGCACACTCGTGCGGCTCCCGTGATGGCCGGTGCGGTCGCCGGGCGTCAAGCCGTGCGATCTCGCCCCGGGAGGTAGGGGCTGAAATGGTCGGCGACGATCTCCGCGATCGCGGCGGCGTCGCGGGAACCGTCGACCTCGACCACGCGGATGCCGAGCCGGCGGGCGGTGCGGACGGCGTCCTCCGCGACGAGGGCGTCCCGGGCCACGCGGTTGGCCTGTGCTCGGGCCGGATCGCTGACCTCGTGCCCGAATGCGGAGGCCCGGGGGAGGTGGTGGAGCTGGTGTCGGCGGAACTCCGGCGTGGGCACCATGACGACCATCCGGCGCGGTGAGTCGATGATGGGGGCGACGAGTTCGGGGCGGAGTCCCCAGCCCTCGGCCATGATCGGAAGGCCCGAGACGAGCGCGCGCAGGTCGTCCAGGGCCCACTCGAACCGTACGGGGAAGCCGGTCAGGGTCTCGGCGGCCATCTCTTCCGGGGTGGAACGGACCCACACCTGGTCCGGATCGGGATCGGCGGCGGGCTCGCCGAGGCTGACCCGGCGGGCGATCCGGCGATCGTTGTGCCCACGTGCGTCGTGGTAGTCGTAGTGATAGACGGTGATGCCGTACTGGACGGCCAGGAGCCGGGCCACGGTCGACTTTCCGGCCCACTGGCCACCGCCGATCCACAAGGCGCGGCGCAACGTGCCGAAGGGGTCCCGGACGTCGTCGTTCGCAGGGAGGTCACGGGTGGTCATCTGATGTCCCTTCGGATCGACGTGCGGCGGCCGACCACGGTGGCGCGGCTCGCTCAGCGGGGTGCGTGGGTCTGTTCCCAGCGGTGCAGCAGGCCGGGCAGCTCGCTCAGCAGGAACTGGTAGAAGTCGCGCATCCGGGCCAGCCGGGTGTGGGCCGGGTCGCCGGAGGCGGTGGTGGCGATGCCGGTCTCGGCGGCCCGCAGCAGGACGTGCACCATGGTGTTCTGGGTGGAGAACAAGGTGGGCCAGGCGTCGTCGCGCAGCCGGTAGTGCTCGCGGCGGCTGCCGGGCGCGGGCAGGCGTTCGATGAGCCCGGTCGTCAGCAGGGCCTTGACCGCGCCGGACACCGACCCCGCGCTGACGTCGAGCCGGTCGGCGATGTCGCCCATGGTGACCGTCTCGGCGTCGGTGAACAGGAAGAACGCCAGGACGCGCGCCGACATGCGTTGCAGGCCGCCCTCGGTCAGCACCAGGGCCAGCCGCTCGGCGGCCTGCCATCGTTCCTGGTCGCTCACCGCGCCACCTCCTGACAGGGATCATAACCGAATGACCCAAACTTCAGGAATTTCTGAAACTTCGGTATATTGTGCTGTTGTTCGGCCCTTCAGACAGGCCGTTGGTGTGCCGGGAAGCCTGGTCGGCGAGCGCAACAGTCCTTTCGAGCAAGGAGCGCCGATGAAGGTCCTCGTCCTCACCCACGGCACCCGTGGCGACGTGCAGCCGTACGCCGCCCTGGCCCTCGCCCTGAAGCGGGCCGGGCACGAGGCCGTGCTGGCGGCCCCCGCCGCCATGGCCGGCCTGGCCCGTCCGCACGGCATCGCCTTCGCGCCGCTGCACGACGGCCCGAACACGCTCATCGACGACCCCGGCATCCGTCAGGCGGTCGAGACCAACTACCGCGGCCTGCGCGGCAAGAAGGTCGCCCTGCAGGTGATGCGCCGCAGCAAGCCCCTCATGGCCGAGGTCTTCACCGACCTGGCGGACGTGGTGCTGGACGGGCCCGGCAAGGGCGCCGACCTGGTGGTGCACGCGCCCGGCATGCCGGGCGCCCATGTCGCCGAACGGCTCGGCGTGCCCGCGGTGCCCGCCGCGCTCCAGCCCGTGTGGGTGCCCACCGCCGCCTTCCGCAACCCGATGTTGCCGCTGCCGCTGCCCAGGGCGCTGAACCGGGCCTCCTACCTGTCGATCAAGCTGATGCTGCGCTCCTTCGCCGGCATCGCCGACGACCTGCGCTCGCGCCTGGACCTGCCCCGGCGGCGCGGCCGGCACGACCTCCTGCGCCGTCCGGACGGAGGCCCGGCGACGGTCCTGCACGCCTTCAGCCGCCACCTGCTGCCCCACGACACACCGGGCGGCCTGGACTATCCGGCATGGGTGCACACCACCGGCTTCTGGTACCTGCCCGCCCCGCCCGACTGGACGCCCTCGCCTGAGCTGGCCGCCTTCCTGGCCGACGGGCCGCCGCCGGTGTACGTCGGGTTCGGCAGCATGGCCGGCACCGATCCGTGGCGGCTCGGCCGGGTCGTCGCCGAGGCCGTCCGGCGGGCGGGGGTGCGTGCCGTGCTGGCCACCGGCTGGGGCGGCATCCAGGCCACCGATCTTCCTGACGGCGTGCACCTGCTCGACCAGGCGCCGCACGACTGGCTGCTGCCGCGCATGGCCGCGATCGTGCATCACGGCGGCAGCGGCACCACCGCCGCGGCCCTGCTGGCCGGACGGCCGCAGGTGATCTGCCCGTTCGTCGCCGACCAGCCGTTCTGGGCGGCCCGCGCGCACGCCGTCGGCGTGGCCGGGCCGCCCCAGCCGCAGCGGCGGCTGACCCCGGACGGCCTGGCCGCCGCCCTCCGCCTGGCCGCCACCGACGCCCGGATGGCGGACACCGCCGCCGAACTCGGCCGGCGCGTCCGGGCCGAGGAAGGGAACGGCCGCGCGGTCGAGATCCTGGAGTCCCTGTGAACGGGTGGGTCAGGTCTCCAGCCAGGCCGGGTCCGCCACCAGCTCCTGCAACTCGTTGACGAGGCGGGCCGAGTGGAACCCGTCCACGACGGCGTGGTGGGCCTGCACGGCGAGGGGGAGCAGGACGCGGCCGTCCCGCTCGGTGTAGCGGCCGAGCGTGAAGATCGGCGCGAGATGGTCCCAGTTGTCGCCGATGTTGAGGTTGAACCCGGTGAAGGACGCCCACGGCAGGCTCGACACGTCGAACGTGTTGGCCGGGGGCGCCCCCTGCGGGAAGAAGTCGGCGGCCCGGCTGTGCTCGGCGAGCAAGGGCGCGGCGACGTCGTGGAAGGCGCCGAAGCCGGGATCGTAGGGCGCCCACACGCACGAGAACGTCTCGCGTTCGGCGTTGAAGACCGTGAACGCCGGGTGCGCGACGGGCCACACGGCCGGCTCACCCGACGTGGTGAGGCACATCCTGAACTCGTCGTGCCGGTTGACGACGGTGGCGAGCGCCCAGATCTGCGCGATGTAGGATTTGCGCCGCGACTGACGCAGCGCCGCGGCGAACGCGGTGACGTCGACCTCCACCGTGATCGAGTACGTGCACGGGACGCGGCGGTAGTGCTCGAAGTGTTGCCGGCGGGGCCATGCGTCGAGGTCGACGGGGGTGGGAACGTCCATCCGATCATCATGCCAGCCGCCCGCGCCACCACGGCACCGCTCGCTCGGCGGCCGCCCCCGAGACGGCCGGGCGAGTCCTAGTCGCCGTGGAGCCCGTCGGGGTCGCAGTAGTCGATGTCGTCGGTCGGCCTGAAGTCGGCCACGATGATCTCGCGCTTGAACGGCCCGCCGCGCTCCATCTCCTCGGCGGACGCCTCGTAGGTGAACTGCTGCATGGGGCGCAGCCGTCTGCCGCCGATGACCACCGGCCTGCGCACCGAGTAGATGGCGGGGAACGGGCAGCAGTAGTAGCTCCCGAGCGGCTCGCCCGCGGCGTCGACGGCGTAGGCGATGGCGCCGTCCCGGAAGGCGGCGTTGATCTGCCCCTGGATGCGCAGGGTGGCGGCCGGGTCGGGGTCGTACTCCCACATCTCCTTGACGGCCTGCCTGGCCTTGGGGTCGGCCTGCCAGAATTCCCGCCGTTGCGGGTCGGTCAGGCACCAGGCGTCGAAGTCGCGGGCGTCGACGTCAAGGGACTCGTACGTCGCGGCGGGCCGGGTGGCGGTGCTGCGGTAGCCGGCGATGTGCCGGGGCATGGCGATGAGCTGGCCCACGTGGTAGTAGAGCTCCAGGGAGCGCTGGAGCCGCTGCTCGATCGCCTCGTGCAGGCTCGGCCGGGGGTCGGCCTTGAGCAGCCCCTCGGCGTAGTCGGCGGCGGTGGCGGCCTCGGCCACGAGCTGGCGCAGCCGTTGCAGGTCGGCCTGGTGGTCGTGGGCGTCCGGGACGGTCTGCTCGAACACGCCGAAGGCCACCTCGGCGTGCCGGCGGATCGCCCGGGCGGCGGCCAGCATGCCGTGCAGGTGGGGCAGCGGGCAGGGGTCCGCCTCGGCCCATTCGGGCAGGTCGGCGGGCAGCTGGAGCTCTGTCTCGACCAGGTAGCGGCTGTTGCCCGCCGCCTGCCGGGCGCGCGACACCCAGCCTTCCACCTGGCCGAAGCAGGCGGCCACCTGCCGGCTGGTGACCGGCGGCACGTAGCCCGCGGTGCGCGGGTCGGCGGTGTAGTCGGCGTCGAGCAGCTGTTCACCGATGGTCTGCAGCACGAACGCGTTCCAGGTGCACAGCAGCTGGCCGGAGGCGGCCTGCGAGCCGTGCCAGAGGTTGACGCCGTCCTGGACGAGGCGTAAGCGCAGCTCCTCGGCGTGCTCCAGCTCGGTGTAGACCAGGCCGCCCGCACGCCGGTACGCCTCCAGCTCGTCCGTGCTCACCTCGCCCCTGTAGGCCGCGATCACCCGCGTCATCAACGTCGGCCGCGCCGGGTCGTTCGCCATCATGTACGTCCCCGTTCTCTTCCCCGTGAATGGTGATGATCCGTACCTTAGGCCGCCATAGGCGGATTCGTGGGGCGGACGGCCCGGGAACGTCACGGACGGCGGGCGATTGCTCCGCGCGGCGGGCAGGCGACGCCCTACGATCGGACGATGACCGTCCCCGAGTTGATCCGCATCGTGACGCGCTCCTCTCCCATGGCGCTCGCCCAGGTCGAACGCGTACGGCGCGAACTCGCCGACAGGCACCCCGGCATCCGCACCGAGGTCGTGCCGGTCACCACGTCCGGAGACCGGTGGCAGGGCTCGCTGTCGGCGCTGGGCGGCAAGGGCGCGTTCACCAAGGAGGTCGACGAGGCCCTCCTGGCGGGCCGGGCCGACCTGGCGGTGCACTGCGTCAAGGACGTGCCCGCCGACCGTCCGCTCCCGGCCGGGACCGTGTTCGCGGCCTTCCTCAAGCGTGACGACGTGCGCGACGCGCTCGTGCACCCCGGCGGCCTCACGCTGGACGCGCTGCCCGACGGCACCCGGATCGGCACGTCGTCGGTGCGGCGCGTCGCCCAGCTCGCCGCGTCGCATCCGCAGCTGCGCTGTGTGCCGATGCGCGGCAACGCCAACCGGCGGCTGGAGAAGCTGGACGCGGGCGAGGCCGACGCGCTGCTGCTGGCGGTGGCCGGGCTGGAGCGCATCGGCCTGCCGGACCGGATCACCGAGGTGCTGTCGCCGGAGACGATGTGCCCGCCGGTCGGAGCCGGCGTGCTCGCCCTGCAGTGCCGCGAGGACGACCCGGCGACCGCCGAAGCGGTCGCCGGGCTGGGGCACCCCGACACGTGGCGGGAGGTCACGGCCGAGCGCATGCTGCTGCACGTGCTCCAGGGCCACTGCAACTCGCCCATCGCCGGTCACGCCCGTGCCGAGCGCGACGGCCGGCTGTCGTTGCGCGCCCGGGTCTTCTCCCCGGACGGCAAGCAGGTGCTGGACGCCCACGAGTGGGCCGGCCCGCTGGACCCGGCGACCCTCGGCACCTCCGTCGCGGTCGCGCTGCTCCGCCAGGGCGCCCGGGAACTGATCGACGCCATCCCGCACTAGCCGCCCGGACGCCCGCCTAGACGGGTGACCCGGTCTCGCTCGCCTCGCCCTGCTCGACGTGGGGTTCGTCGCCGCGCAGCAGCCATTCCAGCGTGGCCGGGGTGGCGGCGAAGTGTCCGGCGTGTCCGCCGTCGGGCTGAACGGTGAGCGTGGCGGTGGGGAGGTAGGCGGCGAGCCAGCGGGCGTGCGCGACCGGCACCACGCCGTCCAGCTCGCCGTGCCAGAGCCGGACCGGAACGGTGACGGAGGCGAGGTCCACGCCCCACGGGCGGCCGAAGAGGGCGATGACGTCGTCGGCCCAGCCGCCGACGCCGGGGCGGACCGCCTCGGCGTACGCGGCCGAGAGCATGGCGCCGATCTCGGGACGGGCCAGGACGGCGGCCTCGGCCGGGGGCAACCGCGGCGGTTCGGACGAGTCCGTCTCCAGGTGGGCGATCATGGCGTCCCGGTCCCGCAGGGCGACGGCGGCGCTGCGCTGGTTGCCCTCCATCATCCCGGCCGTCCAGTCCAGCCCTTCGGCGTCGCGCGGGGCGAGCGCCGCCAGCGAGGCGACCCGGACGATCCGGTCGGGGTGGCGGGCGGCCGACGCCAGCGCGTGCGGCCCGCCGCCGGAGACCCCGTAGACGGCAAAGCGGTCGAGGCCGAGCGCGTCGGCCACGGCGACGACGTCGTCCGCGCCGTCCACCACCCGCCGTCCGGGCAGGGGCGTCGAACCGCCGAACCCGGGACGGTCGAAGGTGATCAGCCGGATGCCGAGCCCGGTGAACAAGGAGTCGTCGGGATGGCGGGCCAGGCGTCCCATGGGGGTGCCGTGCAGATAGAAGACGGGTGTCCCGTCGGGCATGCCGTACTGCTCAACGGCGAGGGTGCGGCCGTCTCGGGTGATCACTGTTTGCACTCCGCCACGCTAGCCATTGGCGACACCCGTGCATCAGGGGTTTCATTCCGGGCGAAAAAGGACGCATCGCCCCCGGAAGCGTCTCGGGGGGTCAGCGTGCGGTCGGCAGGGGCGCGTCCGGGGTGAAGTGCTGGGCGTCCACGTGTGCGACGGCATAGTCGATGGCGCCGGTGACCACGCACTCGTCGCCCAGCGTCGAGGCGCGCAGGTCGGGCAGGCGGATGCAGGCACGTTCCAGGCGGGCGCGCAGCGGCGGCAGCAGCACGTCGGCCGATCGGGAGAACCCGCCGCCCAGCACGACGACCTGCGGGTCGAGCAGCAGCACCATCGCGCTGGTGCCGACGGCCAGGTCGTCGACGTACCGCTCGACCGCGGCCAGCGCCACCGGGTCGCCCGCGCGGGCGGCGGCCAGGGTGTAGCCGGCGGCGTCCGCGGGCGGGGTGCCCTCGGGGATGATCGCGCAGCTCTGGAGGTGTCGCGACGCGTCGAACAACCGCGCCTGCGGCAGCATGGCGATCTCGCCGGCCGCCGTGCCGAACCCGCGGTGCACCTTGCCGTCGATGATGACCGCGGCGCCCATCCGGCGGCCGACGTGCAGGAACACCACGTCGTCGACGTCGCGGGCGGCGCCGCGCACGGCCTCGGCCCGGGCGGCCAGGCGGCTGTCGTTCTCGACGAGCACGTCGCAGGGGAACAGCCTTCGCAGGTGCCCGGCCAGGTCGAACCCGGTCCAGGCGGGGATGGCGGCGCAGTAGAGGATGCGTCCCTCGGGGGTGATCACGCCGATCGTGCCCGCGGCGAGGACCCAGACGTCCTCGATGGTCTTGCCGCCCAGCGCCAGGCAGCTCGCGACCGTCCGCTCGATCGCGGCCAGCCGCTCGTCCAGGGGGGTGTCCGGTTCCACGGGCTGGCGGGTCTCGGAGAGGATCACGCCGTTCAGATCCGCCAGGGCGGCCCGGATGTTGTGACCCCCTATGTCGAGCCCCACCAGGTAGCCGCTGCCGGCGCGGAACCGGTAGCGGCGGGCCGGCCGGCCGACCGTGCCCTGGGCGGGCGGGGTCTCCTCCACCCAGCCGAGCGTCATCAGCTCGTCCACGACCTCCTTCGTGGAGGGGCGCGACAACCCGGTCCGCTCGGCCAGGGCCGACAGGGTCAACGGGCCGGCGGCGCGCAGTGCCGCGATCGCGGTCAGGACGTTGAGCTGTCTGAGCCGTGACAGGTCGCCGCCGCGAAGTGTGGGGGCCAAGAGCCGTCCTAACGCAGGTCTCCTCGATAAGGGCGGAACTCATTATGCCAGCCCGGGGTCCGAAGCTGAGCAAGAAGGGCTGATACGAGCACGAATGAGCATTGACCCTCGCTCTGGGCCGGTGCTACTAATGAAGCGCTCCTTCGTAAAGGAGGCTGGGCCCCGTACGGCGCCGTCGGTCACGCCCGGGAACGCGCCCGCGGCGAAGAGTCTCCTTCATCAGCTCCGAGAGGCCGTCAATGATCGTCCCCAAGCCCCTGCACCACGAGGCCAGACCGGGCCGCTTCGTCATCGACCGGAGCACCGCGCTCACCGCCGATCCCGCGCTCGGCGAGGTCGCCGCCTGGTTGCGCGGCGAGCTCAGCCCGGTCACCGGCGGCGAGCTGCTGCCCGGCGGCCCGGGACCGGCGACGATCAGGCTCGGCCTCGCCGACCTGCCCCCCGACGCCTACCGGCTGACCGTCACGCCCGGCGAGGTCACCCTCGACGCCGGATCGGCGGCCGGCGCCTTCTACGGGGCGCAGACGCTGCGCCAGCTCCTGCCGCCCGACGCCTTCCGCCGCGCGGGCGCGGGCGTGCCGCTGGAACTGCCCGCCGTGCACGTGGAGGACCGCCCGCGCTTCGCCTGGCGGGGCGCGATCCTCGACGTGGCCCGGCACTTCATGACCAAGGCGGACGTGCTGCGCTTCATCGACCTGATGGCCCTGCACAAGCTGAACGTCCTGCACCTGCACCTGACCGACGACCAGGGCTGGCGCATCGAGATCAAGCGCTACCCGCGCCTCACCGAGATCGGCTCCTGGCGCGAGGAGAGCCAGGTCGGCTGGCTGGGCGAGATGGACGGCCGGCCGCACGGCGGCTTCTACACCCAGGACGACCTCCGCGAGATCGTCGCCTACGCCGCGCGCCGGCACATCACGGTCGTGCCCGAGATCGACCTGCCCGGCCACACCCAGGCGGCCATCGCCGCCTACCCCGAGCTGGGCAACCTCGACACCCCGCTCGGCGTGCGCACCACCTGGGGCGTCGGGCACAACGTGCTCAACGTCGAGGACGCCACGATCGACTTCTTCAAGAACGTCCTCGACGAGGTGCTCGACCTCTTCCCCAGCCCGTACGTGTGCGTGGGCGGGGACGAGTGCCCCAAGGAGCAGTGGCGCGACAGCCCGGCGGCCCGCCGCCGCATCGCCGAGCTGGGCCTGCGCGACGAGGAGGAGCTGCAGAGCTGGTTCATCCGCCAGTTCGACGACTACCTGGCCGGACGCGGGCGCCGCCTGGTCGGCTGGGACGAGATCCTGGAGGGCGGCCTCGCCCCCGGCGCGGTGGTGGCCTCCTGGCGGGCCGACCTGGGCGCGGTGGCCGCCGCCCGCGCCGGGCACGACGTCATCAACTGCTCCAACACCGCCGTCTACCTGGACTACCGGCAGAGCGAACGCGACGACGAGCCGCTGCCGTTCAGGACCGTGCTCACCGTCGAGGACGTCTACGCCTTCGAGCCCGTCCCGCCGGAGCTGCGCGGCGACCCGGCCGCGGAACGGGTCCTGGGAGCCCAGTGCGGGATCTGGACGGAGCTGATCGACTCCACCCGGCACGTCGACTACATGGCCTTCCCCCGGCTGGCGGCGTTCGCGGAGACCGTCTGGTCGGGCCCCGAGCGGGATCTGGCCGACTTCCGCCGCCGCCTGGCCGCCCACCTGGCCCGCCTCGACGCGATCGGCGTGGAGTACCGGCGCGAGTCCGGCCCGCTGCCGTGGCAGAGACGCCCGGGGGTGCCCGGCATGCCGGCCGAGCGCGACGAGTGGCTGGCCACGCTCGACTCCTGGACCGCCAACCTCAGGGACGCGCCGTGAGGACGCCCGCGGCGGCCCGGCTCGCCGACCTGTGGCAGCGGACGGTGCCCTGGCGCTGGCTGACGCCGAGCACGCTGCTCATCGCCGCCGTCGTCGGCTTCCCCGCCCTGTACATGGTCTGGATGTCCTTCCTCGACATCAGCAGGATCGGGCTGGTCAAGGGCATGGCCGGGCTGGACAACTACGCCAGGCTCCTGAAGGAGGACGCGCTCGGCCCGGTGGTCGGCAACACGCTGCTGTGGCTGGTGATCGTCGTCGGCCTGACCATGCTGCTCTCGCTGGCGCTGGCGCAGTTCCTGTCCAAGCCGTTCTTCGGCCGCAAGTTCGTCCGGCTCGCGCTGGTGGTGCCGTGGGCGACCTCGCTGGTGATGACCGCGACCGTGTGGCGCTTCATCTACGAGGGCGGCAACGGCCTGCTCAACCGCCTGCTGATGGACCTGTCGATCATCTCCGCGCCCGTCGACTGGTACAAGGACCCGGCCACCGCGCTGTATTCGATCATGGCGGTCGGGATCGTCACCTCGATGCCGTTCACCACCTACGTGCTGCTGTCCGGCCTGCAGACCGTGCCGCACGACGTGCTGGAGGCCGCCCGCATGGACGGGGCGAGCGCGTGGGCGACCTGGCGGCGGGTGACGCTGCCGATCCTGCGGCCGTCGCTCATGATCGCGCTCGTGCTCAACATGTTGCACGTCTTCAACGCGTTCACCGTCATCTGGGTGATCATGGGCAAGACGGCGGGCAACCACGCCGACACGACGGTGACGTGGCTGTACAAGATCGCGTTCACGGCGCAGCTCGACTCGGGTGAGGCGGCCGCGCTCGGCGTGCTCAACGTGGCCTTCCTGCTGCTGCTCATCCTGGCCTTCGTGCTGGTCCTGCGTCCTCACCGCAACCCGGCGGCGAGCGACAGGACGCCCGTGCCGGACGGAGAACGTCCCGCCGAGGAGCAGCCTGCCGGTGAGCGTCCCGCCGGGCCGGTTCCCGGCAGGCGGAGCAGGCCGGTGCTGGTGCGGGCCGGCCGCGGATGGGCGCGGGTCCGTCCCGTGGTGCTCCCGGTCATCGGGTTCGCGGTGGCGCTGTTCTTCCTGGCCCCGTACGTCGCGATGTTGCTGGGATCGCTCAAGACGGACGCCGAACTGTTCGCCGTCCCGGCCGACTACCTGCCCAAGAGCTGGGCGTGGTCCAACTACGCCGACGTGTGGCGGCGCATCCCGCTGGCCGACTACTTCCGGGTCAGCCTGACCGTCGCGCTGGCCTCGACGGCGCTGGTGCTGGTCGTCGCCGCGCCCGCCGCGTACGTGCTGGCGCGCTCCAGGTTCAAGGGACGCTCGGCGTTCCTCAGCGTGATCCTCGTGACGCAGATGTTCCCCGCCGTCGCGCTGCTCATCGGCCTGTACCGGCAGGCGGTGTTCGTGGACGGCGTGAACAGCTACTTCGTCATCATCGCCATCAACTCGGCCTTCAACCTCGCCTTCGCCGTGTGGATCCTGCACGCCCACTTCGGCGCGATCCCGGTGGAGATCGACGAGGCCGCCATGATGGACGGCCTCGGCAAGTTCCGGATCATGCTGCGGATGATCCTCCCGCTGGCCGCGCCCGGCCTCGTCACCGTGATGATCTTCACCTTCATCCAGGTGTGGAACGAGTTCGTCATCGCGCTGACGCTCTTCAACGACCCGGCGGGCGGCCGCGTGCCGCTCACGGTCGGCGTCCAGCAGTTCGTCGGCCTGTACGAGACCAACTACCAGTACCTGTTCGCCGCGGCGCTGATGGCGATCGTGCCCGCGGTGATCCTGTTCGCGCTCATCGAGAAGCACCTGGTGAGCGGCCTCACCGCGGGCAGCACCAAGTGACAACGACAAGGATCGGTGTGAGATGACCCCCACAAGACGACGACGGCTCGGCGGCCTGGCCGCGTTCACCGGTCTCGTGCTCGCGCTGACCGCGTGCGGCGGCGGCTCGGACGGCTCGGACGGATCGGGCGGCGACGGCCAGAACTCCATCAAACTGGTCGTGGCCCAGTACACCGAGGGCACCCGGCCCTACTGGGACGAGCTGATCGCCTCCTTCGAGGCCAAGCACCCCGGCAAGAACGTCGAGCTGCAGGTGATCGACTGGGGGAACCTGCAGAGCCAGGTCAACACCATGGTCCAGACCAAGCAGTTCCCCGACGTGCTCAACGGCAACGTCTTCGCCGACTACGCCGAGGCCGGGCTGCTGTACCGGGCCGAGGAGGTGGTCTCGAAGGAGGTGCTGTCGGACTTCCTGCCGTCCTTCGCCGAGAACGCCTCCTACGACGGCGGCCAGTACGGCCTGCCGTTCGTCGCCACCGTCAACGGCATGTACTACAACAAGAAGATCCTCAAGGAGGCAGGGCTCGACAAGCCGCCGGCCACCTGGGACGAGCTCCGCGCGGCGGCCAAGGCGATCAAGGCGCTGCCCGGCAGGTACGTGCCGTACGCGCTGGCCCTCGGCGCCGAGGCCGGCGGCTACGAGTTCGGCACCTGGCTGCGGGCCGACGGCGGCGACTGGCGCGCCGACGGCAAGTGGGCCGTCAACGGCGATCGCGCCGTCGAGACGCTGGACTTCCTCAAGTCGCTGACCAAGGACGGCTACACCCAGCCGAACCCCGGCCAGACCAACCGCGCCGACGGCACCTGGCCGCTGTTCGCGCAGGGCAAGGCGGCCATGGTGTACGCGTCCTTCGGCACGCGGGCCTTCCTCGACCCGGTGGACAAGGCGGGCATCGACTACGGCACCGCGCCGTTCCCCACCAACAACGGCGCCGAACCGGCCACGCACGGCATCCAGGACTACCTGATGGCCTTCAAGAAGGACGGCAACCAGCAGCTGGTCCGCGAGTTCCTCGACTACTTCTACCAGGCCGACAACTACACCAAGTACCTCAAGGTCGAGGGCCTGCTGCCGACGACCGCGTCCGCCTCGGCGCTCATGCGCCAGGACCCGAAGGTGACCCCCGTCGTGGACATGGTGGCCAAGGCCCGCTTCGACCCGACCTCGGAGCCGGTCTGGGCGGAGCTGCGCGGCACGCTGGCCGCCGAGCTGGGGGCCGCGCTGGCGCCGGGCAGCGACCCGCGCGCGGTCCTGACCAAGTTCCAGCAGATCGCCGCCGGCTCCTGACCGCCGCACCCGGGCCGTCGTCCCGCCGCGCGGTGGGATGACGGCCCTGCGCGGCTTCCGTGAGGAATAGCGGTTTTCCGTAGGAAAAGCGGAGGGATATCGCAATGGTTGCGGAATGAGGGTGGTTCATAGCGTTGGGCGGGTGCTCAGAAACCTCCTCGCCGTGCTCTGCCTCGCCCTGCCGCTCGCGTCCGGCCCGGTTCCGCCGCACGACCTCGACCCTTCGTCGGTGGACGCCTTCGTCACCAAGTACCGCGAGGCGACCGGCCTCCCCGGGGCCGCGGTCGCGATCACCAAGGGCCGGCGGATCGTCCACGCCGCCGGGTACGGCGAGACCGCCTCCGGCGAGCCGGTGACGGCCGGCACGCCCATGGCCGTGGCGTCGGTCAGCAAGTCCTTCACCTCGCTCGCCGTCCTGCAACTGGTGGAGAAAGGGCAGGTCGAGCTGGACAAGCCGGTGCGCGGTTACCTGCCCGAGTTCACCATGGCGGATCCCAGGGCCGCGCGGATCACCGTGCGGCAGCTGCTCAACCAGACGTCCGGCATGGCTGACTCGGCCTTTCGCGAGAAGAGCCTGCCCCAGCCCGACACGCTCCAAGGCGCCGTGGCACGGCTCAGGACGGCGAAGCTCGCCGCGGAGCCGGGGACCGCCTTCAGCTACCACAACACCAACTACCAGGTCGCCGCGCGGCTGGTCGAGGTGGTGAGCGGGCAGCCGTTCGCGGCGTACCTGGACGCGCACGTCTTCACGCCCCTCGGCATGCGCGGCAGCAGGACCGTCGACACCGACCGCGACCTGCCCGGCAGCGCCCGCGGCCATCTGGTCGTCCTCGGCCGGGCCGTCGCCGTGCCCGAGCCGTCCGGGTTCGGCAACGGCTCGGGCGGGATCCTCAGCACCGCCGACGACATGGCCCGGTGGCTGATCGCGCAGAACAACGGCATCCTGTCTCCCCAGAGCGTCAAGGAGATGCGCACGCCGTCCGAGCAGGACGCGGAGTACGCCCTCGGCTGGATGATCGGCGAGACCGCCCGCGGCACTCCCGTCGTCCGGCACGACGGCGACCTCTTCACCTCCACGGCCGCCCAGTTGCTGATGCCGGAGTCGGGGTACGGCGTCGCGGTCATGGCGAACACCGGAACGGCCTTCGGCGACGCCGACGCCCTCATGGACGGCCTGGTTGCCCTGATTGAGGGAGGCACCCCCGAGATCCCCTCGTCGCCGCCCTACCTCGTCACCGACATCCTGTTCGTCCTGCTGACCCTCGCGACCGCCGGGCCGGCCGTCCGGGCTGTGGCCCGCTCCCGGCGCTGGGCCGTCGTGCACGGCGGGTGGCGGCGGTGGCGGCTGCTGCCGTATCTGGTCCCGCTCGCGCTGTGCGTCACGGTCGTCCCGATCATGAGGGTGCTCCTCAGAGGTGGCGACATCATGTGGATCCAGGTGGTCTATCTCTATCCGACGTTCATGATCTGGTTGGTGACGGCCGCGGTCGCGGGCACGGCGGTGACGGCCGCACGGCTCTACGCCGCGGCCCGCAAGGGCAGTTGAGTGAGAGGACGAGCAGGCATGGACGTGTACGAAGCCGTGGACAGCCGCCGGGCGGTGCGGGCGTTCAGCGACGAGCCGGTCCCCAAGGAGGTGCTCGAACGCGTGCTGGCCGCCGCGACACGGGCTCCGTCGAGCGGGAACCTCCAGCCGTGGCGGCTGTACGTCCTGGCCGGCGAGCCGCTGGCCGAACTGAAACGGCGGGCGACGGCCAGGGCGCTGGCGGGTGACCCGGGGGACGAGCGGGAGTACCCGATGTACCCGGCCGAGCTGGCCTCGCCGTACCTGGACCGCTTCGCCGCCGCGGCCGACCAGCGGTACAGGGCGCTGGGGATCGAGCGCGACGCCCCCGACAGGCCCAGGAGGATCGCCGCCCTGAACTCGGCGGCGTTCGGGGCGCCGGTCGTCCTGTTCTGCTACCTGGACCGGACGATGGGCCCCGGGCAGTGGGCGGACGCGGGCATGTACCTGCAGACGGTCATGCTGCTGCTGAGGGCCGAAGGGGTGCACAGCTGCCCCCAGGTGATGTGGACGATGTACCGCGAGACCGTCAGCCAGATCGCCGGAGCCCATGACGGACTTGTCCTGCTCTGTGGCGTCGCGGTGGGCTTCGAGAAGGAGGACGTGCCACCGCTGCGCACCGGTCGTGCGGACCTGACGGAGACGGTGAGCTTCGTCGGCGTGTGACGCCGGGGGATCAGGCTCGGGCGCGGGACGCGAGGCGGTCGGCGACGGCGAGGACGAGGTCGCGCAGCTCGCCGGGGCGCTCGATGACGAACGGCCGGTCGAGCGCGGCGAGCACGGCGGGCAGCCAGTCGAGCCGCTCGGCCCGTAGCTCGACGCGCAACCAGCGCTCGCCCGCCGGGCCCGCCTCGCCGGCGGGCTCGTCGGCGATCTCCTCCACGGTGGCGACGGCGGCGGGCAGGCGGGCGCGGATCTGCTCGGGCGTCGCGTGGACCCGCAGGGTCACCTCGTGCCGGTAGGACGCCGTGACGAACCCCGACAGGACGCGCTGCGCCGGGTCCGGTCCGGCCGGCGCCTCGAACGAGCCGGGCAGGGCCCGGGCGTCCGCGACGCGGTCGAGGCGGAAGGTCCGGTTCTCGCCGAGGCCGGGGTCCTCGCCGGTCACGTACCAGCGGCCCGCGTGGCTGACGATCCCGTACGGGTGCAGCGTGCGGTCACTACGCCGGCCGGCGCGGTCGGCGTAGCGGATCGAGACGGGCCGGCGGTGGCGTACGGCGTCGGCGATCGTGAGCAGGGTGGCGGCGTCCGGGGCGGCGGGCCCGCCGGGCGGCCCAGTGAAGGCGAGGGATTCCAGGAGCGCGTCGAGCCTGCGGGCGAGCCGTTCGGGCAGCACCCGGCGGATCTTCGCGGCCGCCGTCTCGCTCGCCGTGTCACCCGCGTCGCCGGACGTACGCCGGTTGGCGATCAGGCCGAGCAGCACGGCGAGCGCCTCGTCGTCGTCGAGCATGAGCGGCGGCAGGCGGTGGCCGCGGGCGAGGCGATAGCCGCCGTAGCGGCCGCGCACCGACTCGACCGGCAGCCCGAGATCGATGAGCTGACCGACGTACCGCCGCACGGTACGGCCGTCGACGCCGAGCCGGTCGGCCAGTTCGGCCATCGTCCGGACGCCGCCCGACTGAAGCAACTCCAGGAGCGTGAGCACACGACCGGTGGGTGGCGACATGAGTTCGAGCTTATGGCGAATAGTGGACCGAATCTGTCCAGTATCAGTCGTAACGTGCGGGGTGCCAAGAGAAAAAAGCAGGAGGAACGCCGTGGATTTCGTCTCGATCCGCATCATCACCGGTGACGTCGCCCGCCTCGCCGGGTTCTACGAGAAGGCCACCGGGACGCCGGCGGCCTGGTCCACCGAGGACTTCGCCGAGATCAGGACCGGCACCGCCACGCTGGCGATCGCGAGCACCCGCACCGTCCCGCTGTTCGCCCCGGGATCCTCCCGCCCGGCCGACAACCACAGCGTGATCGTCGAGTTCCTGGTGGACGACGTGGACCGCGTGTACGGAAACCTCACCGGCTTCGTCACCGACTTCGTCAACGAGCCCACCACGATGCCCTGGGGCAACCGGTCGCTGCTGTTCCGCGACCCCGACGGCAATCTCGTCAACTTCTTCACCCCGGTCACCGCCGCCGCCGAGGCCAGGTCCGCCCGCTGACCGGCGGGGTCGGGCGGCGGGGTCGGGCGGCGGGTCAGGCGACGGGGGTGCGGCGGCGGGACTGCCAGGCGAGGTGGGCGTCGCGGACCTTGGTCCACAGGGCCTCGCGTTCGGTGCCGCCGATGTCGTCGAGGCGCAGCCCGAACACCTCCTCCAGCGCGCCGTACCACTCCCGCCGCGTGGACAGCTCCCGCTCGGTCCTGCCGTCCGCGCCGATCCGGCGCAGCATGCAGCCCACCAGGCAGTCGGCCCCGGTCGCGTCGCGCCGCAGTACGACGGCGGCCCGCACCAGGCGGGACTCGGGCGACGTGCACAGGTACGGATGCCACTCCACGAAGTCCCCGGGCGCGGCGGGCGCCCGTTCGACGTCGAGCCCGGCGATCGATCCGCGGGCGTCGTGGTCGAACCGCCACCCGCCCGGCTCCACGTCCGAGGCGGACAGCCGGAACTCGAACGGCCCCTGGCGGTACGTCCCCGCCCGCAGCGGCAGCGGCTCGTGCAGCCCGTCCCCGAGGCCGATGTCCACCAGCCAGTCCTGCCCGTCGAGCGCGACGGTGAGGGCCAGGTGCGGCGCGAACGACGCCGGCGAGGCGGGCGCCCGTACGGCGGCCTGCACCCCGGCCCGATGCCAGGTGACGTCGTAGCCGAGCGCGGTCAGCAGCGTGGCGAACGCCCCGTTGAGCTGCACGCAGTAGCCGCCGCGCCCGCGCAGCACCCGCTCGACCGACTCGCGCGGGTCCACGGTGGTCGGCCGTCCGAGCTGGACCTCCAGCGTCTCGTACGGCACCCGCTCCACGTGCGCGCGATGCAGCGCGCGCAGCGCCGGGAGCGACGGCTCGCCGGGGTCGCCGACGTCGAGCCGGTCGAGGTAGGCGTTCAGGTCACGGTCGCGTGTTCGCCGCATGGGCCCTCCCTTCGGTCGCCGTGTCCATCGTGGTCCGCCGCGCGGCCGGCCCGCACCTCGCGGATTGCTCCCCGGACCGCTCCCCGGGCGGCGGACCGCGCAATCCACGAGATGCGGCGGCGTCCGGCCGCGACCGACGATGACCATGATGACGCTGCCCTGAGCGTTTCACCGGGAGGAGACGACCAGATGCGCAACCAGACTGTCGCACCGGAGCGGGTGAGCGCCCGATGGGAGGATCACCTGCCCGACCTGCTGGACAAGCTGGGGTTGCCGGCAGAAGGGGTGATCCAGGTGGGCGCGCACCGGGGCCAGGAGGTGGAGGCCCTCACCAGGTGCGGGTTCCGTCGCCTGGTCATGATGGAGCCCAACGGCGACCACCTGCCCGCGCTGCGCGAGCAGCTCCGGCTGCACCACCTGTCCGCCGGGCTGCCCGAGCCCGAGCACGGCCACCCGGCCCGCGAGGTCGTGGCGGCGTGCGCCGGCCGGGAACGCGGTCAGGCCACGCTCAACGTCACCCCCTACGACAAGCAGTCCAGCATGCTGCCCCCGCTGCTGCCCATGGCCGTCGTCCGGCAGGACGTCGTGCCGGTGATCCCCGTCAGCGAGGTGCAGCACGGCTGCAACGTGCTGGTGGTGGACGCCCAGGGCGCCGAGCTGGAGGTGCTGGCCGGGACCGACCTGAGCCGGCTGCGGCTGGCCGTGGTCGAGGGCAGCGTGACCGCCCGCTACGGCGGCGGCTCGACCCTCGACAGCATCGCCGAGCACATGACGGCGCACGGCTGGCGCGAGGTGGCCTCCTGGCCGCACCTGCGTCCCGGCGTCGTGGACGTCGCCTGGCTGGCCCCCTGGCCCACCTCGTTCTGATGGACCGCCCGTCGGACGGGGGACTGGCGTGCGAGCGCCGCGGCGCGGTGGCCGTCCTGCGGCTCGACCGGCCCCGCGTGCGCAACGCGCTCGGGTCCGGTCTGGTCGCGGCGCTCGGCTCCGCGCTGGCCGCGCTGGACGACGACCCCGGGGTGCGCGCCGCCGTGCTGACGGGCGCGCCTCCGGGGTTCTGCGCGGGTTCGGACCTGAAGGAGCTGTCCGGGATGACGCGTGAGGGCATGGTGCGGCACGAGGCCGACACCGGGCGCGTGGCCAGGGGCGTCCAGCATCTCGGCATCCCCGTGGTGGCCGCCGTCGAGGGCTTCGCGCTCGGCGGCGGCTTCCTGCTGGCCACCGGCTGCGACGTGGTGGTCACCGCCGAGGACGCCCGCTGGCACCTGCCGGAGGTGCGGCTCGGCTGGGTGCCGCCGTGGGGCATCCAGTCCCTGGTCGCCCGGGTCGGGCCCGTCGTCGCGCGCCGGCTGGTCTGGGGCGACCGCCCGCTGACCGGCCGCGAGCTGCACGGGCTCGGCGGCGCGGACGAGCTGACCGCGCCGGGGGAGGCGCTGGCCTGCGCGCTGGAGGTGGCGGCGGGGCTCGCCGCCCTGCCGCCGCACGCGGTCGCCTCCGCCAAACGGGCGCTGGCCGACACGGTGAGCGGGCCCGCCGAGACGCTCGACGCGCGGACGGCCTGGATGTTCGGCGCCGACTGCGCCTCGGCCGCGGCCCGCGAGAGCCTGTCCCGCTTCGGAGCCCGCCCATGACCGGCCCGGACGAGGCCCGCGACGTGACCGCGGCGGGCCAGGAGGGCCGGGAAGGCCAGGGGACCCGGGCGGGCCAGGAGGGCCGGGTCGGGCGGGCGGGCAAGGTGTGCGGGGTGGCCGAGGCCGTCGCGCTCATCCAGGACGGTCAGGCCGTCGCCAGCACCGGAGTCATCGGCTGGCTCACCCCCGACGCCCTGCTGGCCGGGCTCGGCGAGCGTTTCGCCACCACCGGCGCCCCGCGCGACCTGACCTTCTACTTCCCCTGCGCCACCGGGGACGCCGTCGGCATCGGCGGCATGGACCACGTGGCCAGGAAGGGCCTGATGCGCCGCATCGTGTCGGCCTCCTTCGTCAACCCCCGTCACCCCGTGACCGGCGCCCGCCCCGCCCTCACCGAGCTGATCCAGAACGACCTCGTCGAGGCGTACAGCTGGCCGATGGGCGCCGCCATGCACTGGCTGCGCGAGGTGGCCCGGCGCGGCCCCGGCTACCTGACGCGCGTCGGCCTCGGCACGTACGCCGACCCCCGGCACGGCGGCGGCAAGTTCACCCGCCTGGCCCAGGACGACCTGGTGGAGCTGGTCGAGCTCGGCGGCGAGGAGTACCTGTTCTACCCGTCCTGGCCGCTGCACGCCGGGCTGGTGCGGGCGAGCGCCGCCGACCCCGACGGCAACCTGTCCTTCGAGGACCAGCCGCTGTTCTCCAGCGCGCTGGCCATCGCCCTGGCGGTGAAGGCGTGCGGCGGCACCGTGATCGCGCAGGTGTCGCGGATCGTGCCCGCCGGGTCCTTCCCCGCGCGGGAGATGCGCGTGCCCGGGGCGCTCGTCGACCGGGTCGTCGTCGTCCCCGACGCGCCCATGACCACCGGCGTACGGCACGATCCCGGCTATCTCCGGCACGTCCCCGACGTCGTCGCGCGGGTGCCGCGGTTGCCGTCCGGCCCGGACAAGGTGATCGCCCGCCGGGTCGCCAGAGAGGTCCGGCCGGGGGAGACCGCGATCTTCGGGTTCGGCGCGTCCTCCGACGCCGTCCTGGCCATGGCCGAGGACGGCCTGCTGGACGACGGCCGCCTGTCCGAGCACCTGTTCACCACCGAGCACGGCTCCTTCGGCGGCATCGTGATGAGCGGCTGGCAGTTCTCGGCGAACTACTCGCCGCGGGCGCTGCTCGACGGGCCCTCGCAGTTCGACTTCATCGACGGCGGCGGCTGCCCGTTCGCCGCCCTCGCCTTCGCCCAGATCGACGCCGAGGGCAACGTGAACGTCAGCCGGTTCGGCGCCGCCAACCCGGGCGCCGGCGGGTTCGTGGACATCGCGCACAACGCCAGGCGGCTGGTCTTCGCCGGCACGCTGACCACCGACGGCCTCCGGGTGAGCTGCACCGACGGCGAGCTGCGGGTCCTGGCCGAAGGGCGGGTGCGCAAGCTGGTGGCGCGGGCCGGTCACGTCACGTACCGGCTGGGGGAGGGCGTGCGGCGCGGGCAGTGGGCCCGCCTGGTCACCGAGCGCGCGGTCTTCGACGTCGTCCCCGGCGGGCTGGAGCTCGTGGAGCTCGCACCCGGTGTGGACCTGCGGCGCGACGTGCTCGACCAGATCGGCTTCCCGGTCCGCCTCTCGCCGTCGCTCGTCCCCATGGATCCGGCGCTCTTCCGTCCCTGACCTCCGCCCGCCCACGCCCCCGCCTCCGTTCACGCCGCCCGCCGCGCCCCGGTCAGCGTGCGGACCTCGGCGGCGAGGCCGTCCATGGCCGCGTGGAGCTGGGCGTCCGACAGGTACGGCGCCGGCCCCAGCCGCAGGTACTCGCCCCGGCTGTCGGCCTGCACCCCCCGGGCCGCCAGCCCCGCCCGCAGCCGCCCCGCGTACGGCGAGCGCAGCGCCAGGAACCCGCCGAACTCCTGCGGAGCGGCGTCCACGTCCCGGCTGATCACCCGCGCGGGCGCGCCGAGCTCGTCGAAACGCGCCGCGAGCAGCCCGCGCTGCCGCAGCGACACCGCCCGCAGCACCTCCGGCGTCAGCCCCTGCTCGGCGAAGAAGTCGAACACCCGGGCCGCCCGGTAGTGGCTCACCGGGTCGTAGGTCGCCCCGGCGAACCGGGCCGCCCCCGTCGGGTAGCCGACCCGCCCGCCCGCCCGCGGGTCCTCCGCCAGCTCGGCGAACTCGGAGTACCAGCCGGTCACCACCGGCCGCAGCAGGTCGGCGTGCCCCGGCAGCCGCAGCACGCAGTTGCCCTCGCCGAGCTGGAGGTACTTGTACCCGCCCGCCACCACCCAGGCCGGGTCGAGCCCCGCGGTCGAGAACGGCACCACGCCCAGCGCGTGGTAGGCGTCCACCAGCAGCTCACAGCCCAGGCCGCGGCAGGCGGCGGCGAGCCCGTCCAGCCCTGGCACGATCCTGGACGTCTCGAACAGCACCGCCGAGACCAGGACCGCGGCCGTGCGGTCGTCGGCCGCCTCCGCCAGCCGCGCGGCCAGCGTGCCCGCCGGCTCCGGCGGGACGACGACCACCTCCACCCCCTCCTCGCCCAGCCGGGCGAGTTGCCGCCGCAGCGTGTGGAACTCGCCGCCGGAGGTGACCAGCCGGGGCCGGCGACGCAGGTCCAGGGCCGACAGGAAGCGCAACACCAGCTCGTGCGTGCTGGACCCGAGGGCCAGCTCGGCGTACGGGTCGCCGAGGAAGAGGCGGAAGCCCTCCCTGACCCGGTCGGCCTTCTTGAAGGCGGCGGCCCATTTGTCGTCCACATCCCTGGCGGCGTCGTCGAACGCCTCGATCTGCCCGGCCAGGGCCACGTCCGGCCACGCCTGGTGGGAGTGGCCGGTGAGCAGCAGCCGGTCCGGCGCCCGGAAGGCCGAGTAGTGCGGCGCCAGGCGCCCGGAGATGTCGTTCATGCCCGGCTCCTGACCGCCCACAGGTCGGGGAACGCCGGCGTCAGGGACGCGCGCAGGTACGCGCCGCCGCTGGAGCCGCCGGTGCCCGGACGGGCGCCGATGGTGCGCTCGACCATCTTCAGGTGCCGGTACCGCCACTCCTGGAGGCATTCGTCCAGGTCCACCAGCCGCTCGCAGAGCTGGGCCGCGCCGGTGTCGTCCCGGTAGACCCGCAGCAACAGGTCCTGCACCGGCTCCGAGGGCTCCAGCGGCAGCCGCACGTCACGGTGCAGCCGGTCCTGCGGCACCTCGTAGCCGCGCAGGTACAGGTAGGTGAGCAGCGAGTCGTACAGCGTGGGCCTGCCCATCGCGTCCTCGATGCGGGCGCGGGCCGGGGTGCCCTCGGCCTGGCCAAGCAGCATGCGCTCGTCGCGCCGGCCCAGCACCGCCTCGATCTCGCGGAACTGCGCCGACTGGAAGCCGCTGCTGGTGCCCAGCTTGCCGCGGAAGGCGGCGAACTGGAACGGCGTCATCGTCTCCATGACGTCCATCTGGGACACCGCGAGTCTCATCAGCTTCAACGACCGGTGCAAAGTCCGCATGGCGTGCGCGGTGAATCCGCCGGCGAGTTCGAGCTGCAGCTCGGCGAATTCGTGCAGCAATTGTTTGAACCACAGCTCGTACACCTGGTGGACGATGATGAACAGGGTCTCGTCGTGGCTCTCGGAAACCGGCCGCTGCGCCGTGAGGATCTCCTCCAGCGCCAGGTAGGACGAGTACGTCAGGACTGTGTCTTCTCTCATGGCCTCAACGATGGGCGCCCGCGGGAAAGGGGACCAGGCGATTCCCGGGCAGCTACCTGCCCCGCCGGGACCGCTTCCTGCAATTCACCGGAAGCGCATTCCGGAAGATGTGGAAAGGCCGTCCGGGGGCACGCGCGAATTCAGCACGACACGAGATGCGGCCGCCCGCGACCTCGCGTGACGATGGCGCCGAGGGGGCGCCGAGCCCCATCAGCGAGCGAACTGCGAGGAACATGCCATGACCTCACCGGAGATCATCAAGAGGGGCGGGCCCGGCAAACGGGCCCCTCGGCTCGACGGGCTGCGCGGATATCTGGCACTGGGCGTGATCGTCGTGCACGTCGCCTTCGCCGCCGGCGTCATCGGCTTCTACGACAAACCGTCCGTCGGCATCTGGCCCGTGCTGATCCAGGGTCTCAACGTGCTGCTGCCGCCCTTCTTCGTGATGTCCGGCCTGCTGCTGTACCGGCCGTTCGCCAGGGCGACGATCCTCGGCACGCCGCGCCCGGAGATCAAGAGCTACCTGATCAAGCGCATGCTGCGGATCCTGCCCGCGTACTGGCTGGTGGCCGTGGCGGCGCTGCTGCTGCTCAACCTCAAGAGCGTGGACGGCCTCTGGTACGTGCTCAGCCCCCTGCTGCTCATGCACTACTACGTGACGGGCCCCGAGGCGGGCTACGCCGGGCTGGAGCCCACCTGGACCGTGCCCGCCGAGGTCACCTTCTACCTGGCGCTGCCGATCCTGGCCTGGATCTTCGACCGGTACGCCAGGAAGGCGACCGACCCCGGCGCCAAGGCCCGCCGCCTGCTGGCCCCGCTGGGCGTCTTCGTGCTCGTCGGCCTGGCCTGGACCGCGTACACGCACCTGGAGTCGATGGGCCCCTTCCCGTACGAGTACTTCTGGGTGATCGGCTTCACCGGCTTCCTGGCCATCGGCATGGGCCTGGCCATCCTGTCGGCGTACGCGGAGGCCAAGGGCACCACGCCCGCCTTCTACCGCCTGGTGGCCCGCCGGCCGCTGCTGTTCTGGCTGGGCGCGGCCGTCGTCTACGTGATCAACTGCATCCGGCCGTTCGGCAAGCCCGGCATGGCCGACTACGCCACGGTTCCCGAGGCGATGGCCGAGATGGTGCTGTTCCTGATCTTCGCGCTGCTGGTCATCGCCCCGGTGGTGGTGCCCGGCGTGCACTCGAAGGTCATCGACGCCGTGCTCACCAACCGCCCGATGCGCTTCTTCGGCCGCATCTCCTACGGCGTCTACCTGTGGCACTTCATCCTGCAGTACCTCTGGCTCCAGAACGGCAGCGTCTTCGGCGCGCCGCCGGTGCCGATGCCGATGGTGATGGGCAAGTCCGGCTTCTGGGAGCTGCTGGCGGTCGTGCTCGTCGGCACGGTGGCCGTCGCGACGGTCAGCTACTACCTGGTGGAACTGCCCGCGATGCGGCTGCGCGAGCGCCTGGTGGCCCGGCGCGCCCAAGCCGAGCCGAGCCAGGCCGCCGAGAGCCCGAAGGTCCCGGTCTGAGAGCCGTGCCGGATCCCGTGCCGGATCGCATCCGGAGCCGGACGGCCTCGGCGACCGGGACGCCCCGCCGGGTCAGGAGCAGGCGACGGCGATCTTGCCCAGCGTTCCCGCGCCGAACGCGGCGAACGCCTCGGAGGCCCGCTCCAGCGGGTAGGTGGCGGTGACCGGGACGCGCAGCGCACCGGCCGCGGCCCGGGCCGCCAGCTCGGTCAGGGTGCGCGGGTTCGGATCGGCCATGACGGTGTGCACGGTCACCCCGGCGCCCTGGACGGCGTCCTGGGTCAGGCCGAGGGTGGAGGCGAGCCGGCCGCCCTCGCGCAGCAGCCCCGCCAGCTCGGCGCCGTCGCCCGCCAGGTGCAGCACGGCGTCCACGCCCGCCGGGGCGAGCGCGCGGACCTGGGCGGGCACGTCGCCGCCGTGGTCGACGAGCTCGACCTTGGCGCCGGTGAGGCCGGTGACGAAGTCGGCCTCGACGCCGGGACGGGCGGTGGCGATCACCCGGACGCCGCGCGCGGCGGCCAGCTGCACGGCCAGCGCGCCCACGCCGCCGGTGGCGCCGGAGACCAGCACGGTCTCGCCCTCGGCCGGGGCCACGGCGCCGAGGCTGTCGACCGCCGCGGTGCCGGCCAGGCCCAGCGCGCCCGCCTCCGCCAGGCTCAGCCCCTCGGGCAGGGGGGCGATGCCGTAACCGGCGGACACGGTCACGTACTCGGCCATCGAGCCGGGGCCCAGGAACGGCTTCATCACCACGCCGAAGACCGGCTGCCCGACGATGAAGCCTTCGACGCCTTCGCCGAGCGCCTCCACGGTGCCGGCGAAGTCCTTGCCCACCACCAGCGGGAAGCGGTGGTCCATCATCTGCTGCAAGTAGCCGGCGGCGACCGCCAGGTCGAAGCCGTTGACCGAGGAGGCGGCCACCTTCACCAGCACCTCGCCGGCCTCGGGCCGCGGGACGGGCAGGTCGGCCAGGGCCGGGGTGGCGGGGACGGAGTTCAGCATGACGGCACGCATGAGCGGCACCTCTCAATAAGTGGAACGGGCTACCCGTTTCTTTCGGCCAGCGTAGCAACAAAAGTGGGTAGGTCGTTCCACTTGGGTAGGATGGGCGGCATGGACCTTCCCGCCGACGCCATCGACCCTTCAGGCGAGCAGCCCGGACCGGGCCTGCGCGCCGACGCCGAACGCAACCGCGAACGCATCCTGGCCGCCGCCCGCGGCCTGTTCGCCAGCCACGGCCTCGGCGTCTCCATGGCCTGCATCGCCCGCGCCGCCGGCGTTGGCAAGGCCACCTTGTCGCGCCGCTTCGCCACCCGCGAAGAACTGCTCAACGCCGTCTTCGCCGACCGCATGGACGCCTACGCCGCCGCCGTCGCCGAGGCGCTGGCCGACCCCGACCCCTGGCACGGCTTCGTGGGCTACGTCGAGGCCGTGTGCGCCATGCAGGCCGCCGACCGCGGCTTCGCCGAGGTGCTGGCCATGACCTTCCCCGCCGCCAAGGCGCTGGAGAAGCGCCGGGCCGCGGCCTATCACGGCTTCCTCGACCTCATCGAGCGCGCCAAGGCCACCGGCCGGCTGCGTGCGGACTTCAGCGACCGGGACATGGTCATTCTGCTGATGGCCAACGCCGGTGTCATCGCCGCCACCGGGGACGCGGCTCCGGACACCTGGCGCCGTCTCGTCGGGCAGATGTTGCGCGCCTACGCCACGCCCGGCACCGACCTGCCGCCGCTGGAGCCGGCCCCCGCGCCCACCGCCCTGTACCGGGCCATGGTCCGCCTCACCCGCCCCGCCCCCGGCCCGGACGGCGACCTGGAGTGAGCGGCCGGGGTCAGTTCGGGCGGGTGGCGGTGGCGCTGACCCATGCCTGGGCGAACATCGCGCCCGGGTCGGCGGCCCACGCGCGCAGCCGGTCGGCGTGGGCGGGCTGCTCCGCCAGGTCGAGCTGGCGCGCGAGGTAGCCGGCGATGCGGGACGGGTCGGCGTGGCGCTCGTGGTGCACGTCCAGCCAGACGTCGGTGAATCCCGCCTCGCGCAGGTACGGGCCGAGTTTGCGGCCGACGTGCGGGTCGCCGCCGTTGGCCCGCTGCAGGTTGATGTAGGCGGCGACGGCGTCGCCCAGGGGAGGGCTTAGCAGGAAGCCGCCCCAGTCGGGGCTGCACAGGCCGACCGTGCCGCCGGGCCGCAGGACCCGGTGGATCTCCGCCAGCGCGCGCGCCGGGTGGGCCAGGTGTTCCATCAGGGCGTGCGAGAAGACGAGGTCCACCGAGCGGTCCGCCAGCGGGATGTCGTAGCAGGACCCCTCCTGGAACCGGACGTTCCTCAGGCCCCGTCGCCGGGCCGACGCACGCGCGCCCGTGAACTGGGCCGCCTGCTGGTCGAGACCCAGCACGTGGCCCGGTGCTACGGCGGCGGCGAGGTCGTTGGTGATGGTGCCGGGCCCGCACCCCAGGTCCAGCAGCGACGTCCCCGGCGCGAGATGCGGCAGGAAGAAGTCCGCGTGCGTCGCGGCGCGCCTGGCGGCCATGAAGTCGACGGCGAAGGAGTCATGACCGGGCGTGTAGCGCTCGACGTCGGGAGTCATCGGCCGACCGCCTCCTTGGCGCGTGCGTCGATCGCTCCCGAACAGAGCGCGAGGGCGAGCCCGGCGGCGGCCAGCACGGCGCCGACGGCGTTGGGGCTGGTGTAGCCGAACCCGGCGCTGATCACCAGCCCGCCGAGGAACGCGCCGAGCGCGTTGGCCACGTTGAACGCCGACAGGTTCAGCGCGGAGGCGAGGGTGGGGGCGCCGGTGGCCTTGTCCAGGATGCGCATCTGCAGGGCGGGGACGGTCGCGAAGCCGAACAGGCCCAGCAGGAACAGGGTGCAGGCGGCGAGGATCCTGCTGTGCGCGGTCACCAGGAACAGGCCCAGCACGACGGTGAGCCCGGCGAGGAACACGTACAGGCTGGGCATGAGCCGGCGTCCGGCGAAGTGGCCCGACAGCAGGTTGCCCGCGGCCATGCCCAGGCCGAAGACGACTAGCAACGCCGTCATGCTGCCGCCGCTGAAACCCGCGACCTGGGTCATCATTGGGGCGACGTAGGTGAAGGAGGCGAAGACGCCGCCGAAACCGGCCGTCGTCACCGCCATCGCGAGCCAGACCTGCGGCCGGCGCAGGGTCGACAACTCCGAGCGCAGCCCGGCCTCGCCCCCGGGACGCAGCCGGCCCGGCACCAGCGCCGCGATGCCCGCGAGGGACAACACGCCGAGCGCGGCGATCGCCCAGAACGTGGCCCGCCACCCGGCGGCCTGCCCCAGCCAGGTCACCAGCGGCACCCCGGCCACGTTCGCCAGGGTGAATCCGCCGAACATGATCGACATGGCCCATCCGCGGCGTTCCGGCGGGACGAGCTCGGCCGCCACCACCGACCCGACCCCGAACAGCGCGCCCTGCGGGATGCCCGCGACCACCCTGGCCGCCATCAGCAGGCCGTAGCCGGACGCGACCGCCGACAGGACGCTGCCCGCCGTCAGCAGCGCCGCGACGATCAGCAGCGTCGTGCGGCGCGACAGGCGTGCCGAGACCGCGGTCAGCAGCGGCGCTCCCACGATCACGCCTACGGCGTACCCGCTGATCAGCACGCCGGCGGCCGGGATCGACACCCCGACCCCCGTGGCGACCTGCGGCAGCAGGCCCATGATGGCGAACTCGGAGGTTCCGACGGCGAAACCTGTGACGGCCAAGGCCAAGAGGGCCAGCGGCATGGCAATGCGCTCCTCGACTCATCGGGACGATCGCCTCCGAGCCTGGCGGCCGAGCCGGTCGGTCCGTGAGTGGCAGAAACGCAAACGTGGGATAGATTTCCGCCATGCGCTGTGTGGGGATCGTGGTGACCGAGCACGTCCGGGTCTTCGACTACGCCGTGGCCACCGAGGTCTGGGGCCTCGACCGGACCGATCGCGGCGTCCCGGCGTTCGACCTGCGCACGTGCGGGCCGCGCGGTCACGCGCTGACCATGAGCACGGGCGTGACCTGCGTTCCCGACCACGGCCTGGACGGCCTGGACGAGTGCGACCTGGTCATCGTGCCCGGCGTCCAGAACCTGGCCGGGCCCGTCCACCCGGACGTGGTCACCGCGCTCCGCGCCGCGCACGACCGTGGCGCGACCGTCGCGTCCCTGTGCTCGGGGGCGTTCGTGCTGGCCGCCGCGGGCCTGCTGGACGGCCGCAGGGCCACCGCCCACTGGCTCGACGCCGAGCAGCTCGCGCAGCGCCACCCCGAGGTGAGCGTCGACCCCGGCGTGCTGTTCGTCGGGGACGGCACCGTGTGGACCTCGGCGGGCGTGGCCGCGGGCATCGACCTGTGCCTGCACCTGGTCCGCCGCGACCACGGCGCCGCCGCCGCGGCCGAGATCGCCCGCACCATGGTCACCGCGCCGTTCCGGTCAGGCGGCCAGGCGCAGTTCATCACCCGCCCCGTCCCCGCCGGGGGCGGGCCGCCCGACAGCCTGACCGGCCTGCGCGAACGCATGCTCGACGACCTGGCCCACCCGTGGACCGTCCCGGAGCTGGCGAACCTGGCCCGCATGTCCGAGCGCAGCTTCGCCCGCCGGTTCGTCCAGACCACCGGCGACACGCCCCTGCAATGGCTGCTGACCCAGCGCGTCCTGGCCGCCCAGCACCTGCTGGAGGTCAGCGAGCTGCCCATCGCCGCCATCGCCCACCGCTGCGGTTTCAGCACTCCGCTGACCCTGCGCCACCACTTCACCCGCCACGTCGGCCTGCCGCCGCGCGACTACCGCCTGGCCTTCGGCAGGCGCCCCGAGGCGGAACGCGACAGCGCGGAGAGGTAGCCGGGGCGGCCCAGGACGCCACGACCTCGAGACGCCGCGCTACCCCGCCCGCGTCATGGTGGCCTCGTAGCCGCCGCCCGGCCACTCCCAGCGGCCGCTGATGGTCCGGCCGTCCTCGCTGAACGCGCCGCTGAACCCGGCCGGCGAGCCCTCCGCGCCGAACCAGATGTTGAGCTCGCGCCCGTCCAGCTTCCACACGTAGACGAAGTTGTTGCCGGTGCTGTCGAAGTAGTGCGAGCGCAGCGCGCCGCTCTCGGGGTCGTGGCCGATGTACTCCACGCCGGTCATCGTGCCGCCGCCGTGGCTCATCTCGACGCGCTGGATCAGGAAGAAGCCGCCGTCCATCCACTCGAAGACGAGCCGGCCGCCGGTCGCCTCGCCGGTGCCGAAGTCCTTGCCCGTCATCTCCCACGTCCCGACCAGCGGTTGCAGCGTCTGGAGCGAGGCGTCGGGGGTGGGGAGCTGGTTCTGCGGGTTCGCTGTCTCTGTCATGTTCCCTCCACGGGACAGGTCGACGCCCGGTACGCCGATCGCGTACCGGGCGGGGGGAGCTCACTTGGCGCCGAAGAACGCCTTGACCCGGGACCAGCGGCCCCAGACCACCAGGGCCAGGACGACCAGCAGGACACCCTCGATCACCGGGACGCCGCCCAGGACGATCAGGTTGGTGCCGGCCGCGCCGACGATCAGGCCGATCAGCGCGAGCGCGGCCACGCCGGTCAGCCGCGGGATCAGCAGCCCGATCGCGCCGGCGATCTCCAGCACGCCGACCACGTAGCGGAACCACTGGCCGGCGCCGATGTCCTCGAACATGGTGACCATGGTCGGGTCGCCGGCGAGCTTGAGCACGCCGCCCAGGCCGACCTGGAACGCCAGAAGGACCTGGGCGACCCAGAGGGCGATGTTGACGCCGCGACCGGTGGACCGGCCGACGGCGGTCGTGCTGTTCGTGGTGCTCATGCAGTCCTCCTTGAGGAACTAGTTGACGATCTCCATCTGGCCCATCATCCCGATGGCCGAATGCTCCAACATGTGACAGTGGTAGACGTATCGCCCCAGGTAGTCGGCGAAGCTGGCCTGGAAGCGCACGGTCTCGCCCGGCTGGATGAGCACCGTGTCCTTCCAGCCCGCCTCGCCCGGCTGCGGCGGCGTGCCGTCGCGGTCCAGGATCCGGAACTGGGCGAGGTGGGTGTGGAAGTTGTGCGGGACGCCGAAGCCCGACCCGCCGACGTTGGTGTCGGAGTTGGTGACCTCCCAGATCTCGCTGGATCCCCGCCTGACCTGCATGTCCACCCGATTGGCGTCGAACGCCTGATTGTTGATCAGGGCCTGGATGTTGACCGGGTCCAGGCTGAGGGTGAGCTGTCGGGTCTGCGTGGCCGCGGCCAGCGGGACCATCGCGCGCAACTGGCCGGGCACGCGGCTGCGGTCGACGGCCCGCCGTACGACGTCGAAGCGGAGCACGGACCCGCTCACGTCCTCCAGCGTCACCTGCGTGCCCAGCGGGAACGCGCCGAAGTCGATCACGACCTCGGCCCGCTCGCCCGAGGAGAGCACCAGCTTGGACGTCGGCACCGGCGCCGGCAGCAGCCCGCAGTCCGTGGCGATCTGCGTCATCTGGGCGCCGTTGCTCAGCGACAGCTCGAAGATCCGGTGCGTGGAGCCGTTGAGCAGCCGCAGCCGGTACTTGCGGGCCGCGACCTTGAAGTACGGCTGGGCCTTGCCGTTGGCGATCAGCGTCGGCCGGTTGTAGGGGTCGGCCGGGTCGAAGACGAGCCCGCCCTGGTCGTCGAAGAGCGCGTCACGCAGCAGGATGGGCACGTCGTAGGCCCCGGACGGCAGGCCGAGCTGCTGCTCGTCGGCGCCCTCGACCAGGTAGAAGCCGTGCATGCCGCGGTAGACGTGCTCGGCCTCCATGTGGTGGGTGTGGTCGTGGTACCACAGCGTGGCGCCGGCCTGGGCGTTCGGGTAGTCGTAGGTCTTCGACTTGCCGTCGGCGATCAGGTCCATCGGGTAGCCGTCGCTGGCGGCCGGCACGCGGCCGCCGTGCAGGTGCACGTTCGCCTCGTGGCCGAGCTTGTTGTCGAAGGTGACCAGCGCCCGGCGGCCCTGCCGGACGCGGATGGTGGGGGCGGTGAACTGGCCGCCGTACGTCATCACGGGCGTGCTGACGCCGGGCAGGATCTCGGTGGTCGCCTGCTGGATCGACAGCCGGTAGAAGTCGATGCCCGGCAGGGTGGCCACGGGGGCCAGCACCGGGGGCACCGGCATGGCGACGCTGAAGGGCGGCGCGGTGGCGCCGGTGCGGACCGCGGGGACCCGGCCCCCGTGGTCGTGCATCTTCATCATCTGCTGTTGCCGCGCCTGCTGCTCCGGCTCGCCGAGCAGCCCGCGGGCCACCGGGGTCAGCGCGGCGCCTCCTGCCAGGCCACCGAGAACGATCAAGCGCCGTCGGCTTAACATACGGGAACTCCCATCGCCATGTCCGAGCGTGGCATCGCCCGCCGGCACGGTCTTCTTCTGAAGTGCTCACTTCACGGGCGGATGCCGTGGGAGCGGTGCCACCGCCCGGAGGGCGGCGGTGGTTCAGCCCACGGACAGGCGCCGCGGGGTGCGCCCGTCCAGGCAGTCGGCGTTGTGGGCGTCGAGCAGGGCCTGGGCCCGTTCCGACGCCTCACCGAAGCAGTCGTCGGGATCCGCGCCGTCCAGCACGCGGGCCATGGCCCCGGTCATCAGGTCCTGGATCCCGGCGAAGTCCCCGAGCACCGCGCCGAGCGCCGCGGGGGAGCCGTCGGCCGCGCGGAGCTGGGCGGTCGCGGCCCGGTGCACCGGGTGCCGGTCGAACCAGCCCTCCTCCTCCAGCAGGCCGGCGGCGGCCCGGGTGACCGGCAGGAAGCCGGCCGCCCGATGCCACTGCGCCGCGTTGCCCGCGCTCAGCAGGTGCTGGACGAACGCCAGCGCGCCGTCCCGCCGCTCCGGCGGCAGCCCGTCGGTCAGCCAGAGCGCCTGGCCGGAGACCAGGTGCCCGGCGCGCGGCAGGCTCTCGTTGTGCGGCAGCGGGCTCGCCGTCACCTCGAACCCGGCCTCCCGCCCCCGCTCGGCGATCATGCCGGCCACCACGGAGGACGCGATCGTGAACGCCACCCGCCCCTCCAGGAACGCCCCCAGCGCCGGACCCCAGTCACCGGGCTCGCCCGCGCGCAGGTAGTGGCCCTCGGCGTGCAGGCGCCGCCACCAGGAGGCGTAGGCCAGCAGCTCCTTGGAGGCGAGGTCCACCCGTCCGGCCCGGCCGGAGCGGCCGTTGTCCTGGTCGGCCAGCAGGCCGCCCTGCCCGGCGACGGCCTGCTGGAACAGCCAGCCGTGGTTGGCCCAGGAGACGCCGTGCGGCGGGCCGCCGGGCAGCGCCCGCACCGCGGCGCAGGCGCGCTCCAGTTCCTCCCAGGTCGCCGGGGGCGCGTCGATCCCGGCCGCGCGGAGCAGGGTGGCGTTGGTGAGCAGCACCGCCGTGGTCGCCGTCGCGGGCGCGGCGACGAGCTCGCCGCGGTAGGTGTAGTGGCCGCGTACGGCCGGTTCGAGGTCGGCGAGCACGACCGGCTCGCCGAGGATCTCCGCGCGGTCGGCGACGGCGCGCTCGATCGGCGTGAACAGCGGCGCGCCGGTGCGCGACCGGGTGTCGAGCGCCAGCCGGGTGGCCGTGGCGTAGTACTCCGCCAGGTCCGGCGGCTCGCCGCGGCCGGCCGCGGCGGCCACCTCGGCGGGCAGCTCGCGGAAGCCGTGCCCGGTGATCTCGATCCGGAGGTCCGGGTGCGCGGCCTCGAAGTCGGCGGCCATCCTCCTGATCGGGCCCAGGTAGTCCGGCAGGGGATGCTCGGCGATCCAGACGCTGATGACCGTTCTCATTCGCCTCATGATGAACGCGGCTACCCCGCCACACATCTTGTGAAATGCGGTGTTTCGTCAGCTCAGACAGCAATTCAAAGGATGTGGGCCCCTCGACGTGAATGTGACCCTGACTGCGAGTCGCAGAGCGGCGAAACGGAGGAGCACGGTGATCAACACTCATGACGAGTTCGACGTTGTCGTGATCGGCGGAGGCCCTGGCGGCTCGGGTACGGCGGGACTGCTGGCCCAGCGCGGGCACCGGGTTCTGGTGCTGGAGCGCGAGAAGTTCCCGCGCTACCACATCGGTGAGTCGCTGATCACGGGATCCATGCCCACGTTGGAGGAGCTGGGACTGAAGGACAGGCTCGACCAGATGGGGTTCGTCAAGAAGTACGGCGGCACCCTGCTGTGGGGCAAGAACCAGGGCACCTGGGACTTCCGCTTCGCCGAGGCGTCCAACTACGAGCACGCCTACCAGGTGCGCCGGGCCGACTTCGACTCCCTCCTGCTGGCCAGGGCCAGGGAGCTGGGCGCGACGGTGTTCGAGGAGGCCACGGTCAAGGACCTGGTGTTCGAGGGCGAGCGCGTCACCGGCGTGACGTACACGGTGAAGGGCGACGCCGAGCAGCGCACCGCCCGCTGCCGCCTGCTGATCGACGCCACCGGGCAGCAGCACCTGCTGGCCCGCCGTTTCGACCTCATCGAGTACCACGACGACCTGCGCAACATCGCGGTCTGGTCGTACTGGCAGGGCTGCAAGCGCTACGGCGGCACGCGCTTCGGCGACACCGTCACCGAGAACCGCCCCGCGGGCTGGTTCTGGTTCATCCCCCTGCACGACGGCACGGTGAGCGTCGGCTACGTCACCCCCATCGAGGAGTACAAGAAGTCCGGCAAGAGCCTGGAGGACCTGTACGCCTCCGAGCTGGCCGCCGCCGAGGAGGTCAGGGCCCTGACCGAGGGCGCCACCCGGGTCAGCGGCTTCCGCAGCATCCGCGACTGGTCCTACACCTGCACCAGCTTCCACGGCCCCGGCTGGGCCCTGGTCGGCGACGCGGCGGCCTTCATCGACCCGCTGCTGTCCACGGGCGTCGGCCTGGCGCTGCGCGGCGCCCACGGGCTGGCCGGCGCGGTGGACGAGATCCTCGACGACCCGGCCTCGGAGGAGGCCGTGCTGGCGCGCTACGAGAAGGACTACCGCGAGTTCCTGGACTCCCTGCTGGACTTCGTGCGCTTCTTCTACGACCGCACCAGGCACAAGGAGGAGTACTGGGACAGGGCGCAGAAGACCCTCGACCCCAGCAAGCTCCGCCCCCGCAAGATCGACTTCGCCACGATGCTCTCGGGCGTCTCCGGCATCCACGCCATCTTCCACGACGACTGAGGACCGCGCTGATGTCGCCTACAACTGTGCACGGACACGTCGCCGAGCAGGCCAGGCGGACGCCCGACGCGGTCGCGGTGTCGGCGGGCCCGGTGCGGCTGACCTACCGGGAGCTCGACGAGCGGGCCAACCGCCTCGCCCACCGTCTGCGCGGGCTCGGCGCCGGCCCCGAGACGCCGGTCGCGGTGCTGATGGAGCGCTCGGCCGAGCTGGTCGTCACGCTCCTCGCGATCCTCAAGACGGGTGGCTGCTACCTGCCCGTCCACAGCGCCTACCCGGCCGACCGCCGGCAGTGGATCGTCGACTCCTCCGGGACGCCCGTCCTGGTCGCCGACCGGGCCAAGGCCGCCGAGGGCCTGCCGACGGCCCCGGCGGTCCTGATCGCCGACGACGACCCCGCCACCTCCGCAGAGCCGGCCACAGAGCCCGAGGCCGCCACCGGCCCGGACGACCTGGCCTACGTCATCTACACCTCGGGCTCGACGGGCCACCCCAAGGGCGTGGCGGTCACCCACTGGGACGTGCTCGGCCTGGCCCTCGACCCCTGCTGGGACACCGGCGCCCACGAACGCGTCCTGATGGTCGCGCCGTACGCGTTCAACGTCTCGACGTACGAGCTGTGGGTGCCGCTGCTGCACGGCGGCACGATCGTGGTGGCGCCGCCCGGCGAGCCGGACCTCGACACCCTGCGCCGGCTGATCCGCGAGGAGGAGATCACCGGCCTGCACCTGACCGCCGGGCTGTTCCGGGTCGTGGCCGAGGAGGGGGCCGACGCCCTCGCCGGGGTCCGCGAGGTCCTCACCGGCGGCGACGTGATCGTCCCCGCCGCCGTCCGCCAGGTGCTGGCCGCCTGCCCCGGCACGACCGTGCGGGCCATGTACGGCGCCACCGAGGTGACCCTGTTCTCCACCCACGCGCCCCTGACCGCCGGGACCGAGCTGGGCACCAGCGTGCCGGTCGGCGGCCCGATGCGGGACGTGCGGCTCTACGTGCTCGACGACCGCCTCAGCCCGGTCCCCGGCGACCTGGAGGGCGAGCTGTATATCGCGGGCAGGGGAGTGGCGCGGGGCTACTTCGGGCGTCCCGACCTGACCGCCGAGCGGTTCGTCGCCGACCCGTTCGGCGGGCCCGGCGAGCGCATGTACCGCACCGGCGACCTGGTCCGGCGCAACGACGACGGCCAGATCGAGTTCATCGGGCGGGCCGGCGACCAGGTCAAGATCCTGGGCTTCCGGGTGGAGCTGGCCGAGGTGGAGGCCGTGCTGGCCGCCTATCCGGGGCTGGCGCACGTCGCCGTCGTGGCCGGGCAGTCGCGGCAGGGCGACAAGCGCCTGGTCGCCTACGTCGTGCCCGCCGCCGACGCCCCCGACCCGGCCGCGCTGCGCGCCCACGTCAAGACATCGCTGCCGGACTACATGGTGCCCACGGCGTTCGTCGTGCTGGACGCGCTGCCCCTGACCGCCAACGGCAAGGTGGACCGCGCCGCCCTGCCCGACCCCGACACCGAGCCCGGCTCGGCCTACCGCGCGCCGCAGAACCCCCGCCAGGAGATTCTCTGCACGGTGTTCGCCGAGGTGTTCGGCGTCGAGCGGGTCGGCGTGGACGACAGCATCTTCGACCTGGACGTCCAGTCGCTGCTGGCCATGCGGCTGGTCAGCCGCATCCGCGCGGCGCTGGGCGTGAACCTGTCCATCGGCGACCTGTTCGACGCGGCGACCGTGGCCGGCCTGGACGAATGGCTAGAGGCCGGCGCGCGCACCCAGTGAGAGGGACGAGATGACCAACCCATTCGACGACCGGGACGCGGCCTTCCGCGTGCTGGTTAATCAGGAGGGCCGGCACAGCCTGTGGCCCGCCTTCGCCGACGTGCCCGCGGGCTGGGAGGTCGCCTTCGGCCCCGCCGTCCGCGACGCCTGCACCGAGTACGTCACCACCCATTGGACGGACCTGCGCCCGCGCGGCCTCGCCGTCCGGACGGACGCCGGATAGCCCATGACCGACACGACGATCTTCGACGACCTGCGCCTGGACCACATCGGCTTCTACGTCGGCGACCTGGAGGCCGAGACCGCCCGGCTCAGCGACACCCTGGGCCTGACGGCGTACGCCGCGGCCGAGGACGGCCGGGCCCGCTCGGCCGCCGTGGGCGCGAACCGGATCAGCTTCGTGCTCACCCAGCCGCTCACCGCCGACCATCCCGGCGCCGGATACCTCGACCGGCACGGCGACGGCGTGTGCGACGTCGCGCTGGGCGTGCCCGACGCCGCGGCCGCCTACCACGAGGCGGTGCGGCGCGGCGCCCGTCCCGTCTCGGCCCCCGCCGTGCGCGACGGCCTGGTCACGTCCGCCATCCACGGGTTCGGCGACGTGGTGCACACGTTCGTGCAACGGCCGGCCGGGGCCGGCGAACGTGCTCTGCCGGCCGGGGCCGGCGAACGTGTTCTGCCGGGCTTCCGGAGCACCGCGCCGCGCACGTCCGGCGCCGGCCCCGGGCTGCTGGCGGTGGACCACCTGGCCGTGTGCGTCCCGGCCGGGGAGCTCGACGCGACCGTCGAGTGGTACCGGCGGGTGCTCGGCTTCGAGTTCACCTTCGCCGAGCGCATCGCCGTCGGCTCGCAGGCCATGACCACCAAGGTCGTCCGCAGCCACGGCGGCGAGGTGACGTTCACGCTGATCGAGCCGGACGTGACCAGGACGCCCGGCCACATCGACGAGTTCCTGCGCGACCACGGCGGCGCGGGCGTGCAGCACCTGGCACTGGCCGCCGACGACATCGTGGCCGCCGTGCAGGCCACCGCGGACCGCGGGGTGGAGTTCCTGACCGCCCCCGACGCCTACTACACCCTGCTCGCCGAACGGGTCCGGCCGGTGAAGTACCGGCTGGAGGACCTGGCCCGGCTCGACATCCTCGTCGACGAGGACCACGACGGGCAGCTCTACCAGATCTTCGCCCGCTCGACCCACCCCCGCGACACCTTCTTCTTCGAACTCATCGAACGACTGGGCGCCCGCTCCTTCGGCAGCGGCAACATCAGCGCCCTCTACCGGGCCGTGGAGCTCCAGCGCAGCGGCCAACGCGATGCCCGCACGGAGGCGGCAGCATGACCATTTCCCCGCCGGCGATCCGGTACCCCCTGTCCTACACCCAGCACTTCCTTCGCCTGTTCGACCAGGGCGACGCCCAGGGGCCCTTCAGCGCCCGCTACAACATCGTCGTCGGCTGGCGCGTGCGCGGCCGCATCGACCTCGACACCCTCCGGCTCGCCATGGAGGACGTGGCCGACCGGCACGACGCCCTGAACATGACGATCACCCGGGGGGAGGGGGAGGCGTACCAGGTGCGGCAGCCGTCCGCGCCCGCCCGGCTGCTCGTGGTCGACCTGCCGGCCGCCGGCCCCGAGGAGCGCGCGCTGCGGGCCGAGGAGCTGCTGACCGAGGTCGAGGCCGGCTCCTACAGCCTCCAGGAGCTGCCGCACCTGCGCGCCATCCTCGGCCGCTTCGACGACGAGGACGCGGTGCTCGCGCTGATCGTGCACCACACCGCGGGCGACGGCTGGTCGATGCAGCTCCTCATCCGCGACCTCGTCACCCGCTACGCCGAGCGCCGCGGCCACACCGTGCCGCCGCTGCCGGAGCCCCGGCCCTACCACGAGTACGCCGGACGGCAGCAGGAGCAGGCCGGCAGCGCCGAGACCCAGGCCGCCCGCGACTTCTGGGGCGAGCGGCTGCGCGGCGCGCGCATGCTGGCCGTCCCCACCGACCACGCCCGGTCGGCCGGGCTGGCCAAGGTCTGCCCGGTCCACCGCTTCTCCCTGCCCAAGGACGTCTCCACGCGGGTGATCTCCTACGCCAGGACGATGCGCAGCTCGCCGTTCATGGTGCTGCTGGCCGCGTACAACGTGCTGCTCAGCCGGATCACCGGGGCCACCGACCTGGTCGTCCCGGTGATCAGCTCCGGACGCGGGCAGCCGGAGTTCCAGGAGACCGTCGGGCCGTTCTTCAACTTCCTGCCGCTGCGCACCGGCCTCGACGGCTGCACCACCTTCCGGCAGGTCGTCGAGCGCTCCCGCAGGACCTGCATGGACTCCTACGCCAACGAGATCCCGTTCCTGCAGATCGTCGCCGAGGCGCCGGAGCTGATGGCCGACGCCGCGCTGGAGAGCAAGGCGCTGTGCGCCCTGCAGGTCTGGCAGTTCGCCACCGGCATGGACGGCGAGCGCGTCGGCGACCTGGAGATCGCCGAGGTGCGCGAGCGTCTGCTGGACCAGCCCAACGGCACCGACATCCCCGACGGCGCGCTGCTCACCTTCGACATCGCCCCCTCCGGCGAGATCTTCGGCAACTTCGCCTACAACAGCAACCTGTTCCTGGAGAGCACGATCGCGACGATGGTGGCCGACTTCGGCGAGATCCTGCGCGCCGGCCTGGCCGCCCCCGACTCCCCCCTGGAGTGACCGCCATGCGCGTGATGTTCACCGTCTTCCCCGCGACGGCGCACTTCCTGCCGATCGTGCCCTACGCCTGGGCGTTGCAGGCGGCCGGGCACCAGGTGGTGGTGGCGGCCCCGCCGGGCGTCGACACCGGGGTCTCGGTGCCCGACTTCCACCGGTCGGTGAACGCGGCCGGGCTGACCGCGGTCTCCTGTGGCGCGCCTGAGCCGCTGTCCGTGCACGACCGCGGCTACCCCGGGTTCGCCGAGCTGATCCCCACGATCGAGGAGTCGGAGCGCCTGGTCGCCGCGCTCGGCATCACCGAGGCCGAACGTCCGCCCTGGGATGTCTTCTACCACTTCGCGCTGCTCACCATGCGCAACTACCATCCGCCGGCGCCCCGCCAGGACGTCCAGGCCGTCGTGGAGTTCGCCCGGCAGTGGCAGCCCGACCTCGTCCTGTGGGACCCGTGGTTCCCGTGCGGCGCGGTGGCGGCCCGGGCCTGCGGCGCCGCCCACGCCCGTACGCTGCTGGCCCCCGACTACACCGCCTGGGCCGTGGAGAAGTTCGCCGGCAGCGGCGAGGAGAACCCCATGACCGGGGTGATCGGCCCGCTGGCCGACCGGTACTGCGTCACGGTCGACGACAACCTGCTGCTCGGCGACTGGACGGTGGACCCGTTCCCGGCCGGGATGAGCCTGCCCACCGGCGTGCGCCGCCTGCCCGTCCGGTACGTCCCCTACACCGGGGCGAGCGTCGTGCCCGAGTGGCTGCGGCGACCGCCGGAGCGGCCGCGGGTGGCGATCTCGCTGGGCGTGTCGATGCGCACGTTCTTCAAGGGCGACTGGGGCCGCACCGCCAAGCTGATGGAGGCCGTGGACGGCTTGGACGCCGAGGTCGTCGCCACCCTGGACGCCAACCAGCTCCTCGACCTGGACCGCCCCCTCCCGCCCAACGTGCGCGTGTTCGACTACGTGCCGCTCGACCAGCTCCTGCCGACCTGTTCGGCGATCATCCACCACGGCTCGATCGGCACGTTCGCGGCCGCCTCGGCCATGAACGTCCCGCAGATCGTCTGCGACACCGACGAGCACAACCGCCTCGTCGGCACCCCCGTCGAGGACGGCATCGACTGGCGGCTCCAGTGCCAGAAGCAGCTCACCTCGACCCGCACCTCCCGGTACGTCACCACGCGCGGCGCCGGCGTGCGGATCAACCACCAGACGCAGTCCGCGGCCGACATCCGCGACGAGCTGCTGCGCGTGCTGAAGGACCCCTCGTTCACCAAGGGCGCGGCCTCCATCCACGAGGAGTGGCAAGCCACGCCGAGCCCGACCGACATCGTCGCGGAGCTGGAGCGGCTGACCGCCGCCGCCCGGTAGCCGTCGACCCCTCAGACAGGAGGCGGACAGTTGCGGATCCTGGTCACCGGCGGCGCCGGTTTCATCGGCTCGGAGTTCGTCAGAGCCACGTTGCGCGACTCGCCGGGCACGCGGGTCACCGTCCTGGACAAGCTCACCTATTCCGGCAACCTGGAGAACCTCGACCCGGTGGCCGGCCACCCGGGGCTGCGCTTCGTGCAGGGCGACACCGCCGACCCGCTCGTGGCCGACGAGGTGGTGGCCGGGCAGGACGCGATCGTGCACTTCGCCGCCGAGACGCACGTCGACCGGTCGATCGTCAGCGCCACCGGCTTCGTGCGCTCCAACGTGCTGGGCACCCAGACCCTGCTGGAGGCGGCCCTGCGGCACGGCGTCGGCCGCTTCGTGCACGTCTCCACCGACGAGGTGTACGGCTCCATCGCCGAGGGCTCGTGGACCGAGGACACGCCGCTCGCGCCGAACGTGCCGTACGCGGCGTCCAAGGCCGGCTCGGACCTGCTCGCGCTGGCCTTCCACCGCACGCTCGGCCTGGACGTCGTGATCACCCGCTGCACCAACAACTACGGCCACTACCAGTTCCCCGAGAAGGTCATCCCGCTGTTCGTCACCAACCTGCTCGAAGGCCGCCGGGTCCCCCTGTACGGCGACGGCGGCAACCGGCGCGACTGGCTGCACGTCTCCGACCACTGCCGGGCCATCCGCATGGTCCTCGACCGCGGCCGGGCCGGCGAGGTCTACCACATCGGCGGCGGCAGCGAACTGAGCAACCTGGAGCTGACCGCCCGCCTGCTGGAGGCGTGCGGGGCGGGCTGGGACCTGGTCGAGCACGTCCCCGACCGGCCGGGGCACGACCTGCGCTACTCCCTCGACATCACCAAGATCGAGAGGGAGCTGGGCTACGCGCCGTCGGTCGACTTCGAGACCGGGCTGGCCGCGACCGTCGCGTGGTACCGGGACAACCGGTCCTGGTGGGAACCGCTCAAGCACCGCGAGCTCGCCGTGGCCGCCCACTGAAGATCATGAGGAGAAGTCATGCAGGACATTGTCCGACGTCTTGACACGTGCCGGGTCTGCGGGCGCGACGACTGGCTGGAGGTCACCTCCTTCGGGTCGGTGCCCCTGGCCAACGGCTTCCTCGACCCCGCCGACCTGCCGGCCGAGGAGCCCGCCTACCCCGTGGACGTGATCGTGTGCCGCAACTGCCGGCTGATGGCCATCCGGCACGTGATCCGGCCCGACGTGCTGTTCCGCCACTATGTCTACGTCACCTCCGAGTCCGACCAGATGACCGGCCACATGCGGCGCATCGTCGGCTGGTGCACCCGCCGGGCCGGGCTCGCGCCGGGCGAGCTGGTCGTCGAGCTGGGCAGCAACGTCGGCCTGCAGCTCGCGCTCTTCCAGGAGCAGGGGCAGCGCGTCGTCGGCGTCGACCCGGCCGAGAACCTGGCCGAGATCGCCAACGCCCGCGGCGTGCGCACGCTGCCCGAGTTCTTCGGCGCCGACCAGGGCCGCCGCATCCACGCCGAGCAGGGCGAGGCCAAGCTGGTGCTCGGCCGCCAGTGCTTCGCCCACATCGACGACGTCCACAACGTCCTGGACGGCGCCACCGCCGTGCTGGCCCCCGACGGGCTGGTCGCGATCGAGGTCCCGTACCTGCTGGACCTGCTGGAGGAGAACCAGTTCGACACGATCTACCACGAGCACCTGTCGTACTACTCGGTCACCACGCTCGGCCACCTGTTCCGGCGGCACGGCCTGCGCATCGTGGACGTCGAGCGGGCGGCCGTGCACGGCGGCTCAATCGTCGTCTTCGCCGCCCGGGAGGAGTCGGCCCACCCCGCCCGGCCGTCGGTGAACCGGCTGCTGTCGCTGGAGCGGCAGAGCGGCCTCGACACCGACGACGCTTACCTGGAGTTCGGCGCCCGCGCCCACCAGGTCATCCAGGAGATCGGCGACCTCGTGCGCGACCTGGCCGGCCGCGGCCTGACCGTGGCCGGGTACGGCGCGCCGTCCAAGGGCACCACCCTGCTGCAGTTCTGCCGGCTCGGTCCCGCCGAGGTGCGCTTCTGCAGCGACACCACCAGCCTCAAGCACGGCAGGCTGCTGCCCGGCACCCGCATCCCGTGCCGCTCGCCCGAGCAGGCCCGCGACCAGCAGCCCGACTACTACCTGCTGCTCGCCTGGAACTACGCCGACGAGATCATCGGCAAGGAGCGGGACTTCCTGAGCCGCGGCGGCAAGTTCATCATCCCCATCCCCCACCCGAGGGTCGTGACGGCCGAGCCCGTCCCGGCGGTGGCCTGAAGGAGATCTGCATGGAATACGGATCCGACCACGCCGAGTACTACGACCGCGTCTTCCGCAGCCGTGGCAAGAGCTTCGAGGGCGAGGCCCGGGAGCTGGCCGACATCGTCCAGAGCCGGTCGCCGCAGGCGTCCTCGCTGCTGGACGTGGCCTGCGGCACCGGCGCCCACCTGGAGACGTTCGTCAAGATCTTCGACCACGTCGAAGGTGTCGAGCTGTCGCCGGACATGCGCGAGGTGGCCGCCCGGCGGCTGCCCGGCGTGCCGCTGCACGCCGGCGACATGCGCGACTTCGACCTCGGACGCACCTTCGACGCCGTCACCTGCATGGGCAACGCCGTCGGCGAGCTGGGCTCCTTCGAGGAGCTGGTGGAGGCCGTCGGCCGCATGGCGGCCCACCTGGCGCCCGGCGGCGTCCTGGTCGTCGAGCCCTGGTACTTCCCGGAGAACTTCCTCGACGGGCACGTCGGCGGCCACACGCTGGTGGAGGAGGGGCTCGTCATCTCCCGCATGACGCACTCGCGCCGGGAGGGCGGCAAGAGCCGGCTGGAGGTGCGGTTCAGGGTCGCCGACGCCTCGGGGTTCAAGGAGTTCGCCGAGGTCCTCTACTCCAGCCTGTTCACCTGCGACCAGTACCTGGAGGCGTTCGCCAAGGCGGGCTGCCGGGCCGAGTTCCGGCCCGCGTTCAAGCTGGCCGACGGCCGGCCCAACAGCCCCGGGCTGTTCGTCGGCGTGCGCGAGGAGGCCGGCGATGGCCTCTCGTGAGCCGCTCGTCGTCGGCCGGCCGAACGCGGGGGAGCGGGCGCGCCTGCTGGAACGGCTCGGCGGCGTGCTCGACCGGCTCTGGCTGACCAACAACGGGCCGCTGGTGCGCGAGTTCGAGGCGCGACTGGCCGACCTGACCGGCGCCCGGCACGCCGTGGCCACCTGCAACGCCACCACCGGCATCCAGATCGCGGCCAGGGCCGCCGGGCTGCGGCCGGGCGACGAGGTGATCGTCCCGTCCTTCACGTGGGTGGCCACCGCTCACGCGCTGGAGTGGATCGGCATCGTCCCGGTCTTCTGCGACTCCGACGAGATCACCGGCAACGCCGACCCCGACCACGTCGAACGCCTGATCGGCCCGAGGACCCGCGGCATCCTGGGCGTGCACGTCTTCGGCTACCCGTGCGACGTCGACGCGCTGACCCGCCTGGCCCGCGAGCACGGGCTCGTCCTGATGTTCGACGCGGCGCACGCGCTCGGCTGCACCTACCGGGGCAGACCGATAGGCACGTCCGGGGACGCGGAGATCTTCAGCTTCCACGCCACCAAGTTCGTCAACAGCGTCGAGGGCGGCGCGATCGTCACCGACGACGACGAGCTGGCCGCGCGGGTCAGGGAGCTGCGCAACCAGGGCATCGACGCCTCCGGGCACATCTCCGGGGCCGGCACGGTGGCCCGGATGAGCGAGTTCCACGCGGCCATGGGGCTGACCTCGCTGGAGGCCATCGACACCATCGTCGAGGCCAACCGGCGCAACCAGCGGGTCTACGAGGAACTGCTCGCCGGGCTGCCGGGCGTCGTGGTGCGCGGCCAGGCCCCCGGCGAGCGGGCCAACTTCCAGTACCTGGTCATCGAGGTGGACGAGGCCGTCGCCGGCGTCTCCCGGGACGTGGTGCTGGAGGCGCTGCTCGTGGAGAACGTGCACGCGCGCCGGTACTTCTCGCCCATCTGCCACCAGGTGGAACCGTACCGGTCGGACCCGGCCCGGCACTTCCCGCTGCCGCTGCCCCGCGCCGAGGGCCTGGCCGCCCGCGTCCTGTCCCTGCCGACGGGGCCCACGGTGGACGCGGACCACATCGCCGGCATCTGCCGCGTCGTCCGGGAAACCGTCCACGCGGCCGACCGCCGTCTCGTCGCCTGATCCCACCACGAAACGGGGCGCCTCCGGGTACGGAGGCGCCCCGTCCCGTGTCGGCACCGCGGTGGAGAGTGATCTGCATCACACGGCGTCCGGTCGTCGTCCTTGATCAGCGCCGATGGCGCCGGAGCCGTCCCTCCGGAATGGGCAGCCTCGATTTCCCGATTGATCATCTTCCATAAACGCATCGGCTCGGTCTAAATAGGCGTTGGTCGTTATTTACTTTCGCCTTATTTGCCTCCAGGGCCTGCCACGAGCGTGCCCTTCCCTCAGCTTGGAGTGGTCGCCGTGGGGATGCATGCTGCTCGAAATCGAATGGAGCGCGGCCTTCCGGGAATCGCGTCCCTGCCGCGAGAACGGCGGCTCGCCCGCCTCGCTCTCATTCTGCTCGTGGTCATGTTGCCGGCCTTCCTGGGATATTCGACGATGCCCGCGCTCGCGGAGGTGTCGCCGGTGCGCCTGCCTCTTCCCGCGTCGCCTTCGGACGGGGCCTCGACCCACGCGCCCGTGCAGCAGACCGGTACGGCCAAGAATCTGCCGCACCTGGTCGACACTGCTGCGACGAGGGCAAGAGCCAAGGCCGGTCGCGGGGGCGCGGGCGATGACGGGCGTGTCCCGAGGGCGCTGCCGGTAGACGTCCCGCACATGATGAAGCAGCCGGACGTCGCGGGGCTGAAGACGCCTCCGCCACCTCCAGGGAATCCGGCAGGGAAGGGCGAGGACGCGGCAGGGGGATCGGCGGGGCCGCAGGGCCCGGCCTTCGGCAGGGCCGCGACCATCACGCGGGGTGCGGGCAGGACGGTGGCCGCACGGGCGGCGGCCGAGCCGGTCGTGGATTCCTGGTGGGCATATCCCGTCATGGAGAGCGAGTCGTCGACCTGGACCTTCCCGACCGTGACCCCCACCTTCGAGGGGCAGATCAACGATCCTGCGGGCCGGTACGGCTCGCTGGTGGTGGAGGTCGAGCACGACCCGTCGGTTCCCGCCCAGGGCAGCGGGTTGATCTGGTCGGCCACGGGGACGCCCACGTCGGCCTCGACCTCGTTCTCGTCGGTCGCCATGCCTGCCGGGAAGGTGCAGGACGGCTGGCTCGTCCGGATGCGCGTACGCGCGGTCACCACGGGAGGCTCGCCCGTGGCCGGTCCGTGGTCGGGCTGGCAGGCCGGAAAGGTGGAGACCCACAAGCCGTTCGTGGAGTCGTGGTGGGCCGGGCCGCTCATGGAGGGTGAGTCGTCCGACTGGACGTTCTCCAGTGTGACCCCCACCTTCGAGGGCCGGATCGCGGACCCTGCGGGTCGCTACGGCTCGCTGGTGGTGGAGGTCGAGCACGACCCGTCGGTTCCCGCCCAGGGCAGCGGGTTGATCTGGTCGGGCACGGGGCCGGTGACGTCGGCCACGTCGTCGTACTCGGCGGTCTCGATGCCGGCCGGGAAGATGCGGGACGGTTGGCGCGTCCGGATACGGGTGCGGGCCGTCATCCCGGGCGCCACACCCGTCACGGGAGCGTGGTCGGCCTGGCAGGCCGGAAAGGTGGACACCCACAAGCCGCTGGTGGAGTCGTGGTGGGCCGGGCCGCTCATGGAGGGAGAATCGTCCGACTGGACGTTCTCCAACCTCACGCCGCAGTTCGAGGGCCGGATCACGGACGCCGAGAGCCGCTACGGCTCGCTGGTGGTGGAGGTCGAGCACGATCCGTCCGCCGCCGGGCAGGGCAGCGGGTTGATCTGGTCCGGCACGGGCACGGTGACGTCGGCCACGTCCGCGTACTCGTCGGTCACCGTTCCGGCGGGGAAGCTGAAGGACGGCTGGCACGTCCGGATGCGGGTGCGGGCGGTGATCCCCGGTGCCACGCCGGTGACAGGGCCGTGGTCGGGATGGCAGGCCGGAAAGGTGGACACCCACAAGCCGCTGGTGGAGTCGTGGTGGGCCGGGCCGCTCATGGAGGGCGAGGCGTCGACCTGGGCCTTCTCCTCCCTGACGCCGCGGTTCGAGGGCCGCATCACGGACGCCGAGGGCCGCAACGGCTCGCTGGTGGTGGAGGTCGAGCACGACCCGTCGGTTCCCGCCCAGGGCAGCGGACAGATCTGGTCCGGCACGGGCACGGTGACGTCGTCCTCGTCCCCGTTCTCGGCGGTCACCGTGCCGGCGGGGAAGCTGCAGGACGGCTGGCACGTCCGGATGCGGGTGCGCGCGGTGACCTCGGGAAGCTCTCCCGTCACAGGACCATGGTCGGCCTGGCGGACCGGGCGGGTCGACACCACCAAGCCGGTGGTGGAGTCGTGGTGGGCCGGGCCGCTCATGGAGGGCGAGGCGTCGACCTGGACCTTCTCCTCCCTGACGCCGCGGTTCGAGGGCCGGGTCACGGATCCGTCGGGCCGGTACGGCGCGCTCGCGGTCGAGGTCGAGCACGACCCGTCGGTTCCCGCCCAGGGCAGCGGGCAGATCTGGGCGGCGACCGGATCGGTGACGTCAGCCACGTCGGCGTACTCGGCGGTCACCGTGCCGGCCGGGAAGCTACGTGACGGCTGGCTCGTCCGCATGCGGGTGCGGGCGGTGATCCCGGGCACCACGCCGATCACCGGCCCCTGGTCCGAATGGCGGCTGGGCAGGGTCGACACCACCAAGCCGATCGTCGAGAGCTGGTGGGGCTCCCCCGCGTCCGAGAGCACCCTGTGGTCCTTCTCGTCGGCCACACCCACCTTCGAGGGCCGGATCACGGATCCGTCGGACCGGTACGGCGCGCTGGCGGTCGAGGTCGAGCACGACCCGTCGGCCTCCGCCCAGGGCAGCGGGCTGATCTGGTCCGGCACCGGGCCGGTGACGTCGTCCTCGTCCGCGTATTCGGCGGTCACCGTGCCGGCCGGGAAACTGCAGGACGGCTGGTTCGTCCGGATGCGGGTGCGGGCGGTGATCCCGGGCACCACGCCGATCACCGGCCCCTGGTCCGAATGGCAGTTCGGCATGATCGAGGTGGGCAGGCCCGCCGGGGCGGGCCTCGGCGCGATGCCCGCCACCCAGGGCACGGGCACCTGGACGCTGTCCTCGCTCACCCCCTGGCTCTACATGAAGGTCACCACCTCGAACGGCGCCGCCTCCTCCTTGGGGACGGAGATCGAGCACGATCCGGCCGTCCCCGCGCAGGGCACCGGGCTGATCTACGCCGGCAAGGACACGACGTCCTACCCGTCCGGCTCCAACGCCTGGCTCCAGGTGCCCGCCGGCAAGCTGCGCGACGGATGGCGGGTGCGCTGGCGGGTGCGCGGCGTCCCCACGTCCGGGACGGCCGGCGCCTGGTCGGCCTGGCAGTACGCGAGCGTGGACCTGAAGAAGCCGTCGGCCGCCGCCCCGGGCATGACGCCGGGCACGTCCGGCGCCGGTCAGTGGACACTGCCCTCACTGACTCCGTCGGTCTACGCGACCGTCACCGACCCCGAGAGCCGCGCGTCCTTCCTGGGCGTGGAGATCGAGCATGATCCCTCGGCTCCGGCGCAGGGCTCCGGGCTGATCTACAGCGGCAGGGGAAGCGCGTCCTCGGCGTCCGGCCGTACCGCGTGGCTCCAGGTGCCCGCCGGCAAGCTGCGCGACGGATGGCGGGTGCGCTGGCGGGTGCGCGGCGAGACCACCACGGGCGTCGCCGGCCCCTGGATCGAGTGGCAGACGGCGCGGGTCGACCTGACCAAGCCGTCTGCCGAGGCGCCCGGCCTGGACCCCGCCACCCGCGGCACCGCCTCCTGGACCACGCAGTCCCTGACCCCGTCCGTGTACGCCAAGGTCACCGACGCCGAGAACCGCGCGATGAACCTGGGCGTCGAGATCGAGCACGACCCCGCCGTGCCTGAGCAGGGCAAGGGCTCCATCTACGCGGCAACCGGTACCACCCCGGCCGCCTCCGGCAGGGAGGCCTGGTTGGGCGTGCCGTCGGACAAGCTGCGGGACGGCTGGCTGGTCCGCTGGCGGGTGCGCGCGGTCACCACGTCCGGAGTCGGCGGGCCGTGGTCGGAATGGCAGTCCGCGAAGATCAACGCACTGCCGTTCGAGACCTTCTCGCCGGCCAACAACACCCGTGTCGGCACGCTCACTCCCACCCTGTCGGCTCATGCGCGTCCGGCCGACCCGGCGACGGAGGTGACGTACTGGTTCCAGGTCTGCGCGGGCAAGCAACCGACCTGGTCCTGGTGCGAGACATCGCCGGACTGGGGCAAGTCGGGTGCCTGGACGGTGCCAGGCGACAAATTGAAGTGGGGACAGACGTATTGGTGGCAGGCCAAGGCGATGGGCGGCGGTACCACCGTGACGTCCGCCTGGCGGGCCTTCGTCCCTGTTCCTGAGCAGGGGAGCATCAACGCGTCCCTGGGGGAGGGGAGCGACGGGCTCGCCTTCGACCACTCGACCGGCAACTACACCACTGCGGCGATCGACGCATCGGTAACCGTGGTGGGGCCGCCACTGTCGGTGGCGCGCACGTACAACAGTCTGGACCTCCGGCCCGATTCCGCCTTCGGCGTCGGCTGGTCCACCCGCTGGGACATGCGGGTCGAGCCCGAGCCGAAGACCTCGACCGTGCTGATCACCTATCCCGGCGGGGAGCAGCACCGCTTCGCCGTCCGGAAGGGCGAGACCCCGCGCACTCCCGCGGAGGCCACCTACGCGTCGCCGCCCGGGGTGTTCGCGACCCTCGCCGACGTGACCGGAGGCGGCTGGCGGCTGATGGACAAGTCGGCCACCTCCTACTGGTTCGACGCGGCCGGTCGGCTCACCAAGGTCACCGACAACCGTAACCACACCCAGGAGCTGACCTACGGAGCCGACGGCAAGCTCGCCAAGGCCACCGCCACCGGCGGCAGGTCGCTCACCTTCACCTGGACCGGCGCCCATGTCACCGCCGTCTCCACCGATCCGGTCGGCGGCGCGCCGCTCACCTGGACCTACGCCTACGACGGCGACAAGCTCGTCAAGGTCTGCCCGCCGAGCACGACGACGGCGTGCTCCGTCTACAGCTACGGTGACGCCTCCCGCTACCGCAGCGCCGTGCTCGACACCGGCCCCGAGGGCTACTGGCGGCTGAACGAGACCGGAACCGCCAACGGCACGAAGATCGACAGCGCGACGCCCTGGCAGCCGGAGCCGGGCGAGGAGGCCAAGCTCACCGGCACGACGCCCGACGTGGTCGCGGCCGTGCCAGGCGCCCTCACCGGCTCGCCCGACACCGCCATGCGCTTCAAGGGCACCGCGACCTCGTCGTACGTGGCCCTGCCCCAGTCCGCCGTCAACGGCCAAGGCGGCAACCTGGCCGTCGAGGCGTGGTTCAGGACCACGGGGTCCGGGACGATCCTCGGCTACCAGAACTCCACCGACACCCCCAGCGCCTTCACACCCGTGCTGTACGTCGGCACGGACGGCAAGCTCCGCGGCCAGTTCTACACGAAGGCCGCCACGCCGATCACCTCCGCCGTCTCGGTCAAGGACGGCAACTGGCACCACGTGGTCCTGTCCGGCGCGGAAGACACACAGACCCTCTTCCTGGACGGCCAGGCCGTCGGCACCCTCGCCGGTGAGATCGAGCACTACAACCAGTACGAGACCCGCATCGGCTCCGGCTACGGCTCCTCCGCCTGGCCCGCCACCACGGGAACCACCGCGGTCTTCCCGTTCGCCGGTGACATCGACGAGGTCGCCGTCTACGGCAAGCCGCTGGGTGCCCAGGTCGTCAAGACCCACTACGCGGCGCGCTCGCCGCAGCCGCAGCTCGTCAAGTCGGTCACCGCGGCGGGCCGTACGGAGGCGGAGAACGTCTACGCGGCCGACGGCGGGCGGCTGACGCAGCACACCGACGCCAACGGCGGAACCTGGAAGCTGTCGGCCCCGGTCTACAGCAGGGAGACCAACGTCCTCGTCTTCGCCACCACCACGGTGACGGACCCGCACGACAAGACGCTGACCTTCGTGGACGACGCCCTGCGCGGCAACCGGCCGATCTCCAAGGCCGACCAACTCGGCCAGACCAGCCGGTTCACCTACGACGTCGGCGGCTATCCGGCGAAGATCTTCGACCCCAACGGGAACGTCGTGGAGACGGCGTTCGACAGCCGCGGGAACCTGCTGTCGAAGAAGACGTGCCGGACCGCCACCAATTGTTCCACCGAGTACCACGCCTACTACCTGAACATCGACAACCCCTTCGACCCGCGCAACGACCTTGAGAACGCCCGTCGGGACGCGCGGTCGTCCGCGCCGGCGGACGAGACGTACCAGACCTCGTGGGTCTTCAACTCCTTCGGCGAGCAGATCAAGCAGACGATCCCGGCCACCTCGGACTTCCCGCAGGGGCGTACGACGGTGAAGACCTACAGCGACGGGACCGAGCCCGCCGAAGGAGGCGGGCTCACCCCGGCGGGCCTGCTGAAGTCGGCCAAGGACCACAAGGGCAACGAGACCACGTACACCTACACCGCGGCGGGCGACCTGGCGGTCCAGACCAGCCCCGGAGGACTGGCCAAGAAGTACGAGCACGACGCGCTGGGCCGCGCGGTCACGGTGAGCGAGATCTCGCAGGCGTTCCCCGACGGGGTCAAGACGAACGTCGTCTACGATGCCCTGGGCAGGGTCACCTCCCGTACCGGCACCGGGGTGAAGAACGTCGTCACCGGAGTGACGCACACCTCGCTGTGGACCGGAACGTACGACGCGGACGGCCTGCCTTTGACCGAGTCGCTGGCGGACGTCACCGGCGGCGACCGCACTCGCGCCACTGCCTACACCTACGACGTCTACGGCCGCGTGGAGACCGCGACCGGCCCGGAGGGCGGGGTCCAGCGCTTCGCCTACGACCACAAGGGCCAGAAGATCAGCTTCACCGACGAGCGCGGCACGACCTTCGCCTACGGATACACGCCGCGCGGAGAATGGGCCACGACCACCCTCAAGGGCTGGACCGGTAGCCCGGTCACCCCTCAACAGGCGGCAGACCTGGTCATGACCTCCAACGCCTACGACCCGGCCGGGCGGATGGCGTCGCAGACCGACGCGTTGGGCCGCACCACCGCCTACACCTACTACGACGACAACATGCCCGCGGAGAAGATCGCCAAGAATGTCAGGCTGAACGGCTCCACAGCCCCCCGTGACGTCGTGCTGGAGTCCAGAACCTACGACGCCGCCGGCAACCTGACGAGCCAGACCAGCGACGGGGGAACGCTACAGGTCGACGCGACCTTCGACGCGGCCGGACGGCTCGTCTCCCAGACGGTCGATCCGGCGCGGCTGAACCGGGTCACCGCCATGACCTACGACGCCAACGACAACGTGACCAAGATCAGCATGACCGCCGCAGGCAGCGGCCGCACGGAGGTCAGCGAGTACGCCTACAACGAGGCGAACCGGCCGATCCGGCAGGTCGTGCACAACGGCGGTCAAGATCTCGTGACCAGCTTCACCGTGGACGACCGCGGCCTGGTCACCTCGACGACCGATCCGCGCGGCAACGCGCCCGGCGCTGACCCCGCAGCCTTCACGACCACCCTCTCCTACGATGAGGCGGGTCAGGTCGCACAGGTTCAGCTGCCGTCCATCACGATCGAACGCGCCGGCGCCCCCACGGCCACCATGAGGCCGTCGGCCAAGATGGGTTACAACACCTTCGGCGACAAGACGCACCAGGTCGACGCGGAAGGCCGCGCCACAACCTCGGCGTTCGACCGGGCCGGACGCGTCGTCGAGCAGGTGTTCCCCGCTTACACCCCGCCAGGGGGCCAGCCGCTCACCCCCAAGGAGAGTGCCGCGTACGACGCCGCGGGTCAGTTGATCACCTCGACGGATCGCCGCGGCCAGACGACCACGGCGGTGTACGACGGGCTCGGCCGCAAGGTGCAGGTCACCGCGCCCAAGGCGGGTACGGCCCCGGCCGGCGTGTGGACCTACGGCTTCGACCTGCTGGGGGAGGCACTCTGGACGGTCGATCCCACCGGGGCCCGGTCCGAGTCGACCTACGATGACCTGGGCCGGCAGATCACCTTGACCACGATCGAGCGCAAGCCGTCGCAGGCGGTATACGTCACGAGGATGGAGTACGACGACGCCGACCGTGTGACCAGGACGACACGGCCGACGGGCGACGCGAGCACTCGGGCCTATGACGCGACCGGCGCCCTCGTCAGCGAAACCGACGCGCTGGGCAACACCACCACGTTCGCGTACGACCTGGCCGGGCGCACCACCAGGACCACCGACCCGCTGGGCCGCTCAAGCACTGCCAGTTACGACCTGGCGGGCAGGAAGACCCAGATCCAAGAGGTGGACGCCGACGGCAGCGTGCTGCGGACCAGGAGAGCCGACTACGACCTGGCCGGCAATCCGATCAGCCAGACCTCTGCCGAAGGCCATACCGCAACCCAGGTGTTCGACGGCGCGAACCGGCTGATCGAGCGTCAGGAGCCGATCTCGGCCACCGAAAAGATCACCACGAGCTTCGGCTACGACGCCGTTGGTCGTCCGACGCGCTCCACCGACGGCCGAGGCAACGCCACCTTCACCACCTACAACAGCCTTGGCCTGGCGGAATCGGTCATCGAGCCCAGCACCGCGGCCCATCCTGACGTGTCCGACCGCACCTGGACCACCGCCTACGACGCGGCCGGCAACCCCGTGACCAGCCTCATTCCCGGCGGAGTGCGCGTAGACCGCGTGTTCGACGAGCTCAACAGGCTGACCAAGCAGTCCGGCACCGGCGCCGAGGTCGCCACCGAGGACAAGACGTTCGGCTACGATCAGGCCGGCAGGATGGTGGCGGCGAACGGTCTGAGCTTCACGCTCAACGATCGCGGCCTGCTGCTCAAGGCGGCGGGAACGGGCGGCGACCTGAACGCCTTTGCCTACGACGCCGACAACAGGCTCGCCCAGCGCGTCGACGTCACCGGAACCACCAGCTTCACCTGGGACGACGCCGATCGGCTGACCCAGACGGTGGACCCCGTCAGCGCCTCCTCCATCGATTACGTCTACGACAAGGCCTCGCGCCTGACGTCGATGGCCTACGGCGCCTCGGGGGCCCGCCGCTCCTACGCCTACGACGGTCTGAACCGGCTGACCAAGGACGAGCTCACGACTTCGTCGGGTGGCGCCATCGCCTCGATCGAGTACGGCTATGACCTGGACGACAACCTCGTCGCCAAGACCACCAGCGGTACGGCGGGAGCCGGGACCAACACCTACACCTACGACTGGGCCAACCGGCTCACCTCGTGGACCGCCCCGGACGGCAAGAAGACCGACTACGGCTGGGACGCGGCCGGCAACCGGACCAAGGCCGGCGACAAGACCTACACCTACGACGAGCGAAACCGCCTGACGTCGGGAGACGGCCACTCCTACACCTACACGGCGCGCGGCACCCTGGCCGAGGACTCAGCCGGAATCGTGCGCTTGACCAAGTTCGACGCCTTCGACCGGCTTGTGCAGGACGACGGCGTCACGTACCACTACGACGGCCTGGATCGGGTCGAAACCCGCACTCAAGGGCAGCAGACCACTCGCCACGTCTACGACGGCCTGTCCGACAACCTCGTGTGCGTGACGGATGCCGCCAATGTCGTGCGAGCGGCCTTCGGCCGGGACGCGCTGGGCCGCACGCTGGGCATCAGCGACGGCGCGGGCGCCCAGCTCGCCTTCTCCGACCTGCGCGGCGACCTCGTCGGGGCGTTCAAGGCGGACGGCACCTCCCTCATCGATTCGGTCGCCTACGACCCCTTCGGTGAGGTCATCACCCGAACCGGCAACGCCCACGCCCTCGGCTACCAAGGCGCCTACACCGACCCGGACTCCGGCAAGATCAACATGGCCGCCCGCTGGTACCAACCCAGTACGGGCAGCTTCGTCTCGGGTGACACGCTGAGTCAGAACGCGGACCCCAGCGTCCAGCTCAACCGTTACGCCTACGCCAACGACAACCCCCTCACCAACATCGACCCTGACGGCCACAAGGCTCTGAGCAAGGTCATGGGCAAGCTCGCCGGCATGGTCAAGAACATGTTGTGGAACAAGTCCGGAGGCCTGAGCATCGCCACGTCGGCGGGCGGCGCCACGATGAAGGCGCTGAGCTGCCCCCAGGGCGGCAAGAAGAGCAAGGATCCCATCTGCAAGGACGCGGCGAAGGAATACACGAGCTGCACCAAGGAGAACAAGGGCAAGACCGGTAAGAACATCTGCCAGGGCATGAAGGACGACTACGTCGACTGCCGCAACGAGCGCCGTGCCGGAAACTACAAGGGAAGCGCCAAGATCTGCGGGTCCTTCGCCGACGAATATGTCACCTGCCGGAAGGGCAGCGACTACGAGTCGCGCAAGAGTGACGACGTCTGCTCGGGGGCGGGACGTGAGGTTCGCCGCTGCATGTTCGGAGCCGAGAACGGTTCGCGTCCCGGATACGGCCAGGGGGTCGGCGGTTGCGAGAACGTGCGTTTCGACTATTACTCGTGCCGTGCCGACAAGAGAGGCGACGATCCAGGATGCAGCACCATGTCGGAGGTCGTCTTCCGCTGCAAGAAACACACCAACGTCAAGTGTGACGACGTTGACGACAAGTTCCTGTCTTGTTACAAGCGTGGCCGCGGGATGTCGGCGAACGAATGCGCTTTCGGAGTGAACGTGCTGTTCCACTGCCGGGACAGCGTGAACCAGAAGGTCCTCTCCGAAAAGGGGATCTGCGGCAAGACCTATAACTCGTTCCTTGAGGACTGCAAGGATCTCAAGGGGCTCAGAGGCAGCAACTGCACGCAAGGAGAAAGCTGGCAGGACGTCTCCTACGCCATCTGCGAGAACGGCAAGGGCGGCGGCGTGTGCGTCACCTACCTGAGCGACGACGACAAGGGGACCCTGGAGAAGGGCGGAGAGCTGCCGATGGTCATCATCAGCTCCGGGCTCGACATCTGCGCGGCCGTCATGGGCGTCGAACAGCCGCTCGTCGCCGCGGGCTGCGGGGTGGTGAAGGCGGTGATCGACATCATCAACGGAGTGCTCAAAGATATGCAGGACAATGCGATCGCCGCTGCCAGCAGCGGGAGCAGGTCGCACGGCGAGGGCTCCGGTATCGCCGTCATCACCAAGACGAGCAACTGTAAGTTCAGCAAATACGCGACCGTGTGCAAGCCTGAGTACGCGCACATCATAGACACCAAATATGCGCCGCTGTGAGCCGGAACGACGAAGTTGACGGAGAGCAGATGACGGATGATCCGGCCGAGGCCAGGCGCAGTTCACCCCGCTCCGGCCGTCGTCTCGCCATGGTGCTTGCTCTCTGCCTGGTTCTCGGCGTGGGGGCCGGCGGATTCGCCTGGAAGCGCGAGCATGACAAGGCGTCGAGCCAGGAACGTCTGGCCGTGGCCCGCCTGCTCGCGCTCCATGCCGCTGAACTGCGCGACACGGATCCGGTCAAGGCACGGAAACTCGGGGCGGCCGCCGTCGCACTCCATGCCGACGAGCAGACCCGTGCCGGGCTGACGGACACCCTGCTCATGTGGCGGCGCGCACATCTGGCGGAGCCCACCCCCACCGGCGTTCAGGCCATGGCCCTGAGCGCCGACGGGCGGATCGCTCTCACAAAGGGCACGGACGGCGTGAGCGTGCTCGACCTTCGCACCTGGCTGGATCCGGACATCACCGAGAAGGCGGATCGGCTCGCCGTGCTGAAAGGGCTTGAGGAGGTGACCGCGGTGGCGTTGTCGGCCGACGGGCGGACGGCGCTGATCGGTGGTGATGACGGCTCCGCGATCGTCTGGGATCTCACCGACCCGGCCCGTCCCGTCCGCGGGACCACTCTCGAGGGCAGGGCGAAGGGCGGGGCGGCACGTAAGATCGCGCTGTCCGGTGACGGTCGCACCGCGCTGGTCGCCGACGATGACGGCGACCTGCTCGTGTGGAATCTGGCCGATCGATCCCGCCCGGTCCGGTCCTCGGTCATCGAGGCCGGCCATGACGGCGTCCAGGACCTGGCGTTGAGCGGTGAGGGCCGCACGGCCGTCACCGTCGGGGAACGGGGTTCGACGGTCGTCTGGAATCTGGCGGACCCCAAGCATCCCGTCAGGTCAGCCGACCCTGCCTTTCCCGGCAGTCTCACGGAGGCGCTGGGGATGAGCGGGGACGGCCGGATCGCTCTGGTCGCCGGCGCCGAACGGGTGAGAGCGTGGGATCTGCACAATCCCGCCGATCCTGGAGAGACCGGTGGCATGGATGTTCCGGACGTCACCCAGATCGCCCTGACGCCCGACGGGCGGAGAGCCCTCCTCGGCACCAGCCTCGGCGACGGGTTCCTGTGGGACCTCTCCCGCCCGGCGCGGCCCGTCCGGCTCGCCGCGCTGAAGGGGAACACGGAGGACGTCGACGCCGTCGCGCTCAGCGCGGACAGCCGGGTCGCCCTCATGGCCGACCCCTACCGCGGGATCTTCCTCTGGGACCTTCACGACCTGGACCGCGTCATGGCGGATCCCCTGGGAGCGATGTGTTCGCAGGCCGGTGGCGGGGACCCTCTCACCTGGGAGGAGTGGACGAGGTTCGCGGGAGACGCGGACTGGACACGCTACGGCGGCGACGCCTCCGGCGTCCTGTCCGTCTGCTCCATGCGCTGACGACCCCATGCGCCGACGAACGCCGCGCTCGCGCACCGCCGCATGGAGCGCGTCCGTGTAACGCGCTCCACCACAGCGGGCTCAGCGGGACGGATGCCCTTCCGAAGGTTCGCCCGGGTCAGCGGTCAGGCCGTACGGTCCGGGGTGAGGTCCGGAGCGACCTCCGGGTGGGCGGTGACGCGGCGGCGGACGGCCAGGCCGAACAGGGCGACCAGCAGGCCGCACGCGCCCGACAGCGCGAAGGGCGCCGCGGGACGCCACAGGTCGTAGAGCCAGCCGCCGACGCCGGAGATGACGAAGATGCCGATCGCGCCGCAGAGCGTCTGGACGCCGAAGCTGGACCCCCGGTAGCGGGCCGGCACCTGCTGGGCCAGCAGCGGGCCCGCCGTGGTGATGACGCCGATCTCGCCCAGGCCGATGGCGGCCGCCACCAGCATCATGCCCGGCCCGAGCGGGTCGCTGACCAGCAGCGTCGACAGGTACGCGGCCGCGGCCAGCGTCTGGGCCAGGATCACCACGTCCTGCCGGCGCATCCGGTCGCCGAGCCAGCCGAACAGCGGCGCGCCCACCACGATCACCATGTACGCGATGCCCACGATCGCGCCGCTCTTGGCCAGGGCCTCGGTGGCGGACATGCCGCGCACGGCCTTGGCGTAGTCGACGATCCACAACGACAGGAAGCTCGCCACCAGCGCCAGGTCGGCCCTGGCCACGAAGGACGCCGCGTACGACAGCGCCACGCCGGGATCGCGGGCCAGCCGCACGCCCTTGCCGACCAGCCGCGCCAGCCCGATGCGCTGCTCGACGGGCGCGGCCGGGCCGGCCGCGAGCGTGCCGCGCAGGGCCAGCGCGCCCAGCAGCACCAGGCCGGCGACCACCAGGAAGCCCACCCGTGCCGCCGTGGCCGCTTCCATGCCGCCGTTCTCCAGCATGTTCGGCAGGCGTACCAGCACCAGCACCGCGATCACCGCGCCGATGCCGCTGAACAGGCCGAGCCAGCCGTAGGCCTTGCCGCGCGCGTGGTCGCGCACGTAGTCGGCGGTGATCGCGGACATGGTGACGTTCAGGGCGGCGATCCCGAGGGCGAAGACGACCCGCAGCGCGACCAGGACGACGACGTTGCCCGCGAACGGGTAGAGCGCCGCGCCGACCGCGCACAGCAGCAGCCCCGCCACGGCGACGGGCCGCCGGCCGATGCGGTCGGCGAGCGCGCCATACCAGACCAGGCTCAGGATGAGCGCCGCCTCGGCGGCGATCTGCAGGTAGCCGGTGGTGCGGCCGAGCTCGTCGCCGGACAGCCCCAGCGCGTCGGTGAGCAGGTACGGCTGGGCGGCCGGCAGGAACGTGATGACCGCCGTGCCGAGGAGCCCGAGCCCCATGCATGCCCAGAGGTTGGTCCTGCTGATGCCCGTCGAGGCGTCGAGACCTAACATGGCAGAGATCATCCCAACGTCAGCCCTAGATCGTCTAGGTTTGGGGCATGATGAGTGACCGAGTCCCGCCGGGCGTCAGCGCCGCGGTGCCCAACGTGGCGCGGATGTACGACTACTACCTCGGCGGGAAGGACAACTTCGCGTCCGACCGGGACGCCGCGGAGAAGGTGCTGTCGATCATCCCCGAGATCAGGGGCGACGCGCGCAACAGCCGGGCCTTCCTGCAGCGCGCCGTGCGCCACCTGCGGCAGGAGGGCGTCGACCAGTTCCTCGACATCGGGTCGGGGCTGCCGACCGCCGGCCACGTGCACGAGGTGGTCGAGGGCGCGAAGATCGTCTACGTGGACAACGACTCGGTCGTGCTGACCCACTCCCGTGCCCTGCTCGGCCGTTCGCCGGACGTCACCGTCCAGGAGGGCGACCTGCGGCGGCCGGAGGCCGTCATGGAGCGGGCGGCCGAGGTGCTGGACTTCTCCCGGCCGATCGCGCTGCTCGTGGTCTCGCTGCTGCACTTCGTCACCGACGACGAGGACCCGGTCGGCATCGTCCACCGTTACCGCGACCTGCTGCCGGCGGGCAGCCACATCGTGCTGACGCACGTCGCCCCGGACACCATGCCGAGCAAGGCCGACGACGTCAGCGCCGTCTACCGGAACGCGACCTCGCCGTTCACGGCCCGCAGGCGGTCGGTGTTCGCCTCCCTCCTGGACGGCTTCGACCTCCTGGAGCCGGGCATCGTCAACACCCGCGAGTGGCGTCCCGACCCGGACACGGACCCGTCCCCGATCCACGGCGACTACCACCTGTGCGCGGTGGGCCGCAAGCAGTCCTGATCCGCGCGCTTTCGGAACCCGTTTCGAACATGTGATCTAAAAACCGTGGGCTTCCGCCGTCGGTCGTGCTTACGATCTCGGTGATCGCCGGCCGTGCGGAGCGGCCGGCTCCACCGGACGGGAGAGATGTCCTTGAGGCGTGCGATGATCGCGTCAGTCGCCGGGTTGAGCCTGCTGGGTTCCGTTGTCGTGGCGGGCCCCGCGCGGGCGGCCACCGTCGCGACGGTCCCGCTGGCCCCGGTCGTGGAGCAGGCCAGGGAGGTGGCCCGGTTCTGGCTCGCCGACGGGGCCGCCAACCTGCGGAACGCCACGCCGTACACCGTTCTGACCGTGGCCCCCGGTGAACGCCTGTCCACCGGGGTCGTTCCCGACGGGCCGCCGGTCAGCATCTCCCCGATCGGGCCGGAGGACCCGCCAGGGGACGGAGCCGTGACGTCCGGCAAGGTGTTCTTCATCGGCAGCGACAACCAGCCCCACTGGTGCACCGGCACTTCGGTGCAGTCGAACTACCGCAATCTCGTCGCCACCGCGGGCCACTGCGTGTTCGACGTCGAGGCACCGATGGGCGCGCTCGGCAAGTGGGTCTTCGTCCCGGCGTACTCCGACGGCGCGACCCCGTTCGGCCTGTACGTCGGCAAGCAGGGCATCTCCCACTACGACTTCGACGACATCCGCGACTTCGACCGGGACTACGCCTTCGCCACCGTCCACAGCGGCGTCGTCCTGTCCGCCCCGGACGTGCTGACCCACGTCGGACGCCTGGGCGACCGGGTCGGCGGCATGGGGCTGGCGGTCAACCAGCCGCTCCCGCCCGTCGCCGACGTCTTCGGCTACCCCGCCGGGGTCCATCCCGACGGCACCGGCCCGTACACGGGCGGGACCCTCGAACGTTCGACCGGGCCGACGTTCGCCGTGCGGACCACCAGGCCGCCGCGCATGGACCGGCCCATCGGGGTGGACTCGCCCTTCACGGGCGACGGCTCGCTGGGGTCGGCGTGGGTGAGCGGGTACGACGAGGAGACCCGCGCCGGCTACCTGACCGGCCTCACGATTGGCGTCGCCGACACCGACGGTGACGAACGGTACGACACCGGCGTCTCCCCGTACTTCGACAGCGCCCTGTTCCAGGTCTACCGGGACGCGGCCAACCGCTGGACCGGTGCCATCACCACCACGTCCGGCTGATCCGGACGTCCCGGCAGGGGGCGTACCCCCCTGTCGGGGCGGCCGTGCGAGGATCGGGCTCCGTTCTGTGAAGGTCATGGTGAGTGGAGGCGACGCGTGCTGAACGAGCGGGAGCGGACGCGGGGTGGCCGGGTGGGGTTACGGCCGAGGCTGGTGGCGGCGGGCTGGGACTATCTGGTGATCGTCGCCTGGCTGGTCCTGCTGGCCGTGGTGTTCGTCCCGCTGCGCCTGGCGGGGGCGGCGGTGTTCGACGGGCTCGGCGTGGTGGGCACCGATGTGCTGATCACCGCCCTGTCCGTGCTGCCTGTGCTGACGTACCTGACCCTGGGGGAGGCGGGGCGGCGGCAGGCGACGTGGGGCAAGCGGCGGGCGGGGCTCGTCGTGGTCCTGGCCGGTGGCGGGCGGCCCGGTGCGGCGCGGATCGTGGCGCGCGGCCTGGTCAAGCTGCTGCCGTGGCAGTGCGCCCACATGGCGGTGTCCCGGCTGGCCCGTGACCAGGAGTCGGCCGTCGCCATGCCTCTGCTGGTCGCGGCGTACGCGCTGGCCGGGGCCACGATCGTGCTGGTGCTGGCCCGCCGCGACCGGGCCGCCCTGCACGACCTCGTGACGGCCACCCGGGTCGTCCGGACGCGGCCGGGGGAGGCCGCCGGTCAGAACCGGTAGCGCAGGACGCGCGCGCCCTGCCGCGACAGGGCCGTGCTGAGGGCGGTGAGCCGGGTGAGCGCGCGAAGCGGCTGCGGGAACCCGGCGACCTCCGGCGCGCGGACGAGGAGCTGCTCCTCGGCCAGTTCGAGACCGGCTCCCCAGGACTCCGGCTCGCGGGGGTCGTCGAAGCCCTGGGCCGCCTTGACGCCGAGCGCCTTGATGCTCGGGTGGTACTTCATGGCCCAGGCGGCGAAGCGGGTGTAGCCGTTGATCGCGAGCTCGCCCGAGGGGAAATGACGGGTCAGGTCGCGGGCCATCGCCGCGAAGGAGTCGCCGGGCATGAACGGCAGCAGCCCCTCGGCGACGACCATCGCCGGCCGGTCGCCGGGGACGTCCGCGAGCCAGCCGGACGAGGTGAGATCGGCTCCCACCAGGTGCGAACCGCCCGGCAGGCACTCGGCTCGCAGGGCCACCACCTCGGGGAAGTCGACGTCGTACCAGTCGACGCCCGGCGGGGGATCGCACCGCCACATCCTGGTGTCCAGGCCGCAGCCCAGGTCGATCACCACGCAACCGGGACGGGCGGCGACGAAGGCGCGGACGGCGTCGTCGAGCTTCTTCGCGCGCAGCGCGGTGGTGGCGACCAGGTCGGGCTTGACCTTCAGCCTGCCGAAGTCGTAGTCGATGCGGCCGGCCAGCTCGGCCGAGAGCCGGTCGCCCAGGATCGCGCCGGGCGACCCGGCGTCCAGGGCTCTGGCGTGGAGGGTGAGCAGCAGCGTTTCCTGGATCAGCCCGAGTTCGGGGCGCAGGAGGTGCACGGGATTTCCTAACGGCGTGGCGGATGGCGGGCTGCGAGGTCCTGCAGCCACGTCAGGGAGTCGTGGGCGGCCCTGATGCGCTCGGCGCGGTGACCCTCGCCGCCGACGAGGCCGATCCCTTCGCCGGCGATCTCGCCGAAGGCGCTCAGGCTGTCGAGCTTGCGCTGGACGACCTTCTGCCAGGCGTCGTCCTCGATGCGGTAGTAGGAGGTGCGGTCGGCGGGCCTGCGGACCTTCGCGACCAGGCCGATGGCGGTGAGGAAGCGCATGTTCGAGGTGAGCGAGGCGCGGCTGGCCCGGATCGCCTCGGCGATCTGGCCGGCGGACTGCTCGGCGGGGTCGCAGATCATGAGCCAGCCGAGGATGCGCCCGGTGATGGGGGGCAGCCCCCACTCCTCGACGCAGAAGGCGGTCACCCGCTCCACCCATGGGAGCAGCCGGTCCTGCTGTTCCTCGGCGCTCATGGGCCCCTCCGGTCCGTGTTGCTAGTTGTTTCAACTCTGACTGAAACAACTAGCAATGTCAACGCCGGGGATCACGTAAGGAGGCTCATGCCTCCGGCAGGGACGGGTCGGGCGTCCAGGGGGCGGGGGCGGTGATGGACCAGCGTTCGTGGTCGCGCCAGGCGCCGTCGATGTAGAGGTAGGCGGCCGACAGCCCTTCGTAGCGGAAGCCCAGCCGCCGGGCCAGCGCCAGGGACGCCTCGTTCCCCGGCTGGATGTTGGCCTCCAGGCGGTGGAGCCGCAGGTCGGTGAAGGCGTGCCGAAGGGTGAGGGTGAGCCCTTCCGTCATGTACCCCCGCCCCGCGGACGGCGCGAAGGCCGCGTAGCCGACGGACGCGCCCTGGTAGCGGCCCCGGATGATCGAGTTGATGTTCACCGTTCCCGCGACGGCTCCGGTCTCCCGGACGCGGATCAGGAAGCCCAGGTTGAGGCCGTCGTCGAAGCGGTGCATCCAGGCACGGAACCCCTCCGCGGTCGAGGGCAGCTGCATCCATGGCAGATGCAGCGCGGCGCTGGCCCGGACGAGCGAGCAGAATTCGTCCTGGTCGGAGAGGGTGAGCGGGCGCAGTTCGACCCGCGATGGCATTTCGGACATGCGGTCAACACTAGGGGCTACGGCCGGTCAGGCGGAGGTGCTGCTGCCCGTGGTGGTCCAGGCCCGGTGGGCGGTCTCGCGGATCTCCTCGTCGGCGGTCTGCTCCACCCGGGACATCGCCGCGCGCAGGATGGGCGGGGTCATCAGCGAGGTGACGATCGCGACCAGCACCACCAGCGTGTACGCCTCCACGCTCAGGATGCCCAGCCGCAGGCCGACCATGGCGACCACGACCTCGATCACGCCGCGCGCGTTGAGCCCGGCGCCCAGGGCCAGGGCCTCCCAGCGGTTGAGCCGGCTCAGCCGGGCGCCGGCGTACGCGCCGACGAACTTGCCGACGATCGCGACGGCCAGCACCGCGAGCCCGGCCAGCAGCACCGGCAGGCGGGTCAGCGCGGTCAGGTCCATCCGCAGCCCGGCGGTGGCGAAGAAGACGGGGGCGAAGCCGTACAGCGTCACCGTGCGCAGCGGCGCCAGCCGGGCCGGGTCCACCCGGCCCGCGCTGCCGATCAGCATGCCCATCACGAACGCGCCGAAGACCGACTCCAAGCCGAGCGCGTGCGTCCCGGCCGAGGCCAGGATGACGAGCACGACCGCCGTCCCGACCGTCGGGCCTGCCTCCGGCGACCTGGCCGCCAGCCGCATCGCGCCGCGCACCAGCGGACGCCCGACGGTCAGGGCCAGCACGACGATGGCCACGAGGTAGGCCAGCGAGGTGAGCACGGTGCCCGTGGTGACCGCGTTGACGGCCATGGCGCTGACGATCGAGAGCATGAACCAGCCGAACGCGTCGTCGATCATCCCGGCGGTGAGGGTGAGCTGGCCGATGTTGCGGTGCAGCAGCCGCATGTCGATCAGCGTCTTGGCCAGCACGGGGATCGCGCTCACGCACATCGCCACGCCCATGAACAGCGCGAACACCGTCGTGTCGGTGCCGTCGGGGACGATGGCCCTGGGCAGCAGGAACCCGGTGGCGATGCCGAGCCCGAGCGGGATGATCAGGCCGCCCGCGCTGACCCCGGCCGCGGTGGCCGCCCGCCGGCGAACCAGCTTCAGGTCCATGTGGATGCCGGTCAGCCCGACCAGCAGCAGCACGCCGATCTGCCCGACGGCGTCCAGGAGGTGGAACTGGCCGGGGTCGGCGGGGAAGAGCCAGCGCTGGAGGTCCGGCGCGACGTGCGCCAGGATCGACGGCCCGAGCAGCACGCCGGCGAACAGCTCGCCCACCACGGCGGGCAGCCGGAACCGGGCCGCCAGCGACCCGAGTCCCAGGGCGAGCGCGAGCATCACTGCGATCTGGAGCAGAAACACGAGCATGCTGTGCGCGCCTATGGGGGCAATGGGCGTCTGCATGAATATCCCCTGGGGTCGATCCGGTTCCCGAGCCTGGATATTCAGCTAAAAACACCCGGCGCAGCCGCCGCAACGGACCCGTCCGGATGCGGCACTCTCTGAGAAGGCGCTCCTCGAAGATGCGCAATCTCGGATAAACCGGACGGGACGCGGCTCAGGCGCGCGGCCCGAGCAGCACCGGCAGGGCGCGCACGCCGTTGTCCAGCAGCGAGGTGAGCCGCGGCAGGTCGTCCAGCGGCCCGGCGGCCCGCATGCCGGGGAACGTCGCGAACAGGGCCGGCAGCGCGACCTCGGCCTGCAACCGGGCCAGCGGCGCGCCCAGGCAGAAGTGCGGCCCGTGCCCGAACGCGAGATGCGGCACGGACGGCCTGGTCACGTCGAAGTCGGCGGCGTTCTCACCGAACCGCTCGGGGTCGCGCCCGGCGGCGGAGAAACAGGCGAGCACCGCCTCGCCCGCCCGCAGCCGGACGCCCTCGATCTCCAGGTCCTCCATGGCGTAGCGCATCGGGAAGTAGGCGTTGGGCGACTCCCAGCGCAGCGCCTCCTCCACGGCCGCGCTCCACGGCACGGCCCCCGAGCGCAGCAGCTCAAGCTGCTCGGGCCGGCCCAGCAGGGCGCGGACGGCGTGCGCGATGAGGTTGATGGTCGTCACGTGGCCGGCGATCAGCAGCACCTGCACGGTGTCCTGCAGTTCGGCGTCGTCCAGCCGTCCCTGCCCGTGCAGCGCGATCAGCTCGGTCGTCAGGTCCTCGCCGGGCGTGCCGCGCCGCAGCTCGATGATCTCGGCGACCAGGTCGAACAGCGCCCTGCGTCCCTGCGGGCCGTCCGGCGGGCACCGGTCGAGCTGCACCACCTGGTCGGTCAGCTCGCGCAGGCGCTCCCGGAGGACCTCGGGGACGCCCAGCATCTCGACGATGACGCGCAACGGCAGCGGGTAGGCGTACTCGGCCCGCAGGTCGACCGGCTCGCCCGGCGGCCGGGCCGCCAGGTCCTCCAGCAGGTCGCCGACGATGGAGGTGATCCACGGCTCCATCCGCTGCACCTGGCGCGCGCTGAACAGCTTGACCAGCGGGCCGCGCAGCCGCCGGTGCTCCTCGCCGTCGGCGTTGAGCATGGACGCGTCGGTGACCAGCCGCATCAGCGACGTGCCCTCCGGCGCCGCGGCGCGGGCCTCGGGGTCCCAGTAGCGGATGTCGCGCGTCATCGCCGGGTGCGACAGCACCGCCTCCAGCGTCGAGTGGCTGACGGCGGCCCAGGCCCGCACCCCCTCGACCAGTACGGGGACGAGCGGCCCGGCCCGGCGCAGCCGCTCGTCGCTCGCGTGCAGGTCAAGGGTGGCCGGGTCGAGAACGAACTCGGGATCCATGGTCATCCTGTCTGTCTTGTACGGTTCGGCGGTCATCGGCTCGACGCCGCCCCGCTGAAGCGGCGGGGCAGGACCATGACCGGGTTGTCGTCGAGGATCACGTCCGGCGGCCCGAAGCGCTCGGCCACCCGGCGGATCTCCGGGTCGTCGAGCAGCAGGAGCCGGCCGTCGAGGACGAGCGGCTCGTCGTCGGCGTACAGGGTGGGCCGGTCGACCTGGCAGTCGCAGTGGGCGTGGCCGGGCGCGGTGGTGACGGCCACGCCGTCGGTGAGCGCGTCGAGCCCGCAGTAGAACGCGCCGGCGTGCTTCTCCCGCTCGAACTGGGTGCCGCCGGCCACCCGCACCTTCGGGTTCAGCCCGATCAGCGCGTGCCGCAGGTAGTAGCCGCCGGGCGAGAAGCGGCGCAGCCGGTCGGCGGACGTCCCGCCCTCGATCTTCTGCACCACGTTGCCGGCCAGGATGACGCTCAGCGGCTCCTCGGGCACGCCGGTGACCGTGGAGTCCTCGACGACGAGCACGCCCTCGGTGTCGGCGGGCCAGAAGTTGACGCCCCCGTACGGGAAGGGCCGCCACTGGCCGGGGCCCGGAGGCTCGGCGTCCGGCATGAGGGTCAGCCCGGACAGCGTGAGGTCGGTGCCGGCCGTCGAGGTGACCCGGATCCTCGCGGCCGCGCCCAGCTTCTCCAGCGTGCGGTGCGCCAGGGCGTAGAAGACCTCGTTGGGCAGGCGGGCGCCGGTGAGCAGCGCGCCCGCCGTGGCGCTCATGTGCAGGGACGCGAACCTGACCGGCAGCGCCGCGATCTCGTCGAAGAACAGCGGCGCGGTGTGCACCTCGCCCCACCAGGTGCAGGCGATGACCACGTCCGACGCCCCGACGGCGGCCCGCTCGACGTGGTGCCCGGCCCCGCTGTCCCATCCGCCGGGGCTGAACGGCGCCACCGACAGGATGTGCACGTCGGCGTCCCGGTAGGCGGCCGCGGCCGCGATGGCCTGGACGACGACCGGATCGACGGTGTGCTCGGCCAGCACCAGCACCCGCTCGCCCGGCGCCACCCGCAGGTAGTGCACCAGGTTGCGGGCGCCGGGCATGAGCTCGACGATCGAGTACGGCGCGGCCGTCGGTTCGGCCGCGTAGCCGAAGGGCGAAGTGGCGTACGGATTCGTGGTCATCGTTGTCTCCCCCCAGCGCGGTTCAGCGTGAGAGCCGCCGCGCGCCGGCCGACAGCGCGGCCGGGTCGAAGCCGAACGCGTCCGCCGGGTCGTTGCCCAGATACAGGTCGCGGACCAGCTCCCCGGCCGCCGGGGCGTTGCACAGCCCGTGGCCGGAGAACCCGGTCGCGTACAGGAACGCCGGCGATCCGGGCAGCCGGCCGATGAAGGCCGACCGGTCGGGGCTGGCGTCCCGCGGGCCGCGCACCGCCGTCTCCAGCCCGGACAGGTCCAGGCCGGGGTAGGTGGTGGCGAGTTGTTCCCTGGCCCTGACGAACCAGGCGTCCCGGTCGGTGCCGGGGTTGCCCATGCCGATCAGGATCCGGTCGCCGCGCCGGCGGATCAGCAGCCCGCTGGCGGCGTGCAGGGTGACCGGCATGTCGGGCACCTCGGGCAGCGGGCCGGTGGTGAGCAGCTCCTGCACCGCCGGACCGGTCAGCGGCAGGTCAACGCCCGCCGCCGACGCGATCCAGCCCGACCAGGCCCCTGCCGCGCACACGATCGCCTGCGCGGTGAACGTGCCGTCCGCGGTCTCGACGCGCCCGGTGGCCGGGTCGACGGCGGTGACGGCGCAGCCGGTGCGCAGCGAGGCCCCCGCCCGCGCCGCCCCCTCCGCGTACGCCTGCACGATGGCGGCCGTGTCGCTCACGAACGCCTGCGGCGACCACGCGGCCGCCAGCAGCGACGGCTCCTCGACCAGCGGGTTGAGCCGCCGGGCCTCCTCCGCGCCGATCAGCGACACGTCCACGCCCGCGGCCCGCTGCGCCGGCAGCTCGGCCTCGAACCTGTTCACCTGCTCCCGTTCGGTGAACAGCACGAGGTAGCCCACCTGCCGCATCGGCAGCTCGGTGCCGGGCCAGCTCGGGAACGAGTGATAGGCCGACAGGCTGCGCACCGCCATCGCCGAGCTGACCGGGTCGCCGGAGAAGTAGGCGCGCAGCACGTCCGCGGTGGCCCGCGAGGCGCCGGAGGCCAGGTCGTCGCGCTCCAGCACGATGGTCTCGATCCCGGCCTCGGCCAGGTGGGCCGCGATCGACAGCCCGATCACCCCGCCGCCGATGACCACCACCTCGGCCTGGTCGGCCTGGCTCATGCCGGGGCCACCGTCCCGCCCTTGAACGGAGTCAGCATCGGGCCGGTGACCGGGGCCACCGAACCGTCCGCGCGCAGGTGCTCGTCCACCTGCCACGGGAAGAGCTGGAGGTTCCAGGCGCCCAGGCAGTTGACGTACAGGGCCATGTGGCTCATGAGCGCGACGAAGTCCTCGCGGTCCTGGAGCTGGTCGGTGATCTCCAGCGCGCGCTCGGTGAACTGGTGCAGCTTGTTGAGCCCGCAGTAGCCGAGGAACTCGGCCGGGGTGGCGGCCATGATGCGCGCCATCTGCTGCAGGAACTCCAGCGGGAGCTGCTGCTGGGCGGCCCTGACCAGGCCGGAGTAGCAGCAGTAGCCGAGCGGGCGGGTCTCGCCGTTGACGAACAGCATCGTGGTCAGGGTGGTGCCGAAGCTGCCCGCGCCCGAGGCGATCCGGCCCTCGTGCAGGTCGACCAGCTCCTGGGGCGGGTCGAGCCAGATGCGCTCGATCTCGTCGTGCAGCTCGGCGAGGAGCTGGTCGGCCTCGGCGTGCCGGGCCGTCGGGCGGCGCAGCTGGTGGCCGCCGCCGTCGCCGGCCCTGCGGACCTCGACGATCACGGGCTCGCCGCCGGAGTACACCGACTGCCACACCGCCTTCCCGGCCTCGGCGAGCGCGTCGAGGTCCTCCTCGCGGACGGTGCCGATGGGCGTGGCGGGCATCGGCTCGCTCAGCGGGCCGTACTTGATGCCGAGGTGCTGGAGGCGGGAGCAGAACACCGAGCCGTCCGGCGCGATCCGCCGGTCGATCTTGTGGACGCCCGGGACGTGCAGCAACTCGGGCATCGGGGCCAGGTGGTAGAGGTGGTGGCCCGCCACGAGGGCGTGGCCTTGCAGGCTGCGATAGGGCAGGGTCTGCCACAACGCGTCGGCTAGGTCGCGGTTGCGTCCGTCGAGGTCTGCTGTGACCGATACGCCGATGGTGGGCCAGAGGATTTCGATCTGCCGCTCAGTGGCCGATTTGTTCATAACGCGGACAGTAACACAGCCGTTACGACGCGTAATTGAGGGGGTCGCACGACGCCCGGAGGGGAGAGATGTCCGGGGGAAGGGGCCGCGGGCGGTCGTCGCGCGCGCCGGCGGGAGAAGTTTGGCGCCCCAGTCGTTTCCGACTGGGGCGATGCCAACATTAGGGTGTTTTGTCTGGTTTGTACAGGTTCTTTAACGTGCACGTGCGGGCCGCGCCTGGACGCGGCCCGCACGTGAGATCGTCCTACCCGTGTCGCGGGCCGGGCGATCAGAAGATGTTCACCCCGTAGGCGCTCAGCGCCTCGGTGACCGGCTGGAAGAAGGTCGTCCCGCCGCTGGTGCAGTTGCCGCTGCCGCCGGAGGTCAGGCCGAGCGCGATGCCGCCGGAGAACAGGGCGCCGCCGCTGTCGCCGCCCTCGGCGCAGACGTTCGTCTTGATCATCTGGCGTACGGTGCCCTCGGCGTAGTTCACGGTGGCGTTGAGCGCCGTCACCGAGCCGCTGTGCACGTGGGTCGTGCTGCCGCTGCGCTGCACGGACTGGCCGACGTAGGCGTTGCCCGCGCTGGTGATGTCACGCGAGCCGCTGTAGAGGTCCACGCCGCCCGGGTGGGCGATGCTGGTGTTGGTGTAGCGGACGATCGCGTAGTCGTTGCCCGGGAAGCTGGAGCCCGTCGTGTTGCCCAGGGTCGTGGTCTTCGCGGAGTTGGAGTACCACGTGGAGGCGATGTTGCCGCAGTGGCCGGCGGTCAGGAAGTAGTAGGTCGAACCGCTGACCACGTTGAAGCCCAGCGAGCACCGGTACTGCCCGCCGTAGATCGCGTCGCCGCCCTGGATGAAGAGGCTGAACGTGCCGGGCTCGTTCTCCACGCGCACGGCGGGCGTGGCCGCCTCGGCGCTCTGCCCCTGCGCGGCGGCCGCCTGGGTGTTGGCCTGCTGGACCGCGATCTGGACCTTGGTGCGAGCGGTGCTCGCGACGGTGCTGTCCACCCAGACGACGACCTGGTTGGAGGCCGGGTCGACGGCCCACGCGGTGCCGGGGACGGCGGCCGTGCGGTCGAGGAAGGACATGATGGCCTCTAGCGAGGGGCCGCTGCGGGACACGACACGAGGCACGGCGCCGGAGGCGGCGATGGCCTGCGCGTCGGCGGGATCGGTGGTGGTGACCACCATCTTGCCCTGTGCCTGGTCGAAGTAGGAGCCGGCGGTGCGGGCGCCGAGCTGCCCCTCCAGCCTGGCCGCGGCGGCGGCCGGGTCGGCGGCGGGCTGGGCCGGCGCGGGCGACGCCTGGGCGGGTACGCCCGTGACCGCGCCGGTGAGGAGTCCGGCGGTGGCGACGATCAGTGCGGCGCGCCGGATCCGTAAGCCATGGATGCTCACTGGAGCCTCCTGAGGGTGGGGTGACTTGCCCGCAAATATGAACAAAATCCCTAAGGAGAGCAAGGGGCTGTCATACTGATTTTTTGACCGTCAGTAAGAGATCAGGGAAGGAGCGTCACCACTCCCGGCAGGTCACTGACCTGGCCTGACGACCCGGAAAATGAGATCGCACCGGCCCGAGCAGGACTCATGAAAAGTTCGTTTCGGTATTTTCGGCGATGTCAACAAAGGTGTTTACGCCCTGTAGGAACGTCGCGGCGAACGCGTCCTGGCCCAGCGTCGCGACGGCGGACGCGGTGATCCTCTCGACGTCGCCGCGCTCGGCCGCCGGCAGCGGAGCGCCCACGCTCCCGCGCAGCCCGTCGGCCGCGCCGAGCAGCAGCGCGGCCCGCCCCGCGTCCCCGGCCAGCGCCGCCGCGCCGGCCAGCCCCTCCAGCGAGAGCGCGACGGCCCGCGGCTCCCCGGCCGAGCGGGCCAGCTCCAGGCCCCGGCGGTGGCGGACGGCGGCCGAACCGTGGTCTCCGCGCAGCTCGGCCACGAACCCCAGCTCGGCGTGGACCAGGTGCTCGCCCGCCGGAGAGGAGGGGTGGACGTCGCGCAGGAGGACCAGGTGGGACTCGGCGGCGTCCAGGTCGCCCGAACGCCGGGCGCCCAGGGCCAGGCCCATCACCGCGTGCACCTCCCCGTAGACGTGGCCGTGCCGGGCGGCCTGGTCTCTGGCGCGTTCGTGCAGGTCGCGGGCGCGCTCCCAGTCGTGGGCGAGCAGCGCCAGACGGCCGAGGCCCGATCGGCGGGCCGACAGCTCGTTCGCCAGGCCCAGGTCCTCGGCGATGCGCAGCCCGTCCTCCTGCAGCCGGGCGGCCTCGGCGTAGTCGCCCCGGATCTCGGCGACCGCCGACAGCGGCGGCACCGTCTGCAGCTCGCCCCAGCGGTCGCCGAGCTCGCGGAAGAGCTCCGCGCCACGCCGGGCGTGCCGGGCGGCCGCGGCCAGGTCGCCGTCGAGCAGCGCGTGCATGGCCCGCAGGCTGAGCGTGGCGGCGGTGGTCCAGGGGTCCTCGGACGCGGCCGCCAGGTCGAGCGCGCCGGTGTCGAGGTCGCCGGCGTTGAACAGGGCGTAGGCGTACAACCAGACCACCCGCCCCGGCACGGCCGCGCCGCTGGACGAGAGGTCGCCGAGCGGCACCGGCTCGGGGCGTCCCCCGGTCAGCAGCGTGAACGCGGCGTGCGCCACCCGCGCGCCGGCCGACCCGGGGGCGAGCGCGCACACCCGTGCCAGGCTGCGGCGGCCCTCGTGCAATCGGCCGCGCAACAACCACCACCACGACAGGGCGCACCCCAGACGGTCAGCCAGGACGGCGTCCCCGCGCCCGGCCGCCTCCTCCAGCGCCGCGCGCAGATTCGCGGACTCGGCGTCGAGCCGGGCCAGCCACTCCCGCTGCCCGGCGCCGCGCAGGGCGGGCTCGGCGCGTTCGGCCAGGGCCGTGTAGTACCGCAGGTGCCGCTCGCGCGTCTCGTCGAGGTCGTCCGCCTCGCGCAGGCGTTCCCGCGCGTACGCGGCCACCGACTCCAGCAACCCGTACCGGGGACCCGCCGGGCCGTCGGTCATGACGGCGAGCGAACGGTCGACCAGCCGGGTCACCAGGTCGAGCACCTCGTCGGCGGCGACGCCGTCACCCGGGCACACCTCCTCGGCGGCCTCCAGCGTGCAGCCGTCGCGGTGGACGGCCAGGCGGCGCAGCACGACGCGTTCGGGCGTGCTCAGCAGCTCCCAGCTCCAGTCGATCACCGCGCGCAGCGTGCGCTGCCGCTCCGGCGCACCGCGACGCCCCCGCGTGAGCACCGCGAACCGGTCCTCCAGCCGCGCCGCCAGCTCCCGTACGCCGAGCCCCCGGACGCGGGTCGCGGCCAGTTCGAGCGCGAGCGGCAGGCCGTCGAGGCGGCGGCAGACGGCGGCCACCAGCTCCCGGGTCTCGTCGTCGGCGGGGGAGAAACCGGGCGCGGACGCGGCGGCGCGCTCGACGAACAGCCTGACCGCGTCGGCCTCCGGCAGCGGCTCGACCACGAACACCCGCTCGCCGGCCAGGTCCAGCGGCTCCCGGCCGGTGGCCAGGACGCGCAGCCGGGGCGCGGCGGCCAGCAGGCCACCGGCCAGGCTCGCGGCGGCCTCGACGACGTGCTCGCAGTTGTCCAGCACCAGCAGCAGCTCGCGCCGCCGCAGCGCACCGGCCACCCGCGCCCCCGCCGCTCCTCCCGCCGCGTCCCCGCCGGAGACGGGCGCCGCGTCCGCGCCGGACGCCGGGGTGGGGTCGTCGCGGAGGCCGAGTACGGCGGCGACGTGCTGGGCCAGGTCGTCGGCGTCACCGCGCCACCCGGCCAGCTCCACCAGCCACACCCCGTCACCGAACTCCTCGGCCGGCCCCTCCTCGGGCGAGGCGGCGGCCCCACGGGCGGCCTCCAGGGCCAGCCGGGTCTTGCCGACGCCGCCGGGACCGGTCAGCGTCACCAGTCGTCCGGCTCTCAGCAGCCGTCGCACCTCGGCCGTGGCCGCGTCCCGTCCCACGAGGTCTCCGAGCGGTGCCGGCAGGTTCGTCCGCGCCTCGCCGTCGGGGGCCGTACCGCTTTCGGCGGGGGCGGGAGTCCCGGCGAGGAGGGCGGGGTCCTGGCGGAGGATGGCCTCGAAGAGGGTGGTGAGGGCGGGGCCGGGATCGACGCCCAGCTCGTCGGCGAGCCGGTCGCGCAGGTCCGCGTACGAGGCGATGGCCTCGCTCTGGCGCCCGGCCACGTACAGGGCCCGGAGCTGGACCGCGCGCAGGCGCTCCCGCAGCGGATGGCGGGCCACCAGCCCGGCCAGCTCGCCGGCCAGCAGGAGGTGGTCGCCCGCCGCCAGCCGCGCCTCGGCCTGCTCCTCCAGCACGGACAGGCGCTGCTCCTCCAGCCGCCGCGCCGCGCCCCGCGCGAACTCCTCGTCGGCGACGTCCGCGAACGCCGGTCCCCGCCACAACTCCAGCGCCTCGGTGAGCAGCGCGGCCCGCTCCCGCGGACCGGCGGCCGGACCGGCCGGCGCGACCAGGGAGCGGAAGCGCGCCGCGTCCACCTCGTCGGACGGCTCCAGCCGCAGCCGGTACCCCGCCGCCTGGTACGGCACCCGGTCACGCCCCAGAGCCGCGCGCAGCCGTGACACCTTGGCCTGCAACGCGTTGCCCGCCCGCTCCGGAGGCTCGGCGCCCCACAGGTCGTCGATCAGCCGGTCGGCCGACACCGGCCGCCCCTCGTGCACGAGCAGGTCGGCGAGCAGAGCCCTGACCTTGCTCTCGACGATCTTGACGGGCCTCCCCTCGTCGTCCCACACGGCGAGCGGGCCGAGCACTGCGAACCGCATGCGAGAACCGTACACACGCGCCGGAGGAGGACCGTCAGCGGACCGTCAGGATTCCCGCAGCGCCCGGGTGCAGAGTCGGTCACGAGTCACGGAGATCCACCCCGCACAGATCGGAGCGCCACCATGTCCGGCACGTCACCCCTGTTCCAGCCCACGACGCTCGGCCCGCTGAGCCTGCCCAACCGCCTGGTGATGGCGCCGATGACGCGCAACCGCGCCGCCGCCGACGGCACGCCCACCGCCCTCATGGCCGAGTACTACGCCCAGCGGGCCGCCGCCGGGCTGATCATCGCCGAGGCCACCACACCCAACGCCGTCGGCCAGACCTACCCGAACATCCCCGCCCTGCACCTGCCCAGGCACGTGGCCGGCTGGCGGCGGGTCACCGGGGCCGTGGCCGAGGCGGGCGGACGGATGTTCGTGCAACTCCAGCACGGCGGCCGGATCGGCCACCCCGCCACCAGCGGCCTGACGCCCGTCGCGCCCTCCCCGCTGCCCCTGCCCGAGCCGGTCGCCACCCCCGGCGGGAACCGCCCGGCCGTCGTGCCGAGGGAGATGGGCCTCGACGAGATCGAGTCCACCGTGGCCGACTTCGCCGCCGCCGCGCGCCGGGCCGTGGACGCCGGGTTCGCCGGGGTCGAGGTGCACGGCGCCAACGGCTACCTCATCCACCAGTTCCTGGCCGACGGCACCAACCACCGCACCGACGCCTACGGCGGGTCGCCCGCGGGCCGCATGCGCTTCGCCGTCGAGGTGGTGCGCGCGGTCGCCGCCGCCGTCGGGCCGGAACGGGTGGGGGTGCGGCTGTCGCCCGGGTTCCCCGGGGCGGGGATGAGCGAGAGCGACACGGACCTGCTCTATCCGGCGCTCGTCGAGGAGCTGTCCGGCGCCGGGCTGGCCTACCTGCACCTGGTGTGGGTCAAGCCCGACCAGCCCCTGTACCGGCGGCTGCGCGGCGCGTGGCCGGGCGCCCTGATCGCCAACCCGGCCCAGCCGTGGCCGGGCCCGCTGCCCGCCGACGGCGGCCTGCGCGAGGCGGAACGCCTGCTCGACGCCGGGGCCGACCTGGTCTCGCTGGGGCGGGCCTTCCTGGCCAACCCCGACCTGCCCGGACGGTTCGCCGCCGGCGCCCCGCTCAACCCCGTCCGCGCCGAGCACTGGTACGGCGGCGACCACACCGGCTACACCGACTACCCGGCGCTGCGCGTCCCCGCCCTGACCTGATGATCCGACCTCAGCATGCCTCCTGCGGGCACGACCGGCGGCGTGGCCGCGTGCCTTCGGGCCGCGACCGCGCCGCCTTCTTCGTTTCCCGCCCCTGACCTGCGGTGACATCGCCGATCCCCATCCTCCGCCGCCCCCTGGTGGAGCAGGCGGGTGCCCGAGCCGGCCGCCGGCGTCGTCCTCGACGAACCTGGTCAAGGCCCTCGCCGCCGGCTGACCGGTCGTCCGCCCGGCCCCTGGACACGCCGGAGACCTGTGGCGGAATTTCCGGGCGCGTGCGCGGGTTGGGCCGGGTGATCGTCCGTACCTGATGAGGAGAACCCATGAACGACCAGCCCGACGTCCCGGCCGTCCGACAGCTCCGGCTGGTCGTCGAGGCGGAGGACTACGAGGCCGCGCTGACCTTCTACCGCGACGTGCTCGGCCTGCCCGAGGAGGCCGCCTACTCCTCCGGCGACGGCGCCCGCGTGGCCATCCTCGACGCGGGCCGGGCCACGCTGGAGATCGCGAACCCGGCCCAGAAGAAGATGATCGACGACGTCGAGGTGGGGCGGCAGGTCGCGCCCAAGCTCCGGGTCGCGTTCGAGGTGGACGACTCCCGTGAGACCACCGCCCGCCTGGTGTCGGCCGGCGCGGCCGAGGTGGCCCCGCCCACCCTCACGCCCTGGCAGTCGCTCAACTCCCGCCTCGACGCGCCCGCCGGGCTGCACATCACCGTCTTCCAGGAGCTCGCCAGCTCGGAGGAGCGGGAGAAGCTGGACGGCTTCGGCACCTCCTGACCACCGGCCCACCCGGGCGGTGGGGCGGCCGGTTGCCATTTCGGCAACGGCATTTGTCAACCTCGTCGCGCGCGACGCACAGTGTGCCTTCGGCACGTACTGGAGGAACGCGATGGACGAGAAGTACGACGTGGTGGTCGTCGGCGGCGGGGCCGCCGGGCTGAGCGGGGCCCTGACCCTGGGCCGGGCCCGCCGCAGGGTGCTGGTGATCGACGAGGGCCGGCCGCGCAACGCCCCGGCCGACGGCGTGCACACCTACCTGGGCCGGGAGGGCGTCCCGCCGCTCGATCTGCTGGCCGCCGGCCGCGACGAGGTGACCGGGTACGGCGGCGAGATCGTCACCGGCGCCGCCGTGTCGGCCGAACGCCTGGACGCCGGCGGTTTCCGCGTACGGCTCGCCGACGGGTCGTCGGTCGTCGCGGACCGGCTGCTAGTCACCACGGGCCTGGTGGACGAACTGCCCGACCTGCCCGGCGTGGCCGAACGGTGGGGGCGGGAGGTGCTGCACTGCCCGTACTGCCACGGGTGGGAGGTGCGCGACCAGCCGATCGGCGTGCTGGCCGCCGGCTCGATCGCCGCGCACCAGGCGCTGCTGTGGCGGCAGTGGAGCGCCGACGTGACCCTCTTCACGCACACGGCCCCGCCGCCCGGCGAGGAGGACCTGGCCAGGCTGGCCGCGCGTGGTGTCACCGTCGTCGAGGGGCCGATCGCCGGCCTGTCGCCCGACTCCGGCCCGCTCACCGGCGTCACCCTGGAGAACGGCGACGTCGTCCCGTGCCGGGCCTTCGTCGTCGCCCCGCGCTTCGTCGCCCGTTCGGGTCTGCTGGCCGGGCTCGGCGTCGAGACGGCCGAGCAGCTCATGAACGGGCACGTCATGGGCGCCCACGTGCCCGCCGACCCGACCGGCGCGACCGGCGTCCCCGGCGTGTGGGTGGCCGGGAACGTGGCCAACCTGGGCGAGAACGTCATCGGGGCCGCGGCGGCGGGCGTCAGGGCGGCGGCGGCGATCAACGCCGACCTGATCGAGGAGGAGACCCGCCGCGCCCTGGCGGCCCACACGGGCGCGCCCGTCTCCGGCGAGCGGTTCTGGGACGACCGCTACGGGCAGTCCGAACGGATCTGGAGCGGCGACCCCAACGCGCGCCTGGTCGAGGAGATCGCGGACATGACGCCCGGCACCGCGCTGGAGCTGGGCTGCGGCGAAGGCGCGGACGCCGTGTGGCTCGCCCGCCGCGGCTGGCGGGTCACCGCCGCCGACGTCTCCGGCGTGGCCCTGGCCCGCGCAGCCGCCCACGCCGCGGACGAGGGCGTCGCCGAGCTCATCGACTGGCAGCGCCACGACCTGGCCGAGTCCTTCCCCGAGGGCGAGTACGACCTGGTCACCGCGAGCTACCTGCACTCGCCCGCCGAGCTGTCGCGCGAGAAGGTCCTGCGCGCCGCCGTCGCGGCCGTCGCGCCCGGCGGCCAGCTCCTGGTGATCGGGCACGCCGGCCCGCCGCCGTGGGACCCGGACGCCCACCCCGGCGTCCACCTGCCGACCCCGGAGCAGGTGCTCGACGCGCTGGAACTCGCCGAGGGGGAGTGGGAGGTGCTGCGGGCCGAGGAGTTCGCGCGCGTCCAGGCCGCCCCGGGCGGCGGGCAGGCCGTCCGCACCGACAACGTGCTGAGGATCCGGCGCCGCTGACCGATGCGGACGCCGGACGCGCGAGACGAGGAGGTCTCCGGCGAACCGGCTACCGCAGACCTCCTCGTACGGCCATCACCGGGACACGGCTAGTTGACGCAGCCGGGAACGGGTGTGGGCGAGCAGTTGGTCGGGGTGTTGCCGCGCACCACCGAGGCCGTCAGCGTCACCGAGCCGGGGGCGCCCTCGTTGTCGATCCCTCCGGGCGCGCCGCCCGCGCGGTTGTTGTCGATCACGCTGCGGCTGATCGTCGCGGTGCCGGGACCGAGGTTCGCCACACCGCCACCGGCGATGCCGGCCGAATTGTCGTTGATGGTGCTCCGCATTATGGTGAGAATTCCGTCGCCGGCGATTCCGCCACCCCTTTCTCCGGCGCGGTTGTCGGTGAGAAGACTGTTGGTGAAGGTCATTCTTCCGTCGGTGGCCGCGCCTCCGCCGTTCCTGTTCGCGGAGTTATTCAGAATATTGCTGTTCGACACGTTGACGACGGTTCCCCCGATGCCGCCGAGGCCGCCGGAGAGGGTGGCGGTGTTGTACTGGATGAGCACCCGATCGAGGTTCGTGGTACCGCTGTTGACCGCGACGGCCCCGCCGAACCCTCCTGTGGAGGTCGTCGCGTCGCCTCCCGTCAGCCTGACCCGGTCGAGGTTGAAGTTGCTGTTGACGGTGAACAGACGGAACCGGGCCGCCGCCGGGTCGCGCTGTATCGTGGCGTTCTGGCCATGGATGGTGAGCGGCCTGTTGATCGGCGGGAGGGGGCCGGTCGAGTTGTTCAGGACGTAGGTGCAGCCGGGTGTCAGGAAAAGCGTGGCGCCGGGCGCGGCGCCGTTGATCGCGTTGATCAGCGCGGGCCCGGCGCACGGTACGACGGCGACCGTCGCACTGGCCGCGGGTGTTCCGGCCGCGAATGTGGCGGCCGAGAGAACGACGCCCCCGATAAACTGATAGGCCCTGGTTGCCTGCATTGAAATATCCCCCCGATCGGACTCATGGTGAATGAGCGGCGATTAGCTGGCCTGGTCATCCCCGGGGCGGATAAGCATTACGCGTATGACTTATCGGATATAAGTGCAGAAGCGGGTCAATTGGGATATTGCGCCCCGCGCCCCTAGTCGAGGGCCGTCGTCAGCGGGCCGCGCGCGGCCTCCTCCAGCAGGGCGACGGTGACGGCCAGGTCGGGGAAGGCGTCGATGAAGGCGTCGACGGGGTGCGGGGCGAAGTCGGCGGGCTCGCGCAGCCCGCTCTGCATGCAGGCCACGAACCGCAGCCCGGCGCCGGTGGCCGCCTGGGCGTCGGTGGGTGAGTCGCCCACGTAGAGGCATTCGCCGGGGGCCAGGCCGGTGACGGCCAGCAGCTCGTCGAAGGCGCGCGGGTCGGGCTTGCCGAAACGGGTGTTGTCGGCGTGGTAGACGGCCGCGATCCGGCCGTCGAGCACGTGGCCGGGCGCCATCAGGTGCTCCATCTCGGCCTCGGTGCGGGAGGTCAGCAGCATGACCGCGCGCCCGGCCGCGTTGAGCTCGTCGATCACGCGCAGGTTCTCGCCAGGGACGACGTCGACCAGCCCGGCCGCCACGTACTCGCGCAGCACGGCGTGGTGCAGGGGGAGGTAGGCGGCCAGGTCGAGGCCGGGCGAGCGCAGCGGCATCGCCTCGTGCAGCGGCCGGCCCCACGTCGCGACGTGCACCGCCCTGGACATGGGCCCTCGGCCGAGGCGCGCCAGGACCTCGTTCTCCAGCTCGAAGCACGCGGCCTCGGTGAGGCACAACGTGTCGTCGACATCAACCACCACGGAACGGATCACAGGCCACACCATAACCGGCGGCCGTGTCAGGAGCCGACGGCGGCGGCGCGCAACGCGCCCGCGAGGTGCGCGACCGGGCCGGGGACGGGGCCGGGAAGACGGGCCAGCAGCAGCCGGCGCTGCTCGCGCGGCCCGCCCCGCACCGGCAGCACCCGTACGCCCTCCGGCACGGCCGGGCCCATCGACGCCGGCACCGTGGTCAGGCCGCAGCCGGCGGCGACGAGGGCGAGCTTGGCCAGCCAGTCGCGGGCGACGAACACCGTCTCGGGACGCTCGTCCAGGCCCGGCCACACGCCCAAGGTGGGGCTCTCGCCCGCCGCGGCGGCCGGGCCGGCGATCCAGGGACGGCCGTGCAGGTCGGCGACGTCCACGTACTCCCCCCGGGCCAGCGGGTGCCCGGCGGGGACGGCGACGCGCAGGCCGCGCTCGGCCAGGATCTCGATCTCCAGCGCCGGCGTCTCGGCGTCCGGGGCGCGGAAGGGCGGCGCCGAACTGAGCAGGGCCACGTCCAGTGTGCCGGCTCGCAGCGCGCGGACCAGTGCCGAGCTGCCGTCCTCGCGGCCGGTGACGGCGAGGGACGGACGCGTGCGCCGCAGCTCGGCCAGCGCGCGCGGCACCAGGACGGCCCCCGCGCTGGCGAACCAGCCGAACCGCACGGTCGCCGGCTCGGCGGGCAGCCCGGCCAGCTCGCGGGCCGCGGCGTCGACCTCGTCCACGACGGTGGCGGCGCGGCGCAGCACGAGCCGTCCGGCGGCGGTCAGGCGCACGCCGTCGTGACGCCGCTCCAGCAGCCGGGCGCCGGCCGCGCGTTCGAGCGCGGCGACCTGCCGGGAGACGGCGGACTGGGTGTAGCCGAGGGCGGTGGCCGCCGCGGTGAGCGTGCCGCGCTCGGCGACCTCGCGGAAGACCCGCAGGGCGGTGAGCGAGGCGTCGGTGAAGGCCATGACGATCACGCATACCGGACTTGACGGACTTTCGCTACCCGAATGTCTCCGGCGCTCCTAATCTGGCCGGTGCCGGGAGCGCGCACCGGCCCGCGGAACGATTCCCGAAGGAGCAGACAATGAGCACCACCCCGAAGGTCGCCCTGGTGACCGGCGCGACGCAGGGGCTCGGGCTGGCCCTGGTCGAAGGGCTGGCCCGCCGGATGACGCCGTCCGACACCGTCTACCTCACCGGCCGCGACCCCGGCCGCGTGGCCGAGGCCGCGGCGGCGATGCCCGCCACCGGCGCCCGCGTACGCGGCGAACTGCTCGACGTGGCCGACCCCGAGGCCGCCGCCAAGCTGGCCGGCCTGCTGAGCGAGCGGCACGGCGGCGTGGACGTCGTGATCGGCAACGCGGTCATGCGCGTCGGCCCGGACGACGACATGCGCCGGCTCATCGACGCCTACACCGAGGTGAACAACTTCGGCACCACCCGGCTGCTGCGCGCCTTCGCGCCGCTGCTGCGGGGCGGCGGCCGCCTCCTCGTCGTCGTCAGCTCGCTGGGCACGCTGAACCATTTGGCGCCCGTCCTGCACGATCGCTTCGACGGGCTGGAGAGCCTGGAGGAGGTGGACGCGCAGGTGGCCGCCTGGCGTGACGCGGTCAAGGACGGCAGCGCCCGCGCCCAGGCCTGGCCGGGGTTCGTCAACATCCCGTCGAAGATCGCACAGGTGGCCGCGGTGCGGGCGCTGGCCGGGCAGCGGCGGGACGAGGACGCGAGCCGCGGGATCCTGCTGGCCGCCGTCTGCCCGGGGATGATCAACACGCCGACGTCCGGCCTCTGGTGGGACGTCAGCGGCGCCCCTTCGCCGGAGCAGGCCGCCGTCCCCCTGCTCGATCTGGCCCTCGGCCCGGTGGACCCCGACCACTACGGGGAACTCGTCCGGTTCGGACAGGTTCTCCCGTGGCGGCCGGGGCGGCGGGCGGCTAGTTGATCGTGACGATCGTCCCGCTGCCGTTGGGGTACTCGACGTAGCCGGTGTTGACCCGCGGCGTCGCCCCCGTCCAGGACGCGGTCAGCGTGAACGGCGTGCCGGCGCTCGTCTTCGGCCTGGCCGGCGTGACGGTGAGCGCGCCGCGCTCGTGACCCGGCTCCACGATGTCGACCTGCGTGGTGAACGCCGTGGACGTGGTCCCCGGCAGGTCCCCGAGGGAGAGCACGAGCAGGGTGTGCCGGCCGGGCCGGGGGCGGGACAGCACCGCGCGGTGGTCGCCGTCCGGGGCGGACACCCACGACTCGAACTCGCGCCCGCCCTTGCCCTCGTAGAGAAGCAGGCCGCCGACCTGCGCCTCCGGGTCGACCGCCTTGATGCGGAACGCGACGGCCTTGGCGCCTTCGGGCACCGTGACCGGGATCTCGCGGCCCATGATCTCGTCCTGGCTGACCGTGCCCGGCCGCTCCTCGCCCGAGACCGGCCCGTACGGGGTGACCTGGAACTTCCGCAGCCCCGGCGTCACCTCGAACGACAGTGAACCGGCCGCGCCCGTGCCCCGCACCTCTGCGGGCGCCTTGGCGCTCAGCGGCGTGGCCACGACCGCGCTGCGCACGCTGGTGCCCGCGCCGGTCCAGGTGAGGTGCCCGCTCACGGTGTCCCCGGTGGCCTCGGGCAGCGTCTCCAGCGTGACGGTGAACTCCTTGGCCTGACCGGCCTCCTTGAACACCAGCGTGGACGGCTTGACCTTGGCCTTGAACCCGGGCAGTTCGATCGAGGCGTGGTAGACGCCCGGCGTCAGCGCCGTCACCCGGCGGGTGACCGTGCGGGAGCCGAACAGCTCGCCCACCGAGATCGTCGGGTAGTTCAGGTCGGAGGCGGCCAGCGGCTTGACGCCGGTGCCGGTGGCGACCCCGAGGCCCTCAAGGAAGCCGTACCAGTCCTCGGCCCCGGCGTCGTAGACCAGGCCGGGGGTGAACATGCGGGACGGGTCCACGTGGCCGGCGCCCTGGGCGAAGACGTCCGGGGTCCTGGTGTCGTACGCGGTGGTCATCATGGCCGACTTGATCGCCATCGGCGACATCCGCGGATTCCGGCCGAGGTAGAGGGCGGCCAGGCCGGCGATGTGCGGGGTGGCCATCGAGGTGCCGGAGTAGAAGTCGAAGTCCTTGCCGTCGTTGCCCGGAGGCGCCACGGCGGCCAGGATCGCCGAGCCGGGGGCGGTGATGTCCGGCTTGAGCAGGTCACCCTTGGCGGAGAGGGCGGGGCCGCGCGAGGAGAAGCTGGTGACCTCGGGGTAGGCCACGCCGTCGGAGGGGGCCGGGAGCAGGGTGGCGGTCGCGCCCGGCGTGGCCGCGTAGGCCGCGATCTTCCCGGCGTCCGGCGCGTCCACGTGCACGGTCGGCACGGCGTGCAGGTCGGCGTCGGTGGACTGGACGGTCGGGTTGCCGAGCACCATGCCCACGCCGCCGGCCCGCCTGACCTCGGCCGACTTCTCCACGCGGGGGGTCGTCCCGCGCGCGCAGTAGACGATCTTCCCGGCGGCCCTGGCAGGGTCGAGCGAGCCGGCCGCGCACACCTCGGCGTCGGCGTCGGCGGCCGGGCCGGCCTTCACCGACACGGCGGTGACCAGCGGCTTGGGACCGACCGGCGCGACGACGGAGGTGCTGATGCCGCGGTAGGCGGAGCCGTCGCCGAGCCGGACCTCGCCCCGGCGGGGCGCGATCGTGCCGGCGGCGACGGTCGTCGTCCAGGGCGCGGTGTTGTCCAGCGTGGAGGCGTCGGGGCCGGAGTTGCCGCCCGCGGTCGAGACGAAGACGCCGGCCTGGGCGGCGGCGAGGAAGGCGAGCTGGATCGGGTCGTCCGCGGCCGACTCCGACATCTCGCTGCCGATCGAGTAGTTGATCACGTCCACGCCGTCGGCCACCGCCTGGTCGATGGCCGCGATGAGGTCGGAGCTGTAACCGCCGGTCGTGCCGCCGTTCTTGCCCTGCCACAGGGCCTTGTAGACGGCGATCGCCGCGCCCGGCGCGACGCCGGAGACCGTGCCGAAGTCGATGCCGTTGGCGGCGGCCGGGACGCCGTTGTTCCCCGCCGCGGTCCCGGCGGTGTGCGAGCCGTGGCCCTGGGCGTCACGCGGGGAGGCGAAGTCGTCGCGCTGCTCCGGCGGGTTGTACCGCAGCCACTGCTCGCCGAAGTAGCGGGCGCTGATCAGCTTGCCGTTGCACAGGTCGGCGGTGAAGCGCTCGCCGGTCTGGCACACGCCGGTGAACGTGGAGCCGTCGGCCTTGTTCATGACCGTGGCCCCGTCCTTGAGGTAGGGCCGGTACGGGTCGGCGCCGGCGGGCGGTTCCGTGCCGAGGGCCGGGCCGGCGAAGGACGGGTTCTCCGGCCAGATGCCGGTGTCGACGACGCCGACGACCACGCCCTTGCCCGCCTTGGCCGTGCCGCCGAGCGCGGCCCACAGGCCGCGGTCGCCGGACAGGCGCAGGAAGTCGGCGGAGTTCCGGTCGTCCAGGGCCTTGTGCAGGACGTCCGGGGTGACCGACAGCACGCCCTGGGTGGCGTGCAGCCGCAGGGCCTGGGCGGGGGTGAGGTCGGCGGTGAAGCTGTTGGAGGCCACCACGTGGTGGGCGGTGGCGGACGCGCCGACACTGCGGGCCACCTCGTCCTGCCGACCGGTCAGGCGGTCGCGGTAGCGCTTGGCGTGGGCGCTGGTGGTGTCGACCTTCCTGCCCTTGCCGCCCTTGGTGGGCGCGATGCCGGTCACGCCGCCGTCATAGGTGGCCAGGGGCGACTCGGTCAGGGTGACGACGTAGGGGGACGGGCCGGGGGAGGGGGCGGCGGGCGGCGTGGAGGCCGCCGCGGGGCGGGCCACTGCCGGGACGGCGGCGGTGACCGCCAGCGCGGCGGCCAGCGCCAGGACGCGGTGAACGCGGGTGTTGCGGGACATTGCTCCTCAAGGGGGGCGAGCCTGGTCACCCGTCCGGGGAGGATCACCGGAGGGCCGTCATGGAGTCAAGCGGCCAGTGGAGATCGATGTCGAGATATAGTGCTGACATTTTCGGCCACATGACCAAAAACGACATTTTGGAAGGTGCTTCTTGGGGGACGGGTCGGTGCTCGGCGCGGTGGGCCTGTCGGACTTCGACGAGCGGCTGTACCGGCTGCTGCTGCGCCGGCCCGGCCTGCGCACGGCCGAGGCCGCGGCCACGCTGGAGGTCGGCGCCGCCCGGGTGCGCCCCGCGCTGGCCCGTCTGGCCGACGCCGGGCTGCTGCGCCGCACCGGACCCGGCCGGTACGACGCCGTGCCCCCGGAGGCCGCGATCGAGTGGCTGCTGGACCGCCGCAGGCTGGAGACCGAGGCACGGCTCGCGGCGGTCAGGACGGTCGTGTCGGACTTCACCCAGCTCTACCACTCCGGCCGGATGGGCTCCGGGCCCGCCGGGATCGTGGAGGTGCTGGCCGGGGAGGAGGCCGTCAAGCGGGTGATCACCGAGCTCCAGCGCACGGTCGGCGTGGAGCTGCTCGGCTTCGACCGTCCCCCGTACGTGGGACGCCCCGACGACTCCCACGACACCAACGAGTCGGAGCTGGACGGCACCCGGCAGCTGCTGGCGCGCGGCGTGGACATCCGCGTGGTCTACTGCGCCGAGTCCCTGGACCGGCCCGGCCGCCTGGAGACGCTGATCCGGCTGGCCGAGGAGGGCGAGCGCTCCCGGTTCGTCGCCCATCTGCCGTTCAAGCTGCGCATCGCCGACCGCAGGATCGGCCTGTTCCCGCTGGTGGACGGCGTCTACGACAACATCGCGCTGCTGCACCCCTCGCGGCTGCTGGACGCGCTGGTCGAGCTGTTCGACGTCTACTGGGAGCGCGGCCGGCCGCTGGCCGGGCTGCCGCAGGCGGCGCAGGAACGCCCGGCGGAGTCGGACCTGCTCGTGCTGCGCCTGCTCAACGCCGGGCTCAAGGACGAGGCCATCGGCCGCCACCTCGGCGTCAGCGCCAGGACGGCCACCCGCAAGATCGCCGCCGTGGTGGAGAGCCTCGGCGTGACCAGCCGTTTCCAGGCGGGCGCGGAGGCGGCCGCCCGCGGCTGGCTCTGATCCCATCTCGCCGCACTTCGGTAGATCTTCGCTTACTGTGCATTTGGGGAGGTGCGCTGCGGGAGAATGTCCTCGCCGCGCACCGGTGCACGGCTCACGGGGGAATCACGGAGGATGACGTCGAGGATGAGTGCTCAGACGCAGGAGCATCTCGGCCCTTACCGGGTGATCAGGAAGATCGGCGAGGGTGGCATGGGGGTCGCCCACCTCGGTCTCGACGGCGCGGGGCGCCAGGTCGCGATCAAGGTGCTGCATCCGCACGTCGCCTCCGACCTCAAGGCGCGCGACCGCCTGGTGCGCGAGGTGGAGACCATGCGCCGGGTGCGCAGCCGGTTCGTCGCCGAGGTCGTCGACGCCGAGTTCGACGCGGACCGGCCCTACGTCGTGACGCGCTTCGCCGACGGCCGCACGCTTGAGCAGACCGTCCTGACCGACGGTCCGCTGGAGGCCCGCGCGGTCGTCAGGCTCGCGCAGGGGCTGTGCCAGGCGCTGGTCGACATCCACGCGGCGGGCGTGATCCACCGCGACCTCAAACCGGCCAACGTCATGCTGGTCGGCGGCGAGCCGCTGGTCATCGACTTCGGCATCGCCCACCTGGTCGACGCCGCCCGGCTGACGCAGTCCGGCATGTTCGTCGGCACCCCCGGCTACCTGGCCCCGGAGATCATCCGGGCCTCGCAGGTCACTCCGGCGGCCGACGTGCACGCGCTGGCCTCGACGGTGTTCTTCGCCGCCACGGGGCTGCCGCCGTTCGGCACCGGGTCGTTCGAGGCCGTCTGCTTCAACACCATGGAGGGACGGGCCCGGCTCGACCAGGCGCCCGAATGGCTGCGCGGCTGGCTGGCCGGCGCGCTGCGGGTCGACCCGGCGGCCCGGCCCGGCGCCCGGGAGCTGCTGCGGCAGGCCGGGGCGCTCGACCCGGTCAGCCGCCCGATCAGGGCCGAACCGCCCGCCGCGAGCACGTTGACCATGGACGTCGTCTCCGCCCTGCTCCCGCCGGTCGAGTACGCGCCGCGCGGCCACGAGCACCGGCCGCCCCCCGCCCCCACGGTCCACGCTGGCCGGCCGGAGGAACGCCCGCGGCGTCCCGCCGAGCCCGCGGCGCCCCCGGCGCCCGCCGAGCCCTTCGACCTGCGGCGGTTCGTGACCAGCAGCGGGTTCGTCGGGGTGCTGGCGCTGGTGACGCTGTCGGCCTCGACCGTCGTCACGCCGATCGTCGGCGGCCTGCTGGCGGTGGCGCTCTCGCTGGCGCTGCGCGCCGCCGACCACTTCCTCACCGAGGAGCGGCCGACGGCGTCCCGCGCCGCGCTCGTGGCCATGGGCAACCTGCTCCTGTCGCTGGCCTGCGGCCTGGGCGTGGCCGGCCTGCTGGAGGCGGCCGGATCGAGCACCAGCCACGCCGAGGCCCTGGCCGCCGGCGGGTTCACGCTGGGGCTGTTCGTGCTGCCCGGCGCGGCGCCGGTGCGGCGCAGGGCCTCGGCGTGGCTGGCCCGCCTTCTGCCCGGCCGCAGCGCGACCGTGGTGACGGTGGCCGTCATGGGGCCGATCGCGCTGCTGGCGACGATCGCGGCGCTGCTCCAAGGCTGACCGGCCCGGCTGACCGGCTCAGCCGCCGGTGGCCTCGGGCAGCGACCGCAGAAGCGCCAGGTCGTGCAGGTCGCGTTCCCTCGGCTCGTACCCCTGGTGGAAGGCGAGCTGCTGGGCCGCTGACAGGCACGGCACGCGCCGCCCGGCGACCGTGCCCGAGGTGAAGGCGGCCGCCGGGTAGAAGAGCGCGCCGCCCCGGTCGTCGAGGTCCTGCACGGCCGAGCCGTCCGCGGCGAAGCGGAGCGGATGCAGGTCGAGCTCGCGGCCGAGGTCGTCGGCCATGACGAAACGGGCCGGACGGCCGGGCACCGCGCCGTCCCGCTCGGTGTAGCCGAGCGCCTCCAGCGCCCCGATCACGCGCGGCTCCTGCTCGGCCCGGTGCAGCAGGTCGAGGTCGTGGTGGTCGCGGGTGGCCCGGCCGACGAGGGCATCGACGCCCCAGCCGCCGGCGATCCACACCGCGCAGCCGGCCGCGCGCAGCGCCGCGTGTACCCGCAGCAGCTCCCCGGCATCGAAGATCATTCGGGGTAGCGTACGGCTGGACACCACGACGGTCAACGTGTTCAGAATGGGCCTCGTGACGCCTTCGACCGGGCACGTCGTCAGGGACCCGCTCACCGGGCGGGTCGAGCGGCCGCTCGCGCCCGTCGGCCCCGAGCGGCTGGCGGAGATCGCGGCCGGGCTGCGTGCGACGGCCCCCGCCTGGCGGGCCCCCGGCCGCATCTCCGAACGGATGGAGGTGCTGGCCGCGTTCGGCAGGGCGCTGGCGGCCGACGACGAACTGCTGGCCGCGCTGGTGGCCGACACCGGCCGGGAGGCCGAGTCCAGGCTGGAACGGCAGCTCACGGCCGGCCTCGCCGAACGATGGGCACGCCAGGCCCCCGCCCTGCTCGCGCCCCCACCCGAACGACCGGCCGGGCTGCCGGGGATCGCGGTGGGCGGCGACGCGGTGCCGTACGAGCTGGCCGGGGTGATCAGCCCCTGGAACTTCCCGCTGCTGCTCGGCCTGATCGACGCGGTGCCCGCGCTGGCGGCCGGTTGCGCGGTGCTGGTCAAACCGAGCGAGGTGACGCCGCGCTTCATCGAGCCGCTGACGCGGCTGATCCCCGACGAGCTGCCGCTGCGGCTGGTCGAGGGCGCGGCCGAGACCGGCGAACGGCTCGTCGGCCTGGTGGACACCGTCGTGTTCACCGGCAGCGTGCCGACGGGCCGCCGGGTGGCCGAGGCCGCGGCGCGCGCGTTCGTCCCCGCCCACCTGGAGCTGGGCGGCAAGGACCCGGCGATCGTCCTCGCGGGCGCCGACCTGGAACGGGCGGCCGAGGCCGTGTTGTGGGGCGGCACGGCCAACGCCGGGCAGTCCTGCCAGTCCGTCGAACGCGTCTACGTCGAGCGCGGCGCGTACGACGCCTTCCTCGGCCTGCTGGCCGACCGGGCCGCGGCGACCCGGCTGACCTGCGAGGGCGGTCCCATCGGGCCGATCATCGACCCCGCGCAGGCCGACGTGATCGCGGCTCACCTGGCCGACGCCGCCGCCAAGGGCGCCCTGACCCACACGGGCGGCGCGATCGAGCGGCACGGCGGCGGCCTGTGGTGCCGTCCCACCGTGCTGTCGGGGGTGCGGCACGACATGCTCGTCATGACGGAGGAGACGTTCGGGCCGGTGCTGCCGGTCATGGCCGTGTCCGGGGCGGAGGAGGCGGTGGCGCTGGCCAACGACAGCGTGTACGGCCTGTCGGCCGCCGTGTTCGCCGCCACCGAGCGGGAGGCGCTGGCCGTCGCGGCCCGGCTGAACGCCGGCGCGGTCAGCGTCAACGACGCCGCGCTGACCGCACTCGTCCACGAGGGTGAGAAGAACTCCTTCGGCCTGTCGGGGCTCGGCGGCTCGCGCATGGGCGCCGCCTCGATCGGCCGGTTCCTGCGCCGCAGGGCGTACCTGGTCAACCGGTCCGGGGCCGCCGATCCGTGGTGGCACCCGAGGAAGGGATAGAGCATGGGACTGCGTGCCGAGATGCCGCTGCTGGCCCGCCACGAGGGCGAGTGGGCCGGCGAGTACGTGCACGTCGACAAGGACGGCGCCGTGATCGACCGGCACCACGTCGAGATGACCTGCGCGATCGTCGGCGACGCCGGCTACCACCAGACCAACCGCTACCGCTGGGACGACGGCCGCACCGAGGTGCACGAGTTCCCCGGCACGTACCTGGGCGGCGGCCGGTGCGGCTTCGACACCGAACGGCTGACCGGCCAGTTCTGGGAGCTCGACGACAGCACCATCTACCTGACCTGGCGCTTCAAGGCCGAAGGCGACGACCTGCGGCTGTTCGAGCTGATCGTGCTGAGCGCGGACGGCGACTCCCGCAGCCGCACCTGGCAGTGGATCAGGAACGGCGAATGCGTCCGGCGCACCCTGATCGACGAGCGCCGGACGGCCTGACATGACCGCCTACGCCGCCCTGGCGCTCCAGATCGAGGCCAGGGCCCTCACCGGCCGCGCCGACCTGGCCCGCGCCGTCGAGCGCGTCGCAGAGCGCGTCGGCGGCAGCAAGGCGTGGCTCGGCCCGGCCCTGCGGCTGGTGGTGCTGCCGGAGTACGTCCTGACCGGCTTCCCCGCCCGGCAAGGCCCGGCCGAGTGGCGCGAGAAGGCCGCCCTCGACGTGGACGGGCCCGAGTACCGGGCGCTGGGCGCGATCGCCGCCGCGAACGACGTGTTCCTCTGCGTGAACGCCTACGAGCGCGACGAGCACTTCCCCGGCCTGTACTTCCAGGCGTGCGTGATCCTCTCCCCGGCGGGGGAGGCGGTGCTGCGCTACCGGCGGCTGCACTCGATGTTCACGCCCACGCCGTACGACGTGTGGGAGCGCTACCTCGACTGCTACGGCCTCGACGGCGTGCTGCCGGTCGCGCGTACCGAGATCGGGAACCTGGCGGCGCTCGCCTCGGAGGAGATCCTGGTGCCCGAGCTGGCCAGGGCGCTGGCCCTGCGTGGCGCGGAGGTGTTCTGCAACCCGACCTCCGAGGCGTACTCGCCGGCCCTCACCCCCAAGGCCGTCGCCCGGCGCGCCCGCGCCGCGGAGAACCTGGCCTTCGTCGTCTCGGCCAACACCGCCGGGCTGTCCGGCATCGCGATCCCGGGCGACTCGGTCAACGGCGGCTCGGAGGTGATCGGCCCCGAGGGCCGCGCGCTGGCCCAGGCCGGGCCGGGGGAGACGCTGGTCGCCGCCGCCGAGCTGGACCTGGCCGCGCTGCGCCGCGCCCGCCGCGCGCCCGGCATGGCGAACCTGCCCAGCCGGGTCAAGACGGGGCTGTGGGCCCAGGCGTACGCCGCGCACGACGTCGAACGGCCCGGCGAGCTGACCGACGCCCCGGACCGCGCCTTCTACGCCGCCCGGCAGCGCGAGGTCATCGAACGGCTGTACGGCCGGGAGTGAACGTCAGGCGCGGGCGTAGCGGCGCAGCAGCCCCCGCTCGGCCGCCAGGAAGATCGAGTTGAGCGCCACGCCCAGCACGCCCAGCAGCACGATCCCGGCCCACATGGCCGGGATGTCGAACTGGCTCTGCGCCTCCAGCAGGCGGTGGCCGATGCCCTCGCTGCTGCCGTACAGCTCGGAGATCACCATCATGATCAGCGCCAGCGAGACGCTGAGCCGCAGGCCCGCCAGGATCTTCGGCGCGGCGGCGGGCAGGATGACGTGGAACAGGCGGGTGGCCGCCGACAGGCGGAAGACCTGGCCGGTGTCGAGGTAGCCGCGGTCGACGTGGCGGCCCCCGTCCATCGAGTTGATCAGTACGGGCCACACGACCCCGTACACGATCGAGGCGAGCTGCATCGGGGTGCCGATCTTGAACAGCAGCAGGAACACCGGCAGCAGCGCCGCGGGCGGCACCGAACGGCCGAGGTGCAGCAGCGGCTCGGCCAGCGCCGCCAGCCAGGCCAGCCGGCCCAGGGCCACGCCGAGCGCCACCCCCGCCACCGCCGCCAGCGCCCACCCCGCCACCAGCCGCCCCAGGCTGGGCAGCAGGTCGGCGACCGCCTCGTCGGTCAGGAACAGCCGGCCCGGCGAGCCGGAGAACCACATCTCGCGCAGCCGGGTCAGGATCGTGCTGGGCGGCGGGAAGTAGACGGCCTCCGCCCGCCGGGCGACCAGCTCCCACAGCACCGCCACCACGGGCAGCAGCCAGTGGCGGCGCGCCCACCGCCAGGTGTTCGCCGCAGGCCCGCCCGGCCCGGACCGGGTCACGCCGCGACCTCCGCGCGGGCGTGGTGCCAGCGGAACAGGCGCCGCTCGGCCGACGTGACCAGCAGGTTGGCCGCCAGCCCGAGCAGGCCCGCCCACAGCGTGCCGGCCAGCACCCGGTCGACGTGGTTGGCGGTGCCGGCCTGGAGCAGGAACGTGCCGATGCCGTCGCCGCCCGCGATGAGCTCCACGCTGACGGCGACGATGAGGGTGACCCCGACGGAGATCCGCACGCCGGTGGCGACGAACGGCGCGGCGCTCGGCAGCGAGACCCGCAGCACGACCGCCAGCGGGCCGAAGCCGAAGCTGCGCAGCGTCTCCTTGGCCTGCGGGTCGACGTCGGCCAGGCCGTACATGGTGTTGACGAGCAGCGGCCAGCAGCAGGTGTAGACGATCAGCGAGGTCTTGGCGTCGGCGCTGTCGGGGAACAGGAACATGGCCAGCGGGATCAGCGACACCGACGGGATCGGCCGCAGGAACTCCACCAGCGGCCGCGCCGAGCGCTCCACCACCGGCACCGTGCCGAGCAGCAGCCCGGCCGGCACCGCCAGCGCGATGGCGATCAGCAGGCCCGCCGCGCACGCGCCCAGCGTGGCCAGCACCTGGGCGTGGAACCCGCTGTCGGCCGCCAGCCCGGCCGCGGCGGCCAGGACGTCGGAGGTGTACGGCAGCACGCCCGGGTCGACCAGCCCCGCCCGCCCAGCGGCCTCGGTCAGGACGAGCACCCCGGCCACCCCCGCGACCCCGAGCAGCAGCCGCCTGCCCCGCGTGATCATCCCAGGCCGGTCGCGATCTGCTGGGCGACGACCGGCCTGCTCTTCAGGTAGCCGTAGCCGACGAGCAGGTCGGCCAGCTTCTGGAAGCCCGCCTGAGGCGGCTCCATCGAGAAGACGCCGAGCTTCATGGCGGCCGCGCTCGCCGCGTCGATCTGCGTGTACGTCGGGATGACCTCGTCGATCGCCGAGCGGTCGGCGGCGGCGATCCGCTGGGCCTTGGCCAGCGCGCGGTGGAAGGCGGCGGCGGTGCGGGGGTTCCTGGTCAGCCAGTCCTGCGACACGCCCCAGCCGTCGATCGGGATGCCCGCGGTCGGGCCCGACATGGTGTCGATCACCTCGGTGCCGCCCGCCTTCTTGGCCGCCGTCAGGAACGGCTCGACCAGCCAGGCGGCGTCGACCTTGCCCGAGGCCAGCGCGCCGAGCTGCTCGTTGAACGGCATCGCCACGTACTTGACGTCGCCGGGCGCGAGGCCGGCCTGCTGGAGGTGGGCGTTGGTGACCGTCTGGCCCAGCGCCTTGAGCACGTTGACCGCGACCGTGCGGCCCTTGAGGTCGGTGGCGGACCTGACCGGCGACCCCTTGGGCACGACGACGCCCGCGATGCCGGGCGCGGACTCCTGGCTGTGCTGGAACAGCTTGAGCCTGGCCGCGCCGGAATCGTTGATGGACAGCAGCGAGACATAGGAGGTCAGGAACGCGTCCATGCTGCCGTTGAGTATTTTCGGCATGACCGCCTGAGGGGCCTGGATGATCTCCGTTTTGACGGTCAGGCCCTCGGCCTTGAAGAAGCCGCGTTTCTCGGCGATGAACAGCGGCGCCGCCGACGGCACCGGCACCACGCCGACGAGGAGCTGGGTCTTCTCCAGCCCGCCCGAACCGCCTGAACCGCTGGTGGAGGTGGGGGCCGCGGCGCCGCCGCAGGCCGCGAGGCCGCGACGAGGGCCAGCGCGGCGGCGGCGTGTGCGATCTTCACGATGCTCTCTCCTGACTGCCGGCGCGTTTCCTGGCCGGGCAATGCGAGAATCGCGGCGCGCGCACGGACAAGCGCGGGCCCGAATCGAACGAGCCCCCCGACGCATTCGGCACCACCGGAACCCCCGCTGCCACGAATGGCGATCGTACAGCAGGAGTCGTGACCGCCGCCATGAAACAAAGCGGGCATTTATCCGAATAGCCTGACCGTCGGTATAAGTGACGGTAAATCGGTAATACGCCTATATTTCTGGCCTTTGTGGGATCAATTCTCGACGTCCGTGCCGCCACGGAGTCATTGCCGCTCCTTGGACGTGCGATGAGACCCGGGTTGAGATCATTGGGCGGCAGGACCCGGCGAGACCGGTGAGGGGGTGGGGGCCCTGCGGCCGCTTCGGCTCTCGGTCCAGGCGCGTCTCATCCTGGCCACCGCCGTGCTGTCGCTCATCGTCTGCACGGCGATCGGCCTCGCCCTCGACCTGCTGATCCGCGAGCGCATCCGGCAGGACGTCTTCGCCGACACCCAGCGCGCCACCACCGAATGGATCGGCTCGATGGGCACCGCCTTCCCGCCCCCGGTCACCACGTCCTCCGTCGACCTGCTCCAGCTCGTGGACGCCCACGGCCACGTGGTCGCGGCCAGCCGCGCCGCCTCCGGCAGGCCGCCCGTCAGCACGCTGTGGCCCGCCTCCGGCAACCGCATCCGGCACGGCGTGGCCTGCGCGCGCGGCGAGTGCGTGATGTTCACCGCCACCAGGCCCTCGCCGCAGGAGGAGCAGTTCCTGTGGGGCGGGGCGTCCCACGTCGTCTACGCCGCGCGGGCCGAGCCGCCCCTCCTGGCCACCCACCGCCTGGAGCTGATCATCACCGCCGGCGGCCTGGCCGTCAGCGCGTTGCTCACCTGGATCGCCGCGTTCCTGATCGGGCGTACGTTGCGGCCGGTCGAGGGGATGCGGGCCAGGATGGCCGAGATCACCGTCACCGACCTCAGCATGCGGGTGCCCGAGCCGCCCGGCGACGACGCCGTCGCCCAGCTCGCCCGCACCGCCAACAGGACGCTGGCGCGCCTGGAGGAGGCCGTCGAGCAGCAGCGCAACTTCTCCTCCATGGTCTCCCACGAGCTGCGCACGCCGCTGACCGGCCTGCGCGCCCGGCTGGAGGAGGCGCTGACCTACCCCGACGTCGACCCCCGCGCCGCCCTGCGCGACGCGTTGTCCACCGCCGACCGGTTCCAGGCGATCATCGAGGAGATGTTGCTGCTGGCCCGCGTCCGCACGGCCTCCCCGCGCGACCGGGAGCCGGTGCGGCTGAGCGAGCTGGTCCGGGAGGAGGTCGCCGCCCGGCGGGCCGGGCTGCTGATCCGGGTGGACGTCGCCGAGGATCTCCAGGTGCTCGGCAACCGCGTGCAGCTCGGGGAGGTGCTGACGAACCTGCTGGTCAACGCCCAGCGGCACGCCCGTACGGTGGTCGAGGTCCGGGTGGAGCGCCGCGACGGCCAGGCGATGGTCTCGGTCCGCGACGACGGCGCCGGCGTCGTGCCCGAGGACCGCGAGCGGGTCTTCCAGCCCTTCGTGCGCCTGTCCGAGGGACGCCGGCGCGACCCCGAGGGCAGCGGCCTCGGCCTGGCCATCTCCCGTGCCATCGCCCGCGCCCACCAGGGCGACCTGGACATCGAGGACTTCCCCGACGGCCCCCGATTCGTCCTGCGCCTCCCGCTGCCCGCCCCCGGCCCGGACGCCCCGCCGCCCTGAGCCCGGTCGTGGACCCGGCGGGCCGCCTTCCCCGGGTCGCGGCGCCGGGCGGCGGGCCCGGCCGAGCGCGTCCCTCAGGACGCGGTCACTGGCACTTGCCCTTCAGCCACGCGCTGAACTCCGGCGTGTAGTCGGTGGCCACCCGCTTGGCCCCGCTCGCGAGCGCCGACTTCCACGCGTTCTCGTTCAGGGTCCAGGAGGGGGGCGGCTCCTCCCACTTGGTCACCTCCGGCCAGATCGGACCGCCGGTCAGCACCTGGCTCAGCCCCGCGGCGGTCACGCGGCTCTTGAGCTCGGCGGCGATCGCGCTGTCGTGCGAGTACAGGATGATCTCCTGCGACCGGTAGTTCTCCTTGACCGGGTCGAGCACCTCCTTCCAGCCCTGCGCCTTGATCGTGGCGTTGGAGCTGAGCAGCGACTGGCGGGCCTCGGGCTTGATCTCGACCAGCCCGACCATGCCGGACGAGCGCATCGCGGCCAGCCACTCGCGGAAGGTGTAGACGGTCTCGCCCTTGAACAGGCCGCGCACGATCGTCCGGCCCTTGAGCGCGGTGTCGCCCGCCGCCCACCAGATCTCGGTGATGTTCTTCTTGGTGCCCGACAGGCCCCACGTCGAGGTGTTGTGCCACATGACGGCCTTGGTGCCGTCCTTGGTGAGCTGGAGGTCGGCCTCGACGCCGGAGGCGCCCCAGCCCTTGTAGCGCCGTACGGCGGTGGGGTTGTTGGGCTGGCGCACCTGGTCCCGCTCCCAGGCGTTGGCGCCGGTCGGGTAGCCGCCGTGCCCGAAGATCTGCGGGCAGGCGGGCAGCGCGGCGGACGGAGAGGTGAGGAGTGAGGCCAGGGTCAAGGCGGCGAAGGGGCCGGCGAGGGGAACTGCCAAGGCACGCACCTTTCGATCTTGAGGTTCACCGCACTCTGCCACATTCACGGACGTTCCGTCCCAGGAGGGCGGCCGCGAGGGCGAGCGCTGCGCGGGCGCGGGGCAGGTCGCCGGTACAGTCGTCAGTACCGTGGCGGCTTGTGGCAGGGTGCCACGGGAACCGGCGCTCGAACCCTGTGGCGGGGTCACTTTTTGTGGAAACCGCACAAAGCAGGAGCCCCGGCGTGCACTATGCGGACATTGGTACACGCGGCGGTGATCGAGCACGGTAGAGACAGTGACGGGCGAGGCTCCGGGGGACCACCCCGGACTCGCCTACTTGTACGGGGTACGTGGGAGGCTCAACCGGTGTTCAATCGTGTCGCCATCGTCAACCGCGGAGAGGCCGCGATGCGGCTCATCCACGCCGTCCGGGATCTTTCGGCGGAGACCGGCAAGCGGATCGAGACGATCGCGCTCTACACCGACGCCGACCGCGACGCGACCTTCGTCCGCGAGGCGGACGTCGCCCACTCGCTGGGGCCCGCCTCGGCGCGCCCGTACCTCGACCACGCCGTGCTGGAGCGGGCGCTGGTCGAGACCGGGGCCGACGCCGCGTGGGTCGGGTGGGGGTTCGTCGCCGAGGACCCGGCCTTCGCCGAGCTGTGCGAGAAGATCGGCGTCACCTTCGTCGGGCCGAGCGCGGAGGCGATGCGCCGGCTCGGTGACAAGATCGGCGCCAAGCTCATCGCCGAGGAGGTCGGCGTCCCCGTCGCGCCGTGGAGCCGCGGCGAGGTGGCCACGCTCGAGGACGCCCTGCGCGCCGGCGACGCGATCGGCTACCCCCTGATGCTCAAGGCGACCGCGGGCGGCGGCGGGCGGGGCATCCGCATGGTCGCCTCGGCCGACGAGCTGGCCGACGCCTACGAGCGCACCAGCCAGGAGGCCGAGCGCGCGTTCGGCTCGGGCGTGGTCTTCCTGGAGCGCCTGGTCACCGGCGCCCGCCACGTCGAGGTGCAGGTCATCGCCGACGGCCAGGGCACGGCGTGGGCGCTGGGCGTGCGCGACTGCTCGGTGCAGCGGCGCAACCAGAAGATCATCGAGGAGTCCGCCTCCCCGGTCCTGAGCGACGACCAGACCGCCGAGCTGAAGGCGTCGGCCGCGCGGCTCGCCGTGGCCGTCGGCTACCGCGGCGCGTGCACCGTCGAGTTCCTCTACCACCCCGGCGACAAGCTGTTCGCCTTCCTGGAGGTCAACACCCGGCTCCAGGTCGAGCACCCGATCACCGAGCTGACCACCGGCACCGACCTGGTCCGGCTGCAGCTGCACGTCGCCGCCGGCGGCCGCCTGGAAGGCCCCCAGCCGCGCGAGAGCGGCCACGCCGTGGAGGCCCGGCTCAACGCCGAGGACCCCGACCGCGACTTCGCCCCCGCGCCGGGCCGCATCGCCCGCCTGGTGCTGCCCGCCGGGCCCGGCATCCGCGTCGACACCGGCGTCAGCGAGGGCGACACCATCCCGGCCGACTTCGACTCGATGATCGCCAAGATCATCGCCTACGGCCGCGACCGCGAGCAGGCCCTGGCCCGCCTGCGCCGCGCGATGTCAGCCACCACGGTGATCATCGAGGGCGGCGCCACCAACAAGAGCTTCGTGCTCGACCTGCTCGACCAGCCCGAGGTCGTCGACGCCGTCGCCGACACCGGCTGGATCGACCGCGTACGCGCCGAGGGCCGCCTGGTCAGTCACCGCCACTCCGCGGTCGCCCTGGCCGCCGCCGCGATCGAGGCCTACCAGGACGAGGAGGAGGTCAGCCGCAACCGGCTGCTGGCCACCGCCCACGGCGGGCGCCCGCAGGTGCAGCACGAGACCGGCCGCCCGCTGACCCTCAAGCTCCGCGGCGCCGGCTACCGGCTCACGGTGGCCAGGGCCGGGCAGCGGCGCTTCCGCGTCGGCATCTCCGACGGCGACCGCTCCCACCCGCTCGACGTCGAGATCGACCGCTTCGACGAGCACAGCGGCCGCATCACGGTCAACGGCCGCCGCTTCCGCCTGATGTCGGCCACCCACGGCCCGATCCACCTGGTCGAGGTCGACGGCGTCACCCACCGCATCAGCCGCGACGAGGGCGGCGTCGTCCGCTCGCCCGCGCCCGCGCTGGTCGTGGCGACGCCCCTGTCGGCCGGCGACGAGGTCGAGGCGGGCGCGCCCATCCTGGTGCTGGAGAGCATGAAGATGGAGACGGTGCTGCGCGCGCCGTTCCGCGCCCGCGTCCGCGAGTGCGCCGTCTCGGTCGGCAGCCAGGTCGAGGCGGGCGCGCCGCTGATGCGCCTGGAACCCCTCGCGGGCGCCGAGGACGAACCGGCCGCCGCCGCGACGACCGCCCCCGAGATCGACCTGCCCGCCGCCCCGCCGCGGGCGTCGGCCGCCGAGCAGGCCGAGCGCGGCGTGCAGGACCTGCGCGATCTGCTGCTCGGCTTCGACGCCGCCCCCCACGACCGCCGCCGCATGGTGTCGCACTACCTGGCCGCGCGGGCCGAGCTCGACGACCGCGTCGTCGAGGGCGAGCTCGACCTGCTCACCGTCTTCGCCGACCTGTCGGAGCTGAGCCGCAACAAGCCGGGCGGCGAGCTCGACGTCGAGCCGGGCAGCCCGGTGCACAGCCCGCGCGAGTACTTCCACAGCTACCTGCAGAGCCTCGACGTCGAACGGGCCGGCCTGCCCGAGGCGTTCCAGGCCAAGCTGCGCCGCATGCTCAGGCACTACGGCGTCGAGGAGCTCGACCGTACGCCGGAGCTGGAGGCCGCGGTCTTCCGGATCTTCCTGGCCCAGCAGCAGATGACCACCGGCGTCACCGTCATGTCGGAGCTGCTGCGCGCCTGGCTGGCCGGCTCGCCCCCGCGCGAGCCGCTCGGCGAGCGGGCCGGGCTCGCCCTGGAACACCTGGTCGAGGCCACGCAGGTGCGCTTCCCGGTGGTCGCCGACCTGGCCCGCGGCGTGGTGTTCCGCTGGTTCGCCCAGCCGCTGCTGCGCCGCAACCGCGCCAAGGTCTACGCCGCCGTCCGCGACGAGCTGCGGCACCTCGACCGCGACCCCGACGCGCCCGACCGCGCCGAGCGCATCCAGGCCATGGTGGCCAGCTCCGAGCCGCTCGTGCGGCTGCTCGGCCAGCGCATCGGCCGGCCCGAACGCGACCTCGCCCCCCTGCTGGAGGTCCTGACCCGCCGCTACTACGGCAACCGCGGGTTGTCGCAGGTCGCCACCAGCGACAGCGCGGGCTGCCGGTTCGTCACCGCCGAGCACACCGGCCCGCGCGGCGTGACCCGCCTGGTCACCACCGCCGCCGACATCGCCGCCCTGCCCGACGTCATCGACGCCGTCGGCGCGCTGGCCGACGGGGTCGGCGGGCGCGGGCTCGTCGCCGACCTCTACCTCACCTGGGACGACCAGCCCGACGCCGAGGAGATGGCCGTACGGCTCGGGCGGGTCCTGGCCGAGCGCCCGCAGCCCGCGGGCATCCGGCGGATCACCACCACCGTCGTGGGCACCAGCGGCGCGGTGATGCACCACCACTTCACCTTCCGCCCCGACGGCGCCGGCTTCGCCGAGGACCGCCTGATCCGCGGCCTGCACCCGCAGATCGCCCAGCGCCTGCAACTGCACCGGCTCCAGGAGTTCGACCTCACCCGGCTGCCCTCGGTCGACGAGGAGCTCTACCTGTTCAAGGCCGTCGCCAAGAGCAACCCGGCCGACGAGCGGCTCATCGCCATGGGCCAGGTCCGCGACCTGACGCCGCTGCGCGAGGCCGACGGCCGCCTGGTCGCGCTGCCCGCCGTCGAGGACGCCCTCAACGCCGGCCTCGACGCGATCCGCAACATCCAGGCCCAGCGCCCCCAGAACAAGCGGTTCGACACCAACCGCATCATGATGTACGTCTGGCCCTCGACCGAGCTGACCACCGACGAGCTCAACATGCTGGTCCAGCGCATCCTGCCGACCACGGCGGGCGCCGGGCTGGAGGAGGTCCAGTTCGTGGCCCGCCAGCGCACCCCCTCGGGCGAGCTGAGCGAGGTCGCCGTGCGCATCACCCTCGACCCCGGCCACGGCGCCAGCCTCCAGGTCGGCAAGCCGTCGGACGAGCCGGTCCAGCCACTCGACGACTACCGCCAGAAGGTGCTGCGCGCCGCCCGGCGCGGCAACGCCTACCCCTACGAGCTGACCGGCCTGCTCACCGGCCCGCAGGGCGGCTTCGTCGAGCACGACCTCGACGCCGACGGCGTGCTCGTCCCGGTCGAGCGGCCCAAGGGCAACAACTCCGCGGCGATCGTGGCCGGCGTGGTCACCACGCCGACCGCCCGCCATCCCGAAGGCGTCACCCGGGTGGTGCTGCTCGGCGACCCGACCAAGGCGCTGGGCGCGCTGTCGGAGCCGGAGTGCTCGCGGGTGATCGCGGCGCTCGACCTGGCCGAGCGCATGCGCGTGCCCCTGGAGTGGTTCGCGCTGTCGGCCGGCGCCCGGATCTCGATGACCTCGGGCACCGAGAACATGGACTGGGTGGCGGCGGCGCTCAAGCGCATCGTCACCTTCACCCAGGCCGGCGGCGAGATCAACATCGTGGTCGCGGGCATCACCGTGGGGGCGCAGCCGTACTGGAACGCCGAGGCGACGATGCTCATGCACACCAAGGGCATCCTGGTCATGACCCCCGACTCGGCGATGGTGCTCACCGGCAAGCAGTCGCTCGACTTCTCCGGCGGCGTGTCGGCCGAGGACAACTTCGGCATCGGCGGCTACGACCGCGTGATGGGCCCCAACGGCCAGGCCCAGTACTGGGCGCCCAACCTGCCGGCCGCCCGCGACGTGCTGATGGCCCACTACGACCACACCTACGTCGTGCCCGGCGAGAGCGGCCCCCGGCGGGCGCCCACCGCCGACCCGGCCGACCGGGACGTCCGCGACTACCCGCACACCGTGGCGGGCAGCGACTTCACCACCGTCGGCCAGATCTTCTCCGCCGAGCACAACCCCGACCGCAAGAAGCCCTTCGACATCCGCACGGTGATGCGCGCCCTGTCCGACCAGGACCACCCGGTGCTGGAACGCTGGGCGGGCATGGCCGACGCCGACACCTCGGCCGTCCAGGACGTGCACATCGGCGGCCGGCCGGTCTGCCTGATCGGCATCGAGTCCCGGCCGGTGCCGCGGCGCGGCTTCCCGCCCGCCGACGGGCCGGACGCGTACACGGCCGGCACGTTGTTCCCGCGCTCGTCGAAGAAGACCGCGCGGGCGATCAACGCGGCCTCCGGCAACCGGCCGCTGGTGGTGCTGGCGAACCTGTCCGGCTTCGACGGCTCACCCGAGTCGATGCGCAAGCTCCAGCTGGAGTACGGCGCGGAGATCGGCCGGGCGATCGTCAACTTCGAGGGCCCGATCGTGTTCTGCGTCATCTCCCGCTACCACGGCGGCGCGTTCGTGGTGTTCTCCAAGGCGCTCAACCCGAACATGACCGTGCTGGCGCTGGAGGGCTCGTTCGCCTCGGTGCTCGGCGGCGCCCCGGCGGCGGCGGTGGTCTTCTCCGGCGAGGTGAACAACCGCACCGCGACCGACCCACGCGTGAGCGAGCTGCAACGGCAGGTCGCGGCGGCCAGCGGCGCCGAACGGGCCGCGCTCAACGCCCGCCTGGCCGAGGTTCAGCCGGCCGTACGGGCGGAGAAGCTCGGCGAGGTCGCCGCGGAGTTCGACCGGGTGCACAACATCCAGCGCGCGGTCGAGGTCGGCTCGGTCGACGCGATCGTCAGCGCCGCCGAGCTGCGTCCGCGGATCATCGAGGCCGTCGAACGCGGCATCGCCCGGCTGCACCAGGGTTCCTGACCGCGCACGTCCTCTCGACTCGGGGGGACGTGCGGCCTCATCCGCGCGGCTGGACGCCCACGAGCACGGGCATCGTGCTCATGGGCGGCGTTCCCCGGGACGGCGGAGGCGGTCGGGATCAGGTCGTCGCCTGGTCCGGCGTGGCGTCGTCCTTCGCTGGGGCGAAGTGGCCAGAATGGAACCGTCTGGTCACAACGCGTGAGGGGAAAGATGCTGTCGATCACTGTGCTGGCGGCGGTCGCCCTCGCGGGCGTCCCCGTGGGGCCCGCCGTCCTCGCCGAGGTGGCCTCCGGCCAGGACGGGGACACGTCCTGGAAGAAGCTCACGTCCTTCCGCGTCTCGCCGGCGGCGCCGCACCAGAACGACGCCATCCGGCTGCTCATCCACTGCCCCACCCAGGCCAACCACGCCGTCGTCGGGTCCACCGCGTTCCCCGTCAAGGGGTCGTGGCGGATGTTCCGCGAGGTGGGCATCGGGCTGGGCGGGATGGGGTTCGGCAAGAAGGGCGTCGTCATCTCGCGGTTCGCGCCGCCGGGGGAGCACGAGGTGCGGCTGAAGTGCGTCAAGGTGACGGCGGACTGGCGGACCGGCTTCAGGAAGGTCAAGGTCCTCAGCCGTTCGGAGGTCCCGCTGGTGGTGCGTCCGTTCCGCCTCGCCCAGTTCTTCTGACACACTCAGGCGTCCCACGACCCCGCCGCCCTCGGAGCGACTCCCTTGGACGACAGCCCTTACTTCACCTGGGCCGAAGACGGCTTCACCCTGGACATCCTGCTCGACGGCGAGGCCGACCCCTCGCGGCTGGAGGCGGGCGACGCGATCGTCACGTTGCCGTCCGGCGAGCGATACAGCGCTCTCATGCTCACCCTGGAGGAGGCGGGGCGCGTCATGGACCGGCACGCCCGGTCCGGGGAGAGCCTGGGCGGTCGGTACTGCTGCACCCCCGACCTGGTTCTCGTGCGGGAGCCGGGCGTCGCCGGGATGGTCGAGGTGATACGGGATCTCGTCGACGAAGGGGAGATCTCCGCCTGCCTGCCGAGAATCGGGGAGAGCGGCGCGCTGGTCAAGCCGGGAATGTAGGAGGAAGGCTCTGGGTCACCATCGTGATTCAGGTCTCATATACCCGTACCGGGTCCAGGTTGCCCAAGGTGGGCGGCTCCCGTATCGTGCTCGTTCGTCAGAGCCGGAGCTACGGGGGAGGGCCGGTGGGGATCCTGCGGCGGGGTGCGCGTGCCCTCCTGCTCGTCGTCCTCGCTCTCGGCGTGTGCGGGATGCACACTCTCGGGCACGTGAACGCCCGGCACGACATGGCGATCGCCCACGAGGCCCCCGCCGCCCATGCGGGGCTTCAGTCCGGCCACGCGGGGCTTCAATCGGGCCACGAGATGCCGGGGCTCGATCCGGCCGGGGTCTGCCTGGCCGTGCTGAGCTCGCTGCTCGTCGTGGCGCTGCTGGCCTTCTGGGTCGGCGCGCGGCGGCGTGCCTTCGGTGGTGCCGGCGCTGGGTCGTCTCTCCGGCCGGTCGCCAGGCCGCCGCCACGGCCCACGTCCCTACGGCTGGCCCACCTCTCGATCCTGCGCATATAGGCCGGCGGCCGGCGCGGACGCCCTCCACGGCGATCCGCGAGAACCTGCCGACCGTCCCAGCGAATCGAGAGATCACAGCATGTCCAGCAACCGTAAGATCGCCGTCGTCGTCGCCGCAGGGGCGCTCGCCCTGCTCACCGCGTGCGGCGGCACCGACACCGCCTCCACGGCCACGCCCGACGCGGCCGCCACCACCGCTGGTGCCCAGCCGTCGCAGGCGTCGTTCAACGACGCGGACGTCATGTTCGCCCAGATGATGATCCCGCATCACCAGCAGGCGGTCGAGATGGCCGAGCTGGCTCCGCAGCGGGCTAAGGACCCGGAGATCAAGGAGCTCGCCGCCAAGATCAAGGCCGCCCAGGATCCGGAGATCCAGACCATGAAGGGCTGGCTGGCCGAGTGGGGCAAGCCCGTCCCGTCCGGCGGGATGGGGCACGACATGCCCGGGATCATGTCCGCCGAGGACATGAAGAAGCTCGAAGGCTCCAAGGGGACCGCCTTCGACAAGCTGTTCGCGGAGCAGATGATCGCCCACCATGAGGGCGCGATCGAGATGGCGCGTACCGAGCAGGCGAGCGGGGCCGACCCGCGGGCCAAGGAGCTGGCCAAGGGCATCGAGAGCGCGCAGCAGGCCGAGGTGGCCCAGCTCCGCAAGCTCCTCGAACGCCTCTGATCCCACCTGCCGCCGGGACGTTCCCGGCGGCACCGGCCCCCTGGCCGGGGCGCACGTGCCCCCTGCTCGGCGAGGGCAGGGTCAGGGGCGGCCGTGCTGGGCCAGGGGCTCGGGGCGGCCGCCCGGTTCGGGGGTGGCGCGCCTGGCGGTGACGACGATCGCCGCCATGGCCGCCGCCGTGAGAGCGGGAACGGCAGACGCTCATCAGGCGCGAACGCGTCCCCCACAGGCGCCGCGACCGGTACGTCGCGGCACCGCCCGGCGAGATCGACCCGCCGTCACACCCCGCCTTCTGACGTCGCTGAGGGCGACCCGCTGTCATGTCCTGCCTTCTGACGTCGCTGAGGGCGACCCGCTGTCACGTCCCATCTCCTGGCGCCGTTGGGGGCGCCCGCTGTCGGGTGGGTTTGGGGTGGTTTGGGGAGGGGGTGGGGTGGCGGGGAGGTGAACGGGGGCGGTTGGTTTGGGGGGAAGGGTTGCGGAAGAGGGTGTTCTTGTTTAGCGTCCGCTGTGAGGGTTAGGAAAGTTTCCTAACGCCCGCCTTTCGATCACGGTCCACCTGCGGATGGCCCCATGGCACCCCCTATCCGAAGGATCAACGCATGATCAGACGTCCTGAGCGGCGCCCCCGGCGGTCGTCGCTTCTCGTCACGGCCCTGGTCGCGGCGCTGATGGCGGCGACGCCCTTGGCGCCACCGGCCACGGCCGCGGCCGGTTCCGTCAGCGCCGACACGCTGCTGTCCCGTGGCAGGCCGGTCACCTCGTCCTCGGTCGAGGGCAGCGGCTTCGAGGCGGCCAAGGCGGTGGACGGCAACGCCTCCACCCGCTGGGCCAGCGTCGAAGGCCACGACCCCGAATGGATCCGGGTCGACCTCGGCGACACGTACACCGTCTCCAGGGTGAAGCTGACCTGGGAGGCGGCGTACGGCAAGTCGTACAAGATCCAGACCTCTCCCGACGGCGGCACCTGGACCGACGTCTACTCCACCACCTCCGGCAACGGCGCGACCGACGACCTGACGGTCAGCGGCAGCGGCCGGTACGTGCGCATGTACGGCACCGCCCGCGGCACGACGTACGGCTACTCGCTGTACGAGCTGGAGGTCTACGGCAGCGGCGGCGGCGGAGGCACCGACACCACCCCGCCCTCCGTCCCGGGCAACCTGCGCGCGACCGGCACCACCTCCACCAGCGTGTCCCTGGCCTGGGACGCCGCCACCGACGACGTGGGCGTCACCGGCTACCTCGTCTACCGGGGCTCGACCCTGGTGACCACCGTGGCGGGCACCACGTACACCGACACCGGCCTGACCCCGGCCACCGCCTACGGCTACACCGTCAAGGCGCGCGACGCCGCGGGCAACCAGTCGGCGGCCAGTGGCGGCGTCACGGCGACCACGCAGCCCGGCGGCAGCGGTCCCGCGGTGCCCTTCGGCAGCCACACCATCCCGTACGCCGCGGGCATGCTGCGTCCCACGGGCGACCAGGCCACGCTGGACGCGCGGGTGGTCGACTACTACAAGCGGTGGAAGGCCGCCTTCGTCCGGCAGAACTGCGGGAACGGCTGGTACGAGGTGATCTCGCCCGACGCCGACCACCCGTACGTGGCCGAGGCCCAGGGGTACGGCATGGCGATCGTCGCGACCATGGCCGGGGCCGACCCCGACGCCAAGAAGATCTTCGACGGCATGGTCAAGTGGATGATCGACCACCCGTCGTCCATCAACCCCGACCTGCTGGCCGCCGAGCAGGACACCGCCTGCAAGAGCGTCGACGGGAGCGACGGCGCCACCGACGGCGACATGGACGTCGCCTACGGCCTGCTCCTGGCCCACCGGCAGTGGGGCAGCTCGGGCACGTACAACTACCTCGACCTGGCGGTCAAGCACATCAACGCCATCAAGAAGGACGAGATCAACCCGTCCACGAACCTGCTCAAGCTGGGCGACTGGAGCAGCTCGGGCGACCAGTACTACTACATCACCCGTACCTCGGACTGGATGATCGACCACTTCAGGGCCTTCAGGAAGGCGACCGGGAACAGCGCCTGGGACACGATCAGGACCGCCCACCAGAACCTGATCACCACGCTCCAGGCCAACTACGCCTCCGCCACCGGCCTGCTGCCGGACTTCGTGGTCAACACCAACACCACCGCCAAGCCGGCCCCCGGCCAGGTCCTGGAGGACCCGAACGACGGCCAGTACTGGTGGAACGCCTGCCGTACCCCGTGGCGCATCGGCGACGACGCCGTGACGAGCGGGGACGCCAAGTCGCTCGCCTCGGCCAGGAAGCTCAACTCCTGGATCAAGGGCAAGACCGGCGGCGACCCGAGCAAGATCGCGATCGGCTACAAGCTGAACGGCACGCAGATCTCCAGCGGCAGCGAGGCCGCCTTCTTCGCGCCGTTCGCGGTGGCGGCGATGACGGACTCCGGCAGCCAGGCGTGGCTGGACGCGCTGTGGAACAAGATGCTCGGCACGCCGATCGACGCGAGCAGCTACTACTCGGCCAGCATCCAGCTCCAGGTCATGATCACGGTGACCGGCAACCACTGGGTGCCCTGACCGGCGGCGGAACCCTCGGCCGTGCCCGCGGACGGCGTTCGCGGGCACGGCCCACCGAAGGGAGGAACCCCCATGAGACGGACCCTGCTGGCCGGCCTGCTGCCCTTCCTGCTCACCTCTCCGCCCGGCGCCGCTGCGGGTGAGGTGGTCGACGTGTCCACGGCGGCTCAGCTCGTGAGCGCGCTGGCCGGGGCGGCTCCCGGGCAGACCATCAGGCTCGCGCCCGGCGAGTACCACGGCGTCTTCGTCGCCCAGCGCCCCGGTACGGCCGCCGCGCCCATCACGCTGACCGGCCCGGCGAACGCCGTCCTGGTCAACGACGGTCCCTCGGGCGTCGCGCCGTCCTGTCCCGCGCCCGGCGGCGGCTGGGACTCCGGTTACGGGCTCTGGCTGTACGCGGCTCCCTACTGGCGGCTCACCGGGTTCACCCTCAAGGACTCCAAGAAGGGCATCGTCCTGGACGCCTCCGCCCACGTGGTGATCGACGGCGTGTACGTCCACCACGTCGAGGACGAGGGCGTGCACTTCCGGCGCAGTTCCTCCGACGGCGTCCTGAGGAACTCCCGCGTCGCCTACACGGGCCTCGTCCAGCCCGGCCACGGCGAGGGTGTCTACCTCGGCTCGGCCGGCTCGAACTGGGGCTGCCACGGCAACACCGGCGGCGTGGACCGGTCGGACCGCGTCCAGGTCACCGGCAACACGATCGGCCCGTACGTCGCCGCCGAGCACGTCGACGTCAAGGAGGGCACGAGCGGCGGCCTGATCAGCGGCAACACCTTCGACGGCACCGGCGTCAGCGGCCAGAACTCCGCCGACTCCTGGGTGGACGTCAAGGGCTCCCGCTACACGATCGAGAACAACACGGGCACGTTCGCCCCACCCGGCACCTTCGCCAACGGCTACGAGACGCACAATCCGGCCACGACGCCGTCCTTCCTCAACGGGTGCGGGAACGTCTGGCGCGGCAACCGCTCCGACCTCGGCGGCGTCGGCGCGTACGCCATCAAGATCACCTCGACCTCGAAGTGCGTGACCGACCCGAACGTCGTGCACTCCTCCAACACCGTCACGGGCGCGACCCGGGGCCTGACGAACGTCCCGGTGACCCCGGGCTGACCGGCGGCGCGGACCCGCCGCCCGGTCTCCGGGCGGCGGCCTCGGCGTGCCGCGCGGCGGCCGGGTGAACCCCGCCCAACAGGGTTAAGAAAGCTTCCTAACTTTATTGACAGCCCTCCGCGCCCTGGGCCACGATCCCGGTAAGCGGCTCGGCGCGGCCTCCCACGAGGAGGTGACGCGCTCAGCGAAAGACTCCTGACCCGGCCGCCCACCGGACCGTGCTCCGATCTCTCACCCCCAGGAGAATCGCCATGTCCAGAGTCCGCCTGGCCGTCATGGCCGTGATCGGCCTGGTGGCCGGCCTGCTCGTGGCCGCCACCGCCTCGGCCGGCACCGCCGAGACGCTGCTCTCGCAGGGCAGACCCGCCACCTCCTCCTCCAAGGAAGCCTCCTCCTACGCCGCCGCGAAGGCCTTCGACGGCGACCTCGCCGCCACCCGGTGGGCCTCGGCCGAAGGCCACGACCCCGAATGGCTGCGGGTGGACCTCGGCGCCTCCCAGCAGATCAGCCGGGTCAAGCTGACCTGGGAGGACGCCTACGGCAAGTCGTACAAGATCCAGACCTCCGCCGACGGCAGCACCTGGACCGACGTCTACTCCACCACCACCGGCGACGGCGGCGTGGACGACCTCGCCCTGACCGCCACCGGCCGCTACGTCCGCATGTACGGGACCGCGCGCGGCACCTCCTACGGCTACTCCCTGTGGGAGATGCAGGTCTACGGCGGCGGCACCCAGCCGACCGACCCGCCCACCGACCCGCCGGGCGACACGTTCGTGGTGGCCGCCGCCGGTGACATCGCCGAGCAGTGCACCGCGAGCTCCTCCTCCTGCGTGCACCCCAAGACGGCCGCCCTGGTCGAGTCGATGAACCCGGAGTTCGTCATCACCATGGGCGACAACCAGTACGACGACGCCCTCCTGTCCGACTTCCGCAACTACTACGACAAGACGTGGGGCAGGTTCAAGGCCAAGACCCGCCCGGTCCCCGGCAACCACGAGACCTACGACCCGGCCGGGTCCGAGGCCGGGTACAAGTCCTACTTCGGCGTCATCGCCTTCCCACAGGGCAAGAGCTACTACAGCTACGACCGCGGCAACTGGCACTTCGTCGCGCTCGACTCCAACCACTTCGACCAGTCGGCCCAGCTCACCTGGCTCAAGAACGACCTCGCCGCCACCACCAAGCCGTGCGTGGCCGCGTACTGGCACCACCCGCTGTTCAGCTCCGGCGAGCACGGCAACGACCCCGTCTCCAAGCCCGTCTGGCAGGCGCTGTACGCGGCCGGCGCCGAGCTGGTGCTCAACGGGCACGACCACCACTACGAGCGGTTCGGGCCGCAGAACCCCAGCGCCCAGGCCGACACCGCGAAGGGCATCGTCGAGGTGCTCGGCGGGATGGGCGGCGCGTCGCCGTACCAGATCGAGAACGTGCAGCCGAACAGCCAGAAGCGGCTGACCGACACCTTCGGCGTGCTGAAGCTGACGTTCGCCGGGAGCACGTTCGGCTGGCAGCTGGTCGGGACCGACGGCTCGGTCAAGGACAGCAGCCCGACCTACTCCTGCCACTAGATGTACATCTCGCTTCTCGGCACCCGGCTGACCAGGGCGGTGCCCGCCAACGTGGTGGCGCTCGGCCTGGTCAGCCTGGTCACGGACATCTCGTCGGAGATGGTCACCGCGGTGCTGCCGCTGTACCTGGTGGGCGCGCTCGGGCTCAGCCTGGTGCAGTTCGGGCTGCTGGACGGCCTGTACTTCGGTGTCACCGCGCTGGTCAGGCTGGCCGGCGGGCACGCCGCCGACCGGTGGAGCCGCCGCAAGCTGGTCGCCGGGCTCGGGTACGGGCTCTCGGCCGTCTGCAAGCTGGGCCTGCTCGCGGCCGGCGGGTCGGCCGCGGCGCTCGGCCTGGTGGTGGCCGCCGACCGCACCGGCAAGGGGCTGCGCACCGCGCCCAGGGACGCGCTCATCACGCTGAGCGCCCCGCCCGAACGGCTGGGCGGCGCGTTCGGGGTGCACCGGGCGATGGACACCGTGGGCGCCTTCCTCGGGCCGCTGGCCGCGTTCGCGGTGCTGACGGCGACGGCGGGCGCCTACGACGCGGTGTTCGTGACGAGCTTCTGCGTGGCCGCCCTGGGCGTGCTCCTTCTCGTTCTGTACGTACGGGACCGGCGCGGCCCCCTGACCGTCCGCGTACGGCTGCGGGCGGCGGTGACGCGTGAGCCCGGGTTCCGCCGGGCCTGCCTGGTGGCGGTGGCGCTCGGCCTGGTGACGGTCAGCGACTCGTTCGTCTACCTGGTGCTGCAACGGCGGCTGGCGATCGCGCCCGAGCTGTTCCCGCTGCTGCCGCTCGGCACGGCGGGCGCGTACCTGCTGCTGGCGGTGCCGCTCGGCAGGCTGTCGGACCGGTTCGGGCGCGCGGCGGTGTTCGTCGCCGGGCACGTGGCGCTGCTCGCGGTGTACCTGGTGCTGCTGGGCCCGGCCTGGCTGGTGCCCGCGCTGCTGCTGCACGGCCTGTTCTACGCCGCCACCGACGGCGTGCTCATGGCGCTGACCGGGCCGATGTTGCCCGAGAGCGCGCGGACCGGCGGCCTGGCGCTGCTCCAGACCGGGCAGGCCACGGCCCGGATGGTGTCGTCCATCCTGTTCGGCCTGCTGTGGGCGGGGACGGGGGAGGGGCCGGCGCTGGCGGTGATGGCCGCGGGGCTGGTGACGGCGTCCGTGGTCGCCTGGCGGACGCTGCGATGACAAGGAGGTCGTCAATGAGACGGGTGCTCGTACTCCTGGCCGCGGTGGTGCTGCTGGCCGGCGGCGCGACCGCGTACGCCACCTGGGCGGCGTCCTCGCGCCAGGTCGCGCCCGCCGCCGCGGGGTTCGACGCCGCCGAGCCCGGCCGGGTGCTGGTACGCAGCGGCGGACGCGTCGCGTCCGTGCCCCTCGCCGACCCGGGCGCGCCGCCGCGGGTCAGCTCCCGGGCCTGCGACCGCTTCTACACGGCGAACGGCACCACCCTGTGCCTGGCCACCCGCCCCGGCCCGCTGCCGAAGACCGAGGCGCTCGTCCTGGACCGGTCGCTGAAGGAGACCCGCCGGGTCAACCTGGCCGGGGTGCCGAGCCGGGCCCGCGTGTCCGCCAGCGGCCGGATGGCCTCCTGGACGGTGTTCGTCACCGGCGACTCCTACAGCACCGGCGGCTTCTCCACCTGGACCGGCATCCTCGACACCCGGACCGGCTACCTCATCACGAACATGGAGGACATCCCGCTCTACCTCGACGGCCGCCGCTACCACTCCGCCGACGTCAACTACTGGGGGGTCACGTTCGCCGCCGACGACAACCGCTTCTACGCGACCGTCGGGACCAAGGGCCGGACGTACCTGGTGGAAGGCGACTTCGGGGCCTGGCGGGCCCGCGTGCTCAGGGAGAACGCCGAGTGCCCGTCCCTGTCGCCGGACGGGACCCGGCTGGTGTTCAAGAAACGCGTCTCACCCGGCCCGTGGCGGCTGCACCTGCTGGACCTGGCCACGATGCGGGAGAGCCCGCTGGGGGAGCGGGCCAGCATCGACGACCAGGCCGCCTGGCTGGACGACCGCACGGTCATGTACGCCAAGGACGGCGACGTGTGGGCGGCCGACGTCACCGGCGGCCCGCCGCACCGGCTCGTCCCCGGCGCGACCTCCCCCGCCGCCATCCGCTGACGCCTGGCACGCGACCCCGCGCGCCCGGCCGCTCGCCCGGACGTCCGGGCGGGCGGCCGGTGCTCAAGGGAGCCGGATGAGGCGGCGTTCGACGGCGGCCGTGACGGCGGCCGTGCGCGTCTCCACCCCGAGCTTGTCGTAGATGTGCACCAGGTGGGTCTTGACCGTCGCCTCGGTGATGAAGAGCCGCCGGGCGATCTCCCGGTTGCTCGCCCCGCTGGCCAGCAGCTCCAGCAGCTCGACCTCGCGGGCGCTCAGCGCCGGGCCGGGCTCGCGCATGCGCCGCATCATCCGGGTCGCCACCTTGGCCGACAGCACGCTCTCGCCCCTGGCCGCGGCCCGGATGCCCTGGAACAGCTCCTCGGGCGGGCACGCCTTGAGCAGGTAGCCGATGGCCCCGGCGTCGACGGCCCGCATGATGTCGGCGTCGCTCTCGTACGTCGTCAGCACCAGCACCTGCGGCGGCGCGGGCAGCTCGCGGACCCGCCGGGTGACCTCCACGCCGTCGATGCCGTCGCCGAGCTGCAGGTCCATGAGCACGACGTCGGGGGAGCGGGCGGCGATGCCGCGCAGCGCCTCGGTCCCGTCGGCGGCCTCGCCGACGACCTCCATGTCGTCCTCGCCGCCGAGCAGGGCCACCAGCCCCGCCCGGACCACCGGATGGTCGTCGACCAGGAACAGCCTCATGCCGGGCCACCTCCGTCCAGGACGCGCGGGGGCCACGCGGCGGGCACCCGGGCCGCGACCGCCGTGCCCTCGCCCGGCGCGCTCTCGACCACCAGGACGCCGTGCACCTCCGCCAGCCGGTCGCGCATCGCCCGCAGCCCGTAGCCGCGACCGGGAGCGGGGGCGGGCTCGGCGAAGCCCACGCCGTCGTCGAACACGTCGAGCGTGACCTCGCCGTCGAGGTAGGACAGCGTCACCGTGGCCGTCACCGTGGCCGCCGCTGTGCCCGCCGCCGGTCCGGCGTGGTCGCGTACGTTGGCCAGCGCCGCCTGCGCCACCCGCAGCAGCGCCGCCTGCACCTCCGGCGCCAGCGGGTACTCCTCGCCGGCCAGCCGGAAGCGCACCCGTGGCCCGGTGCCGTCGGCGTCGGCGCAGAGCCGGGCCAGCGCCTCGGGCAGCGAGACGTCCACCAGGCCGGACGGCTGGAGGCCGCGGACGAACCGGCGCGCCTCGTCGAGGTTGTCGGCGGCGGCCGCGGCGGCCCGCCGTACGTGGGCGCGGGCCTGGGCGGGGTCGGTGGCCCACATGCGGTCGGCGGCCTGGAGCAGGATGCCCATGCTGGTCAGGCCCTGGGCGAGCGTGTCGTGGATCTCCCTGGCCAGCCGCTCGCGCTCCTCCAGCACGCCCGTGCGGTGGCGGGAGTCGGCCAGCGTGCCGCGGGTGCTGATCAGGTCGTCGATGAGCAGTTGCCGGGCGGCGCTCTCGCGTTGCAGCTCCCCGAAGATGACCGCCGTCATGGCCGCGATGCCGACCGGCGCGAGGATCAGGCTGACGTCGAGCTCCCGGGCGATCTCCAGCTGGGCCACGATCACCACCAGGGTCAGCGCCGCGGCGGCCACCGCGAAACCGCGCGCGTCGAGCAGCCGCAGGCACAGGAAGAGCAGGGGCACCGCGCACCAGCTGAACGACGGCGCCAGCATCACCAGCGCCAGCCACACCGCCGCCACGCCGCCCAGCCAGACGAGCCGCCCCTGCCGCCCCAGCCGGTCCCACCCCACGATCCCGGCCGCGTACGCGAGCGCGAGCAGGGCGCAGACGGCCAGCGACGTCACCGTCTGCGGGACCATGCCGTGCCGGGACACCAGCCGCAGGGCCGAGGCGGCGAGCAGCAGGTAGAACCCGACGTGCATGGCCCAGTTGAGCCAGGTGCGCTCCCTCATCGCCCTCCCCGTCGCCATGCCCTCCGACACTATCCCCTGCCCGATGGTGGCCCCCACCAGCACGGGAGCGCATCAACCGATCGGTTGACCCGGCGCTCGACCGGCCGGCGCGCGGGGATCGCCCGTGCTCCCGATGGCCCGGCGCGGTCCGCCGGGAAACCTTGAGGTGTCCGACTTCGCCCTGCCGAACTGGAGAAACCATGAACATCCGTACTCGCCTGGTCGCCGGCTCGCTGTCGGGGCTGGCCGTGCTGGCCGGCGCCGTCGCCGCCACCTCGCCCGCCCAGGCCGCCGACGCCGCCCACAGCGCACACAGCGCCCACAGTGCCCGCGTGGCCGCCGCCGAGCCCGTCGTGCAGACCGGGACGCTCTCCGCCGACGCCGCCCTGAAGATCGCCGACGCCGTGCTGAAGGAGGCCGTCAAGCAGAAGCAGCGCGTCTCCGTCGTGATCGTCGACCGGTCCGGCGCGACCCGCCTGGTGCTCAAGGGCGACGGCGCGGGCCCGCAGACCGAGGAGTCGGCCAGGCGCAAGGCGTTCACCGCGGTCTCCTTCGGCCGGACGACCAGTGAGCTCGGCAAGGGCATCACCGGCGGCGGACCGTCCATCGCCGACATCCCGGGCACCCTCTTCCTCGGCGGCGGCGTGCCCGTCGCCTCGGGCGGCGCCCCCGTCGCGGGCATCGGCGTCGGCGGCGCCCCCAGCGGCGACATCGACGAGTCCATCGCCCAGGCGGGCCTCAAGGCGGTCGCCGGGCAGCTGCGCTGACCGGCCGTGCCCGGCCCCCGGCGCGCGGCCGGGGGCGGGAAGGCGGAAGGATGAAGGGATGAAGCGCCGAGCCGTCCTGACCTGGGGGCTCGGTCTGATGCTCGCGGCCTGCGGCGGGCGCGAGGTGAAAGGAGCGGGAATGGCCGACGAGGAACTGCTGGCGGGGGCCGCGCGCGGTGACGCCGCCGCCGTCCGGGACGCGCTCGGGGCGGGGGCAGACGTCGAGGCCCGCGACGCGCAACGCCGTACGGCCCTGCTGCTCGCGGCGGCGGCCGACCACGTCGAGGTGGCCAAGCTGCTGGTCGCGGCGGGCGCCGACCCCGACGCCCAGGACTTCAGGAAGGACACCCCCTGGCTGGTCACCGGCGTCACCGGAAGCGTCGCGATGCTCAGGGCGCTGCTGCCCGCCGGGCCCGACCTGACCAAGCGCAACCGCTACGGCGGCGTCTCCCTCATCCCCGCCTGCGAACGCGGGCACGTCGAGTACGTCCGCGAGGTGCTGAAGACCGGCATCGACGTCGACCACGTCAACGACCTGGGCTGGACGGGCCTGCTGGAGGCGGTCATCCTGGGCGACGGCGGTGAGCGTCACCAGGAGATCGTCCGGCTGCTGATCGCCGCGGGCGCCGACGTCGACCTGGCCGACCGCGACGGCGTCACCCCGCTCGCGCACGCCGTGGCCAAGGGCCAGAGGCAGGTGGCCGCCCTGCTCCGCGCCGCCGGAGCCCACTGACACCTCACCCGGGAAGCAGGCGGCCGGAGCACGACGGGCCGCCTGCTAAGGTGTGAAATGCTTGTGATTCTCAGCTAGGAGACCAGACATGGCAGGTGACGACGACATCTCCGGGTGATACCGGAGGTTGATCGGCCCCGGCGTGAGCGCGTGAGCGCCGCCGGTGTGGCCCTGTTCGTCGTTTCCCGAATCCCTGTCCTTTCACCGGGCGGCTTCGGCATGCCCGCGTTCTCCGTTGAGGTCTTCTTCACATGTCCGACGCGTTCATCGTCTGCTCCAACCTGTCCTTCTCCTGGCCTGACGACACCCCGGTCTTCAGCGACCTGTCCTTCAGCGTGCCCGGCGGCCGTACGGGCCTGGTCGCCCCCAACGGCGCGGGCAAGAGCACCCTGCTCAAGCTCATCGCCGGGGAGTACCGGCCGCGCGCCGGCAGCGTGTCCGTCGCCGGCGTGCTCGGCTACCTGCCGCAGAGCCTGCCGCTGGCCGGCGACCTGAGCGTGGCCGAGGTCCTGGGCATCGCCCCGGTGATCGCCGCGCTCAACGCCATCGAGGCGGGCGACACCGCCGAGGAGCACTTCACCACCATCGGCAACGACTGGGACATCGAGGAGCGCACCCGCGCCCAGCTCGACCGGCTCGGCCTCGGCCACCTCGACTTCGCCCGCACGCTGCGCACGCTGAGCGGCGGGCAGATCGTCTCGCTCGGCCTGGCCGCGCAGCTGCTCAGGCGGCCCGACGTCCTGTTGCTCGACGAGCCCACCAACAACCTCGACCTCGACGCCCGCGACCGGCTGCACACCGTGCTCGGCGACTGGAAGGGCTGCCTGCTCGTGGTGAGCCACGACCGCGCCCTGCTCGACCGCATGGACCGCATCGCCGAGCTGGACCGGGGCGAGGTGCGCTTCTACGGCGGTGACTTCACCGCCTACGAGGAGGCCGTACGCACCGAGCAGGAGGCCGCCGAGCGCAACGTGCGCACGGCCGAACAGGAGCTCAAGCGCGAGAAGCGGGAGATGCAGCAGGCTCGCGAGCGCGCCGAGCGCAGGGCCGGCAACGCCGCCCGCAACCTCAAGAACGCCGGCCTGCCGCGCATCTTCGCCGGGAACATGAAGCGCGGCGCCCAGGAGTCGGCCGGCCGGGCGAGCCAGACGCACGCCGCCCGCGTCAGCGACGCCAAGGCCCGGCTGGACGAGGCGGGCCGCGCCCTGCGCGACGACCAGCGGATCTCCCTGCAACTGCCCGGCACCAACGTGCCCGCCGGGCGCACGGTCTTCCAGGGCGAGCACCTCATGGCCCGCGGGCTGTTCGCCGAGCCGGGCCTCGACCTGGTCGTCCGCGGGCCCGAGCGGATCGCGCTGACCGGTTCCAACGGCGTCGGCAAGTCCACGCTGCTGCGCCTGATCACCGGCGAGCTCGAACCCGACAGTGGCACGACCAGGCGGGCCGACGGCCGGGTGGCCTACCTGTCGCAGCGGCTCGACCTGCTCGACGACGAGCTCACCGTCGCCGAGAACCTGGCCGCCTTCGCCCCCGCGATGCCGGCCGCCGAGCGGATGAACCTGCTGGCCCGCTTCCTGTTCCGGGGCGCGCGGGCCCACCTGCGGGTCGCCGTGCTGTCGGGCGGCGAACGGCTGCGCGCCACGCTGGCCTGCGTGTTGTGCGCCGAGCCGGCGCCCCAGCTGCTGCTGCTGGACGAGCCGACCAACAACCTCGACCTGGTCAGCGTGAGCCAGCTGGAGAGCGCGCTCGGCGCGTACGAGGGGGCGTTCGTGGTGGTCAGTCACGACGAGAGGTTCCTGGCGGAGATCGGGGTGGACCGCAGGCTGGAGCTGTCCGGCGGGCGGCTGCTGGAAGGGGGTCCGGCTCCGGCGTAATGCCCCTTCTGGGGGAACATTTCCGGACATCTTACTAAACTTGGATGATTCGTTCTCTTGTGTCATTCAGGTTTATGTGGGTAGGTTTGGCGGCTATGACCGCATCGAACGCTCCGACGACCGCCGAGGAGCTGCGTGGCGCCGGGCTGCGGGTGACCGCCGCCCGGGTCGCGCTGCTCGAGACCGTCCGGGACGGCGACCATCTCGGGGTCGAGGCGATCGCCTCCGGGGTGCGCGAGCGCGTGGGTCATATCTCGTTGCAGGCCGTGTACGACGCCCTCCACGCGCTCGCCGCCGCGGGGCTCGTCCGCCGCATCGACCCTCCCGGCAGCTCGGCCCTGTACGAGGGCCGCGTCGGGGACAACCACCACCATCTCGTGTGCCGGTCGTGCGGCGCCGTGGCCGACGTCGACTGCGCCGTCGGCCACGCACCCTGCCTGACCGCCTCCGACGACCGCGGCTTCGCCATCGACGAGGCCGAGGTCATCTATTGGGGCCTGTGTCCCGCCTGTTCCACCGGCAGCAGTGCCTGAGCACCCGATCCGCCTAGTCCGGAAGGATTCCCATGTCTGAGAACCATGATGCGATCGTCACAGACGCCAAGTCGGAGGACGGCGGCGGCTGCCCGGTCGCGCACGAGCGCGCCCCGCACCCGACCCAGGGCGGCGGCAACCGCCAGTGGTGGCCGGAGCGGCTCAACCTGAAGATCCTGGCCAAGAACCCGGCCGTGGCGAACCCGTTCGGCGCGGACTTCGACTACGCCGCCGAGTTCAAGACCCTCGATCTCGCGGCCGTCAAGCGGGACATCGCCGAGGTGCTGACGACCTCGCAGGACTGGTGGCCGGCCGACTTCGGCCACTACGGCCCGTTCATGATCCGGATGGCCTGGCACAGCGCGGGCACGTACCGGATCAGTGACGGACGTGGCGGCGCCGGGGCCGGGCAGCAGCGCTTCGCGCCGCTCAACAGCTGGCCGGACAACGGCAACCTCGACAAGGCCCGCCGCCTGCTGTGGCCGGTCAAGAAGAAGTACGGCCGCAAGATCTCCTGGGCCGACCTGCTGATCCTCACCGGCAACGTGGCCCTGGAGTCGATGGGCTTCACGACCTTCGGCTACGCCGGCGGCCGCGAGGACGCCTGGGAGCCCGACGAGGACGTCTACTGGGGCCCCGAGTCCACCTGGCTCGGCGACCAGCGCTACACCGGCGACCGCGAGCTGGAGAACCCGCTGGCCGCGGTCCAGATGGGCCTCATCTACGTCAACCCCGAGGGCCCCAACGGCAACCCCGACCCGCTCGCCGCGGCCCGCGACATCCGCGAGACCTTCCGCCGCATGGCGATGAACGACGAGGAGACCGCCGCCCTGATCGTGGGCGGCCACACCTTCGGCAAGACCCACGGCGCGGGCCCGGCCGACAGCGTCGGCCCCGACCCCGAGGCCGCCCCGATCGAGCAGATGGGCCTCGGCTGGCGCAACAGCCACGGCACCGGCAAGGGCGCCGACGCGATCACCAGCGGCCTTGAGGGCATCTGGACGGACACCCCCACGACCTGGGACAACAGCTTCCTGGAGATCCTGTACGGCTACGAGTGGGAGCTGTTCCAGAGCCCCGCGGGCGCCAACCAGTGGCGGCCGAAGGACGGCGCCGGGGCCGGCACCGTCCCCGACGCCCACGACCCGGCCAGGCGGCACGCCCCGACGATGCTGACGACGGACCTGTCGCTGCGCGTGGACCCGGTCTACGAGCAGATCACCCGCCGCTGGCTGGAGCACCCCGACGAGCTCGCCGACGCCTTCGCCCGCGCCTGGTACAAGCTCACCCACCGCGACATGGGCCCGCGCGCCCGCTACCTCGGCCCGGAGGTCCCGGCCGAGACACTGCTGTGGCAGGACCCGCTGCCCGCGGTGACGCACGAGCTCGTCGACGCGGCCGACGTCGCCGCGCTCAAGGAGCAGATCCTCGCCACGGGGCTGTCGGTGTCCGAGCTGGTCTCCACCGCGTGGGCCTCGGCCTCCTCCTTCCGCGGCAGCGACAAGCGTGGCGGCGCCGACGGCGGGCGCATCCGCCTGCAGCCGCAGAGCGCGTGGGAGGTCAACGACCCCGACCGCCTGGCGACCGTGCTGGGCACCCTGGAGGGCGTCCAGAAGACGTTCAACGGCGCTCAGACCGGCGGCAAGCAGGTCTCGCTGGCCGACCTGATCGTGCTCGCCGGGTGCGCGGGTGTCGAGCGGGCCGCCAAGGAGGCCGGCTACGACGTCCAGGTGCCCTTCACGCCGGGACGGGCCGACGCGACGCAGGAGCAGACGGACGTGGAGTCGTTCGCCGCGCTGGAGCCGACCGCCGACGGGTTCCGCAACTACCTCGGCAAGGGCAACCGCCTGCCGGCCGAGTACCTGCTGCTCGACCGGGCCAACCTGCTGACGCTGAGCGCGCCGGAGATGACCGTCCTGGTGGGCGGCCTGCGCGTGCTGGGCGCCAACCACCGGCAGTCGACGCTCGGCGTCCTCACCACGACCCCGGGGACGCTGACCAACGACTTCTTCGCCAACCTGCTCGACCTGGGCACGACGTGGCACTCGACCGAGGACGCCAACGTCTTCGAGGGCCGCGACGCCGTCACGGGCGAGGTGCGCTGGACCGGCACCCGCGCCGACCTCGTCTTCGGCGCGAACTCCGAGCTGCGCGCGGTCGCGGAGGTCTACGCGAGCGACGACGCGAAGGAGAAGTTCGTCCGTGACTTCGTCGCGGCGTGGGACAAGGTCATGAACCTCGACCGGTTCGACCTGGCCTGAGCGTGACCGGAACGCCCGGGGCGGTTGCCCCGGGCGTTCCGCGTGCCCGGAGGCTTGCGCGGTGGCTGGGGGTATTTCATACTAAACGAGTCGTTTTTACAGGATAATACCCGGTGTCCCCGAGGAGCCCTGATGCGCTTTCACTGGTTCCTGCCCACGACCGGCGACGGCCACGACGTGCGCTCGGCCATCACCACCACAGACGCCTTCCGCCCGGCCGCCCGCCCCGCCACGCTCGGCTACCTGACACAGGTCGCCAGGGCCGCCGAGCAGGCCGGGTTCGAGGGCGCGCTCACCCCGGTCGGCGCGGGCTGCCCCGACCCGTGGATCGTGTGCGCGGCCCTGGCCCAGCACACCGACCGGCTCAGGACGCTGGTCGCCTTCCGCACCGGCTACGCGCTGCCCACCCTGCTCGCCCAGCAGGCCCAGTCCTTCCAGGAGATCTCCGGAGGAAGGCTGCTGCTCAACGTCGTCACCGGCGGCGACCCCGTCGAGCAGCGCGCCTACGGCGACTTCCTCGACCACGACGCCCGCTACGCCAGGACCGCCGAGTTCCTGCACGTGCTCCGCCGCGCCTGGGACGGCGTGCCGTTCGACCACCACGGCGAGCACTACCGCGTGGAGGGCGGTGGGCTGGCCGCGCCGCTCGACCTGCGCCCGCCGATCTACTTCGGCGGCGCCTCCCCGGCGGCCGAGCGGGTCGCCGCCCGCCACGCCGACGTGGTGCTCATGTGGGGCGAGCCGCCGGCGGCCGTCGCCGAGCGCGTCGCCCGGCTGCGCGCCCTGGCCGAGCCGCTGGGCCGCGAGCTCCGGTACGGCCTGCGCGTGCACGTCATCGCCCGCGACACCTCGGCCGCCGCCTGGGCCGAGGCCGACCGGCTGCTGGCGGGCATGGACCCCGTCCGCGTGGCCGCCGCCCAGCGCCGCTTCGCCCGCTACGACTCCGTCGGCCAGCGGCGCATGGTGGACCTGCACGCCGGCGGCACCCGCGACCTGGAGATCCATCCGGGGCTGTGGGCCGGGGTCGGGCTGGTGCGCGAGGGCGCAGGCACCGCCCTGGTCGGCTCGTACGACGAGGTCGCCGCGCTGCTGCGCGAGTACGCCGCCACGGGGGTGGCGGAGTTCGTCCTGTCGGGCTGGCCGCACCTGGAGGAGGCCTACCGGGTCGGCGAGTACGTGCTGCCCCGCCTGGCCCGCACGCCGTCGGTGGCCCTCGCACCCGGACGCTAGGCGGTGAGCAGGGCGTGGGCGGTGACGCGCAGGTCGGCCACGGCCGCCGCCGCCCGCGCGGCGTCGAAGGCCGGGTCGCCCAATCGCTGCTCCAGGTCGGCCAGCACCACGACGACGTGCAGGTTGAGCACCCGCAGGCGCTCCTGCGTCAGGCCGGGCAGCCGCCGCCGCAGCAGGCCCGCCAGCTCGCCGACGCCGGGGTGGTGGTCGCTGGAGTAGGGCCAGGACCGGTAGGCGCCGGACAGCACGTACCGGCTGGTGAAGCGCAGGTACCAGCTCGCGCCCCGGTGGGTGAGCACGTGCTCGGCCAGCGGGGCGAGGTAGGCCTCGACCAGGGCGGGAAGGTCCTGCTCCAGGCCGTGGGCGCGCAGGTCGTCGATCAGCTCGCGGCGGCGGTGGTTGAGGGGGGTCATGCGGTGGGCGTACAGGGCGTCGATCAGGCCGGCCTTGCCGTCGAAGTGGTACTGGACCGCCGAATGGTTGCCCTGCCCGGCCGCGAGGGCGATCTCCCGGAGCGAGACGTCGAGACCGCGCTCGGCGTAGAGCCGTTCGGCCGCCAGGAGGATCTTCTCTTTGGCCTGCATTCCCACCTTTTCCGGATCGCCGAGGTATCGTCGCGGATTAAGACACCCTGTCTTACTCTGCTGCCGTCTGCTGTCCAAGACCGTACGCCTCTCCTCGCAGGAGCCTCTCCGTGACCGCAGAACCGACCTCTCGTGCCTCCAACGGTGTCCCGAACGTGCTCGCCGTCGTCCTGGACGACACCGGCTTCGCCCAGCTCGGCTGCTTCGGCTCCGACATCGCCACTCCGCACATCGACCGGCTCGCGGCGGGCGGCCTGCGCTACAACCGGTTCCACGTCACGGCCCTGTGCTCGCCGTCGCGCGCCTGCTTCCTCACCGGGCGCAACCACCACGCGGTCGGCATGGGCTTCCTCGCCGACCTCCCGCTCGACCACCCCGGCTACACCGCCCGCATCCCGCGCTCGGCCGCGACCCTGCCGCGGATCCTGCGCGACCACGGCTACTCCACCCTGGCCGTCGGCAAGTGGCACCTCACGCCGCGCTACGAGCGCTCGGCCGCGGGCCCGTTCGGCCACTGGCCGCTCGGCCTGGGCTTCGAGCGCCACTACGGCTTCCTGCAGGGCGACACCAACCACTACGCGCCCAACCTCGTCCGGGACAACCACCACGTGGACCCGCCCGCCACCCCCGAGGAGGGCTACCACCTCACCGAAGACCTCGTCGACCAGGCCGTCCGTTACCTCGACGACCAGCGCCACGCCGCCCCCGGCAAGCCCTTCCTCCTCTATCTCGGCCTCGGCGCCACGCACTCGCCGCACCACGTCGGGCCCGAGTGGAGCGAGCCCTACCGCGGCCGCTTCGACCGGGGATGGGACGCCTGGCGGGAGGAGATCTTCCGGCGCCAGGTGGAGACCGGCGTCGTCCCGCCCGGCACCGTGCTCACCCCGCGCCCGGACTGGGTGCCCGCCTGGGACGACCTCACCGCCGACCGGCGCCGCCTGTACGCCCGCCAGCAGGAGGTCTTCGCGGGCTTCCTGACCCACGCCGACGCCCAGCTCGGCCGCCTGCTCGCCCACCTGGAGGAGACCGGGCGGCTCGACGACACCATCGTCGTGCTCTTCTCCGACAACGGCGCCAGCGCCGAGGGCGGCGTGGACGGCAGCGTCAACGAGCACCGTTTCTCCGCCGGCATCCGCGAGTCCCTGGAGGACAACCTCGCCCACCATGACGACTGGGGCGGCCCGCGCACCTACAACCACTACGCGTGGGGCTGGGCGTGGGCCGGGAACACGCCGTTCCGGCTGTGGAAGCGCTATACCTGGCTCGGCGGCACCCGTACGCCGCTCATCGTGCACTGGCCGGCCGGGATCACCGGCGGAGGCGCGGTGCGCGACCAGATCGTGCACGTCAACGACCTGTTCCCGACGCTTTTGGACGCCGTCGGCATCGAGCCGCCGGCCGTCGTGGACGGGATCGAGCAGCAGCCGGTCGACGGGGCCAGCTTCCTGGCCACGTTCGGCGACGCCGCCGCGCCCGCGCCGCGCGAGACCCAGTACTTCGAGATGCTGGGCTCACGTTCCCTCATCCACGGACGCTGGAAGGTCACCACCGACCACGTGTCCACGGGCGTCCTGGACGAGGAGGAGCTCCTGACCGGCAGCCGCGACCTCGACGGCGACCACTGGGCGCTGTTCGACCTGGCGGCCGACTTCTCCGAGGCCGCCGACGTGTCCGCCGACCATCCGGAGGTGGTCGCCGGGCTGCGGCGGCTGTGGGAGCGGGAGGCCGGGCGCAACAACGTCCTGCCGCTGTTCGACAACCTCGTGGCGCGCTTCGGCGCCCTCATCGGCCCGGCCTGGCCGCCCGGCGACGACCGCACGTTCCGGCCGGGGGCCTCGCCCGTGTGCGACGAGTCGCTGCCGCTGCTGTTCGGCGGCTTCCGCTGGACGGCCGAGATCGAGGCGGCGGCGGAGCCCGATGGGGTGCTGTTCGCGCTGGGCGACTGGAACGGCGGCTTCGCCCTGTACGTCACGGAAGGCCGCCTGGCCTTCACCTTCTCGCGGGCCGGGGAACTGCTGGAGCTCACCGCCGACCGTCCACTCCCCGCCGGCCGCCGGTCCGTGGGCGTCGTCCACACGACGGGCCCCGGAGGATCGGCGTTCCACCTGACGCAGGAGGACGTCGTGGTGGGCGCCCTGGCGTTCGACGGCCTGCTGCCGGTCGCGCTCCAGCACGGCGGGGCCGGGTTGCGGCTCGGCCACGACCTCGGCCTGCCCGTCTCCGACCGCTACCGCGTCCCGGCCCGGTGGAACGGGCGGCTGCTGTCGGTCCGGCTCCGGACGCCGGGCGCCACCGCGCCCGACCTGCTCGCCGGACTCCGGACCGCGCTCCACGCCGACTGACAGCGCCTCCCGGGGAGCGGGAGGCGGGTGATGGTGTGGTCCGAAATCGGCCGGTGTCAAGGACGTCGTGGCTGGTTGGCTGGTTCGCCGTAGATCATTCCTTGTCCGGAACGGAACCATGGCAACCACCACCACCCTCGCCCCGCCGCGCCCGCCGCTGATCTCCTGGCTCGCGGTCACCTCGATCACCCTGGGCATCTTCGCCATCGTCACCAGCGAGATCCTGCCCATCGGCCTGCTGACCACCATCGGCGCCGACTTCCGCGTCACCGACGGCACCGCCGGGCTCACCATGACGCTGCCCGGGTTCGTCGCCGCCGTCGCGGCCCCCGTCCTGACCGTGGCCACCGGCCGCCTGGACCGCCGCGTGATGCTCTGCGTCATGATGGCCGTGCTGGCCGCCGCCGACGTCCTGGCGGCCGTGGCCGGGGCCTACTGGGTCGTGCTGGTCTCGCGGGTGCTCGTCGGCCTCACCATCGGCGGCTTCTGGTCGATCGCGGCGGGGCTGGCCTCCCGGCTGGTGCCGCCGTCCGCCGTGGGCGCCGCCACGGCCCTGATCTTCTCGGCCGTGCCGCTGGGCTCGGTGCTCGGGGTGCCGGCCGGAACCCTCATCGGCCACCTGGCGGGCTGGCGGACGGCGTTCCTGGTGCTGGCCGGGCTGGCCGTGCTCGTGCTGCTCGCGCTGCTGACCCTGCTGCCGCCGCTGCCCGCCCGTCAGGCCACCGGCTCGCGCGTGCTGCTGGACCTGCTGCGCCTGCACGGCACCAGAATCGCGCTGCTGGCCACGTTCCTCGTCGTGCTGGCGCACTTCGGCACCTACACCTACGTCACCCCGTTCCTGGAGCACGTCACCCGGCTGTCCCCGGCCGCCGTCAGCGCCGTCCTGCTGGCGTACGGCGTGGCGGGGATCGCGGGCAACTTCCTGGCGGGCCGGGCCGTGGCCACCGCGCCGCGCGCGGCGTTCGTCGTCTGCGGCGGCCTGATCGCGGCCGCCACCGCGCTGCTGCCCCTGGCCGGCACGTCCCAGGCCGGGGCCGTCGTGCTGCTGGTGCTGTGGGGGCTGGCCTACGGGGGAGTGCCGGTCTGCTCCCAGGCGTGGTTCCTGCGGGCCGCGCCCGGCACGCCGGAGGCGGCGACCGTCATCTTCACCTCTTCGTTCCAGGCGACCTTCGCCCTGGGCGCCCTCCTGGGCGGCGTGATCGTCGACGCCTGCTCGGTGTCGGCCGTGATGGTCGCCGGCGGGCTGGTCGCGCTGCTGATGGCCGGGTCCTTCTCCTGGCTCGCCCGTCCCCGCCCTGCCGCGTGAGCGGGGCGGGGACGGGCGGTCAGCCGTCGAGGTGGTTCCTCAGCGCGTCGAGGCGGCCGTCCCAGTCGCTCGCCAGCGCCGCCAGGAACTGCTGGGCCACCCGCATCGGGGCCGAGCGCAGCCGGTAGCGGACGCGGCGGCGCTCGCCCGGCTCGGCCGTCACCAGCCCGGCCTCGGCCAGCAGCGTCAGGTGCTTGGCGATCGCCTGCCGGGTGATCGGCAGGCGGGCGGCCAGGTCGGTCGCCGTGGCCGGGCCCCGGGAGGCCAGCTCGGCCAGGATGGCGCGCCGGCTCGGGTCGGCCAGGGCGACGAAGACCTGCTCGGCCACCGCCTCGATGTCAGGCGGCGTCAAGGTGCTCGACCAGCTCGCCCAGCTCGCTCGCCCACCCCTCGGTGTGGGCGTCGTACGCCTTGCGGTGGTGGTCGTCGGGGAGCTGGGCGAAGCCGGTCTCGACGACGGTCAGCCGCGTGCCCGTGCCGGCCGGTTCGAGGGTGAACTCGACGTACGTGCGGCGCAGGTCGTCCTCCGGCATGCCGAAGACCGGCCAGGTGAAGCCGAACACCGACGGCTCCTCCACGCGCTCCACGCGCATGTCGACCGTGTGCCCGTGGCTCCAGCTCATCCGCGCCGGCCCGCCGGGACGCAGCTCGATCGCCGCCTCCTGGCCGAACCAGGCGGCCAGCCCCTCGGGGGTGGTGAGCGCGGCCCACACCTTGCCGGGCGGGTGCGCCAGCTCGACGGTCCGCTCGACTCGATCGGGGAATCCCATGACGACCTCCATATGCAGCAGGAAAAGGTTGCCACATCTTGTGGCGACCGGTGGACGGTCACTGCTCCGGCCGTGGGTGCCGGCGCAGGCCGTAGGAGATGAGGGCGACGGCGGCGAGCGTCATCGCGACGTCCACCAGCAGGGCCAGGCGGATGCCGGCCAGCTCCCCGCCGCGCGTGGCGGCGACGGCGCCGAGGAGCGGGACGCCGACGGTGATGGCCACCTGCTGCGTCATGGACGTCAGCCCGGTCGCCAGCCCCTGCTCCTCGTCCGGCAGGCCCGAGGTCCCGGTGACGGTGTAGGCGACGATCGCGGTGACATGCCCGAAGAAGCCGACGAACAACGCGGGGACCAGCACCGCGAGCGCCGTCCAGCCGGTCCCGAGCAGGACGGTGGGCAGGGTCGCCAGGGCCTGGACCGTCATGCCCACGACCAGCACCAGACGGCTGCCGTAGCGCCCGACGAACCGCCCCGCGATCACGCCGGCGACCACCGACGCCAGCCCGGGTATCCCGAACACCAGGCCCGTGGCCAGCGGTGACAGCCCCAGGACGCGTTGCAGGTACAGCGTCACCAGGAAGATCATGGCGGGCTCCATCATGAAGATCACGAAGCCGGCGAAGTTGCCCCACTTCACCGTGGGCCGCCGCAGGATGCGCACCGGCGCGAGCGGCGCCGGCGCGCGCAGCTCGATCCGCCAGAACGCGCCCAGCAGCACCACGCCGACGACGGCCGCCACCAGGTCGGTCTCGACGGCCGCGTAGATCACGGCCAGCAGGCCGCCGGTCACGGTGACCGCGCCGGGCAGGTCCAGCCGCACCCGCTCCGGCAGCACGCTCTCGCGGATCAGGAACGGCGTCAGCACCACGATCGCCACCGCGACCGGCACGTTGAACAGGAACGCCGCCCGCCAGCTCAGCAGGCTGACCAGGGCGCCGCCGAGCAGCGCGCCGACGGTGAACCCGCCCGACAGCAGGGCGCCGTTCAGCCCGAGGACGCGGGCGCGCAGCGGGCCCTCCTTGAAGGTGGTGGTGAGCAGCGACAGCGCGGCGGGGATCGTCATCGCCGTGGCCAGGCCCTGCAGCACGCGGGCGGTCAGCAGCGTCCCGGGCCCGTCGGCGAGGCCGCCGAGGAGGGAGGCCCCGGCCAGGACGACCATGCCGGCCAGGAACAGCTTGCGGCGGCCGAACAGGTCCGCCGTCCGGCCGAACACGAGGGTGAACCCGGCCGCCGGCAGCGCGTACGCCGAGGTGATCCAGGGCCACTGGGCCGGGCTCAGCCCGACACCCGCGCCGGCCTGGGGAAGGGCGACGTTCAGGATCGAGAAGTCGACCGCCAGCATGAAACCGGCGCCGAGCAGGACGAACGCGATCAATCGTTGTCTGCCGTCGAGGCGCGGCGGGGCGGCCTCAACGGTCGCGACAGGAACACTCATGGCGGCCTCTCATTAATAGCAACCGAACGGTTGCCACATTATGGCAACCGTTGAGTTGCGTCAATGGAGGGCGGGGAGGGGGGCGAACTTCCGTTTTCCGGAACGGTGGTCTAACCTTCGGAACATGTCCGACAGCGACGCCAAGCTCGTGGGAGCCGACCGCGTGCTGGCCGTGCTGGCCGAGCTGGCCCGGCATCCTGACGGCATCGGGCTGGAGGAGATGGCCCGCGCGGTGTCCAGCCCGAAGCCGACCGCCCACCGCGCCCTGGCCGCGCTGCGCCGCGCCGGGTTCGCCGTCCGCAACGGCCACGGCCGTTACGTGCTCGGCGACGAGTTCCTGCGCATGGCCTTCGCCCACCACGAGGCCCGGCCCGACCACGTCCGCGTCACCCCGATCCTCCAGGCGCTGTGCGACCGCTACGGCGAGACCGTCCACTACGCGGTGCTGGAGGGCACGTCGGTGGTCTACCGGTCCAAGCTCGACCCGCCGTCCGGCGCGGTGCGGCTGACCTCGGTCGTCGGCGGGCGCAACCCGGCCCACTGCACCGGCGTCGGCAAGGTGCTGCTGGCCGAGACGCTGCGCGACGAGGCCGCCGTGCGCGCCTGGGTGGGGGGCCGGCGGCTGGAACGGCCCACCGAACGCTCGATCGGCACCGCCGAGGAGCTGCACGCCGAGCTGGTGCGCGTCCGCGAGCAGGGCTACGCGGCCGACGACCAGGAGAACGAGCCGGGTGTCAACTGCGTGGCGGTCCCGGCGTACCTGACCTCGCCCACCGTGCCGAGCGGCGCGATCAGCATCAGCGGCCTGGCCTACCGCACGCCCCTGCGGGCGCTCGTGGAGGACGTGCCGGCCATCCGCGCGCTCGCCGCCGGACAAGACCTTCCCTGACCCCCGCAGAACTGGAGAGATTCCCTTGTACCTCATGCGCATCGGCGCGCCCGGCGCCGAGAAGCCGGTCGTCCGCGTGGACGACGACCACTACGTCGACGTCTCCGACCTCACCCCCGACTTCGACGAGCGCTTCTTCGCCGCGGGCGGCCCCGCCCTGCTCGCCGGACGGGTCGCCGACGGCCCCCGGCAGGCGTTCGCCGGCGAGCGGATCGGCGCGCCGATCGCCCGCCCGCACCAGATCCTGTGCATCGGCCTCAACTACAGCGACCACGCCGCCGAGACCGGCCAGGCCGTCCCCGCCGAGCCGATCCTGTTCACCAAGTCGCCCAACACCCTGGTCGGCCCGGACGACGACGTGCGCATCCCGCGCGGCGCCACCAAGACCGACTGGGAGGTGGAGCTCGGCATCGTGATCGGCAGGCGCACCTCCTACCTCGGCTCACCGGCGGAGGCCGCGGCCGCGATCGCCGGCTACTGCGTGGTCAACGACGTCAGCGAGCGCGCCTTCCAGATGGAACGCGGCGGCCAGTGGAGCAAGGGCAAGTCGGCCGAGACGTTCAACCCGGCCGGCCCCTGGCTGGTCACCCCCGACGAGCTCGGCGACGTCCGCGACCTGGGCATGTGGCTGGACGTCAACGGCGTACGCCGCCAGACCGGCAACACCAAGACGATGATCTTCGACCCGTACGTCATCGTCCACCACCTGAGCCAGTTCATGGTGCTGGAGCCCGGCGACCTGATCAACACCGGCACCCCGCCCGGCGTCGGCATGGGCCACGACCCGCAGATCTGGCTGCGGCCCGGCGACATGATGGAGCTCGGCATCGACGGGCTCGGCAGCCAGCGCCAGCGGGTCGTGGAGCCCCGGTAGTGCGGGCGCTCGTCCTGACCGGGCCGGGCGCGGCCGAGGTCCAGGAGGTCGAGCCCCCGTCCGCCGGGCCCGGCCAGGTCGTCGTGGACGTCGAGCGCGCCGGTGTGTGCGGCACCGACATGGAGCTGTTCAACGGCGAGATGAGCTACCTGCGCACCGGCCGCTCCCGCTACCCGCTGCGCCCCGGCCACGAGTGGTGCGGGCGCGTCGCCGAGGTGGGCGAGGGCGTGGACCCGTCGTGGCTGGGGCGGCGGGTCGTCGGCGACACCATGCTCGGCTGCGGACGCTGCGACCGCTGCCGCCAGGGCCGCCACCACGTGTGCCCCGACCTGGCCGAGCTCGGCATCAGCCGGGGCGCCGCGGGGGCGCTGGCCGAGCGGCTGGCCGTCCCGGTCGCGGCGCTCCATCCGCTGCCCGATACGGTGGACGAGACCTTGGGCGCGCTGGTCGAGCCCGGTGGCAACGCCTTACGCGCCGTCCGCGCGGCGGGGCTGGAGGCGGGGGAGCGGTTGCTGGTTCTGGGCACGGGCACGATCGGCCTGCTGGCCGCGCTGTTCGCGCGCGCCGGCGGCGCCGACGTGCACCTCATGGGCCGCGCCGAGGCCGACCTGCGCCTGGCCGCGGGCCTCGGCTTCCGGCACGCCTGGACGCGGGCGACCCTGCCCGGCCTGCCCTGGCACGCCGTCCTCGACGCCACCAACGCCGCCGAACTGCCCGCGTTCGCCCTCGGCCTGGCCGAACCCGCCCGCCGCGTCGTCTACATCGGCCTGGCCGGCACGCCGTCCACGCTCGACACCCGCGACCTGGTGCTCAAGGACGTCACCGCGGTCGGCGTCCTGGGGGGCTCGGCGGGGCTGGCCGGGGCCATCGACGCCTACGCCGGCGGCTCGGTGGACGCCCGTCCGCTGGTGGCCGCCACGGTCGGGCTGGCGGACACGGCCGGCGTCCTGGCCGGACGGCGACCGTCCGGCGCCGGCCCGGGGCCCAAGATCCACATCGACCCCCGGCAATGAACTCGGAAGTGAGCACGAGCATGACCCATCGTGAACCGCGACGGCTGAACGCGCCGGACGCCGCCGTCCTGGCGGCGGTCGAGACGGCCGTCCCGGGGATCACCCGCGCCCGCGCGAGCGACCGGCTCGGCATGGCCCACGACGCCTCCCACTACCTGCTGACCCCGCAGGCCGTGCTGGTGGCCGAGAGCGCCGGCCAGGTCGCCGCGCTGCTGCGCACCGGCCTGCCGCTGACGTTCCGCTCCGGGGGCACCAGCCTGAGCGGCCAGGGCGTCAGCGAGCACCTGCTCGTGGACACCCGCCGGCACTTCCGCTCGATCGAGGTCCTCGACGGCGGCGCCCGGGTACGGGTCCAGCCCGGCGCGGTGCTGCGTCAGGTCAACGCCCGCCTGGCCCCGTACGGGCGCAAGCTGGGCCCCGACCCGGCCAGCGAGTCGGCCTGCACGATCGGCGGCGTCGTGGCCAACAACTCCAGCGGCATGACCTGCGGCACGCACGCCAACACCTACCGGACGCTGGAGTCGATGACGCTGGTGCTGCCGAGCGGCACCGTCGTCGACACCGGCGCCCCCGACGCCGACGAGCGGCTGCGCGCCCTGGAGCCCGACCTCGCGGCCGGCCTCGAACAGCTGCGCGACCGCGTGCGCGGCAACCCCGACTCGGTGCGCCGCGTCCAGGCCCAGTTCTCGCTGAAGAACACCATGGGCTACGGCCTCAACAGCTTCCTCGACCACGACGGCCCGGCGCAGATCCTCGCCCACCTGGTCATCGGCAGCGAGGGCACCCTCGGCTTCGTCGCCGAGGCCGTCTTCCGCACCGTCCCCGCCCATCGGCTGGCCGCCACCGGCCTGCTCGTCTTCCCGACACTGCGGGCGGCGATGGCCACGATGCCGGAGCTGGTGGCCGCCGGGCCCGCCGCCGTCGAGCTGCTGGACGCCGAGTCGCTGCGCGTCGCGCAGACCGACCCCAAGGCCGACGACGCGCTGCGCGCGCTGGCCGTCGCCGAGCACGCCGCGCTGCTGATCGAATGGCAGGAGACCGACGCCGAGCTGCTCACCGAGCGCGAACAGGACGCCGAGCGGCTCTTCGCCGGGCTGAGCCTGGCCGCCCCCGCCCGGCTGAGCAGGGAGGCCGGCGGCCGGGCCGCGCTGTGGCACATCCGCAAGGGCCTGTACGCCACCGTCGCCGGCGCCCGCCCCAGCGGCACGACCGCCCTGCTGGAGGACGTCGCCGTCCCCGTGCCCGCCCTGGCCGACCTGTGCGACGACCTGACCCGCCTGTTCGCCGAGCACCGCTACGAGCGCAGCGTCGTCTTCGGCCACGCCAAGGACGGCAACCTGCACTTCATGCTCAACGAGCGCTTCGCCACCGACCTCGACCGCTACGCCGAGTTCACCGAGGACATGGTCGAGGCCGTCCTGGCCAGGGGCGGCACGCTGAAGGCCGAGCACGGCACCGGCCGCGTCATGGCCCCGTTCGTGCGCCGCCAGTACGGCGACGAGCTGTACGAGGTGATGCGCGAGGTCAAACGCCTGTGCGACCCGGCCGGCACGCTCAACCCCGGCGTCGTCCTCACCGACGACCCCGAGGCCCACCTGCGCGACCTCAAGACCGTCGTGACCGTCGAGCCCGAGGTCGACCGCTGCGTCGAGTGCGGCTACTGCGAGCCGGTCTGCCCCAGCCGGGACCTGACCACCACCCCGCGCCAGCGCATCGTGCTGCGCCGGGAGCTGGCCGCGGCGCGGGCGGCCGGCGACGACGCCCTGGCCCGCGAGCTGGAGGACGCCTACGCCTACGACGCCGTGGACACCTGCGCCGTGGACGGCATGTGCGCCACCGCCTGCCCCGTCCTCATCAACACCGGCGACCTGACCAAACGCCTGCGCGCCGAGCGCCACGGCCGGTCCGCCCGCCGGGCCTGGACGAGCGCCGCCCGCCACTGGGACGGCGTCACCCGCGCCATGACCCTGGCCCTCGACACCGCCGCCGCCGTCCCGCCCGCGCTCCCGGAGGCCGCCTCCCGCGCCGCCCGTGCCCTGGCCGGCGCGGACGACGTCCCGAGCTGGAGCCGCGACCTGCCGCGCGGCGGGAGCAGGCGCCGCCCGTCCCCGGCCGGGGGCGCCGACGCCGTCTACCTGCCGTCCTGCCTGAACACCCTGTTCGCCCCCGCCGACGGCGGCCCCGGCGTGATGACCGCCTTCCAGCGCCTGGCCGCCCGCGCGGGGCTGACGCTGCACGTCCCCGAGAAGATCGCCAGCCTGTGCTGCGGCACCCCGTGGTCGTCCAAGGGCTTCGCCGGAGGCCAGGAGGCCATGGGCGAGCGCGTCGGCGACGTGCTCGCGCGGGCCACCGACGGTGGCCGCCTGCCCGTGGTCAGTGACGCCGCCTCCTGCACCGAGGGCTACGCCCATCTGGTGCCCGGCCTCCAGGTGGTCGACGCGGTCGCCTTCACCGCCGAGCACATCCTGCCCCGCCTGCCCGAGGCGCGCCGCCTGCCGTCGCTGGCGCTCCATCCGACCTGCTCCTCCACCCGCCTCGGCCTGGACGCCGCCGTCGCCCGCGTCGCCGAGGCGGTCGCCGAGCAGGTGGTGATCCCGGACGGCTGGCAGTGCTGCGCCTTCGCCGGCGACCGCGGCCTGCTGCACCCCGAGCTGACCGCCTCGGCCACCCGCGCCGAGGCCGCCTCCGTGGCCGAGGCGGGCTGCGCCGCCCACGCCTCGGTCAACCGCACCTGCGAGCTGGGCCTGACCCGCGCCACCGGCCAGACCTACCGGCATCTCCTGGAGCTCCTCGACGAAGCAACCGCCTGAGGGGGGCGCGCTTTACACCGATGGTCAATAAGATCGTCGCTGTTGCGAAGATCCGGCGATCGGGAGCACGATGAGCGACCCCGGCGGTTTCGGCCCCCTGGAGATGGACGAGCACGAGCGGATCGGTCCCTACCGGATCGTGGGCCGGATGGGCGCGGGCGGCATGGGCGTCGTCTACGCGGGGGTCGCGCCCGACGGGGCCCGGGTCGCGGTCAAGGTCATCCATCCGGGGCTGGCCGCCGACCCGCACTTCCACGACCGGTTCGTCCGCGAGGTGGAGGTGCTGTCGCGGGTGCGCGGGCGGTGCACGGTCGCGGTCCTGTCCGCCGACACCGCCGCCTCGCCGCCGTGGCTGGCCACCGAGTTCGTGCCCGGCCAGACGCTGACCGATCACGTACGCGACCACGGGCCGCTGCCGCCGGACGAGCTGGGCGCGTTCGGGGTGGACATCGCCGAGGCGCTCACCGACATCCACCGGGCCGGGATCGTCCACCGCGACCTCAAGCCCGGCAACGTGATCGTGGCCGCGTCCGGGGCGAAGGTGCTGGACTTCGGCATCGCGCGGGCCCTCGACGAGAGCGGGCTGACCGGCACCGGCGCGCTCATCGGCTCGCCCGGCTGGATCAGCCCCGAGCAGTACCGGGGCGACCAGGCCGACGCCGCCGCCGACGTCTTCGCCTGGGGCGCGCTGATGGTCTACGCCGCGACCGGGCGGCCGCCGTTCGGGATCGGGGCGCCGGACGTGCTCGCCTACCGGGTCATGAGCGTCGATCCCGACCTGTCCGAGGTGCCCGAGGGCGTGCGTGACCTGGTCCGTGGGGCGCTCGCCAAGGACCGGGCGGCGCGTCCGGGGTCCGGCGACCTGCTCGCCGCACTCCGCTCGGGGTCGGGCACCGTGCTTCTGCCGCGGCCGCCGTCCGGCACGCTCAGTCTGACGCCGCCGCCACCTCCGCCCGGCACGCTCTCCCTGACGCCGCCGCCCCCGTCCGGGAGGCGGGCGCCGCTGTGGCCGGTGGCGGTCGCCGCCGTGGCGGTCGTCGCGGTCGTGGGGGTCGGCGCGGCGTTCGCGCTGAACGCGGCCGGGACGCCGGAGGCGCTGCAGTCCCCGGACGACGGCCCCACCACCTCCTCCTACACCGACCCGCCCGCCACCTCCGCCGACCCCGACCCGACGGACACCCCCGAGGAGAGCGAGACCCCCGAGGAGACGCACACCCCGGAGGACACCCCGACCGAGACCGGCACCCCGGAGGAGACCCCCGAGAAGACGCCCGAGGACACGCCCACCACGCACAGGCCCCGCGCGCTGCCGTGCGCGTCCTCGGGCTCGATCCTGCGCGAGGCCGCCGCGCTGAACGGCGGCAGCCTCCCCCAGGACGCCGTGGTCGCCCGCAAACGCTGCGTCGGCTCCTGGGTCGCCGCGGAGCTCAGCTCGCCGAGCGTCGGCGGCATCGACCTCATCGCCCGGCGGAACGCCACACGGTTCCTCGACGCCGACATCGGCAGCAACTTCTGCTCCCAGCAGGACCGCCCGGCGTTGCTGGCGAACGCCCCCGCCTCGATCAAGAGCTTCCTGTGCCCCCAGGGCTTCGGCTGACCCCGCCCGCGTGCCGTCCCCGCCCGCCGCAGTTCGAGCCAGCCGTCGGAGGCCGGTCCGGAGCAGCTTCGGCCACCTCCAGGGAGAGTTCGGGTTCGTCGGCACGATCGGGGCCGGGCGGCGGGTCCGGATCTGTGGTGCGGCTCGTGGTGCGTTGACAGGACGTCATTCGCCGGACGGCAGCGGGATGCGCACCGACACCAGCGTCCCCTCGCCGGGCGCGGCCTCGACGTCGGCGCTGCCGCCCACCGCGCGGGCGCTCTCCCGGATGGACCGGGCGATGCCGAGGCCGGTCGTGGGCGCGTCCGGGTCGAAGCCGCTGCCGTGGTCGAGCACGCTCAGCGCCAGCGTCCCGGACCGGCACTCCGCCCGCACCACGGCGTGCCGCACGCCCGCGTGCTTGCGCACGTTCGTCAGCGCCTCGCGCAGGATGCCGCTCAGCACCTCGACGACCTCGGCGGGCATGCCCTCGCGTTCCGGCGCGGAACGCAGCCGTCCCGCGTTGAACTCCACCCGCAGCCCGCTGCCGACGGCCTGCCGCACCACCTCCTCCAGGGCGGCCACGACGTCCTCGGCCGGATCACCGTCGTCGCCGCGCAGGAAGGCGCGCAGCCACTGAGACTCCTCCGCCACCCGCGCCCTGACCGAGGCGTCGGCGATCCAGCCGTCGCGGGTCAGCGCCTCCATGGTCTGCAGGATCCGGTCGTGCAGCACGCGGGCCGTCCGGCCGCGCTCGCGCTCCTGCGACAGCTGCGCCGAGCGGCGCAGCTCCCCGGCCCTGGCCTCGTCCAGGTCGCGGGCGGTCCTGAACAGGATGCGCATGACGTACGCGGCCATCGTGGCGTTCGTCGTCAGCCCGGCGACGTGCGGCAGGCCGGCCCACCACGCCAGATCCGCCTGGACGTAACCGAGGACCAGCGCGCCGCCCAGCGCCGCCGTCCACGCCAGCACGACCGGGAACGTGCGGAAGGAGATCCCGGCCATGATGCCGACGAGCAGCACGTACGGCAGGACCGTGCCCGGCCAGCCGTCGGTCACCCGAGAGCCCGCGTAGTGACCGGCGGCCAGCACCGCCACGGTCACCAGGCCCAGGTCCGCGGCGAGCAGCGCGCGCGGCGCGAGCGCGGCGCGGACGGTCGTGACCACGCACACCAGCAGGCTGACGGCCCCCATCGCGCCCAGCAGGTACGGCAGCGGCCCAAGCGTCAGCCACCGCCCGTCGCCCAGGACCTCCAGCGACCCGCACAGCACCAGCGCGCCCACCCGGACGACCACCATGGTGATGGCCCGGCTGCGCTCGATGCCGGCGACCGCCGTCCCCGGCGGGCGCGGGGGGCTCACGGCCGGTCGCGTCGTTCGAGCCGGTTGAGCGCCGCGCGCGTGAGCTCGGCCTTGTTGCCGACCTGGAGCTTGGCCCTGATGCGCTCGACGTAGGTGTCGACCGTGGCCTTGCTGACACCCATCCGGCGGCCCACCTGGGCGTGGGTGAAGCCCTGGGCGATGTAGGACAGGGTCTCCTCCTCCCGGGCCGACAGCCGGGGCCTCGCCTCGGCCTCCTCGGCGCCGTCGTCCCCGGCGGGTGGGCGGGTGGTGTCGTCCAGCTCGCTCTGCAGGATGTCGGCCAGGCCCGCCGACAGGTAGAAGCCGCCCGCGGCCACCGTGCGCACGGCTGCGACGATGAGCTCGGAGGGGGCGTCCTTGGTGACGTAGCCGTTGGCTCCGCCGCGGATCGCCGCCAGCACGTCGGCGGGCCGTCCCGAGGCCGACACGATGAGGACCCGCGTGACGGCGGCCAGCTCCTTGACCGCGGCCAGGCACGGCCGGTCCTCGGCCAGGTAGAGGTCGAGGATCAGCACGTCGTACCCGGCGTCGAAGCCGCGCAGGTCCCCGACGGACGAGCCCCGCAGCACCACCTTCAGGTCCTCGTGCCGGTGAAGGAGGTACTCCAGCCCATGGCGGATCAGCTCGTGGTCGTCGATCACGGCGATCCGGATCACGTCTTGCTCCGCGGCAGGCTGCGAACGTGGTGACATGTCAACAACGGTGAGCAGAGGTGCACGGAACCAGCAAGTCCCGCAAAACCACTACAAATTCGTAGTGTAGATCACGAATCGTGTGGTGCACGGGCCTTCCGGCGGTAGCCGTCGGTGGCCCTGACGAGCTCGTGCAGGGTGCCCGGTTCGGCGCCGCCGTGGCCGGCGTCCTCGACGATCCGCAGCTCGGCCTCCGGCCAGGCGCGGTGCAGCTCCCAGGCGGCGTCGGGCGGCGTCTTCATGTCGTAGCGGCCGTTGACGATGACGCAGGGGACGTGCCGGATCGCCGCCACGTCGAGCAGCTCGCCCTCCTCCAGGAAGCAGCGCCGGGTGAAGTAGTGCGCCTCGATCCGGGCGAAGCCCAGCACCTCCCGGTCCTCCAGGGGCGGGGGAGGGACGGGCAGCAGCGTGTTGGCCGCCAGCTCCCACGCCGCCCACGCCCGCGCCGCCGGCAGGTGCACCTCCGGGTCCGGGTCGAACAGGCGGCGGTGGTAGGCGGCGAGCAGGTCGTCCCGCTCGGGCTCCGGGATCGCGTCGCGGAAGGCCGTCCACTCCGCGGGGAACAGCCGGGCCGCCCCCGAACCGGTGAACGCCCACTCCTCGTCGGCCGCGCTCGCCAGGTAGACGCCGCGCAGCACCAGTTCGGTCACCCGGCCGGGGTGCCGGCGCGCGTACGCCAGGGCCAGGGTCGTCCCCCACGAGCCGCCGAACACCTGCCAGCGGTCGATCCCGAGCCGCCGTCTGAGCAGCTCCATGTCCGCGACCAGGTGCCAGGTCGTGTTGGCCGCCAGCGACACGCCGGGGTCGCCCGCGTGCGGGCGGCTGCGTCCGCAGTTGCGCTGGTCGAACAGGACGATCCGGTAGGCGGCCGGGTCGAAGAAGCGGCGCTGCACCGGCAGCAGGCCGCCGCCGGGGCCGCCGTGGAGGACGACGACCGGCTTGCCGTCGGGGTTGCCGCAGGTCTCCCAGTAGATCTCGGCGCCGTCGCCGACGTCGAGCAGGCCGCTCTCGTAGGGCTCGACGGGCGGGTAGAACGTCATCAGCGTCATGGCTACCAGACCTACTCGCCCGGGACGCCCGGCGCGCGGCGGATCTACGGCGTGATGGCGGCGAGTTCGGTGAGGGTGCGGCGGACCAGGCGGGCGGCCAGGATCGGCTTGAAGCCGTTGTGCCGCAGCGGGCGGGCGTCGGCCAGGGCCAGGCTCGCGGCCCGCTCGAAGGAGGCCGCGTCCGCCGGCGCTCCTTCCAGCAGGTCCTCGGCCGCGCGGGCGCGCCACGGCTTGTGCGCCACCCCACCGAGCGCGACCCGGGCGAACACGATCCGGCCGTCCTCGACGTGCAGCAGCAGCGCCGTGCTCACCAGCGCGAACGCGAACCCGGCCCGGTCCCTGACCTTGGCGTACGTCCCGTGTCCCGGCGGCGCGGGCGGCAGGTCCACGCTGGTGACCAGTTCGCCGTCCCGCAGCACGGTCTCCACCTGCGGCGTCAGGCCGGGCAGGACGTGGAAGCCGGTGAACGGGACGCTCCGCTCCCCTTCGGGCCCCGTCAGGTTGACGGTCGCGTCGAGGACGGCCAGCGCCACGCACATGTCCGACGGGTGGACGGCCACGCAGCTCGGGCTCGCCCCCAGGACGGCGTGCGCGCGGTTGAAGCCCTCCAGCGCGTCGCAGCCCGCGCCGGGCGTGCGCTTGTTGCAGGCGGCGCCGGTGTCGTAGAAGTAGCGGCAGCGCGTACGTTGCAGCAGGTTGCCGCCGACGGTCGCCCGGTTGCGCAGCTGCGGCGAGGCGCCCGCCAGGATGGCGCGGGCGAGCACCGGATACCGCCGCCGCACCCGCGCGTCGGCGGCCACCTGGGTGTTGCCGGCCAGCGCGCCGAGCCGCAGGCCGCCGCCGGGTAGGTCCTCGACGGCCGACAGCGGCAGGCCCGAGATGTCCACGACCCGGGCCGGACGCTCGACCTCCTCCCGCAGGAGGTCGACCAGGTTCGTCCCGCCGGCCAGGTAGCGGGCCGGGCCGTCGTCCGAGGCCATCGCGACGGCCTCCGCCACGCTCGCCGCCCGCAGGTAGACGAACTCCCTCACGTCGCGGCCACCTCCCTGATGGCGGCGGCGATGTGGTGGTACGTCCCGCACCGGCACACGTTGCCCGCCATGCGCTCGCCGAGCTCGGCGTCGGTCAGCTCGCCCGGGGGAGCGGTCAGGTCGGGCGTCGCGGCGCTGGGCACGCCGTCCCGGAGCTCGGCCAGCAGGCCGACGGCCGAGCAGACCTGGCCGGGCGTGCAGTATCCGCACTGCAGGGCGTCGTGCCGGACGAACGCCTCCTGCACCCGCGCCCCCAGCTCGTCGTCGGCCAGGCCCTCGACGGTGACGATCTCCATCCCCACGCACTGGACGGCGAGCAGCAGGCACGCGTAGACCCGCAGGCCGTCGGCCAGGACGGTGCATGTGCCGCAGGCTCCCTGGTCGCAGCCCTTCTTCGTGCCGGTCAGGCGGAGGTGGTCGCGCAGGAAGTCGAGCAGTGACACGCGCGGGTCCGCCGGCGGCTCGTGCGGCTGCCCGTTGACGCGCAGCCGGAGCGGGGCACGGCCGTCCATCCCATCCCTCCGACCGTACGGACTGTGATGATCACCGTAACCCGGGCCGGGTGGGGCGGCGGGGGTCTCTGACCTGGTCGAGGGGCAAAACGGTACCGAACATTGCCGAATACAGATGGGGGGTATAGGTTTGCGCGGGTTGAGATGTGGCTGTTCGAGGTAGAAGGTAGCAAATGTCGGAATCTATGAGGCACGGTCGGCACGACTCCGGTCACCACGCCCCCCACCCCCACGACCAGGACGCTGCCCCCGGCGCGCACGCCCACCACGGTCAGGACTCCGCCCACGGCGACCACGCCCACCACGCCCACCACCAGGAACCCGCCCACGGCGACCACACGCAGCATGACGGCGGAGGCCACGGGCACACGATGCAGGCGACCTGGGGGGTGGCCGCCTCCGCGACGCTGCACTGCCTCACCGGGTGCGCCATCGGCGAGGTGCTCGGCATGGTGATCGCCACCGCTCTGGGCTGGCACAACCTGCCCAGCGTCGTCCTGGCCATCGTCCTGGCGTTCTTCTTCGGTTACGCGCTCACCCTGCGCGGGCTGTTCAGGGCCGGCGTGGACTGGCGCAACGCGCTGCGCCTCGCCCTGGCCGCCGACACGCTGTCCATCCTCGTCATGGAGATCGTCGACAACGGCGTCATGCTGATCATCCCGGGCGCGATGGACGCCGGGCTCGCGTCCGTCCTGTTCTGGGCGGCCCTGGCGATCTCGCTGGTGGTGGCGTTCCTCGTCACGACCCCGATCAACAAGTGGATCATCGGACGCGGCAAGGGCCACGCCGTCGTCCACGCCTACCACCACTGATCCACCGCTGATCCAGCGCTGCCCCGGCGCGCCACCGGTCCCGCCGGTGGCGCGCCGCCCGCTCACCCCTTGGCGCTCACGGCCTCCGCGACCGTCAGCCCGTCCTCGACGGTCAGATGCAGCGCGAACGGCGACGTGCAGGAAACCCCGTTGGCGCGCACGGTCTGCACGATCCGTCCCAGCACCACGGCGTCCGGCCCGTCCACCAGAATCTGCCGCACCGTGGTGGCGTTCAGCTCCGGCACGTGATGCGCGCCCAGCGCCCGGTAGTGATCGGCCACCTCGTCCCGGCCGGACCGGGGCCGGATCCACGGCGCCGCCGGATGCCCCTCGTCGTCGTCATGCCCCCAGTCTTCCGGCGCGCCCGTATGCCGTCGATCACTCCGCAGGTCATGCGATCCGTACACGACCGGAGGTGGCTCCCGCGCCTGCCGGGCGATCATCGGGCGGATTCCAAAGGAATCCTTGACATCGGTCGCCGGGGTGGCGGAACATTCCAAGCATGTCTTTGGAATCCTCGGGGCGGCGGCTGGTGCTCAACGATCCGGCCGCGATGCGGGCGTTCGCCCATCCGGTCCGGCTGGCGTTGCACGAGCTGCTGCTGCGGGCGGGGGCCACCACCGCCGCCGACGCCGCCCGCGAGGTCGGCATCAGCCAGGCGCTGGCCTCCTACCACCTGCGGCAACTGGCCAAGTACGGCCTGGTGGAGCAGGCCGAGGCGCGCGACGAGCGGGAGCGGCCCTGGAAGGTCACCGTCAGCGTCCAGGTGTGGGACGACGACGTGGCGGGGGCGGAGCAGTCGGCCGCGCGGAGCCTGCTGGAGCAGGTCATGGCCGAGCGGGCGTTGTCGCGGCTGGTGGAATGGCAGCAGGCGCGGCGCGACGAGGAGGAGCCCTGGCGGGGCGTCGGCGGCATCGGCAACAGCGTCCTCTACGTCACCCCGGCGGAGGTCACGGCGCTCAGCGACGCCGTCGCGGACCTGCTGCGGCCGTTGATGGCCCGCGTGGACGACACGGCGGCCCGCCCCGAAGGAGCCCGGCCCGTGCTGATGACCCAACTGCTGATCCCCCTCGCTCCGACGGCCTCCGGTGACTGAGCGCCACAGCCTCACCGGGGCAGCCGACCAAGCGGGCGAACAGCCCACCGTGGAGCCGTTCGCCGACCGTGCCGGTGGGCGGCCCGTCGCGGAGCCGTCGGGGCGGGATGGTGGGGTGCGGGCGCTGGTGGGTGGAGGGCGTGGGTTCGGGCGGTTGCTGGTCGCGTCCGTCGTGTCCCAGACGGGCGACTGGGTGATCAGCACCGGGCTGGCGTTCCACGTCTACCGCCTGACGGGCTCCACCTTGTCCACCGCGATCATGCTGTTGGTCTCCCGGATGCCCCACGTCCTGCTCGGGTCCGTCGCCGGGGTGCTGGCCGACCGCTGGGACCGCCGCCGGTTGCTGGTCGTCACCGACGTGCTGCTCGGGCTGGGGCTGCTGCCCCTGCTGGCGGTACGCGACCCGGCCCAGATCTGGATCGTCTACGCGGTCGCCCTGTGGACCGGCGTGCTCGGCACCCTGCTCGCCCCTGCGCAACGGGCGCTCGTCCCGCAGCTCGTGCCCGCCTCCGGGCTCGTCCGGGCCAACGCCCTGCACGGCCAGAGCGGCCAGCTCGCCCGCCTGCTCGGCGCGATGCTGGGCGGCGTAGCCGTCACGGCGGGTGGGCTGCCCGCGATCGTCCTGCTCGACGCGGCCAGCTTCATGATCTCCGCGGCACTGCAGGCGACCCTGCGTGTCCCGGCCCGGCCGCCGTCCGGCACGCGGGCGCCGTCCGTCCGCGCCCAGTGGGCCTCCGGGCTGCGGCTGGCCATGGGGAACGCCGGCATCCGGCTGCTGGTCGCGTACATGGTGATCACGGGGCTGGGCGAAGGGATCTTCGCCACGCTCGCCGCCCCCTTCGTGGCGGACGTCCTGGGCGGCCAGGGCGACGCGTACGGCCTGTTCCTGTCGGTGCAGGCGGTCGGCGGCCTGGCCGGCGCGCTGGCCGTGGCGTTACCCCGGCGCGACCCGGCGCCGCGCACGCTCCTCGGCTGGGGGACGGTCGCGTTCGGGCTGCTGGACCTCGCGCTGTTCGCCTACCCCCTCGCGCTGGACGCGTTGTGGCCCGCCCTGCTGCTGATCGCGCTGGCCGGGCTGCCCGCGGCGGCCGCGATGGCCGGGTTCACGACGCTGGCCCAGACGGCCACCACCGACGATCGCCGGGGCGGCGTCATCGGGCTGCTCGGCAGTGCCCAGGCCGTCACCTCGCTGCTCGGCATGGCGGCGGCCGGGGTGCTGGGGGAGGTCGTGGGCATCGTCCCGGCGTTGTGCCTGCACGCCGCCGGGCTCGTCACCGCGGGCCTGCTCGTCCTGACCCGCCGCACGTCCACCTGACTCCGCCTTTCCGTCACCACCACCGAGCCCCCCCTTGCGTTCCATGACGTTTGTCATGTCGGTGTCTCTGACGCCTGGCACTACACCCGGCCCGGCCCCTCCCAGCAGGCTGTTCCCATGCTGAGAATCAAGGACGGCGGCCCCCGACGGTCGCCGCGCCGGCCGCCGGGCGTTACCGTCGGGCCCTGTGACGGGTGACGCTGCGGTGCGGGAGCTGGAGTTCGTCCGGGGACGGGTGGCGGCGCGCGCCGGGTCGTGCGTGTGGCTGCTGCTGTTGGGGTGGCCGCTGTGGTCGTTCCTCTCCCCGCGCCCCGGCGTGCTCGCGGCGGTGTGGGTGGTCACCGGCGTCGCGGTCTTCGCGGCGTGCTGGCTGCGGGTCATGTGGCGGGTGTTCAGCCCCCTGGGGGCGGCGACGCCGACCTGGCCGGTGGTGGGGCTGGTGGCCGCGGCGCTGGCGCTGCTGCCGGTACTGCGGGCGCCGTGGGCCTACGTCGCGTTCGTGTACGTGGTCAGCGCCCTGTCGGCCTACCTCGGGCGGGCCGCCTTCGCCGCGTCGGTGGCGGTGACGATCGTCGTGGTGGTGGTCTCGCTGACGGCGTACGGGCGGCCGTTCGGGCAGGTCTGGTGGGTGCCCCTGGCGATCATGGTCGAGGCGGTGACCGTGGCGAGCATCAAGCACCTGGGCGAGTTGGTCGCCCGGCTCGACGCGGCCCGCGCCCACGTCGCCCGGCTTGCCGTGGACAACGAACGCCTGCGCTTCGCCCGCGACCTGCACGACACGCTCGGCCACACGCTGACCTCGATCACCATCAGGAGCCAGCTCGCCGCCCGGCTGGCCCGTACCGACCCGGAACGGGCCGCCCGCGAGATGGCCGACGTGGAGCGCGCCGCCCGCCAGGCGCTCGACGAGGTGCGCCACGCCGTGGCGGGCTGTCGTGTCCCCTCCTTGTCGGGCGAACTGCGCGCGGCCGCCCACAGCCTGAACCTGGCCGGGATCCGGCTGGAGATCTCGCCCGCGGGCGGTCCCGTCCCGGCGGCCGCCGAGACGCTGCTCGCCTGGACCGTACGGGAGGCCGCCACGAACGTCGTGCGCCACAACCGCGCCCACCGCTGCCACATCGACCTCGGCGTGGACGGCCACACCGCCACCGTCGAGATCCGCGACGACGGCACAGCCACCACCCCCGCCCCCGAAGCCACCGGGGCTGAGGCTGCCGGGGCCGGCAGTGCCGGGCTTGCGGGGGCCGTCGGAGGCAATGGGCTGACCGGGCTCGCCGAGCGGATCGCCGCCGTCGGTGGTCGGTTGGAGGCCGGGCCGCTGCCCGGCGGCGGATACCGTCTGCTCGCCCGAGTTCCCTTGGAGGGGCCGTGATCCGCGTCCTCATCGCCGACGACCAGGACCTCGTCCGGGGCGGCCTGGCCGCGTTGCTCGCCCTGGAGGACGGCATCGAGGTGGTGGCCGAGGTCGGCCGGGGCGACCTGGTCGAGCGAGCGGTGGCCGAGCACCGCCCCGATGTGGTCCTGCTCGACATCGAGATGCCCGGCATGTCCGGCCTGGAGGTCGCCGAACGGCTGCGCGGCCATCGGGTGGTCATCGTCACCACGTTCGGCAGGCCCGGCTATCTCAGCCGCGCCCTCGACGCGGGCGTGTCCGGGTTCGTCGTCAAGGACGCGCCGGTGGCCGAGCTGACCGCGGCCGTGCGCCGGGTGATGGCGGGGGAGACGGTGATCGACCCCAAGCTGGCGGTGTCCGCCCTGACCGTCGGGCCGAGCCCGCTCACCCAGCGCGAGGCCGAGGTGCTGCGGACCGCCTCCGGTGGCGCCACCGTGGCCGACATCGCCCGGACGCTGTTCCTCACCGAGGGCACCGTCCGCAACTACCTGTCCTCGGCGATCACCAAGACCGGCGCCCGCAACCGAGCCGAGGCCGTCCGCGTGGCCGAGTCCCGCGGCTGGCTCTGAATCCGCAACCCTCGGAAACCTTTCAAACGATCCCGCACCCCTCGGGAAACCCCGAACGATCCCGCAACCCCTCAGAGGAGCTTCGCCATGCCCTCCGACGACTTCCGCCCGCCCGGACCGGAGTTGTTCGACTACCCCGCGCTGTGGGACGGCGCGCCGCTCTGGCTCACCAAGCCGGTGCTGCTGGCCGTCGCCGGCGTGCTCGTGGTGTGCGCGCTGGCCTGGGGCGCCTTCTCCCGGCCCAGGCTGGTGCCGCGCGGCCTGCAGAACGCCGGCGAGTACGCCTACCTGTTCGTCCGCGACCAGATCGCCCGCCCCTCGCTGGGCGCGGACGCCGACCGCTGGATGCCGTTGCTGCTCACGCTCTTCCTGATGATCCTGCTCTGGAACGTGATGGGCGTGATCCCGCTGCTCCAGTTCCCGGTCACCGCGCACGTCGCCTTCCCCTGGGTGCTGGCCGGCGCGGTCTACGTGCTCAAGCTCTACCTGGGCTTCCGGCACCAGGGCCTGGCCGGCTACCTCAGGAACGCCATGTTCCCCGAGGGCCTGCCCAAGGCCCTGGCGATCACCCTGTACGCGCCGCTCGAACTGTTCTACATCTTCGTCACCGCGCCGTTCACCCACGCCGTGCGGCTGTTCGCGAACATGTTCGCCGGGCACACGCTGCTGGCCTTCTTCAGCGCGGTCGGCTACTGGTTCCTGGTGGAGCGGCCGACCGTGGGCGGCGTGGCGGTGGGCGTGCTGGGCGTGTTCATGACGTGCCTGCTGACCGCGTTCGAGATCTTCGTCATGTTCCTGCAGGCGTACCTGTTCACCATGCTCACCGCCATGTACCTGGGCCAGTCCCTGCACCCCGAGCACTGACCGGGTCAGGCCGCGGGCGGCGCCAGGACCCGCCAGGCGGCCGGCCGCACGATCCAGGTACGCCGGTCCGCCACCTGCTCCAGCTCGCCGTCCACGCTGGCCGGGACGGGACCGCCCGCGACGGTGATCCGCCTGCCCCGGTAGGTGCGCACGTCGGGCCGGTCGGGGTGCTTGCCGCGGCGCAGGCCGGTGGCGAAGGCCAGCCGCGCCAGCGGTCCGGTGGCGTAGGACACCACCACGTCGGCGAGTCCGTCGTCGGGCCGGGCCGCCGGGGCCAGCGGGGTGCCGCCGCCGATCGTGGCGCCGTTCCCGACGCCGGCCATGAGCACGCGGCGGCGGCCGGTGCACACCTGGGCGCCGTCCACCCTGATCCGCAGCCGCCAGCCGCCCGTCCCCGCGCCGGCCAGCACCGCGCCCACCGCGTACGCGGCCCGGCTCAGCAGCGGTTTGAGCGGCGCGGCCCGCTCGGCGGCGTGCGCGCCCACGCCGAGGTGGGCCGCGTTGACCACGATCCCGCCGTCGTCGTCGATCAGCAGGTCGACGGGCCGCTCGTGCCCCGCCAGCACGACGCGGGCCGCCTCGGCCGGGTCGAGCGGGATGCCCAGGGTGCGGGCCAGGTCGTTGCCGGTGCCCATGGGGATCAGGCCGATCGGGCCGGCGTCCAGGCGACCGTGCTCCAGCAGCGCGGCGACCAGCGTGTGCACGCTCCCGTCGCCGCCCATCACCACCGGGACCCGGTCGTCGTGCGAGCGCGCGGCCTCCTCCGCGCCGCCGTCGCAGACCCGCACGTCGGCCTCCGTCCGCAGCAGCCGCAGCACCTCCCGGGTGCCGTCCTCGCCGACGCCGCCGGCCTGCCGGTTGCAGATCACCAGAAGTCTCACGGGTCCTCGCCTTCCCTTCCGCTGGGCGGATGGGTCTCTTCCCCAGGGGCCCGGCACAATTCCCCGCCGCCGGGGGCGTTTGTGGTGGAGCCGTGACGCTTCTATGGCGTTTCTAAGGTTCCCCGACGGTGGGGTGAAGGTCGTCGCGGTTGAGTTGCCCGCAGCGGGCCGGGCCACTGGGGACCGGCCGCCAGAAGGGCGACCGACATGAACGCACGAAAGACCGCGCTGGCCCTCGGGACGGCGGCGGCGCTGACGCTGACCGGTTCCGGAGCGCTGCCGGCCGCGGCGGCCGGCCCGTGTGCCCAGGTCTCGGCGACCTGCTCGCCCGCCGACGTGGCCAAGGCCCACGCGGGCGAGAAGGTCGTGGACGTGCGGAAGGACCCCGCGGGCGAGAAGAGCGGCGACGGATGGAAGGACCCCGGCGACGGCAAGCCCGGCCGTGAAGACCGCTACCGGGACGGCAAGCCCGGCTGCGGCCCGGACAAGCCCGGAAAGCCCGACAAGTCCGGTAAGCCGGGAAAGGGGGACAAGAAGGATCGCGGCATCTCCCAGGAGGCGATCGCCAAGGCTCTCGCGGCCGAGCTGGGCGTCGCCCACGACCGCGCCCTGCGAGCCGTCAAGGAATTGGACGCGCTGTCGGAGAAGGGCCGGGTGGACCCGGGCTCGGCCGGGTTCCGCGCGGTGGCCGAGCACCTCGGCGTCACGCCGGACCGGCTGGAGCAGGCGCTGCGGAACGTCAAGCGTTCGCTGGCCGAGTCCGAGCCCGCATAAAGACCGTCATCGATCTTCCTCGGCCGGGGGTGCGGAGGGGAGAGTGGCACCATGCACGTCCTTGTTGCCGATGACGACGAGGCGGTCCGCCGCTCCCTGACCCACGCGCTCACCCGCGAGGGCTACGACGTCAGCGTCGCCGCCGACGGCCTGCGCGCGCTGGAGGCGGCGACCGGCGGCCGCCAGGACGCTGTCGTGCTGGACATCATGATGCCCGGCCTGGACGGCCTGGAGGTGTGCCGCCGCCTGCGGGCCGTCGGCGACCGCACCCCGATCCTGATGCTCACCGCCCGCGACCTGGTCGGCGACCGGGTCGCGGGGCTGGACGCGGGCGCCGACGACTATCTGGTCAAGCCGTTCGCGCTGGAGGAGCTGCGGGCCCGGCTGCGCGCGCTGCTGCGTCGCAGCGCGCCCGCGCAGGGGCTGCTCCGCCACGCCGACCTGGAGCTGGACCCGGCCGCCTGCCGGGCCACGCGCGGCGGCCGCCCGCTCGACCTGACCAGGACCGAGTACACGCTGCTGAAGGTGTTCCTGCGCAACCCCGGCCGGGTGCTCAGCCGCGAGGTCATCTTCAACTCGGTCTGGGGGTACGACTTCGGGCCGTCCTCGAACGCGTTGTGGGTCTACATCAGCTACCTGCGGGCCAAGCTGGAGGCCGGAGGAGAGCCGCGGCTGATCCAGACCGTCCGCGGCCTGGGGTACGTGCTGCGGGAGGAGCCGTGAGGCTGCGTACCAGGGTCGCGCTGACGGTCGCCGCCGTGGTGGCCGCGGCGCTGGTGGCGGTCTCGCTGGTGGTCTACCCGGCGACCGCGGCGGGGCTGGCCGGCCAGCACGACGGCGAGCTGGTGCTGGCGGCCGGGCAGGCGCCGCGGCTGCTGGAGTCCCTGAAGACCTCCGACTCGCCGCTGCCGGCCACGCCGCTCCCGCTGGGCAACACGCTGCTGCAGTTCTGCCCCGACCCGCTGCTGACCGGCCCGACCAAGGGCTTCGTGCCGCTGGACGAGCAGGACGCGGCGGTCGCGTACGGCAAGCTGCCCCCCTATTTCCGGGACGTGACCTACGAGGGCGTGCGCTACCGGCTCTACACCGCGCCGCTCAACCTGGGCAAGGGCGTCCTGGTGCGGACGGCGTTCCCGCTGAACCTGGACGAGCAGACCCTGAACGGGCTGAAGCTGCTGCTGGCGGCGCTGACCCTGGGCGGCGCGCTGGTCGCGGCGGCGGGCGCGCGCTGGCTCGCCGGCCGGGCGTTGCGGCCCGTCGCCCGGCTGACGGCGGTGGTCGAGCGGGTCACCGCCACCGGCACCCTCACCGCCGACGGCCTGGACGGCATGGGCGCGGGGCGGGACGAGGTGGCCCGCCTGGCCGGCTCGTTCACCACGATGACGCACGCGCTGCGCGAGTCGGTGCTGGCCCAGCGCCGACTGGTCGCCGACGCCTCCCACGAGCTGCGCACGCCGCTGACCAGCCTCACCACGAACCTGGAACTGCTGGAGGAGGGACGCGGCACGGCCGACCCGCAGGCCCCGGCCCTGGTGCACGAGGCCCGCGTGCAGGCCGAGGAGCTGCGGGTGCTGGTCAACGACCTGGTCGAGCTGGCCAGGCACGGCGACGCCGAACTTCACCTGGAGGACGTGCGGCTCGACCTGGTGGCCGATCGCGTGCTGGCCAGGGCCGCGGCCCGCGCCCCGCACGTACGGCTGCGCGCCGAGCTGGCCGAGTGCCTGGTGACGGCCGACGCCGACGCGATCGAGCGGGCGGTCTCCAACCTGGTGGACAATGCGATCAAGTGGAGCCCGCCCGGGGGCGTGGTGCTCGTCCGGGTGGACGCGGCGGGCGTGTTGTCGGTGGCCGACCAGGGGCCCGGCATCGCGCCCGACGACCTGCCGTTCGTGTTCGACCGGTTCTACCGCGCCGAGTCGGCCCGCTCGCTGCCGGGTTCGGGGCTCGGCCTGGCCATCGTCCGGCAGATCGCCGAGGCGCACGCCGGATCGGTCCGCGCCGAGCCGCTGCGGCCCGGCGTACGGCTGGTCCTCGCGCTTCCGGCGGCCGGCTGACACCCCGATGAGGGCGCGACCACGGACGCGGACTCCCGCACCCGCAGCCGCGCCGGTCCAGGAGAGGCCGGTCAGTGGGCTGCGGGCGCGGCCCCGGCGGCGGGCACCGCCGGCGCGGCGGGCGCGGCCGGGCGGGGCATCGGCCGTGGCGGCAGAGCCATCAGGACCAGGCCGAGCACCGCCCACACACCGAGCACCGTCAGCGGGACGGCCAGGGCGGCGCCGTCGAAGTAGACCACGCTGCGCACCAGTTCGAGCGCCGACCGGGTGGGCAGCACGTACCCGAGGGCGGCGTACCAGGGCTCGATGAACGCGGCGCCGAACGGGCCGCCGCTGGCCGGCAGGCCGATGGGGATGAACAGCACCGCCGCCGCGATCACGCCGCGCGGCCCGAAGCGGCGCATCAGCCCGTTCACCGCGACCGAGACCAGGAAGATCACCGCGCCGGAGACGGCCAGGAGCCCGAGCGGGGCGCCGGTGAGCGCGCCGAGCAGGCCGTCCACGACCCAGGTGAGCGCCAGGCCGCCGGTCACCGCGCCGAGCGCGAGCACCGCCAGGCGCAGCCCCCGGTTGAGCATCGGCTGCATGCGCATGGTGAGCACGGTCGTGGCCAGCGCCGTCAGCAGCAGGCCCAGCACGTAGAACATGCCGGACACGCCGGAGGAGTCGCCCTCGGCCAGCGGGCGCACGTCCTCGACGGCGAGCTGCCGTCCGGCGGCGCGCTGCATCAGGGCGGTGAAGTGCGGGGCCGCGGTGTCGCCACCGGCGCTCGCGACCAGCAGGCGGCCCTCGCCGCCCAGGTAGGCGGCCTCGACCTCGCGCCGGAGCACCGCCGTCCGCGCGGCCGCCGCGTCGGCGTACGGGCGCGTGTCGACGGCCCCGCCCGCGGCCTGCTCCAGCCGGGCGGCGTCGGGGCCCACCACGGCGAGCGGCACCCCGTGCGGAACCGGGTGGTGCAGCGCGCCGACGAACGAGCCGATGATCACGGCGCCGACGACCGCGGACACCAGGTAGGCGACCGCGACTCGAACAGCGGGATTCTTCATGACGCTCCTCAGTTCTCCACCTCGGCTCCGGTCCTGCGGGCGCCCGTACGACCGGCGCCGCCGCCCATACCCTGCCGGTTAGAGCGCGCGCTAAGTCAAGGCGTCGCTCTCGGATCTGGCCCGCGAATGTTCCAGGAAGTTGAACGTCATCACCACGAGCGCCAGCACGACCACGGACAGCAGCGCCGGCGCCTGCAACGCGATCGGGATGACGGACAGGATGGCCACCGGCATGGCCAGCTGCGGCCCCGACCATCTGCCGAAGATGTGCCAGCGGGCGTAGCAGAACGTCGCGAAGTACAGGGCGCAGCCGCCGAACAGCAGCGCGGTCACGGGGGCGGTGAAGACCTGGCCGGGATGGGAGACGACCTCGGCCATGCCCACCGCCATCGCCATGATCGACCCGATGAAGGACAGATGGCCGTAGGAGAAGACGCGCCGGATCAGGTCGGTGCGGATCACGGCCTCGTCCAGGGCCTTGGGCAGCGACTCGGCGGCGAAGATGAAGTACACCCACCACAGGGCGCAGGCCAGCACGAACGTCGCGGCGACCGCGGTGATCGAGCCGACGGCGAGCGGGCGCGCCGCCGACGCCTGCGCGCCGATGGCCAGGATCGGCTCGCCCATCGCGATGATCAGCAACAGGCCGAACCGCTCGGGTAAGTGATGGGGGTGGAAGGTGACGCGTACCAGGTGGCTGCGGGTGAGCACCGGCGCGGCCAGGTCGATGGCGGCGGCCGCGGCCCAGACCCACACCCGGGTGCCGCTGTCGAGCAGGCCCCCGGCAAGCAGCAGCGGCCCGGTCACGCACACCGAGAGCGTGAAGGGGTTGACCAGCTCGAACGGCCGCCCGCGGAAGTACAGGACGGCCAGCAGCGAGCGCTGGGCGAAGTAGGCGGCGCCGAACATCAGGCCGCGCTCCTCGTAGGCCAAGGGGGTGGCCAGCGCCATGAACAGGCCGCACAGGCTGAGCGCCAGGATGCCCAGCCGGTCGGGGGTGTTGTTGACGTCGCGGGTGTTGGCGTGCACCGCCATGCCCACCCAGGCCCAGTACGTCGGCACCAGCACGACGACGGCCTGCCCGACGCTGCCCCAGCCGTGGCCGCGGTGGAGCAGGTCGGACAGCTGGGTGACGGCGAACACGAACACCAGGTCGAAGAAGAGCTCGACCCAGGTGACTTGCTTGTCTGCTTTCGGCTTCATCGAGCGGTGTGACTCCTCGTGCGTCGTACGGGTGCTCACGCGGGCAGCAGCGCGGGCTCGGCGCCGGCCGCCAGCCGCCAGCGCACGTCGAAGGCGTAGGCGGCCGAGGCCAGCGTGACGTGGTGGTGCCAGCCGTGGAAGGAACGGCCCTCGTAGTCGAACAGCCCGAAGCCGTCGGCCAGCTCGGCGATGGCGTGGGCGGCCCGCCAGCGGGACTTGGCCAGCGCGACCAGCTCCTGCGCCGGCGCGGACATGTTCGTCAGCCAGAACGTGCGCGGCCGGGGGCGGCCGAGCGGCCACTCGATCAGCAGCCTGCGTGAGCGCGCCTGCTCGTCGGAGACCGGCAGGAGGACGAACTGCGAGCGCAGCGACCGCCCCCGCGGCCCCTCCCACCAGGCCACCGTGCGCCGCTCCAGCCCGGCCGCGGCCTGCGCCGCCTCGGCGAGCGTGACGCGGGCCCGCGGGCCGCCCCCGCGCACCACGCTCATCGAGGCCTTGACCCGGTGGCGGGCGTCGACCTCGACCACGTAGTCCAGGCCCCGGTCCTCCAGGCCGCGCACCAGGTCGGCGGCGCCCCGGACGTGGGTGAAGTCGGCCACCAGCGGCGCGACGGGCGTGCCCCAGTCGAGCGTCAGGTCGTCGACCAGGTCGATCACGTGCTCGCCGAAGGGCCGGTGGCGCTCCTGGTCGGGCACGTGCGCCTTGGCCCGCCGGTCGTGGTCGGCCTCCCACGACTGCGGCAGGCACAGCCGCCAGTTGACCGGCACGGACGCCTCGCCGGAGTTCATCAGCACCGCCGCCCCCACCTGGCAGTTGACCGTACGGCCGAGGCCGCGGACGTACTGGCGCTCCACGCCCGCCGACCAGCGGCCGTGCTTGGCGAAGGCCACCTCCTCCACCAGCCACGCGGCCGGGGGCGCGCCGGCCGACAGCACGTCGGCGACGGTGCGGCGGACCGGCCGCGGGTCCCAGCGGCTCTGGTTGACGAACTGCTGCAGCGACTGGCCGTTGTGCGGGCCGCCCACCTCGTCGGCGATGCGCTGGATGGACTTGCGTCCGCCCGCGTGCAGCAGGCCGAGCACGTAGGACTCCGCCGCGCTACGCTGGTCGGAGCGCGGCAGCGAGCCGAATATCGTCGCGAAGAATTCCGCGAACTCTTCGCGTTCGTTCACCGCGAGTTCTCTCATGACCGCCCCTCACCTGCATTAGAGAAGATCCGTAATGGCGAACGCGGTCAGGATCGCAGTTAAGTTCGAGTGCGCACAAGAGAGTAACACCAAGGTGGCAGCGGAGCTGTCCAGGCGTATTAAAGGGAGTACTCCGAGAGGCATCTCCGGAGTGCTCTTCGATAACCCGGTATTACATCACATGCGGCCTCAGTCAGGCGTGCGGGTAATGGATCGGAGGCCCGATGAGTCTGGAGTGCACTCTTGCATCCGCCGGAATCATGTGATCATATGATGCGGGGATCTGCGCCGGTGACTGGGTAAGGCGACACACACTACGGGGGATGACCAGTGCAATGCAACATCCAGCCCACGGTTGTGATAGCCGAACGGATCGAAGCTCATAAGGCTGAGATCTTGGCACAGCTGTGCGGCGAAATTGAAGAATCAACTTCCGGTGCCGCTCCGGACGAGTGCACGGAGTTGGCGGAAGAGCTCCTCGACCTGATCGTGGCCCGGCTCAAGGCCGCTACGGAGCCTTCCGGCGGGGCCTTGACCGCGCTAATGGACGGCGGCCGCGCCGACGCGCGGGAATGGCGGCGAATTTCCCGCGACCTGCACGACCGGGTGGGCCACGAGATCAGCGTGGCGAGCCGGCAGCTGGAGCTCGCCGAAATCGGGCACGCACGTGGCAGGGGAAGTTTCCCGGTGCATGTGAGAGAAGCGAAGGCGGCGCTGCTCCGGGCTCACCAGGAAATCCGCGACGTCTTATCCGACCTGCGCGTTCATGCCCATTGGCCGGGAATGGAGCAAGCGCTTGTGCGGCTCATGACAACGGTCGTGGACCCTCGGCTGGAGCATCGGATCACCCTTATCGGCGATGTCGACGGCCTGCCTCCGCACATTCGGGACGAGTTATTCCTCATATTACGCGAAGCCATTACCAACAGCATCTCCCACGCGGGCGCCGACCTGCTCGAAGTGTGCGTCAAGATTGCGCACGACCGGATCACAGCAATTGTGCGTGACAACGGCCGGGGGTTCTCGGGCTGGCGCGCGAAACATGGGAACGGCCTGACCTCCATGCGCGAGCGCGGGGTCGCTCTGGGCGGCCTGGTGACGATAGAGAGCACCCCCGGGAAGGGCACCGAGGTCGTCTTCCGTGCCCCTGTCCGGGCTGTCCGGGACGAGCGGCCGAAGGAAACATCGGATGCAAAGAGAAGGCAGCATTGACGTCCTCATCGCCGACGACCACACGATCCTGCGGGAGACGCTCAAGCAGACGCTGGAGCTCGAACCCGACCTTCGTGTCGTCGCCACGGCGGGGGACGCGCGCGCGGCGGTGAAGTCGGCCGAGGCGCTGCGGCCGGACGTCGTGGTGCTCGACGTGGAGATGCCGGGGGACGGCGTCGTGCGCACCACCACGCACATCCACCGGGTCTCGCCCCGGTCCCGCGTCATCGTGCTGAGCATGTACGACGACCCGGTGCTCGTGCAGGAGCTCATCGCCCACGGCGTGCGCGGCTACCTGCTCAAGAGCGTCGGCCGGGAGGAACTGGTGCAGGCCATCCGCGGCGTCTGCGCGGACGCCGAGCGCGTGGTCCTGTCGGTGTCGCGGGAGAGCCTGATGATGTCCCGCCGGCCGCGCGCCGGCAAGCTCTCCGAGCGGGAGCTGAGCGTGCTGTCCCTGGCCGCCCAGGGCCTCAGCAACGCCCAGATCGGCACCCGGCTGATGATCGCCGAAGGCACGGTCAAGCGTCACCTGCGCAACATCTTCACCAAGCTCGACGCCACCTCCCGCCTCGACGCGGTGAACAAGGCCATGGCCGCCTCACTGCTGACGCTCTGACGCCTCCTTTCCGGGGGCCAGCCAGAGCGTCGCCAGCGGCGGCAGCAGTACCTCGGCGACCGCACCCCCCTCCGTGCACGTGACCGAGCCCAGGTTGCCGAGGTTCCCCCCGCCGTAACAGGCGGCGTCGGTGTTGAGCAGCTCGTGCCAGCGTCCGCCGGACGGCAGCGCCAGCCGGTGCCCGTGCCGCGGCACCGGCGACAGGTTGCTCACGCACACCAGCGGCGCCCCCTGCCGGTCCCAGCGGACGAAGGAGTAGACGCTGGAACCGGCGTCGTCGGCGTCGATCCAGGTGAACCCGTCGGGGGAGCAGTCCTGCCGCCACAGCGCGGGGGTGGCGGCGTAGTGCCGGTTCAGGTCCCTGACCAGGTCGCGCACGCCCTTGTGCCGGGGGTCGCGCAGCAGCGCCCAATCCAGCTCGCGATCGTGGGACCACTCGCTGTGCTGCGCGAACTCCTGGCCCATGAACAGCAGCTTCTTGCCCGGATGCGCCCACATGAAGGCCAGGTACGCGCGCAGGTTCGCCAGCCGCTGCCACTCGTCGCCCGGCATCTTCCCGGCCAGCGACCCCTTGCCGTGCACCAGCTCGTCATGGCTGAGCGGCAGCAGGAAGTCCTCCGCGTACGCGTACGTCAGCCCGAACGTCAGCGCGTGATGGTGGTACGGCCGGTGCACCGGGTCACGCCGCATGTAGCCGAGCGTGTCGTGCATCCAGCCCATGTTCCACTTGAAGTCGAACCCCAGCCCGCCGGCGGACGTCGGCCGGGTCACCCCCTCCCACGCCGTGGACTCCTCGGCGATCGTCAGCACGCCGGGGCAGAGCCGGTGGACGGTGTCGTTCAGCTCCCGCAGGAACGCGATCGCCTCCAGATGCTCCCTGCCGCCGTGGGCGTTGGGCCGCCAGGCGCCGTCCGGGCGGGAGTAGTCCAGGTACAACATCGAGGCGACGGCGTCCACGCGCAAAGCGTCGATGTGGAACTCCGCGCACCAGTACAGGGCGTTGGCGATGAGGAAGTTGCGCACCTCCGGGCGGCCGAGGTCGAAGGTGAGCGTGCCCCAGTCGGGGTGCTCGCCGCGCAGCGGGTCGGGGTGCTCGTACAGCGGGCCGCCGTCGAAGCGGGCCAGCGCCCAGTCGTCGCGGGGGAAGTGCGCGGGCACCCAGTCGAGTATCACCCCGATCCCGGCCAGGTGCAGCGCCTCGACCAGGGCGCGGAAGTCGTCCGGGGTGCCGTAGCGGGAGCTCGGCGCGTAGTAGGAGGAGATCTGGTAGCCCCACGAGCCGCCGAACGGGTGCTCGGCCACCGGCATGAGCTCCACGTGCGTGAAACCCAGGCCGCGCACGTACCCGGGGAGCTGCTCGGCCAGGTCGCGGTAGGTCAGGCCGCGCCGCCAGGAGCCGAGGTGCAGCTCGTACACGCTCATGGGCGCCTCGCGGGCCGGGCCGTCGCCGCGGGCCGCCAGCCACGCGCCGTCGCGCCAGCGGTGCCGGGAGGTGAACACCACCGACGCGGTGCGCGGCGGGTGCTCGGCCGCCAGGGCCAGCGGGTCGGCCTTGCGCCGGGTACGGCCGTCCGCGCCGGTGATCTCGTACATGTACCGGCAGCCGTCGCCGGCCCCCGGCACGAACAGCTCCCACAGGCCGCCGCCGGGCGCCCGGCGCAGCGCGTGCCCGGCGCCGTCCCAGCCGTTCAGGTCGCCCACGAGGCGCACCTCGCGCGCGCCCGGCGCCCACACGGCGAACGACACGCCCGCCACGCCGTCCACGGTGCGGACGCGCCCGCCCAGCGCCCGCCACAGCTCCTCGTGCCTGCCCTCGCCGATGAGGTGCAGGTCCAGCTCGCCCAGCACGGACGGGCCCCCGCCGGTCAGCACGTCCATCACCTCTCCACCGTCAGGATGTGGGCGGGCTGCCGGGACGGGTCCAGCCGCACGTAGTTGCGCGCCCCCCACTGGTAGACCTCGCCGGTCAGCTCGTCGCGCACCCGGAAGGAGGGCCCGAGGTCGGGCAGGTCCAGCGTCACCGTGGCCTGCCGCACGTGGTGCGGGTCGAGGTTGACCACCACGATCACGGTGTCCTCCCCGGCCTGCTTGGCGAAGCACAGCACGGCGTCGTCGTCGGCGTGCTGGAAACGCAGGTTGCGCAGCAGGCGCAGGGCCGGATGGCGGCGCCGGACCCGGTTCAGCGCGGTCAGGAAGGGCGCCAGCGTGCCGTCCGCCGACCAGTCGCGCGGCCGGTACTGGTACTTCTCCGAGTCCTTGTACTCCTCGCTGCCCGGCGCGGCCGGCTCGCGCTCGCACAGCTCGAACCCGGCGTACACGCCCCAGGTGGGGGAGGCCGTCGCGGCCAGCGCGGCCCGCACCCGGAACGCGGCCGGCCCGCCCTCCTGGAGGTAGGCGTGCAGGATGTCGGGCGTGTTGACGAACAGGTTCGGCCGCATGTACGCCGCCGCCTCCCCGGCCAGCTCGCCCAGGTAGCTCTCCAGCTCCGGCTTGGCGTTGCGCCAGGTGAAGTAGGTGTAGGACTGCTGGAAGCCGACGGCGGCCAGCGTGTGCATGATCGCCGGGCGGGTGAACGCCTCGGCCAGGAAGAGCACGTCCGGGTCGGTGCGGTTGACCTCGGCGATCAGGCGTTCCCAGAAGAACACCGGCTTGGTGTGCGGGTTGTCCACCCGGAAGATCCGCACTCCGTGGCCCATCCAGTGCCGCAGCACCCGCAGCGACTCGGCCAGGATGCCGCCGGGGTCGGCGTCGAAGGAGACGGGGTAGATGTCCTGGTACTTCTTGGGCGGGTTCTCGGCGTAGGCGATGCTGCCGTCGGGCCGGTGCTCGAACCACCGCGGGTGCTCCCGTACCCACGGGTGGTCGGGCGAGCACTGCAACGCGAAGTCCAGCGCCACCTCAAGGCCCAGCTCGCCGGCCCTGGCCACGAAGAAGTCGAAGTCGTCGATCGTCCCCAGGTCGGGGTGGACGGCGTCGTGCCCGCCCGCGGCCGAGCCGATCGCCCACGGCGAGCCGGGGTCGTGCGGCCCGGCGATCGGCGAGTTGCCCGGCCCCTTGCGGTTGGTCAGGCCGATCGGGTGGATCGGCGGCAGGTAGACGACGTCGAAGCCCATCGCGGCCACGGCGGGCAGCCGCGCGGCCGCGGTCCTGAAGGTGCCCGAGCGCGGCGGGTGACACCCCGTGGGGTCGACCACGGCGCCCTCGGAGCGGGGGAAGAACTCGTACCAGGCCCCGAACAGCGCCCGCTCGCGCTCCACCAGCAGCGGCAGCTCCTCCCCGACGGTCACGTGGTCGCGCAGCGGCCGGCGGGCCAGCGTCCGCAGCACCGGCTCGGCCAGCGCGATCGCCAGCCGCGCCTCGGGGTCCAGCTCGCCGTCGCGCAGCGTCGCGGCGGCCACCCGCAGCAGCCGGGCGTCGGCGGGCGGCACCTCGGGCTGGGCGGCGGCCCTGGTCAGCAGCCGGGCGCCGGCCTCCATCGTCACGGCCACGTCGATCGCGGCGGGGATCTTCACCTCGGCCACGTGCAGCCAGGTCGCGACCGGGTCGCTCCACGCCTCCACCCGGAACGTCCACTCGCCCTCCCGGTGCGCCGCCACCTCGGCCGCGTACCGGTCGGAGCCCTGGGACAGGGCCGCCATCGGGATCCAGGCGGCCTGCTTGCCGTCGGGGTCGGTGAGCACGACGTTCGCGCCCACCACGCCGTGCCCCTCCCTGAACAGCGTCGCCGACACCTCGAACGGCTCGCCCGGCACCGCGCGCGCGGGCCGGCACCCGCCCGCCACGACGGGACGGACCCCCACGACGGGCACGCGGCCCGCGACGATCTCGGAGATCTCGGTCAGCACCAGCGTCTCAGTCATGTGTCACGCGTCCTGGAGGTCGGCGAGCGTCTCGATCGAGGTGCCGGCGGCGGCCTCGCAGTGCGCCGGCACGGTCAGCCCCGGGTACACCGTCACCCCGGACAGCCGCACGCCGGCCTGGACCGTCACCCCGTTGCCCAGCGCGCTGTAGCCGCTCAGCACGGTCACGCAGTCCACGAACGACTCCACCGTGGCCATCGTCCCCACGTGGGTGTCGGTGAGCCGGGCCCACGGCCCGATGATCGCGCCGTCCAGGCAGGCCACCCGTTGCAGCCGGCACCCGGTGTGCAGGTCCACGCCGTCGCCGATCGCGGAGTCGGAGACGACCACGCCGGGGCCGATCTCGACGTCCCGGCCGATGTGCACGTTCGGGCCGATCCTGACCAGCCCGGCGCTCATCTTCTCGGCCAGCGTCATGCCCGACGTCGCGTCCCGCTGGCGCAGGGAGGACTCGTGGATGCGCACGTTGCCCGGGTAGGCCCGCAGCATGCCCTTGAGCACGTGCGGGTAGCCGCCGCTCAGCGCGTCGGTCAGCGTGTCGAGGTAGTCGCGCAGGTTGCCCAGGTCGCCCAGCTTGGCGATGGGCGCGATGCCGACCCGGTGCCCGGCGCCCACCAGCCACGGGAGCAGGTCGTGCCCCCAGTCGAGCCGGTCGCGGGCCAGCTCGGCCAGCGCCGGCTCCCCGGCCAGCTTCCGCAGCCGCCCGCAGTCGACCAGGTAGAGCCCGGCGTTGACGGGCACCCGGGCCGGGTCGGCGGCCAGGGCGTGCACCTCGGCCAGCGGCGGTTTCTCCACGAAACGGCGGATACGCCCGGAGGCGTCGGTGACCATCGTCCCGTACTTGCCCGCCACCTCCTCGGCCGGGCGCTCGACCACGGCCACGGTGACCACCGCGTCGCTGTCGCGGTGGCGGCGTACCAGCTCGGCCAGGTCGAACTCGAACAGCGAGTCGGTCGGGAAGACCAGCGCCAGCCCGTCGAGCTCCCAGTAGTCCAGGCTGCTCAGCGTCGCCTCGCCGGAACCGGTGTTGGTCCAGTCCATCCGGGGCCGCGAGTAGCGCACCCGCACGCCCAGCCCCTCGCCGTGGCCGAGCACGTCCTTGGCCTGGTAGCGGTTCTCCCGGCCGTTGGCGATCAAGTAGAAGTCGCTGACCCCCTGGTCGCGCAGGGTCATGATCTGCCATTCGATGACCGGCCGTCCGGCGAAGCAGACCGTGGCCTTGCTCCGCAGGTGGCCGGGGGCCTCCAGGGTGAGCGGCCGGGCCCGGAGGCCCTGTCCGCCCGCCAGTGCGATTCCGGCGATCTCGTTCATTGTCCGTACTTCCCCGTGGGTGTCCTACGTAGAGCGATCATGGTGATGTCGTCGAACTGCTCGGCGGCCCCGATGTGCGCGCTGATCTCCCGTTCGAGCCTGTCCAGCAGGTCGTCCGCCCCGGTGGCGGGCTGCGAGACGAGGGTCAGCATGAGCTCCTCGCTGAAGAAGCGGCCGGACTCGTCCCTGGCCTCGGGCACGCCGTCGGTGTAGGCGAACAGCAGATCCCCCTGGTCCAGGTGGGCCCTGCCGACCTCGAAGACGGAGTCGGGCACCAGCCCCAGCGCCGGTCCGGTGGGACGCAGCAGGGTGTGGCCGCCGCCCGCGTGGCGGATGATGGGCGGGTTGTGCCCGCAGTTGATGTAGACGAGCGCGCCGGTGACCGGGTCGAGCACGCCGAAGAACAGCGTGGCGAAGTAGCCCTGGCGCAGGTGGTTGGCGGTCAGGTAGTCGTTGGTCGCGATCACCGCGCGCAGCAGCGGCGTGACGTCGTCCTGGACGGGCTCGGCCTCGCCGGTCTCCACATGGGCGGCGGTGTGCCGCAGCAGGGTCCTGATCAGGGCCATGAACAGGGCGGCGCCGACGCCCTTGTCGCACACGTCGGCCACCACCAGCCCGATCCGCGCCCCGCCCAGCAGCTCCAGGGCGTCGTAGAAGTCCCCCGCGACCTCCCTGGCCGGCTGGAACCGGACGGTGAGCTGCCACCCGGCGCGGGCCGGCAGCGCGTCGGGCAGGAAGCCCGCCTGGATCTCCCGTCCGATCTGCAGCTCGCGCTCGTACTTCAGCAGCGCCTCCCCCTCGGCGCCGGGGTGGCGGCCGAACACCTGTCCCGCCCGCAGCCTGCGATGCAGCAGCTCCGGCACGAAGGGCGGGACGACGTAGTCCAGCCCGGCCAGCACGTGCGGCGCGAGCTGGCGCAGGTCGCCGTCGGAGAACGCGACCACGACTGGAGGCCGCGCGCCGGCCTGGACGACCCGCGTCACCTCCCGCACCACCTCCACGTCGAGGCTCGCGTTCACCAGCAGCAGGTCGGCGGGCGGAGGCGCCTCGGCCAGCAGTTGCTCGGGAGTGCGCCGGGCCACCGGGGCGCCGTCCGCGGCCAGCAGCAGGCACAGCTCTTCCGCGGCTGGTGAGGGGCCGCTGACGACGAGGGTCGCCTCCGCATCCATCGGCACCTCCTAGACGCGGTTCATGATGATGGTCGTCTCGTTACGACCCGAGCTGTACTCGTAGCGGACCTCGTCGGCGACCGTACGGGCCAGGTAGACGCCCAGCCCGCCCGGCCGGCGCTCGCCCAGCGGCCGCTCCAGGTCGGGAACGGCCTCATAGGCGGTCGGGTCGAACGGCGGCGCCGCGTCGGACAGGCGCAGCCACACCCGGCGCGGTTCGACCCCGCCGGTCAGCTCCAGCTCGCCCGGCCGGTCGCGGTGGCCGTGGGTGATGATGTTGACGATGAGCTCCTCGGCGGCCAGCCGCAGCCAGTGGGCGCGCGTGCGGGTCAGCCCGCCGAGCGCGCTCAACGTCTGCACGTAGGCCATCAGCTCGTCCAGCGACTCGGGCTCGGCGGGGAGCCTGAGCCGCTCCATCGCCTGCCTACTCTGGGATCGCATCGCTGAAGTCCACGCTGTGATGGAAGCCGACCAGCCGGATGGTCTGCTCGATGGCGTCGTTGGCGCCGACCAGCACGATGCGCACGTCGTCGGCCAGCTTCTGCCGGGCGAACACCAGCCCGCGCAGCCCCGCCGAGGACATGTAGCTGAGCTGCGACATCTCCAGCACCAGCAGCTCGGCCGCGGCCTCGGCCGCGCGCTCCACCTCCCTCCTGAAGGTCTCGGCGGTCAGGGCGTCCAGCTCGCCCTCCAGCGTGATCAGTGCGGTGCTGCCGTCGTGGGTCAGGATCGCGTTGAACGACATGGGATCTCCTCCATGGATCTCAGTGATGGGCGCGGCCGACCAACGCGACCGCGGCCCGCGGGCCGACGACGATCCGCCGCTGGTCGGCCAGCGGCGGCTCCTGGCCCGGTGTGTGGACGTCCTCGGGGGCGGCCGCGCCGGTGTCGGCGAACAGGTGCCACACCGCGCCGTCCGGCAGGACGGGCAGCTCCAGCTCCCGCGCCTCCCAGTGGGCGTTGGCGGCCAGGTAGAGGTGCTCGCCGCCGCCGCCGGCCGCCGTGCCGCTGCGCAGCATCGCCACCAGCGCGCTGCCCTCCGACCAGTCGGGCTCGCCGGCCCGCTCGCCGTGCCAGGACACCTGCGGCAGCCCGCCGGCGCCCTCGTCGCCGCACGGGTGGCGGCGGTCGCGCACCATCGGGTGCGCGGCGCGGAAGGCCACGCACTCGCGGACGAACCGCAGCAGCTCGCCGTTGCGCTCGGCCAGGCCCCAGTCGAACCACGACAGCGGCCCGTCGTGGCAGTAGGCGTTGTTGTTGCCGTGCTGGGTGCGGCCGACCTCGTCGCCGGCCAGGATCATCGGGATGCCCTGGCTGAGCAGGAGCAGCAGCATCGCGTTCTTGGCCTGCCGCCCGCGCAGCGCCAGCACCTCCGGGTCCCGCGTCGGGCCCTCGGCGCCGCAGTTCCAGCTCAGGTTGTCGTCGTTGCCGTCGCGGTTGTCCTCGCCGTTGGCCTCGTTGTGCTTGCCGTCGTACGCGAACAGGTCCGCCAACGTGAACCCGTCGTGGCAGGTGACGAAGTTGACCGAGGCGAGCGTGCCGCGGGAGGCGTACAGGTCGGGCGAGCCGACCAGCCGGGTGGCCAGCTCGCCGGCAGAGCCGGGATCGGCCTTCAGGAAGCGGCGCAGCGCGTCGCGGTAGCGGCCGTTCCACTCCGACCAGCGCTGGTAGCCGGGGAAGGAGCCCACCTGGTACAGGCCGCCGGCGTCCCACGCCTCGGCGATCAGCAGGCAGTCGCGCAGCAGCGGGTCGTGGGCCAGCGTCTCGATCAGCGGCGGGTTCGCCAGCGGCGCGCCGTCCTGGCCGCGGTCCAGGATCGCGGCCAGGTCGAAGCGGAAGCCGTCGATGTGGTACTCGCCGGCCCAGTAGCGCAGGCAGTCGAGCACGTAGTCGCGCACCACCGGGTGGTTGCAGTTGAAGGTGTTCCCGGTGCCGCTGAAGTTGTAGTAGTAGCCCTCCGGCGTGAGCATGTAGTACGTGCCGTTGTCCAGGCCGCGGAAGTGGATGGTCGGGCCGTTCTCGTTGCCCTCGGCCGTGTGGTTGAAGACCACGTCCAGCACCACCGCGATCCCGGCCCGGTGCAGCTCCTTGACCAGGTTCTTGAACTCGTCGGCCTGCATCCCGTACCTGCCGGTGGCCGCGAAGCCCGCCTTGGGCGCGAAGAAGCCCAGCGTCGAGTAGCCCCAGTAGTTGTACAGGCGTTCGCCGGTGACCGGGTCGACCCGGCTCATGTCGAACTCGTCGAACTCGAAGACCGGCATGAGCTCCACGCAGTTGACGCCGAGCGCCTTCAGGTAGGGGATCTTCTCGATCAGCCCCGCGTACGTGCCCGGCGCCGACACCCCCGAGGACGGGTCCGCCGTGAAGCCGCGCACGTGCAGCTCGTAGACGACCAGGTCCTCCGGAGCGACGCGCAGCGGCCGGTCGTCCTCCCAGTCGAAGTCGTCGGAGGCCAGCACCGACCGGTAGGGGTAGGGGTCGTCCCAGTCCACTTCGGCGCCCCACACGTCCCGGCCCGACATGGTCCTGGCGTACGGGTCGGCCAGAATTCTGGCCGGGTCGAACCGGTCGCCCGGCGACGGGGTGTCCGGGCCGGTGACGCGGTAGCCGTACTCGACGCCTTCGTGGTCGAGGCCGAACACCGTCATGGCCCACACGCCGCCGATCCGGTACTCGCCGGGGAAGGGCAGCTCGGCGAACGGCTCCCGCTCGCCGTGCCGGAACAGCACCAGCGAGACCGCGCTCGCGCCGCTGGAGTAGACCGAGAAGTTCACCCCGCCGGGCACCAGCGTGGCGCCGAACGGCATCGGATGGCCCGCCCGCACCCCGAACCCGGCCAGCTCGGCCGTCGGGAAGGAGTCGATCCTGCCGGGCACGCCCTGCGCCTCGACGCTCATGTGGCCTCCTCCCGCGGCTCGGCGGCCCGGACGATCTCCAGCGCGTCCGCCACGCAGTCGGCGACGACGAAGAAGCGCAGGAACCCGGTCGCCGCCATCACCCCGCGCAGCTCGGCCGACAGGCCCACCAGGGCGATGAAGCTGTCCACGGTCCGCGCCCGCCGGTAGACCAGCAGCATCGTGCGCAGGCCCGCGCTGGACAGGTAGCCGACGCCGGTCAGGTCCAGCAGCACCGGGCGGCCGGCCGGCAGCAGCGACAGGATGCGCTCCTGCGCGGCCGGCGCCGACCTGCTGTCGAGCTGGCCGGTGAGCCCGATCACGGTGACCGGGCCGATCGTGTCCGTCGTGATCTCCATGGTCGGCACGCTCACTCCTGCACCGGGGTCAGCGTCACCTTGACGCGCAGGGCCTCGGTGGAGTCCGGCAGCTCCACGGTCATCGCCACCGGGTCCAGCACCTCGTACGGCTTGCCGTCCACCTCGGCCTCGGTGAGCAGCACCCGCCCGGCCGGCAGCAGGTCGGGCGCGACGCGCAGGATGCGCTCGGCGTCCGGGCCCGGCTTGAAGTGCAGCGTGAGCGGCTGCCGGTTGACCAGCAGCCGCGTGTAGACGGTCGCCAGATAGCACAGCTCGGAGGAGTGGTACATGCTCATCGAGTGGCTGCCCTTGAACCGCTCGGTCCCGAGCAGGTACGGCAGGCCGTTGGCCAGCACGTTGAAGTAGACCGCGCCCTCGTCGTGGTCGAGGAAGAAGGCGTTGTAGAAGCCCGCCGCCTGGCGGGCCTGCTCCAGGTGGTCGTCGCCGCCCAGCTCGCCGGCGACGATCAGGTAGGCCAGGATCGCCTGCTCCTGCTGCCACCACGCCTTGCGGTCGTGCCAGGCGAAGCGGTGCCACCGCTGGCCCTCGGCCCGGTGCCGCTCGACGACGTCGTACCAGCCGCCGCGCTGCTGGTCGCTGCCGACCGCCGGCATCGTGCGGGCCAGGTGTTCGGCCAGGTCCCGGTAGGCGTCCTTGGGGCGGGCGCCGTTCATGCGCATGAGGTTCCAGGCGATCTTCAGGTTGTGCCCGACGACCGCGCGGTCCTGCTGCCAGCTGTGGGTCAGGTCGTGGCTCCAGTCGTCGTGGAAGCGCTCGTTGACGAACGGGCTCGACGGCTCGGGGAAGTGCTCGACGATGGTGTCGAAGGTGCGCTCCAGCATCTCCAGGTGACGCTCGTCGCCGGTGGCCAGGTAGTAGTTGATCAGGTAGGCCGGGGCGTGGTCGCCGATGGAGTTCCAGTTCTTGCGCGACTGGTTCGGCCCGAGCGACTCGTGGTGCGGGTTGAGCAGGATCGGGTCGACGTGCGAGTAGTAGCCGCCGTGCCGGTGGTCGCGGAAGAACTTCTCGAACAGCCGCAGCGTGGCGTCGACGTCGGAGGCGATGCGCTTGTCGCCGGTCACCCGGTAGGTCTGCGTCGGGCCGGCCAGGGCGTAGATCTGCTCGTACATCGGGATGGCGTCGTAGTCGTCGCCGAACTCCGAGGTGAACAGCTTCTTCTCGTGCTCGCCGTCCACCTTGATGCCGTGGTACCAGTACACGACGTCGTTCTCGGGGTCCACGAAGCGCATGTGCTCGCGCAGGTAGCGGGTGCCGCGCTCGGCCACCTCCAGGTAGGCGTCGTCGCCGGTCAGCAGGTACGCCGAGGCCATGCCGTACACCAGGCGCGAGATCGTGTCGGTCTCCTGCACGTGGCTGGCGGTCTTGTCGCCGCCCAGGCGCAGGATCGTCCGGTAGTCGCGGAAGTCGACCGGCCCCTGCCCGAACTGGGCGCGGCGGTAGAACGCGGCGATCTCGTCGAGCTGGTTGATCCACCAGTCGGGCTGCTCGAACCGGTACTCGCCCGGGCCGCGGCCCAGGAAGATCAGCCGCTTGGCCGAGAAGAGCGGCTCATCGCCTTCGGGGTAGAAGATCCCGTAGACGAACAGGTGCCGGCCCGGCGTCAGCATGTCGCGCACGTGGTCGCCCGCGTCCACGTACGGCTCGCCCAGGTTGCGCAGCACCTCGGCCGAGACCTCGCCGTCCAGGCGCACCTCGACCGCGCGGCCGTCGATGGTCGCCAGCCGGAAGGAGCCGGAGCCGGCGTCGAACCGTTCGACCCGCCCGGCCACGGTGTCCATGAAGGTGAAGTTCATCGTTGCTCCTACAGCGTCTCGGCGAGCTGGCCGATGATGGTGTGGGCGAACAGATGGCAGTGGTACACGCTGCGCCCGGTGATCAGGTTCCCGTCGATGACCACGTCCTGGTCCACGTACTCGGCGCCCATGTTGCGCACGTCGCCCACGAGGTTGTTGTGCGCGACGACCTTGCGCCCGCGCATCGTCTCGGGGGCGGCCGCCATCAGCCACAGGCCGTGGCAGATCACGCCCGTGATGATCGACGGCTCCTCCAGCGCCCGCCGCACGAACGCGGTGGCCGGCGCCAGCCGGTTGACGTCGTCGGTGAAGCGCAGCCGGTCCGAGACGATGCCGGAGGGGACGATCACCGCGGCGTAGGAGCGCAGCTCCCGGTCCGTGAGGTTCTCGAACCCGCGGTCCACGGTGAACGGCACCCGCCACTCGTGGCCGGTGAAGGTGATCGACGGCTGCCCCCACAGGCGCGTCATGAAGTGCACCTCGGCGCCGGCCTCGGCGAAGCGCCGCTCGTAGTAGAAGATCTCCGGCTCGACGTAGTCGCTCTCCATCAGGACGGCGACCTTGCGGCCGTTCAGCGCCGCGCCGACCCGTGGCTCGATGCCGCTCACAATGGCCTCCCCGGTTCGGTGACGAGGTCGATGAGGAAGGGGCCGTCGTGGCCGAGCAGCCGCTCGACGGCCTCTTCGATCTGGTCGGCCTTCTCCACCCGCAGCCCGTCCACGCCGCAGCCCCTGGCCAGGTCGGTGAACTGGAGATCGGGATAGGAGAGGTCGAAGGAGCGAGGGAAACGGTGACCGGGGATGCCCCGGCCGCGCCAGTACTCCTCGATGTTGTTGTCCAGCAGCCGGTAGCTGTGGTTGTTGCAGATCACGAACTTGGCGGCGACGTCGTACCGGACGGCGGTGGCCAGGGCCTGGAAGGTGTACATGCTGCCGCCGTCGCCGGTGAAGCCGATCACCGTGCGGTCCGGGTGGGCGAGCTTGGCCCCGATCGCGCCCGGGATGCCCACGCCCAGCGAGCCGCCGCGGGTCAGGAACCAGCTCCCCGGCCCGCGCGGCGGGAAGTAGGAGCCGATCACGCCGGAGGCGGTCAGCCCCTCGTCGAAGACGATCACGTCCTCGGGGGCCCGCGCGGCCAGCTCGCGCATGAACGCGTTGAGGATGGAGTCCTCGGCCGGCGCCGGGCGCGGCGCGGCCGTCCGCCGGGCCAGCCGCGCCGCCGCCGCCTGCCGGTCGGCCCCGCTCAGGGCGCCCTCCAGCTCCGCCGACAGCGCCGCCAGCGTGAGCCGGGGGTCGGCCACCAGGCCCAGCGTGACCGGGTGGTTCTTGGCGATCTCGTACGAGTCCAGATCGATGTGCACGATCCGCGCGTCCTTGCCGAACGGGCTGCTCAGCGAGGGGAACACCTCGGGGAACAGGTACGTGCCCACCACCAGCACGGCGTCGGCGTCCTTGACGGCGTCCGCGCTGACCTGGCCGAACATGTGGCCGAGCTGGCCCCGGAAGAGCGGGTGGCGGCCGTCCATGTTCGCCTCGGAGAACTCCACGCCCCACACGTCCGCGCCGAGCTGCTCGGCCACCCGGGTCAGCTCCGCCTGCGCGCCGGAGACCGACACGCCGTCGCCGGCCAGGATGATCGGGGACCGGGCGCCGGACAGCAGCCCGGCGGCCCGGCGTACCAGCTCGGGGGCGGGCAGCACGGCCGAGTGCGGCACCACCGACGGCTCGACCGGCTCGTGGTTGGGCTGGTCCAGCACGTCGAGCGGGAGCGCCACGAAGACCGGGCCGCGCGGCGGCGTCATCGCCATCTTCACCGCCCGCCGCAGCACCCGCAGCACCGAGCCCGGGTCGATGACGCGCATCGCGTGCTTGGTGACGGGCCGGGCCATGGCCACGAGGTCGGCGGCCATCTGGGCGTCCATCGCGTCGTAGCCGACCCCGGCCTCACCCGCGACGACCACCAGCGGGGAGTGCCCCCGCTTGGCCTGGTACAGCATGCCGATCGCGTTGCCCAGCCCCACGCCGCTGTGGAGCTGCAGGAGCGCCGGACCGCCCGTGGCGCGGGCGTAGCCGTCGGCGATGCCGGCCGCCACCGTCTCCTGGAGGGTGAGGATGTAGTGGAAGTCCTCGAAGCCCTCCAGCGCGTCGAGGAAGCCCTGCTCGACCGTCCCCGGGTTGCCGAACATGTACGTGATGCCGTCGCTGAGGAACTGCTCGATGATCGCGGTGTTGCCGTCCCTGGCCATGGCCCGCCATCACCAGCCGAAGCGGCGCAGGCCGCCCTCTAGCACTTCGACGATCTTCCGCCCGGTCAGGAACGAGTCGGGCGTGGACCGGCCGGTGACGAACGGGAAGTCCACGATGACCGAGGTCTCCCGGCCGAAGTTGCCGACGTAGCGCCCCTCGGGCCCGGTGGCGTCCCGCAGGATGTACTCCAGCGGGTACGGCGGCGGCCCCATGTTGAAGTCGGGCACGCCGAGGAACCCGGTGCCGTCCTTGTAGTCGTACTCCTTGCAGTGACCGGTGACGCGCTTGCCCCAGATGATGCTCTTGCGGTCCTCCCAGTCGCGGGCGAAGGCCAGGCAGGCCACGCCGTAGCACTCGGCGGCCACCGGCTTGCCCGCCCGGACGAACGCGAGCACGATCTCGTGCACGCGCTCGTTGTTGGCCAGGTCCACGATCGGCCCGCTGCCGCCGACGATCAGCACCGCGTCGTAGGGCACCAGCTCGGCCTCCAGCTTGGCCACCGCCCGGTGGTAGGCCTCCAGCCGGCGCAGGTAGTCGGGGCTGCTGGTGTAGGGACGCTCGGGCGCCCACGCCGACAGGTTGAGCGGGTTGGCCAGGCGGCCGGACTCGTCCAGGTCGCGGGTCAGCTTGGCCACCTCGGGCGTGGTGACCGAGCGGCCGAGCGGCGGGTCGACGTAGTCGGGGTCCATGCTGGGCGGCAGGGCGTGCGGCTGCTTGCCGGTCGGCGTGGCGAACACGACGTCGTAGCCGCGCTCGTCGAAGGCCGACAGCGGGCCGACGAGCTCTTCCCCCCAGTAGCCGAACTCCGAGAGGATCACGAGAACGCGCTTGGTCATGCCGACTCCCCGGGGATGATCCAGTTTTCCTTGCAGGTCATGGAGAACACGTGGGCCGGGTCGGCGATCGCCTCCAGCTCCGGCTTGACCCGGCGGGCGTGGTGGGCCGAGGCCAGTGCGGCGCGCAGCGCGTCCACGTCGTCGAACCAGAGCTGGTCCACGGCGTCGAAGCCGGCCTCGCCGAAGGTGTACGCGCCGTCCACGGTGTGGCAGTGCAGGTGCCTGCGCAGGCCCGGCAGCCCGGCCACCGCGGCGGCGTAGGACTCCAGGGACTGCTTGCGGTAGGTGTCCAGCGGCAGGCCGGGCCGCCGCTTGATCAGCGTGGTGACCTTCACCCAGCTCTCCGGCCGGGGCTTGGGGCCGGGCACCAGCTCGTGGGCGACGGTGTCGACCACGATCGTGGACCAGAACGCCGCCCAGTTGGGCTCGTCCAGCCGGGCGCCCTGGAGGAACTCCTCGCTCTGCAGCGAGGCGAGCTGCTCCTCGGCGTTCCGCAGCCAGATCTCGGCGATGCCCTGGTGCGGCAGCGCCGGCCGGCCGACGTCGCCGTCGAAGGGGATGCGGGTGTCGACCAGGTACTGCCTGATCTGCTTGATCTTGCCGGCGAACTTCACCGCGTGCACGTTGACCCAGTAGTCCTGGAACTGCTGGGCGGTGAAGCCGGGCTTGGGAGCGCCGAAGATGAACTGGTGGATCATCGCGTAGCCTCCTGTCGGGCCGGGCGGAAGTCCGCCGCGACGAACTCGGCGGCGCGCTCGCCGATCATCACGGTGGTCGTGTGGGGGTTGGCCGAGACGATCGTCGGCATGATCGAGGCGTCGGCGACGCGGAGCCCCTCGACGCCGCGGACCCGCAGCCGGGTGTCCACCACCGCGAGGCTGTCGGAGCCCATCTTGCAGGAGCCGGCGAAGTGGTAGTACGAGCCGACGTTCTCCGTCACCCACGCGCTGAGCTGCTCGCGGGTGCGCACGTCCGGGCCGGGCGCGACCTCGGTCAGCCCCCAGTCGCGCCGGAAGGCGGAGCTGGCGTAGATCTCGCGGGCGATCTCCACCATCGTCACCGTGCGCTCCAGGTCCGAGCGCTCGCCGAAGTAGTTCGCGCTGACCCTCGGGTAGGCCGTCGGGTCGGTGCCGGCCAGCCGTACGCTGCCCCGCGACAGCGGCCGGACCAGACCCGGCAGGGTAAGCACGATCTTCGGGTCGACCAGCTCGCGCACCGGCGTGAGCGGCTGCCCGGTCTCCACCCGCTTGATGACGTTGGCGAAGAACTGGTCGCCGAACGGCGCCCGGTGCACCAGGCAGATCTCCATGTCGGGCACCGGCAGCCCCGGCTCCGACCCCCAGAACAGCCCGACCTCGGTCACCTGGCCGCGCGGGTCGGGCGCCGCCTTGTCCATGTACCCGATCGGGCCGATGACCAGCGGGTGGTCGTGGAAGTTGGCGCCCACGCCGGGCAGGTCGGCGACCACCGGGATGCCGAGCGCGGCCAGCTCCCCGGCCTGGCCGATGCCGGACAGCTGCAGCAGCTTGGGCGACTGGATCGCGCCCGCGGTGACGATCACCTCGTGCTCGGCCCTGACGGTCCGCAGCTCGCCGTCCTTGAGGTACTCCACGCCCACGCAGCGCTCGCCCTCGAACAGCAGCCGGGTGGCCAGTGCGCCCACCTCGACGCTGAGCCGCTCCAGCGCGGGCTCCAGGTAGGCGGCGCGCACGCCGCAGCGGGTGCCCTTCTCCACGTCGATGTCGACGTGGTGCCAGCTCACGCCGAAGCTGTCGGCGTTGAAGTCCTCGACCTGCGGGTAGCCCAGTTCCACGCAGGCCTCGACGAACGTCCGCGAGACCGGGTTGCCCATGTCGCGGGCGTTGACGATCCTGATCGGGCCCTCGTGGCCGGCCGTGGGGTTGGTGGCGTCCCGCTGTCCCTCCAGGCGCTGGAAGTAGGGCAGGACGTCGGCGAAGGACCAGCCGGGGCAGCCGTCGTAGGCCCAGGCGTCGAAGTCCGCCGGACGGCCGCGTGTGTGGATCATGTGGTAGACGTTCGAGGTCCCGCCCAGGCCGCGGCCCGCCGCCGAATAGACCTGGCGCCCGCCGAGCCCCGGCTGAGGCTCGCTCATGTACGCCCAGTCCAGCTCGGTCAGCAGCACCTCGTTCCACCGCGCGGGGTCCTCGACCGCGTCGGTGATCTTCGTGTCGCCCGCCTCCAGGACCAGCACGCGGGCCCCGGGCAGCTCGCTCAGCCGGGCGGCGACGACCGATCCGGCCGTGCCGCCGCCGACGACGACGAAGTCGAAGGTCTGTGTCATCTCAGCTCACCTCCGTGCCGATGCGGCGACCAGGTCGGCGGCCTTCTCGGCGATCATGATCGTGGCCGCGTTGGTGTTGCCCCGGGTGATGACCGGCATGACCGAGGCGTCGGCCACGCGCAGCCCGTCCACGCCGCGCACCCGCAGGTCGGGCTCGACGACCGCCTCGCCGTCGCGGCCCATCCGGCAGGTGCCGGCCGGGTGCCACACGGTCGAGGCGCTGGCCCGCACGTACGCGGCCAGGGCCGCCGGGCTCGTCACGCCGGGCCCCGGGGCCAGCTCCCGGCCGCGCAGGGAGTCGAAGGCCGTGTCCGAGACCAGCTCCCTGGCCAGGACGACGGCCTCGGACAGCAGCCGCAGGTCGGCGGCGGCCTCCAGGTAGTGCGGGTCGACGAGGGGACGCAGCGGGTCGCCGGGGCGCAGCCGCACCTCGCCCCTGCTCTCGGGCTGCAGCAGGATCGGCGCGAAGGTGAACCCCGGGCCGTCCGTCCTGTACCGGTCGTCGATGAACTGCACCGGGCCGAAGAAGAACTGCAGGTCCGGCCCGTCGCCGCCCAGGACGTTGGTGAACAGCCCCGCCTCGGCCAGCAGCTCGGGGAAGGGCAGCTCGCGCAGGCTCTCGTAGCCGATGCCGAACAGCACGTGGTCCTGCAGGTCGCGGCCCACGCCCGGCAGGTCGGCGACCACCTCGACGCCGTGCTCGCGCAGGTGGGCGGCCGGGCCGAGGCCCGAGCGCAGCAGCAGCGCGGGCGAGCCCAGCGCGCCGCAGGCCACGATGACCTCCTGCCCGGCGGTGGCCCGGTGCGTACGCCCGTCCTTGACGTACTCCACGCCGCCGGCCCGGCCCCCCTCGACGGTGAGGCGGGTGACCACGGCGCCGGTCTCCAGCGTCAGACCGGGCTCGCCCAGCACCGGCGCCAGGAACGCCTCCGACGTGCTGGACCGCCGGTCGTCCTTGTCCCGGGTGGACTGGTAGAAGAAGGCCAGCCCCTCCTGCCGGGGGCCGTTGTAGTCGCCGGTGCCGTCGGCGCGGCCGCGGGCGATCGCCGCCCGGACGAAGGCCCGCGAGGCGTCCGACGGCGAGCCGTAGTCGACGACCTTCAGCGGCCCGCCACTGCCCCGGTACTCCGGCGAACCGCCCGGGTAGTCCTCCGAACGCCTGAAGTAGGGCAGCACCTCGTCGTAGGACCAGCCGTCGTTGCCCAGCGCGGCCCAGCCGTCGAAGTCGCGGCGGTTGCCCCGCACGTACATCATGGCGTTGACCGAGCTGCCGCCGCCCACCACGCGGCCCTGCGGGATCGGCACGACCCGGCCGCCCAGCTCCGGCTGCGGGGTGGTCGCGTAGTCCCACACGAACTCCGGCGAGCCCCACATCGAGGTCATCGACGGCACGTCGGTGCGGTGCACGGACTCGGCGACGTCCGGGCCGCCGGCCTCCAGCAGCAGCACCCGGCAGCCCAGCGCGTCCAGCAGCCGCCTGGCCAGGACGCAGCCGGCGCTGCCCGCGCCCACCACGATGTAGTCGTAGGCGCTCACGACGACTCCAGCAGCCGGGCCCGCTCCAGGGCGGGCAGCAGGTCGCCGACCAGGAACTCCAGGTAGTGCCGGCCCCACATCGTTCGCCAGAGCGGGAAGGTGGCGTCGAAGGGCTCCCCGCGCAGGTCGGCCAGCCGCTCCTCCAGCTCCCACACCACGCCGTCGAAGTCGGCCTCGGTGAACGGCAGCCCGTGCCCGGCCGCGGCCGCGACGACCTCCGCCTTGCTCTTGGCCTTCAGCGACTCCAGCACGTCGGGACGCGAGCCCGCCAGGCGCAGGAACGCGATCAGGTTCGTCCCGCTCATGCCACCGGCCGCCTCTCGTCGGCCGCGAACCCGCGCAGCTCCTCCTCGCCGAACCTGGCCACCACGTGATCGAGCAGGTAGTCCAGGTACCGCCTGCCCCACATGTGCCGCCAGAGCGTGCTGCCGCCGTCGACGGGCTCGCCGTCCTTGGCGACGATGACCTCGATCTCCAGGGCCCCGACCACCGACACCAGCTCCTCGGCGGTGAACCGGAAGCCCTCGTCGGATGCGTGGAACAACAATTGACTGAGATTTCTCGCGCTATACTCAGCGCGTCTTTGCGGATTCTCCCGGAGGTCGCCGAGGAATCTCACGAATTCGCTCTTCGCCATTGGCACCACCATTTCGTCCGGCGCTACGGGGAAATCATGTCCAGCCGCCGGAAAACGCGTCAACGCGCCGCCCGGTGGTGACCGGGCGGTATGGAGGTAGCCGATCCCATTCCGTCAAGTCCGGGCTCGCATTCACCGGAATTCGGCCGAATGCACTTGACTTGGATCGCGCTCGAAGGGCGACAATGATCGGTATGAGTCAGAGCCTGACGATCGCGGAAGTCGCAGCCGAGACCGGCCTCAGCGCCCACGCGCTGCGCTATTACGAGAAGGCCGGCCTGATGCGGGAGACGCCGCCGCGCGGCGGGAACGGGCACCGCCGCTACACCGAACGTGATCTGGCCTGGATCCGGTTCCTGACCAGGCTGCGGGGCACCGGGATGTCCATCGCCGACGTCCGCCGCTACGCCGAACTCGTCCGCGCGGGCGAGAGCACCGCGGCCGAGCGCAAGCAGATCCTGCTCACCCACCGCGAGGAGGTGGCCAAGCGCATCTCCCGGCTCAAGGACGACCTGGCCGCCATCGACTACAAGATCGAGATCTACGAGAAGCTTGAGGAGAAGTACCAGCTGTGACCGCGCCGCCCCGGCCGGACAGCGAGCCCGGCCAGGCACCCTTCGGCCCCCGCTTCGTCACGGCGGTCTCGGTCGGCTCGCTGCTGAACCCGATCAACTCCTCGATCATCGCCATCGCGCTCGTGCCCATCGCCCACCACTTCGGCGTGGGCGCGGACGCCACGTCCTGGCTGGTGTCGGGCCTGTACCTGGCCACCGCGATCGGCCAGCCGGTGCTGGGCCGGCTGGCCGACCGGCTCGGCCCGCGCCGCGTCTACCTGGCCGGGCTGGTCACGGTCGCGGCCGGCGGGCTGCTCGGCTACTGGGCGCCGACCCTCGGCCTGCTCGTGGCCGCCCGCGTGGTGATCGGCCTCGGCACCTCGGCCGCCTACCCGGCCGCCATGAGCATGGTCCGCCGCAGGTCCGAGCGGTCCGGCGGGGCCGCGCCCGCCTCGGTGATGGGCGCGCTGGCCATGGCCGGGCAGGTCAGCATGGTGCTCGGGCCGCCGCTGGGCGGGCTGCTCGACGCGCTCGGCGGCTGGCGCTGGATCTTCCTGGTCAACCTGCCGATGGCCGCGGCCGGGGTGGTCTCGGCGCTGGTGTGGCTGCCGCGCGACGAGCCGTACGAGCCCGCCCGTACGGGCGGCGGCGGCAGCCTGCGCGACCTGGCCCGCAACCGGCCGCTGCTGGTGACCTACCTGCGCAACGCGGCGACGTTCATGGCCACCTACGGCTTCCTGTACGGCTGGACGCAGTGGCTGGAGCAGGGCAGGGGGCTGACGGCGGCGGTCGCCGGGCTGCTGCTCATGCCCACCTCGGCCGTGGGCGCGGTGGTCTCGGGGCTGGCCGCGCGGGCCGACGGCGCCTCGGGCCGGGCGCGCTGGATGCTGCCGGCCGGCGCGGCGTTCCTGCTGGCGGGCTGCGCCTGGCTGCCGGCGCTCGACGGCGAGGCGTCCATCCTGTCGTTGTGCCTGCTCAGCATGGTCTTCGGGGTGCAGAACGGGCTGAACATCGTGGGCAACCAGGCCGCCATGTACGCCCAGGCGCCGCCGGGCCAGATCGGCATGGCCGCCGGCCTGCTGCGCACCTCGCAGTACGCCGGGGCCATCTGCTCGGCGCTGCTCATCAGCGTGACCTACGGTGAGCGCGCCACCGACGAGGGCCTGCACCGGCTGGGCGTCGTCCTGACGGCCGCCTCGGCGCTGCTGCTGGCCGGCACGCTGCTCGCGGCGGTCCGCGCGGGCCGTACCCCGGCGGCGTCAGGGCGCGCGTGAGCGGGGAGGGGCCTGCCGCCCCTCCCCGCCCGGGGGGCCGCGCCGGCCCGCTCAGCGGGGGCTGATCAGCTCACTGATCGCGAACCCGGTCAGGTTGGTCACGTTGGCGCCGCCCACCGACAGGATCGTGGACGTGCCGGGGACGCGGTCCACCGCGTACGCGCCCGCGTACCCGGCCGACGGGCGGGCCGGGCCGCTGACCCGGGTCCACGAGGTGCCGTCGAAGTACAGGTAGGCGGGGGCGGTGGTGCCGCCGCCGGTGGGGACGACGAGGTGGCCCTCGCCGTCGCCGCTGATGCTCGCCGAGCCGTTGCCGGGGTCGCCGGGCAGCGCCGAGACGGTCCAGCGGGCGCCGTCGTAGCGGGCGATCGCGGGGGTGGCGGGCCGGTTGGGGCGGGGCTGGTAGCCGCTGACCCAGATCCGGCCGGGGCCCTCGACGTACACGCCTCTGGGGCTGAGGCCCGGCCTGCCCAGGGAGCGCAGGGCCGTGCCGTCCCACAGGACGACGCCGTTCTCGGCGGCGAAGACGATCTGGTCGCCGCCGTCGACGGCGCGCAGCAGGCCCAGGTTCTCGGTGCGCGGGTAGACGGTCCAGACGCCCTGGCGCAGGCGCAGGATGTCGGTGCCGCCGGTGTTCCTGAACCTGATCGACCAGAGCGAGCCGTCCTTGGTGGCGGCGATCGGGCCGGTCCACTCGTCGCCGGGCAGCGGGGGTGTCCAGCCGGGCGGCGGCGGGATCTCCGACCAGGCCGAGCCGTTCCAGTACGCCGAGCGCGGCCAGGAGACGTCGGCGATGCTCCGGCTGCCGGTCACGTACACCTGGTCCGGTGCGACGGCCGCGACGCAGCACGGGCTGGGCACGTCGTACCCGGCGGTGAGCGGCAGCCTGCTCCAAGCCGAGCCGTCCCAGCGCAGCACGGAGGTGTCCGGCGAGCCGTCGTAGCCGCGCCAGCCGACGGCGTAGGCGTGGGTGGCGTCCAGCACGTCCACGTTCCAGAGGGTGGTGGGGTCGCCGGGCGGGTCCACGGCCCGGACGGCGGGGGCCAGGAGGGCCTGGGCCGGTGCGGCCGCCGCCAGCGCGGCGGTGACGGCCAGGGCGGCGGCGGATGCGTGGAGGACGCCACGGAAACGGGTCATGTCTTCTCCTGTGGGCGCGTTCCTGGGGAAAAGGGCACAAAGGCGGCGAGGGCCGACCGCGGGCATGAGAAAGCGGGCCGGTCGTCACCGGCCCGCCCGGATTGCCCGCTCAGTCGTCGGATCTGCGCCCGTCGGGGCCGATCGGGCCGAAGAAGGAGCTGAAGTTGGCGGTCCCGTCGCCGAAGATGCCGCCGCGGCCCTCCACGACGCGGCCGTTCTCCCACCGCATCAGGTCCACCCCCTCCATCTGCAGGTGCTCGTAGAAGGAGGTGCCGTCCGAGCCGGTGCGCTTGCGCACGGCGGTGCACCGGTTGACGTCGATGGTGTAGCCGTCCACCGGGTTGACCAGGCAGGCGATCTGCTCCATGCGCAGGGTGCCGCCGGCCAGCCGCTGCCAGGTCTTGATGAAGCCCATGAAGGCGTCGAGGCCGTCGTGCCATCCGGCGTACGGGTGGTTGCCGGGGGACTGGAACCGCACGTCGGGGTGCCAGTACTCCAGCGCGCGCTCGCGGTCGCCGGAGCGCAACGCCTGGTGTGCCGCCGCCAGTCGCTCAGCCGTCAGATCCGACATCGCTCTCCTCTCACTGCGTCGGGTGCTACTGCATCGGGTGTTTGGCGAGGAAGGCCGAGACGCCTTCGCCGACCGCTCTCGGGTTCATGATCTGCAGGCCGTGGGTGGCGCCGACGATGCCGCAGCGCTCGGCCTGGGGCAGCCAGTTCATGAGGAAGTGCTGCGCCTCGCGGAAACCGGGCATGGCCGCCTCGCTGTCCAGGCCCATCACGGCCAGCACCGGCATCTGCGGCTTGTTCGGCACGAGCTGGTCGGCCTTGGACATGCGGAAGCCCCAGCCGCCCAGCGCCGGGAAGTCCACCTTGAACGTGACGTCCGCGCACTCCTCGACCCGCTCCCACACGTCGAGGGGGCAGCTCATGTCGACGGAGCCGAGGTAGCTCGGGCCGCAGACGGCGGCCATGAAGTCGCAGGCGGCGGTGAGCTTGTCGCCCTTGTGCACCAGCTCGATGGCCGTCATCACGGCGTCGTTGTTGGCCTTCTCGGCCTCGGCGCCCTCACGCGGCAGGTACGGCTCCAGCAGCACCGCCGAGTGCGTGCGCTCGGGGTAGGAGAGCATGAACTGGAAGCCGATCACCCCGCCGAAGGAGTACGACATGACGTGCGCCTTGTCGATGCCGAGGTGGTCGAGGAGCTGCTTGGCGTGCTCGGCGCCCTCCTCGATGCTGAGGCTGTCCTTCTCCAGCGTGCTGCCGTTGTAACCGGCACGGTAATAGCTGATGAACTGGTACTTGTCCAGCAGCTCCGGGTTGTACTTCAGGAGCGGCGTGATGAGGCCGTCCGAAATGGAGGTGCAGTGAATGCACAGGACCGGCTCGCCGCGGCCCACGACCGTGTAACGAAGTTCCGCGTTGCTGACCTTGACTCGCTTGTCGTGGTCGAGTTTCCAGTCTCGACCGGCGTACAAAGCATTCGCGCTCATGCCATTCCTCTCACGCGATCACTCGACCGTTTCTCGTGCCCGCTTGGCCATACTCAAGAATGGTTGTCATGGGCCATGGGGACGGTCAACGAAAGAGCCCGCGCCGGGCTGTGCACCGCGAAATACGCCGGGGAACTCTGTCAAGTCGGCGCGCGTGGGAGGAGGGCCGGCGGGTCAGGGGAAGGACAGCTCGTACTCCACCTGCTCGACCGGGTTGCCGTCGCCGTAGTCGTACGCGCGGGTGGCGCCCGACTCGGTGAAGCCGCTCTTGGCGTAGAAACGGCGTGACTGCGGCGTGTCACGCGGCGTCCACAGGTGCACCCGGGTGAAGCCCTCGTCGCGGATGCGGCGCAGGGTGTCGGTCATGAGGGCGGCGGCCACGCCGGTGCCCCAGCCGTCGGGATGGCCGTAGAAGCCGAAGATCTCCGCCGCGCCCGCCCGGGACGGCGAGGGCCCGAAGGAGGAGAAGGCCAGCCGGCGTCCGTCGAGCGCGGCGAGCACCAGGCCGCCCGGCGTCTCGGCGAGCACGTCGTGCCATTTGCCGCGCCGGTGGCTGACGGCCTGGTCGAAGAACTCCGTGGCGAAGAGGCCGGCGTAGGCGGCCTTCCAGGATTCGGCGTGGATCTCTCCCAGCGTCTCACCGTCGCCCGGCGAGGCTGGGAACACTGTGAAAATTCCGGTCACAAGATCACACTAGTCGAGAGGTCCCGCGGGTGTCCGGCGGCGGAGCGCGGGCACGTACGGGGAAGCACGCACGCGGGGCGGCGCCGGGCGCGACCGCCGCCGTACAAGGCGTTCGAGGCGTTCGAGGAGGTGCGGGCGGGGAAGCTGCGCGAGACGGCCGCCCGGGCGTGGCGGCCGGGTCGGTCGATCACGCGATCCCGGCCGCCGTGCCGCGGCCGGAGGTCATCCCTAGCGCTGGAGCGCGGAATGGAGGCTCGATGAGGTGGCTGGCTCGCGGGGAGGGGCAACTCCCGGCGGGAGAGGGCCGGGCGGGCGACGGGCGGCCCGCCGAGCACCCGCTCACCCGCTGGACCGTCAGTCAGGCGCTGCACCTGGTCTGTCCCGGCCCCGCCGGTGACCCGGAGCTGCGGCGGCGTCCCGACGGCGCGGCCGAGGCGTGGCGGGACGGCCGCCCGCTGCCGGTGGGCATCTCGCTCACCAGCCGCGACGGATGGGCGGTGTGCCTGCTCGGACTGGAGCCCGGGACCGTCGGCTGCGACCTGCAGGTGGTCGAGCCGCGCGGCCCGGGGTTCGTCGCCGACCGGTTCACCCGCCAGGAGCAGCGGATCATCGGCAACGATCCGCTGCTGGGCAGCCTGCTGTGGTCGGCCAAGGAGAGCGCGGCGAAGGTGCTGCGCCGCGCCGACAGCCGGGCGCTGGAGGTCTCCCTCGGCTGCGGCCGGCCCTCCGACGGATGGAGCAGGGTGACCGTTCGGGCGGGCGGGCGCGGGGTGACGCACGGGTGGTGGCGCCGGTTCGGCCATCTCGTGCTGACCGTGGCGGCCGACCGTCCCACGCCGCCGCCGCGCGGGCTGGAGGAGCCGTCGGCGCTGTCGGCGGCCCAGTCTCCCGTTCAGGCGGCGGTACGGTCGGCGTACGCCGGTTGCGCCTCGTCGGCCGGCTGATCCGGCGCGGGCCGTCAGGCCGGGTGCGGCGTCTGCGAGCGGTAGGAGTGGCCGAGCTCCGGGCCGAGGCCGAAGTAGTGGCGGAAGTTGTACAGCAGCGGGCTCCACGCGGACGGGTCCACGTGCTGGGTGCCGGGGACGACGATGCGCGGGTCGGCGTGCACCTTGCGCACGACGGCCTCGATGATGACGAAGTCGTCGGACTCGTTCGGCCGGATCTGCGCGGCCACGGCCTCGAACTGGAGGGGGCACTCGGCCACGCGCGGCGGACGTACGGTCTCCGACGGCTCCGGACGCAGGCCCGCCGCGCCGAACTTGTCGGGCTCGAACCGGCAGCCGGCCGCCTTGGTGGCGGGTACCGGGTCGCGTCCGGTGAGCGGCGCCAGGCGTTCCACCTGCGGCCACAGGTGCGGGGCCGGCAGGTTGATCACCAGGTCGGGCCGCTCGGCCAGGTTGCGCGCGGTCTGCCCCTCGGAGCCGAGGCCGAGCACGACGGTGCGGCCGAGCGCCCAGGCCGACGACATCGGGGCCAGGTTGGTCGAGCCGTCCGGGTTCTCCGTGGTCAGCAGCACGACCGGGGTGCCGAAGTAGAGGATGCTGGGTTCGATGGCGACGTGGCCGAGGGTTGCCGTGTTCATGGGGGGAGCCTAGGAAGGCGACGTTCAACCGGCGGCCGAAATGTCGCCGTTGTGCTGATCTACACCGTAAAGGCGCCCGGCTCGGCCACGTACGCCACGCCCTTGCCCGACAGGCCCGCGCCCGCCACGGCCGGGACGAACGCCGACTCGCCCGGCCGCAGCGTCAGCTCGCCGAGCCGGGCCTCGCCCTCCAGGCACAACACGATCCTGGGCGGGCCGGCGGGCAGCTCGAAGGAGTCGGCCCCGGTCAGGTCGTACCGCGTGAGGGCGAACTCGGGGGCCGGAGGCACGTAGCGCCGCTCGCCGCGGGCGGGACGCTCGGGCTCGACCAGGTGCGGCTCGGCGGGCGTGAAGTCGACCACCCGCATCAGCTCGGGCGCGTCGACGTGCTTGGTGGTCAGCCCGCAGCGCAGGACGTTGTCGGAGCTGGCCATGATCTCCACGCCGACGCCGCCCAGGTAGGCGTGCGGCACGCCGGCGCCGAGGTAGAGGGCCTGGCCGGGCAGCAGGTCGACGTGGTTGAGCAGGAGGGCGGCCACCACTCCCGGGTCGCCGGGGCAGGCCGCGGCGATCTCGGCGTACGGCGCCAGCTCTGGGTCGGAGCCGCCGGCGAGGGCGCGTTCGACCTCGGCGCGCAGCGGCGCGGCGGCGTCGTCGAGCATCTGCGCGAAGACCGTGCGCAGGGCCTCGCCGGCGGGCCGGACGGCGAGCACGTCGATCCACGGCTGGAGGGGGGGCAGGCCGAGCCGGGCGAGCAGCCCGGCGGTGACGACGGGGGAGCGGAAGCCGCACAGCCCGTGGAAGGGTGTGATCGCGCAGACCATCTCGGGCTTGTGTGAGCGGTCCTTGTAGGTGCGGGCCGGGTCGCCGATCGGGACGCCGCGCGCCTCCTCGGCGGCGAACCCGGCCTCGGCCTGCGCGATCGTGGGGTGGACCTGGAGCGACAGCGGCCGGGCGACCGCGAGCACCTTCAGCAGGTACGGCAGCGCGGGCCCGAACCTCTCGACCGCCGGGGAGCCGAGGGCGGCGACGGGGTCGCCCGCGATGAGCCGGTCGAGGGGCACCCCGCCGGCGATCGACGGGTCGGCGGGATGGGCGCCCATCCAGAGCTCGGCCTGCGGGCGGCCGGTCGGCTCGGTGCCGAACAGCTCGGGCATGGCGGTGACGGAACCCCAGTCGTAGGGGCGGATCGTGGTGTCCAGGCGCAGGGGCAGTTCGAACGTCGGCACAGGGCAGGAGCGTAGTCGCCGACGGCCGGCCTTGCGCGCCCGGGGCCGAACGACACCGCCCGCCCGCGGCCGGTCCCGCATGGTCGGGGCCGCTCGGTGCTGCACGTACGCGGCCGGTCCCGCGCGGCCGGTCCCGCGCGGCCGGTCCCGCGCGGCCGGTCCCGCGTGGTTCGGGCCGGTCGGTGCTGTACGCCGGTATAGGATGCTTTTTTCGTGAACAGTTCGCTGTACGAATCGGTGGTGCGATGACAACCGTCCAGGACCCGGAGGACCTCACCGCGCGGGCCCGCATCCGCGACGCCGCGATCCGGCACATCGGCGAGCACGGGTTCGAGCGGGCCACGATCCGCGACATCGCCGAGTCGGCGGGGGTCTCGCTCGGCCTGGTACGCCACCACTTCGGCTCCAAGCAGGCACTGCGCGAGGCGTGCGACGAGCACCTGATGAAGACGGTGCGCCGGCTCAACGCCGAGGCCGCAGGCAGCCCGCCGGCCGGGTTCAACCCGGTGGCCGCCCTCGGCCCCTACCGCGCCTACCTGGCGCGGGCCCTGACCGAGGGCTGGGCGGCGCCGCTGTTCGACGAGATGGTCCGGATCGGGGAACGCTGGCTGGCCGCGGCCGACCGGGACCGGGCCGACCCGCCGGACGTGCCGCCGCGGGCGCGGGCGGCCGTGATGGCCGCGATGGCGCTGTCGGTCACGGTCCTGTACCCGCACGTCTGCCGCGGCATGGACGCCGACCTGTCCACGCCGGAGGGCGAGCGCCTGCTGATGCGCACGCTGGTCGAGGTCTACTCCCAGCCGGTGCTCGGTCCGGAGGCCGCCGCCGAGGCCCGTGCCTGGCTCGGCTGAGCCGGGATCAGCGCGGCCCGGCTGCGCTCGTCCGGCCAGACCGAGGACACGTCCACGTACGGGCGCAGCAGGCCGGTCAGCTCCGGGTCGCCGCGGCCGTTGAGCTCCTTGGACGCGATCTTGCGCGCCACCCCCGCCACGATGTCGGCCACCTGGACGCGGGGGTCCAGGTGGGAGGCGACCAGCGTCAGGCTCGTCAGCACCAGCGGGCCTCCGGGGGCGTCCGGGCGGGCCAGCAGCAGCCGGAGCCGTTCGATGCGCTCCTCGGTCAGCGTCGTCTGCCGGTCGTGCACGACGGAGACGGGCCGGCCGCCCGCGCCCCAGTGGGCGACCGCGTGCGCGATGCCCGGGATCAGCGGGTCGAGCGCGGGGAAGAGATGCGGGTCGTCGAGCAGGCGCGCGGTGAAGGCGTCCACGAGCGGCCTGGCGGCCCACAGCTCGTCCATGATCTCGCCGGCCGGGCCGGGCGTCGTGCGCAGGTCGGCGACCAGCTCGAAGACCGAGTCGGCGGAGACCTCTGGGCCCCGGCCGTTCCTGGCTCTGAGCAGGTGGTTGAAGGCGTCGAGGAAGGCCGTCCAGCGTGCGGGGCCGAAGGCGCGGCGGCCCTCCTGGTAGAGGGTGACCGCCATGGCCGCCGACCGTTCGTCCTGGTCGAGGCCACCTAGGACGGAATGGTGGCCGGTCAGCAGGTCGGTCACCTTGCTCACGGCGAAGTACGCCTTGTCGGTCAGGTGCACGCGCGCATGGCCGAGGATCGGGCCCGACGGGCCGAGCAGCCAGACCAGGGTGGCCCGGTTCTTCTCGCGCAGCACGTGCTCGGCCTTGTACTCGGTGACCGGCGAGGGCGCCCGCAGCCGCAGCTCCCGTACGCAGTCGGCCGCGGCGGCCGCGTCGAGGGAGACGCCGGCATGGGCGAACACGTCGGTGTTGCCGCCGACGAGCTTCTCGCCCTCCGCGCCGGACTCGTCGCAGGCGATCTCGACAGGACGGCCGTCCGGTACGAGGGCGGCCTGCGCGGGGCGTGGCATGACTTCCATGGTCACTGGCGAACCTACCCAAACGCTCCTCCCTTCCGCGAGACATTTTCCGCCCGTCCGCCGGCCTCGCCCGTCGGCGGCGCGGGGCTGTGACCCGAGTGCCTGGCGGGTAAGGACCGGACGGTAGGTGCGGCAGGTCCGGAGGGAGAGCATCGCGCGTGAGCATCAACGTGACCGTCTGGGGCGAGAACGTACACGAGCAGCGGGAGGAGGAGGTGCGCCGCCGCTACCCCGGCGGCATGCACGGCGCGGTCGCCGACGGCCTGCGCGAGCACCTGGGGGAGCGGGTGCGCGTGCGCACCGCGACCCTGCAGGACCCCGAGCACGGCCTCGACGCCGCGACATTGTCCGCCACCGACGTGCTCACCTGGTGGGGGCACGCGGCGCACGAGGAGGTCGGCGACGAGGTCGTGGCGCGGGTGTGCGAGCGCGTCTGGGCCGGGATGGGCCTGCTGGTGCTGCACTCGGGCCACTACTCCAAGGTCTTCCGCGCCCTCATGGGCACCACCTGCACGGTCAACTGGCGCGACACCGCCGACCGTGAGCTGGTCTGGACGGTGGAGCCCGCCCATCCGATCGCCGCGGGCGTGCCCCAGCCGCTGGTCATCCCCGAGCAGGAGACCTACGGCGAGCCGTTCGGCGTCCCGGCGCCCGACGAGCTGGTGTTCGTCAGCTCCTTCTCCGGGGGCGAGGTGTTCCGCAGCGGCTGCTGCTACCGGCGCGGCAAGGGCCGCGTCTTCTACTTCAGCCCCGGCGACCAGAACTACCCGGTCTTCCACCAGCCGGGCGTGCGGCGGATCCTGGCCAACGCGGTGGTGTGGGCGGCGCCCGCCGAGGGCGCGGGCGAACCGCTGCGCAACACCCGCGTGCCCGCCGGCGACTGGTGATCTACTCCGTGACGGGCATGACGATGATGATCTTGCCCGTCACGTGCCCCGACCGGAGGTGGTCCATCGCGTCGGGGAAGCCGGCGAGCGGGAAGGCCCTGCCGACGACGGGGGTGAGCTCGCCGGACGCGGCGAGGCCGGCCAGGTGGCGCAGGTCCCGTGGGTCGGTCCTGGCGATCGGGGCGCGCAGGGTGTGCCGGACGAACGGGGACATCGCCGTCGCTCTGAGCTGGCGGCCGGTGCCGTACAGCCAGCGGCCGGAGGCGTTCTCGCCGCCGACGATCACGAGGGTGCCCCGGCGGGTGAGCACGCGCCGCAGGCCCGGCAGGGAACGGTTGCCCGCGGTGTCCAGGACGACGTCGTAGCGGCCGGGCCCGGTGGTCGGGTCCTGGCGGGTGTAGTCGAGGACCTCGTCCGCGCCGAGTGAGCGGACGAGGTCGCCCTTGCCGGGGCCGCAGACGCCGGTGACGTGCGCGCCGTACGCCTTGGCGAGCTGGACGGCGAACGTCCCCACCCCGCCGCCCGCGCCGATGACCAGGACGCGCTGCCCCGGCCGGACGCGGGCGTGGTCGCGCAGCGCCTGGAGCGCGGTCAGGCCGCTGGTCGGGACGGCGGCGGCGGCCTCGAACGACAGACCGGCCGGTTTGCGGACGAGGCGGTCCTCGCGCGCGACCGCGTGCTCGGCCAGCGCGCCGTCGCAGACGCCGAAGACCTCGTCGCCGACCGCGAGGCCGGTGACGCCGGGGCCGACGGCCTCGACGGACCCGGCGACGTCGCGGCCGAGGAGGGGGGAACGGGGGCGGCGCAGCCCGGTGGCGAGGCGGACGGGGTAGGGCAGCCCGGCGCCGAGATGCCAGACGCCGTGGTCGAGGCAGGCGGCGTGCACGCGCAGGAGCGCTTCGCCGGGGCCCGGGGCGGGACGGTCGAGGTCGGTGAGGGCCGGGGGGCCGTAGACGTGCCGGGTGATGGCCTTCAAGGCAGGTCTCCATGTCAAAGAAAGTAGACATGACGAACGTAAAAGAAGGCCGACATGGTGTCAAGTATTTTGGACATCGCCGCGACGGGGGAGCGAAGTGTCGGTGATTTGGGTCGATAACGCGAAATATCGGTATCGCTACCGATAACGGTACGGATGGGGGACGGAGTTACCCTCTGGCCACCCCCCACCACGGCGGGCCGCCTGTTCGCCGGAATCGCCGGCCCCCGCCGGCGCGGCCTACACGCCCGGACCGGGCCCGGCACCCGGCGACCGGCGGCCTGCTTCGGTCACCCCTCACGTGGAGGTGTCCCCCGCATGAGTCCTTCCCGATGGAGAGCGGCGGCCACGGCGTTGATCGCCGCACTGGCCGTCGTCGCGCCGGCGACCCCGGCCCCCGCCCTCGCTCAGGCCCCCGCCGCCGTCCCCCTGAAGGCGCAGATCGACAGCCGGGTCTCCCCGGCCGGCGAGGAGGTTCTCGCCGACCTGTCCCTGCCCTACGGCGGCGCCGGACGGAGCTGGAGCACGCGCGTCACCCGGCCCGGCTCCCGCTACGTCAAGGTGCACTTCGCCGCGCTCACCCTCGTCCCGGGCGACTACGTCACCGTCGCCGCGCCGGACGGCCGCGAGATCCACACCTACTACGGCGACCCCACCCGCGGGCGCTACCCCGCCAACTCCGGCTACACGCTGCACGGCGTGCCCGGCTTCGCCGCGCTCTCCGTGGACGGCGACACGGCGGTGGTCACCCTGCACGCCTCCGGGCCGCGCAACGCCGTCCGGCTGGCCAGGCAGGGCTTCGGCGTACGCGTCGACCGGTATTTCCGCGGCTACACCACCCAGGAGGCCGCGGCCCTGACGCCCAGGACGTTCAGCGTGTGCGGCACCGACGCGCGCCGGGACGTCGTCTGCTACAAGGACAGCAACCCCACCGAGTACGCCCGCAGCCGCGCCGTGGCCCGCCAGCTCCTCAACGGCCTCGGCTACTGCACCGCGTGGCGGGTCGGCAACACCAACCGCATGCTGACCAACAACCACTGCATGGAGAGCGCCGCCGACCTGAGCGCCAGCGAGTTCCAGTTCGACTACGACTGCGCGACCTGCGGCGGCGACAACCCGGGCGCGGGGACGAAGGTCGGCGGCGGGCAGTTCCTGAAGACCAGCGCACTCGAAGCGCTCGACTACACGCTCTTCAGCGTCGCCGACTTCGCCGCGATCCAGGCGTTCGGCACCCTGTACCTCGATCCGCGCACCCCCGTGGCGGGCGAGCGCATCTACATCCCCGGCCACGGCGACACCCTGCCCAAACGCCTGTCCCTGTACGAGGACACGCAGGGCGGCGCGGCCTGCAAGATCGACGTGGTGTCGTCGGGCGTCAACACCGGCTACCGCTGCGACACCTCGGGCGGCAGCTCCGGCTCCCCGGTGATCGCCGCCTCCAGCCACAAGGTGATCGCGCTGCACCACCTCGGCGGCTGCCCCAACTGGGGGACGCGGATCACCGAGGTGTACAACGAGATCTCCGGCATGATCGACAACACCCCGCCAAACGGCGGCGGCGACGACTTCGCGATCTCGCTCTCGCCCACGAGCGGCGGCGTCACGCCGGGCGGGTCGACCACGAGCACCATCAGCACCGCCGTCACCCGCGGCGGGCCCCAGCAGATGCAGTTCGCGGCCTCCGGGCTGCCGGCGGGAGCCGCCGCGACGTTCGCGCCGCCCTCCGTCCCGTCGGGCGGCACGTCCGTCATGACGGTCTCCACCTCCGCGCAGACGCCCGGGGGTGTGTACACGATCACGGTGACCGCGACCGGCCCGGCCGCCACCCACACGGTCGCCTTCGTCCTCTCCGTGGCCGCCGCCGGCGGCTGCTCGGGCTACGAGACCACCAAGACGGGGACGCTGGCCTCCGGGGCGGAGCAGTACCAGCCTGACGGCGGGTATCTCCAGACCACCGTCACCGGCCCGCACCAGGCGTGCCTGGACGGGCCGTCCGGCGCCGACTACGACCTGTACCTGCAGCGCTGGAACGGGTCGTCATGGGCCACGGTCGCCCAGAGCACCGGGGCGGGAGCCGACGAGACGCTCACCTACACCGGCGCGGCCGGGTACTACCGCTATCGGGTGCACTCCTACTCCGGGTCTGGTTCGTACACCTTGGGCTTCAACGCTCCCTGACCCATGGACAGCCGGCCGGGCCGCGTCGAGATTGGACGGTAGGCCCGGCCGGACCGGCGGCCGGGCGGCGTCGAGTCCGGGCGGCGGGCCCGGTTCGCACGGACGCGGGGAGCGTGGATGAGGATCATGGAGCTCGTCTCGGTGGACGGCTGCATCGCCTTCGACCTGGACTGCCAGGTCAGCGCGGGCGGCACCCGGCTGGCGCCGGACGTCACCCGCGAGGAGGCGGGGCTGCTGGCGCGGGCGATGACGTACAAGCTGGCCGTGCTCGGCGAGCGGATCGGCGGGGCCAAGGCGGTGTTGCGGGCCTCGTCCGGCGACCGGGCGGGCACCGTGGCCCGTTTCTGCCGGGAGATCGCGCCGCTGGTGGAGAAGGGCGCCTTCCTCACCTCCTCGGACCTGGGCACGCGGACGCAGGACTTCGCGCCGCTGCCCGGGTACCGGACCGACTCGATCATGCACGGGCAGGTCGGCGGCGAGCTGGTGGACACCGTCGTGACGGGGCTGGGCGTGGTCGTCGCCGCCGAGACGGCGCTCGGCGGGCTGGCCGGGCGGACGGTGGCGGTGGAGGGCTTCGGCAAGGTGGGCAGCGCCGTGGTGCGGGAGGCCGCGCGGCGCGGTGCCCGCCTGGTGGCCCTGTCCACGCTGCACGGGTGCGTGCGCGACCCGGCCGGACTGGACGTCGACGCCCTGGAGGAGCTGCGCGCCGGGCACGGGGACGCGTGCGTGACCCGGCTCGGCCTGCCCGTGCTGCCGCCGGAGGCGTTGTACGAGGTGGCCGCCGACGTGCTGGTGCCCGGGGCGCGCACGGGCGCCCTGTCGGCGCGGCGGGCGGCGGCGGTGCGGGCCGGCCTGGTCGCGCCCGCCGCGAACGTGCCCTACACCGGGGAGGGGCTGCGGACGCTGGGGGAGCGGGGCGTGGTCACGCTGGCGGACTTCGTCTGCGGCGCGGGCGCCACGATCGGTTACCTCGCCGAGCGGGCCGGGACGGTCGCCGACGCGGACGCCGCCCGTGCCCTGGTCGAGCGCCGCGTCGCCGAGCTCACCGCCACCGCTCTGGACCATCCGCAAGGCCCGTACGCCGGGGCGTGCGCGCTGGCCGAGGACTTCCTGGCGACCTGGCAGACCCCGCCCGGCCCGCCCCTGGCCCCCTCCCACCTCCCTCACTGACGTCGGACGGCCCGGCCCGAGCCCCCGTCAGCCGGCCTCTGCGGCCTGGCCGTCGAGAAACTCCTGGACGAGCGCCGCGAACTCCGCCGCCTGGTGCTCCAGCGGGATCACGCCGCCCTTCACCACGGCCCTGGTGCTGTGCGGAAGGGCGGCGGCCAGCCGTTCCAGCTCGGGGAAGGCGAAGGGGTCGTCGGTGGCGCCCACGACCAGCACGGGGCAGCGCACCAGCCCCACCCGGTCCTCCATCCGGTACGCGGCCACCGCCTCGTGCCCGCTCTCCACCTCCGGCAGCACGGTCAGCGCGTCGCGCACGAACCGGGTCAGCAGCGGCCACGGATAGTAGGGGGCCCGCCGGCTCCACAGCTCGCCCAGATGGGAGCCGTCGGCCTGTTCGCGCACGGCGTCGATGGAGGGACGGCCCGCACGACGCTGCCGCCCCTCGGGGTCGATCATCGGCGTGGACGACAACACCAGGGCGGTGACGCGTTCGGGGGCGCGCGCCGCCGTCTCGACCGCGATGACGCCGCCCGTGTGGTGCCCGGCCAGGGCGGCTCGTGGCAGGCCGAGGGCGTCCATCAGGGCCAGCACCCCGTCGGCGTAGGTCTCGATCGAGTGCTCGGGCGGGCGGGCGGAGTTGCCGAAGCCGAGCGTGTCCATGGCGACGGCCCGCCGGGTGCGGCCGAGCAGGGGGAGCACCTCGCGGTACTCGTCCCACGAGCGGGGGGTCTGGTGCAGCAGGAGCACCGGGTCGCCCGTGCCGCACGAGGCGTGGTGGATCTGGCCGAGCGGGGTGTCGGCGTAGCCGAATCTGATCATGGCGTCTCCTCTGGCCCCCTGACAGGGCGATCGCCGGCCGATCTCACGCCCTCACGATCGCAGACGGGACGCCGCCGCGCATCAGCCCGTGGTCCGACGTCGAGCCGGAGCATCCGGGACGCGCCGGACGACCCCGTCAGCCGATCCGGTAACCGACGCCCGGCCTGGTGGCGATCACCGGTGGATCGCCCAGTTTGCGGCGCAGACGGCCGACGGTGACGGTCACGGTGTTGGTGAACGGGTCGGCGTGCTCGTCCCAGACCTGTTCGAGCAGGGACTCGGTGCTCAGGAAGCCGGGCGAGACGCGCAGCAGCGCCGCCAGCACGGCGAACTCCTTGACCGACAGCTCCAGCGGGCGGCCGTCCCGGGTGACGGTGTGCCGCAGCGGGTCGAGCTCGATCCCGGCCGCGCGCAGCGTACGCGGCCGGGCGGCGGGACGGCGGCGTGCCAGCGCCCGTACCCGCAGGACCAGCTCGGGGAAGTGGAAGGGCTTGGCCAGATAGTCGTCGGCGCCCAGGGTCAGGCCGCTCACCCGGTCGCCGGGCGAGCCGGCCGCGGTCAGCATCAGGACCATGGGACGTTCGTCCTGGTCGGTCAGCATCTGGCAGAGCGTGTCGCCGTGGATGCCCGGCAGGTCGCGGTCGAGCAGCACCACGTCGTAGGGGTTGAGGTCGAGCTTGGCCGCCGCCTCCAGCCCGTCGTGGGCGACGTCCACGGCCATGCCCTGGTCGCGCAGGCCCTCGGCGAGCACGGCGGCCAGCGGCCGCGCGTCCTCCACCACCAGCACCCTCATGCCGGCAGCCGCACGGTGGCGCGCAGCCCGCCCTCGGGGCGGGCGGCCAGGTCGAGGCCGCCGCCGTGCGCCTGTGCGACGGCCGCGACGATCGACAGGCCGAGCCCGGAGCCGTCCCCCGATCCGGTACGGTCCGCGCCGAGCCGCTGGAACGGCCGCCCCAGCCGGGCCACCTGCGCCGGGTCCAGCAGGTCGCCGCCGGACTCCACGACCAGCCGCGCCCACCGGCCGTCGGCCACGGCCTCGACCCTGATCCAGCCGCCGCCCCGGTTGTGCACGATCGCGTTGTCGATCAGGTTGTGCACCAGGCGGGTGACCAGCGCCACGCTTCCCACCGTCCGGACCCCGTCCTGGACGCCTTCGTCGTCCACGGCGAGCCGCCGGGCCGCGAGGTCGGCGGCGCGGGCGTCGAGGGTCCGCGCCACCAGGTCGCCGAGCGCGATCGCGGCGGCGTCGGGCAGGCTGCCGTGCTGGGCGCGGGCCAGCGCGAGCAGGCCCTCCAGGAGCCGGTCGACCTGGTCGAGGTCGGTGCGCAGCCGGTCGGCCAGCGTCAACGTCTGCGCCGGTACGGGCTCCGGCTTGGCCACGGCCACGTCCAGCCGGGCCCGCATCGTGGCCAGCGGCGTGCGCAGTTCGTGCGAGGCGTCGGCGACGAACCGGCGTTGCGCGGCGAAGGCGCCCTCCAGCCGGGCGAGCAGCCCGTCGATGGTGTCGGCGAGATCCTTGACCTCGTCGGCCGGGCCCGGCACGGCCAGGCGCTCGTGCAGGTTGTCGGCGGAGATGCGGCGGGTGGCGGCGGTGATCGTCCGCAGCGGCCGCAGCACCCGGCCCGCCACCACCCGGCCGAGCACGATCGACACCACGGCCATGACGGCCAGCGCGAGCACCGACCCGGCCAGCAGCTGGCGCGACTGGGTCGCGTGCACGTCGGCGAGCTGGGCCTGGAGCAGGGCGACGTGCTCCTGGGCCTGGTCGAGGGCCGTCCCGCCGCCGGAGGGACCCGGCGCGGGCTCGGTCCGCGACATCGGCAGGCCGACGAGGTTGACCAGGACCAGCAGGGCCGCGCCGGAGGCCAGGAACAGCCCGCCGTACAGGACGGTGAAGCGCAGCCGTGCCGTGCGGGCGGGCAACCTGGGACGTGGCGGCATCTCTCTCCTTCCGGGGCCTCCAGGATGCCGTGCCTGACCTAACACCGGCATGACGGGGTAGGAAGTTCAGCTCTTGGCGCCGACGAAGAGGAGCGAGGAGTGGTCAGGCGGTCTCGACGAGGGCCTGGCTGCGGTCCCAGAGGCGGCGTGCCAGGTCGGCGTCGTCCGCCAGGCGGTGGACGGCCGAGGGGCGGCGCTTCTCGTAGTGACCGCCGGGGGTCCAGTCGGCGCCCGGCCGCGCGGTGGCCAGCCAGACCAGGGTGTCGGCGCCCTGCTCGGGCGTGAGCAGGAGCCGCTTCAGGGGCGTGTGGTAGAGCAGGCGCGCCGTGCTGTCGCCGCCGCCGGAGAAGTTGGTGGCCACCACGCCGGGGTGGAAGGAGGCCGCGGCCAGGCCGTCCGCGCCGTGGCGGCGCTGCAGCTCCCGGGTGAACAGGATGTTGGCCAGCTTGGAGTTGGCGTAGGCCCGGCTGCCCGAGTAGCGGCGGACGGCGTCGAGGTCGTCGAGGTCGAGGCGGGCACGGGTGTTGACCAGGCTGGAGGTCGTGATGACCGTGCCGCCGGAGGCCAGCAAGCGGGGCAGCAGCGACGTGGTCAGCAGGAACGGCGCCAGATGGTTGACCTGGAAGGTCGCCTCGTGGCCGTCGGGCGTCGTGGTGCGCGAGCCCATGATGGCCCCGGCGTTGTTGACCAGCACGTCGATGGCCGGATGGCGGTCGAGCAGGGTGGCCGCCAGGGCGCGTACCTGCGACAGGCGCGCGAAGTCGGCCACGTGGTGGTCGGCCTCCAGCTCCTTGGCCAGCGCCTCGGTCTTGCCTGCCGAGCGGCCGACGACGACCTCGTCGCCCCGCTCCCGCAGGGCGCGTGCCGCGGCGCGGCCGATGCCGTCGCTCGCGCCGGTCAGGATGATGGTCTTTCCCGCCATGGGCCCGATCCTTCCGCATCCGCCCACCACCATAGATCGCTCGACGGCGCCCCCGCCACGCCACCGCCCGGAGCGTCGCCGAAGGGATCCGTCCGGCGCGGGGTCATGGGGCGGTGGTGCGGAAGCGGGCGGCCGGGTCGTCGGTGAGGGCGGCGTCGAGGCGGGCGCGCATCTCGGCGGTCAGGTCCGGCAGGGCTCGCAACGGGAACCAGCGGGCCTCGCTGTTCTCGCCGTCCGCCGGGTACGGGTCGCCCGACCGCCAGGCGCAGCGGAACACCAGGTCGAGGTAGCGGGCCCGGTCGCCGTTGGGGTAGGTGACCTCGCGCGTGACGTCCACCAGGGCCAGCCGTTCCGCGACGGCCCGTACGCCGGTCTCCTCGGCGACCTCGCGCAACGCGGCGTCGGCCGGCTGCTCGCCCGGGTCGATGATGCCGGTGACCGGGGTCCAGGCGCCGGTGTCGGCACGGCGGACCAGCAGCACCTGGTCCTCGCGCAGCACGACCGCGGTCACCCCGGACAACCACAGCGGCTCGGTGCCGATCTTCTCGCGCAACGCGAGGACGAACTCAGGGGTTGGCATCCGCCCAGCATATTCGTCATTGATCACCCGAGCCCGGCCCCCGAGGAGACCCCGGTGGCGGGCGGGAGGGCTGAGAAGCCGGGGCCTTCCGGCGTGCCGGGCATGCGGCGGGACGCCATAACCCCATAAAGTCTATAGGTAATAAGGATAATCCCAAGGAGAGGTAAGCAGCCATGTCCGGCTCCACGTCCTGGCCTAGCCTCGGTTCCATGCCGATCGACGAGAACGCCCTGCTGCCCGATCCCGGCCGCGCCGTCGTGGCGGTCGAGCCGCCGGTCCCGGCGCACGGCCATTGGGCCGGGGCGCCGAGCGCCGTGGCCGCCGACGGCCTGATCTACCTCGCCTACCGCCTGCGCCGCCCGGTCGGCGAGGGCCGCGGGTACGCGGTCGTGGTCGCCCGCTCCGCCGACGGCGAGCGTTTCGAGCCGCTGACGACGATCACCCGCGAGGAGATGCACGCCGAGTCGCTGGAACGGCCCGCCCTGGTCCGCACCCCCGAGGGACGCTGGCGGCTGTACCTGAGCTGTGCCACGCCGGGCACCAAGCACTGGCGGGTGGAGGTCGTGGAGGCCGACGACCCCGCCGCGTTCGACCCGCGCACCCGGACGACCGTGCTGCCCGGCGACCCCAAGACCGGGGTCAAGGACACCGTGATCGTGCGGCGCGGCGACGTGTGGCACCTGTGGGCCTCCTGTCACCCGCTGGCCGACCCCGACGAGGCCGACCAGATGGTGACCGACTACGCCACCAGCGCCGACGGCCTGGACTGGACCTGGCACGGCACCGCCCTGACCGGCCGCCCCGGCCTGTGGGACGCGCGCGGCGTCCGGATCAGCGCGGTGCGCTTCGACGGCGACCGGGTCGTGGCCTTCTACGACGGCCGGGCCAGCGCCGAGGAGAACTACGAGGAGCGCACCGGCGTCGCCGTGGGCGCCGACCCCGACGCGCTGACCGCCCTGGGCGACCGGCCCGCCGCGATGTCGCCGCACCACGGCGGGGGCCTGCGCTACCTCCACTTCGTCGACCTGCCCGACGGCCGCCTGCGCCTCTACTACGAGTACACCCGCGCCGACGGCGCCCACGACCTGCGCACGGAACTACGCCCGGCCCCCTGACCGCGACCCGCCCGGCCTCGGCCCCGACCCCGGCGCCGGGCCGGGCCGGGCCGGAGTGCGCCGACCCCGACCCTCTGGCCCCGGCCCCCGGCACCCGGTCAGTGGGCGCGGCCGTTTCTGGCCTGGCGCTGGCCGGGTGGCCGGCTGCCGACCAGGCCGCCCGAACGTTCCCGGGGCCGCAGCCAGTCGCTGAAGTCCTCGCCGGTGACCTGCTGGAGCAGCTCGACGTCCGCGGCGAAGTAGCGGATCAGCCGCTGCCGCTGCTCCCACTCCAGCGGCCGGCGGGCCCGGCCGCTGCGCTGGAGCAGCCGCTCCAGCGGCCCGGACAGGGGCGCGGGCAGGGTGCGGCGCAGGATGGACAGCAGCGCGTGCCGCGCGCCGGGGGCCGGATGCGCGGTCACGTTCTCCCTGGGGACGCCGTCGAGCAGGCCCTGCCGTACGCCGAGGAAGCCGCAGATGCGGTCCAGGGTCTCGGCCGGCCGGTCCACGATGTCCCGGTAGCGGAAGATCAGCACCTGGTCGCGCGGGAACAGGGTGAACAGGTGGGCGAGCTGCCCGCCGTACCGGCCGAGGCCGGTGTAGTGCCAGAAGTGCGCCCATCCGGCCGCTACCCGGTCCGGCTCGGCCTCGCAGGCGCGGACCAGGTCGCCGATCGGCTCCAGGCCGGCCGACCACAGGTGGGTCCAGTTGGAGTGGGCGCGCTCGACCGGGTCGCGCAGGCTCACGATGAGCCGGACGTGCGGGATCGTCTCGCGGATGCGCCGCTGGGCGTCCAGGTCGTACAGGTAGAAGGGGGTGGACTCGCCGGCGAGCGTGCCGGGGGGAGCGGCGGCGAACAGCGCTTCGTAGTCCGCGCGCCGCCAGACGTGTTCCCGGTAGGTCTCGGCGTCGCCCGGTCCGCCCCGGCCGGGCGGTGGCCCGTCGGTGAGGAAGAACTTCGGCTCCTTGATGGGCGACAGGAACAGGTCGGGGTGCGGGTGCAGCGCGGTGTGCAGCGCCGTCGTCCCCGCTTTGGGCACTCCCGCGATCAGGAAATCAGGCAAGGGCACCGTTTCCTCCCAGTGACGAGAACCGCTATTGCCTTACTTTCCTACCAACAGTGTCGGAAATTCAAGAGGTCGGAGCCGCTCCGCTCGTCCGATTGCCGTCTCTGTCTTCGACGCCCTCGGCCCGACCGCTAGGTTGATCATGATCCACCACAACGGCCGAACGACCAGCAGGGTGATGCACTTGCGTGAAAATCCCCACATCAGCGGAACATCTGCCGTGAGCCGTCGCGCGCTCCTCAGGACCGGGGCGGGGATGGCGGCCGCCGCCGCGGGCGGCGGCCTGGCGCTCTTCGCGGCCGAACCGGCGTACGCGACCGTCCCGGCGTCGCAGCGTTTCGTCTTCGAGGGGGCCGGCGGCGACCCCGTCGTACGGGCCACACTCCACCAGCCCTACTGGGCGATGCAGTCCTTCGCCTTCGACCACGTCCACGGGCACATCTACTTCGTGCAGACCAAGGTCGGCAGCACGAACGGCGACCTCTGGGTGACCAGGACCGACCTGCACGGCAAGGTGCTGGGCGCCATGGCGCTGCACGGGTTCGATCACGGCTCGTCGATGGCGATCCAGCCGGACACCGCCGAATCCCCCTACATCTGGCTCGCGGGCGACTGGAGGAGCCTGTCCGCCGGCACGGCCCCGAACAGCCACACGATCTGCCGCGTCAAGTACAGGGACGGGGGCGCGCTCGGCTACAAGGACGCGGGGGTTCGGAACTTCCCGATCGGCCTCTCCGACTTCCGGGACTGTCCGAGGCCCTCGATCGATCCCTACACCAACCGGTTGCTCGTTCGGTACATGGGGACGACGAGCCCGTGGCGCCTGGCGCTGTTCGACCTTCCCGCCGTCATCGGCAAGGGCATCGGCGACACCACTCCCGCCCTCGCCAAGCGCGCTCTCCCGACCAACGCCGAGCTCGGCCTCTCCGAATCCGACCACTTCCAGGGCGTGACCTCGTACGGCCAGTACGTGTACCTCTCCTACGGCGGCCCGCCCGCCAAGCCCTCGGACCCTGCCAAGCCCTCCTATCTGGTCCGTCTCGACATGAACAAGGCCGGGGCTTCGGTGGAGGAGGTCTACCGGACGAGGGCGGGCGAGTCCCTGCCCGGTCGTGAGCCTCAGGGCATGGCGATCTGGCGATCGTCGGACGGGCCGCGTCTGGCGTTCGGCTTCTCCAGCAAGATCAGCGGCAGTCCCGACGAGTTCCGGGCGACCGTCTTCTACAAGAGCGACCTCACCGGCTGAGCCGTCCGAACCGCCGCGGCCCCGACAGCCGGCCGCGGCGACCGGCCCGTCCCGCCGTCAGCGGCGGGCGGGCGAGACGGGTGCGGCGGCCTCGTCCCCGGCCGCGTGGTCGCCGGGACGGGCGGGCAGTGCCATGGTGACGGCCGCCGCGGCCAGCGCCGCCCCGCAGCCGACCAGCATCCCGACGCGGAACCCGGCCTCCGACGGCAGCGTGTGCGCGCCCAGCCGGATCGTCATCTGTGACAGGATCACGCCGACGACCGCGGCCGAGACCGTCGTCCCGATCGAGCGCATCAGCGTGTTGAAGCTGTTGGCCGCGGCGGTCTCCGACCGGGGCACCGCGCCCATGATCAGGGCGGGCATCGCCCCGTAGGCCAGGCCGACGCCGAGGCTGCACACGCAGGTGACGACCAGCATGCCCCAGGCCGAGCCCAGCAGGGCCATCGAGGAGCCGTACCCGAGCGCCATGACCAGGCTTCCGGCGATCAGGGTGACCTTGGGGCCGCGGGCGGCCGACAGCCGCGCGCCGAGCGGCGAGACCGCCATCATCATCAGGCCGGAGGGGGCCATCCACAGCCCGGCGGCCAGCATCGACTGGCCCAGCCCGTAGCCGGTGGCCGCCGGGAGCTGGAGGATCTGCATGACGATCAGCGCCTGGGCGTACATCGAGAAGCCGACCACGATCGAGGCCAGGTTGGTCAGCAGCACCTGACGCCGGGCGGTCACCCGCAGGTCCACCAGCGGTTCCCGGACCCGCAGCTCCCACCGGCCCCACACCAGCAGGACCAGCACGGCCGCGCCGAGCAGCCCGAGCGTGGTGCCACCGGCCCAGCCCCAGTCGGCGCCCTTGGACACCCCCAGCAGCAGGCACACCAGCCCCGCGCCCAGGCCGAGCGCGCCCGGCACGTCGAGCCGCCCGGCCGCGCCCTCGCGGGGCAGTGGGGGAGTGGGCGGGACCAGCAGCCGGATCAGCACGGCGATCAGCACGCTCAGCACGGCCGAGCCCCAGAACAGCACCCGCCAGCTCGCGTACTCGGCGACCGCGGCCGAGACCGGCAGGCCCAGCGCCCCGCCGATGCCCATGGACGAGCTCATCAACGCGATCGAGGGGCCGAGCCGGTCGGGCGGCAGCAGGTCGCGCAGCGCGCTGATGCCGAGCGGGATCAGGCCCATGCCCATGCCCTGTAACCCGCGGCCGACGATCATCGGCGTGAGCGACCCGGCCAGCGAGCAGATCACCGACCCCGCGATCAGCGGCGCCGTGCAGACGAGCATCATGCGGCGCTTGCCGTACAGGTCGCCGAGGCGTCCGGTGACCGGCGTGGTGACGGCGCCGGCCAGCAGGGTGGCGGTGATCACCCAGGAGGCGTCGGAGGCGGTGCTGTGCAGCAGCCGCGGCAGCTCGCCGACCAGCGGCACGACCAGGGTCTGCATGAGCGAGGCGACGATGCCGGCCACCGCCATCACGCTGACGATGCCGCCGGGGCGGGCGGTGGATGTGGAGCCCCCCACGTTGTTCTCCCGTCGTCGAAGGATGTGCACGCTACACATCATGTGTTACGTACACAATTCATGTAAGGTGCACATACCTCGCGAAAGGGGGGATTGGGATGGAAAAGCCCACACATCTCATCGAGTTCGAGACGATGCTGCTCGGCCGGCACCGGCACTACGACCGCAGTGCCCACCTCCTGCTCAGGCGGCTGCACAGCTCGGGCCCGATGTCCATCGGGCAGCTCAGCGAGGCCTTCGGACTGGACGCCTCCACCCTCAACCGGCACACCTCCGCCCTCCTGCGCGCCGGCCTGGTCGAACGCATCCCCGACCCCGAGGGCGGCATCGCCCGCAAGTTCCGGCTCACGCCGGAGGGCGAGCGGAGCCTTGTCGAGGAGCGGGCGAAGAACGTGCGCGGGCTGGAGAAGGTGATGGCCGACTGGTCGCCGGAGGACGTCACCGCCTTCGCCGACTACCTCCGGCGCTTCAACACCGACATCGAACGCCTGGCCGGCCGCCCCTGGCCCCGTTCCTGACCCGGTCGCCCCGCCGGGGCCCGGGACGCGCGAGGGCCCCCCGCCGGGACGGGCGGGGGGCCCTCAACGCGTGCGTACCGGTGTGCGTGTCGCCTCTCGGCGAGGGGCACAACGCGGCTCCAGCCGAACGGTAGTCCGCGAAGGCGATAGGTGAGGCCCGGGGACACTGGGCACACCGGCCACGATGGATGTAACGGCACCCGCTTCCGGGATGTTCCCGGCAGATCAGGCGAAGTGCATGACGATGGCCAGGCCGACGAGGTGCGTGACCACCACCACGACGAGCAGCGTGACGAACACGAACTTGGCCGGGCCGTGCTCGAAGTGCTTGCCCTCCTTCAACGGAGGCAGCTTGGCCTGGCGCTCGGCGATGCGCTCCTCCAGGGGCTTGCGGTGAAACATGAGGCGTCCCTCTTTCGGCGGCCCGGCCACGGGTACGATTTGTGTGGCATCGATTTGCAGGCTATTAGTTTGTACACAAAGTAAGTTACCAGACGGCATCGGAGGCGGACACGCATGGAGCCTGTGACAGAGGCGACAGACCTGCTGGCGCTCGACCGGCAGGTGTGCTTCGCGCTCAGCATCGCCTCGCGCAGCGTGATCGGACTCTACCGGCCGCTCCTGCAGCCCTTCGGGCTCACCCATCCGCAGTACCTGGTGATGCTGGCGCTCTGGCAGCACGAGCCGCTGTCGGTCAAGGAGCTGGGCGAGCTGCTGCAGCTCGACCCCGGCACGCTGTCCCCGCTGCTCAAGCGGCTGGAGGCGCTGGGCTACGTCCACCGCGAGCGCAACAGCAAGGACGAGCGCGCCCTGGCCGTCACCCTGACGCCTGCCGGCCGGCAGCTCAGGGCCGAGGCGGAGAAGATCCCGCCGGCCATCGTCGCCCGGCTCGGCATGGACCTCGACGAGCTCCAGGACCTGCACGCCGCGCTGATGCGGCTGATCGCCTCCGCCCGCCGCGACGCCTGACCCTCTGCGGCCTCCAGGGCCTTCCGCGCCCGCGATAAGCAACCGTGGTTGACTGTCTGCCGAATAGTCAACTACGGTTGCTCGCGTTCGTCGATCCCTTCCTGTCGCTGGAGGCAACATGTCCATGGTTCACGCCGATCGTCCGAGGCTGCGGCGGGTGATCGACCGGCTGGTGGCCGACGACCGCGGCCCCGGCCTCGTGGTCGAGGTCCGGAACGGCCACGAGCCGCCGTGGTCGGGCGCCGCGGGCGTGGCCGACCTGGAGACCGGCCGCCCCCGCAGGCCCGGGGAGCACTTCCGCATCGGCAGCTTCACCAAGGCGTTCGTCGGGACGGTCGTGCTCGGCCTGGCGGCCGACGGCGAACTGGACCTGGACGCCCCGGTGACCACCTGGCTGCCCGGCGTCGTCGAGCAGTACTTCCCCGACGCCGACGCCGGCCGCATCACCCCGCGGCTGCTGCTCAACCACACCAGCGGCCTGCCGGACGCGATCCCCGGCCAGGAGACCCCGCCCGCGGAGGAGCCCGGCGGGCGGTTCGTCTACTCCAAGGTCAACTACAACCTCGCCGGGATGATCGTCGAGGCGGTGTCCGGTTCGACGCTCGCCGCGGAGATCGACCGCCGCGTCGCCGGCCCGCTGGGGCTGACCGGGACGTACCTGCCCGGAGCCGGCGAGGGGCTGCGCGACCCGCACGCCCGCCACTACTCCGGCCAGGACGAGACGGGCCAGGACGTCGGCCGCCACGACGTGACCGACGCCGACCTGTCCTGGGCCTGGGCCGCCGGCGGCATGGTCTCGACCACGGCCGACCTGCACCGCTTCCTGGCCGCCCTGCTGGGCGGGCACCTCCTCCCGCCGGCGCAGCAGGAGGAGATGTTCACCACCGTGTCCACCGAAGGCGCCGGCTGGGTGCCCGACGCGCGCTACGGGCTCGGCGTCTACTCCCAGCGCTTCCCGTCCGGGGTCACGCTCTGGGGCGGCGGCGGGTTCATCCAGGGGTCGATGACGTACGCGATGGGCGACCGCCGGGGCACGCACACGCTGACCGCCAACGTGAACGGCGACTGGGGCGACTTCCTGGGGACCTGCGCCGACCTGTTCCAGGCCGAGTTCCATTGACCGGCCGGCGCGGCCCCGCCGGGGAACCGGCTCAGACGAGCCCCGGGACGGTCACCGAGGCGGTCCGGACCTCGCCCGTGCGGCCGGCGAACATCTCCGCCATCCGCTCGACGCCCGGGAACACCGCGACCGTCATGAACAGCGTCCGGCCGTCCGGGCCGCCGAGGGCGCCGGCGAAGCAGGCCCGGTCGAGGTCGATCCGGTCGGTCACCTCGCCGCCCTCGCGCACCCGTACGCAGGCGGCCCCGTCCTCGTCGTCCACCTGGGTCCAGATCGCGCCCTCGGCGTCCACGCAGATGCCGTCGCCGCCGACGGGGGCCCACACCCGGCGGCCGGACAGGCCGCCGTCCGCGCCGATGTCGAACGCCGTCAGCCGCCGCGTCCAGGACTCGGCGACGACCAGCGTGGAGCCGTCCGGGGTCACCGCCATCCCGTTGGGGAAGTGCAGGTCCTCGGCGACCACCCGGATCTCGCCGTCCGGGCCGACCAGGGCGATCACGCCGGGCGCGAAGTCCTCCCGGCCGAAGGCGAAGCCGACGCAGTTCACGTAGACGCGGCCGCGGCCGTCCACGACCACCTCGTTCGGCCCGGCCGGCAGCTTGCCCAGGTCGGCGTGGACGGCCGTCGTCCCGTCGGGGTCCAGGCGCAGCAGCTCGCGCTCGCCGGTCACCAGCAGGCGGCCGTCGGGCAGCCAGGCGAGGCAGAAACCGGCAGGTTTCGGGCCGCGGGCGATCACCTCGCGGTCGCCGTCCGGGGTGACGGCGAGGATCTCCTGCTCCCCCCAGTGGGAGAACCACAGCCTGCCCTCGTGCCAGCGCGGCGACTCGGCCACGCACAGTCCGGTCACCAGGGTCTTCGTCTCGATCATGTCGTCATGCCTCCTTTGCCCCCTACACGAACGGCGGGGGGCCGGATCGACATCACCGGGTCACAGAAGTTCGCGGGCGCGCTCGGCCAGCGCGGCGCGGTCGACGCCCGCCAGGGCCAGCGCCCGCGGCACCGTGCCCACCTCGGCCTGAAGGACGCCGAGCAGTACGTGAATCGGCCGCAGGTCCTTCTTGCGATGCGTGGAGGCCAGCCGCTCAAGCGCCAGCTTGACCGACGCCCCCACCTGCGGACGGCGTTCGGGATCGGGCGTCGAACGCAGGTCGAAGGCGGTCGCCGACACCCCCGCCGCCGCGAGGCTGTGCTCGAACTCCCGGCGCAGCGCCGCCCGCACCCCCGCCTGGTCGAGCCCGGCGGCGGACAGGATCGCCCGCGCCCCGGTGTCCTCCGGCGCCGCCATGGCCAGCAGCAGGTGGTGGGCCTCGATCGTGGCCGAGCCCTCCGCCCGCGCCTCGGCCTGCCCCCGCATCAGCACCTCGTGCAGGTAGGTGTCGAACGCGCCGCTCACGCCCGCCTCCTCAGCTCGACCCCGGCCGCGATGAGCCGCTTGGCGTGCTTCTTGTGGACCGCCTGGCGGGTGATGCCCAGCGCCTCGGCCACCTGCGGCCAGCTCCAGCCCGCCCGCATCGCCTGCTCGACGGCGGCGTCCTCCAGCTGGTCGGCCAGGCGGCGCAGCGCGACCACGGCCGCGAGCGCGTCCGCGGGCTCCTTGACTGACATTCCAGCCACCCTAGGCGTCCGTCGCGGGATCAGGCAATCCAGGTTGCCTAAAGGGGGCGAGGCGTCATGCGGGATCCACCGGGTAGGGCCAGGGGTGTCATGAGCACGATCGAGAACGTGGGGGCCGCCGCCTACCGCGTCCCCACCGACCGGCCCGAGGCCGACGGGACGCTGGCCTGGCGGTCCACCACCATGGTCGTCGTCACCCTGACGGCGGCGGGCCTCACCGGCACCGGCTGGACGTACGCCCCCGCCGCCGCGGTCGCGGTCGTCACCGAGATCCTGGCCGGCGTCCTGACCGGCGCGGACGCCGCCGACATCCCCGCCCTGCACGGCGAGATGGTCCGGCAGGTGCGCAACGCGGGCCGTCCCGGCGTCGCCGGCTACGCCGTCTCGGCCGCCGACGTGGCGCTGTGGGACCTCAAGGCGCGGCTGCTCGGCCTGCCGCTGACCCGCCTGTTCGGCGCCGCCGGGCCCGAGGTCCCCCTGTACGGCTCGGGCGGCTTCACCACCTACGACGACGAGGCCACCACGGCCCAGCTCGCGCACTGGGTCCACGAGCAGGGCATCGGCCGCGTCAAGATCAAGATCGGCGAGTCGTCCGGCACCCGCCCCGACCGCGACCTGCACCGCGTGGCCCTGGCCCGCCGCGTCATCGGCGACCGGGCCGAGCTGTACGTCGACGCCAACGGCGGCTACACCGCCAAACAGGCGATCCGCCTGGCCGGACGCATGCGCGAGCACGACGTGACCTGGTTCGAGGAGCCCGTCTCCTCCGACGACCTGCCGGGCCTGCGCCTCGTACGCGAGCGGGCCGTCCCCGACGTCACCGCCGGCGAGTACGGCTGCGACCCCGCCTACTTCACCCGCATGTGCCAGGCCCAGGCCGTCGACTGCCTGCAGATCGACGCCACCCGCTGCGGCGGCTACACCGGCTGGTTCGCCGCCGCCGCGATCGCCGCCGGCCACAACCTCCAGGTGTCCGCCCACTGCGCGCCCAACCTGCACCTCCCGGCCGCCGCGAGCACCGCCAACCTGCGCCACGTCGAATGGTTCCACGACCACCAGCGCATCGAGTCCGAGCTGTTCGACGGCGCCGCCGACCCCTCCGGCGGCCTGGCCCGCCCCCGGCCCGACGCCCCCGGCCACGGCCTCGAACTGCGCGCCGCCGCCGCCGAACCCCACCGCGTGGCCTGACGGAAGGAGCGGGCGCCGATGCGGATCGAGGACTACGCCCTGATCGGCGACATGCACACCGCCGCGCTCGTCGGCCGCGACGGCTCGATCGACTGGCTGTGCCTGCCCCGCTTCGACTCGCCCGCCTGCTTCGCCGCGCTGCTCGACGGCCCGCGCGCCGGACGCTGGCTGCTGGCCCCCGCCGGCGGCGGCCGGGCCACCTCGCGCGGCTACCGCCAGGGCATCCTCATCCTGGAGACCACCTGGGACGGCCCCGACGGCAGCGTCCGGGTGGTGGACTTCATGCCGCCCCGGGGCGAGGCCCCCGACGTCGTGCGGATCGTCGAGGGTGTGCGCGGCAGCGTCGAGATGACCATGGAACTGGTGCTGCGCTTCGACTACGGCAACGACATCCCCTGGCTGCGGTACGAGCCCGGCGTCCTGGCCGCGGTCGCCGGCGGCGACGCCACCTGGCTGCGCACCCCCGTCGAGCTGTGTCCGGACGACGACGAGCACCGCACCACCGCCTCGTTCACCGTCGGGGAGGGGCAGCGGGTGCCGTTCGCGCTGACCTGGCAGCAGTCGTGGCTGCCGCGCCCCGAGCCGGTCGACCCGCCCGAGGCCCTGGCCGACACCGAGCGGCTGTGGCGTGAGTGGGCCCGCCGCTGCGGCTACCGCGGCGACTACGACGAGGCCGTCCGCACGAGCCTGCTCACCCTCAAGGCCCTCACCTACGCCCCCACCGGCGGGCTCGTCGCCGCCGCCACCACCTCGCTGCCCGAGCAACTGGGCGGCCCGCGCAACTGGGACTACCGCTACTGCTGGTTGCGCGACGCCAGCTTCACCCTCCAGGCCATGATGACCGCGGGCTACGACGCCGAGGCGCGCGCCTGGCGCGAATGGCTGCTGCGGGCCGTGGCCGGGCACCCCGCCGACCTGCAGATCATGTACACCGTCGAGGGCGGCAGGCGCATCCCCGAGTGGACCGCGGACTGGCTGTCGGGCTACGAGGGGTCCGAGCCCGTACGCGTCGGCAACGCCGCCTCCGGCCAGCTCCAGCTCGACGTCTACGGCGAGACCCTCGACTGCCTGCACCTGGCCCGCCGGTCCGGCCTGGCGATCGACGACCAGGCCTGGGACCTCCAGACCACCCTGATGAACTACCTCGAAGGCATCTGGGACCAGCCCGACAACGGGCTGTGGGAGACCCGGGGGCCGCGCCGCCAGTTCGTGCACTCCAAGGTGCTGGCCTGGGTCGCGGCCGACCGCATGATCCAGGCCGTCGAGGCGTTCGGCCGCGACGGCCCCGCCGGGCGCTGGCGCGACCTGCGCGAACGCATCCACCACGACGTCTGCGCCCACGGCTACGACGCCGAACGCAACACCTTCACCCAGTACTACGGCTCGACCGCCCTGGACGCCGCCCTGCTCCTCATCCCGCGCCTCGGCTTCCTGCCCCCGGACGACCCGCGCGTCGTCGGCACCGTGGACGCGGTCGCCCGAGACCTCGTGCACGACGGGCTGGTCCTGCGCTACCGGTCCGCGGCCGGGGACGTCGACGGCCTGCCCGGCGGCGAGGGCACCTTCCTGGCCTGCTCGTTCTGGCTGGCCGACGCCCTGGCCGCGACCGGCCGCCGGCGCCACGCCGTCGAGCTGTTCGAACGGCTGCTCAGCCTGCGCAACGACGTCGGCCTGCTGTCGGAGGAGTACGACACCGTCAACGACCGGCAGGTCGGCAACTTCCCGCAGGCCTTCAGCCACGTGTCGGTGATCAACACCGCGACGGTGCTGTCGGGCCGGTTCAGGCCTGGGCGCCCTCGGCATCAAGCCGGGTGAACGTGGCGCCCTGAAGGACGGCGCGGGCGCCGAGCACGTGCCCGTCGCACATCCTGGTCACCGTCCCGGCCTGGTCGGTCACCTTCCACCGGACCAGCTCCTGGCAGGGCCTGCCGAGCCGGTCCTGCGGCCAGGTGCGGTGGCAGACGCGGCACTCGGTGATGTTCGCCCGGTAGGACAGGGTGTTGCCGTGTTCGGGGCAGACGCCCCACGGCATGCCGCAGACCTGCTCGCGCTGGGCGCGGAGCCTGGCCAGGTCGCCCGCCGACCGTTGCAGGTCCTCCCCGCCCCGGTCCAGCCAGTCGGCGGCGTGCCGCGCCGCCCTGAGCTGGTCCCCCTCGGGAGATCCGGCGGGCTCGGCGTCACACAGGGAGCGGACCTCGGCGGCGAGGTCCTGGGCGCGGCGCGCGAGGTCGCGCAGCTGGGCGGGGGTGACAGTCATGAGGGCTCTCATCTCGTCAGGGCCGGGCGGCAACGGTTACACGCACGGGGACGGCCGCTCGCGCCGCTCCCGTTCTCCAGTCTCGTCAGCCTTCCGCCCGCGTGGCGCGGTCGCGGCCCACGAGTTCGCGCCTCCGGGGACGGACCGTCCTCTCCGGCCGTCGCCCGCGGGGGCTAGGCCTCCGGGACGCCGCTGTAGGCGGGGCCGAAGAACACCAGCGTCACCAGGTCCTCGGTGACGTCGTGGAAGCGGTGCTCCTCGCGGGCCGGGACGAACAGCGTGGTGCCGGGGCCGACCTCGACCGTGACGCCGCCCGAGGTGAACGAGGCGCGCCCGCCGGTGACGACGTAGATCTCGTCCTCGGCGTGCGGCGACTGGCCGTCGGTCGCGCCGGCCGGGATGGAGTAGGTGCCGAAGCTGAGCGCGGGCACGCTCAGGTGTTCGGCGAAGTGGGCGGAACCGTCCGGGGCGGGCTCGAACCGGCCGCTGTCGATGATCTCCATGGCCCGTGATCCTCTCATGTCGCCGCGTGCTCGGACTCGCGCGGGGGAGTGCTTGCGGCTCGTCCTAAATGTGAGTAAATGTCACGTCATGTGGCGTGGCTGGGGTGACCGGATGTCCGCGGCTGTCAGGCGTGAGGTGTCGTACGTCCGGGGGCAGGCCGCCGGGCTGGCCAAACCCGGGTCGTACCAGCGGCTGCAGGCGCTCCAGATCGCCAAGGCGACGCTGGCGGCGGTGCTGGCCTGGCTGACGGCCAGCAGGCTGCTGGCGCTCGGCGCCACCTGGATCGCCCCGGCCACCGCGGTGATCATGGTCCACGCCACCGTGTACCGCACCCTCACCAACGGCCTGCGCCGCGTGGCCGCGGTCGGCGCCGGGGTCATCCTGGCCGGCGGCATCGGGCACCTGCTCGGCCTGGGCGTGCTCAGCCTGGTCCTGGTCGTGCCGCCCGCCCTGGTCGCCGCCCGCTGGCACCGCATGGGCAACCACGGCTCGGACGTCGCCACCACGGCCGTGCTGCTGCTCTCCTTCGCCGCCGCCTCCCAGGAGCGCTACCTGCTGGCGTACGTGCTGGCCACGGCCATCGGGGCGCTGAGCGGGGCGTTGGTCAACAGTGTGTTGTGGCCGCCGCTGTACCGCGACCGGCCCGGCGCCGCCGTCCGCCGCCTGGCCCGCGAGACGGCCGCCCTGCTGACCTCCGTCGCCGAGGGGTTACGGGACGAGTGGAACCTCTCGGCGCTGCCCGACTGGGAACGCCAGGCCGTCCGGCTGGACGAGCGCCTGGCCGACGCGGCCGCCGCCGTGGCCGACGGCGCCGAGAGCCGCCGCTACAACCTGCGCCACAGCCTTCATCCGGCCGCCGCCGGGCAGGACCACGACCAGATCCTGCGCCGGTTGACCACGCTGGCCGCGCACGCGCACACGATCGTGCACGCGCTGTCCCACCTCGAACACCACGACGGGCCCTCGACCGACGTCAGCCCCGACTACGCCCGCGACTACGCCGACCTGCTCGATCTGCTGGGCGACGCCCTGACCGCCACCGTACGCCGGGACCCGGACCCGTCCAGGGCGCGCACTCTGCTCGGCCGGGCGGAGGCGCAGGCGGGCCGCATCCACGAGCAGATGACGACGGAGATCCAGAAGGGCGAGGTCGTCCATCCGGCGGGCTGGGCCCTGAGCGGCAGCCTGCTCACCGACGCCGAACGCATCCTGGCGATCCTGACCTCCGTCCTGGCGGACACCCCCGGCAAGCCTCCTGCCACACCCCCACCCAACCCCTGACCACCGCCGTCCTCCGGGAATCGGTTTGCCTCGCGCGGCCGTCGCCGGGCACACTCGGGAGCCATGCTCATCAGGTCGTTCCCCGAGCCGGACATCCCCCTGGAGCTGCTGGCCCAGCTGCGCGACCTGCAACGGGAGGCCTGGCCCGGCCACTCCTTCCCCGCGCCCGACGGCGGGGGCCCCTCCCACGACCCGGCCCTCGCCCCCCGGTCCATGATCCTTCTCGACGGGGACACGGTCGTGGCCGCCCTGGACATCCTGTCCAAACCCCTCACCCACGCCGGCCACCGGTTCCGCGCCGCCGGTCTGAGCACCGTGGTGACCAGGAAGGCGGCCCGCGGCCGGGGACACGGCCGCCACCTGGTGACCGCCGCGCACGAGGCCATCGCCGATGCGGGCTTCGACCTGGCCCTGTTCACCTGCGACCGCCCGCTCCAGGGCTTCTACGAGAGCGCCGGCTGGTCGGCGATCCCCGGCGCGGTCCTGGTCGGCGGCACCCCGCAGGCGCCGTTCCCCAGCGACCAGCCCGGGTTCGACAAGGTCACCATGGGCGACTTCCTCTCGTCCGAGGGGCGGGCGCGCCGGCTGTCGTTCCACCACGCGCGCATCGACCTCCACCCGGGAGAGATCGACCGGCTCTGGTGAGCCTTCCTCACGCGCCCTGACGCCGCCGGACCAGCGGCAGGAAGACCTGGTCCACGATCTCCACGAGCACGTCGTCCGGCGCGCTGGGCGCTCCCCGCACCACGAACTCGTTGCGCAGCAGCACGATGGCCACCGTGGCGACCCGCGGGCGCAGCGCCTCGGGGGCGGCCTCGCCGCGGGCCACCGCCCGTTCGAGGACGGCCAGCCAGGGCGCGGCCACCGCGTCGTCCGACTGCTCCTGAAGCTGGGCCAGGAGCTCGGCGGCGCCGCCGGCGGCGGCGATCAGGTCGCGCAGGATCGCGCCGAGGGGCGAGCTCCAGTAGCGGTTGGCCCGGCGCAGCAGCTCCAGGACGTCGCCGCGCAGCTCCCCGGTGTCGGGCGGCGAGACCGTCGTGGCCAGCCGTTTGTAGGCGGCGACGCCGAGGGCCAGGCGGTTGGGCCAGCGGCGGTAGATGGCGTTCTTGTTGGTGCCGGCGCGGGCGGCGACCTTGTCCATGGTCAGCCCGGCGTACCCGGACGCGGTCAGCTCGTCGGCCGCCGCGCCGAGGATCGCCTCCTCCAGCGCGGCGCCGCGCCGCCGCGTCCGCCCGCTCGCCTCGGTCATCGCCCGCCCTCCTCGGCCTGAGGGTACTGACCGTACCGCAAGTCGGTTAGGGTACGTTCAGTACCGTAAATGGAGAGGACGCCATCATGCGAGCCAAAGGCATCAGCTACGACACCGGCTTCGTCGTCAACGGATCGATCGGCCACCCCGGGTTCGACCCCGACGTGGTGGCGCGCGAGATGCGCATCATCCGGGACGACCTGCACTGCACAGCCGTCCGCGTCATGGGCGGCGACCCCGAACGCCTGGAGATCGCCGCCGGCCACGCCGCCGACCTCGGCCTGGAGGTCTGGTTCTCGCCCTACCCGCTGGAGCTGACCGAGGAGGAGATGCTGGCGCTGTTCGCCGACTGCGCCGAACGTGCGGAACGGATCAGGCGGCGCGGCGCCGAGGTCGTCTTCGTCACCGGGGCCGAGCTGTGCCTGATGAACAAGGACTTCCTGCCCGGCGACGACATCGACGAGCGGGTCGCCCTGCTGAGCCGTCCGGAACGGGTGCGCGAGCTGGTCGGCGGGGTCGGCGCGCGGGTCAACGACTTCCTCGGCCGGGCCGTGGCCGTGGTGCGCGAGCGGTTCGGCGGCCGGGTGACCTACGCCTCCGTGCCGCTCGAAGCCGTCGACTGGACGCCCTTCGACCTCGTCTCCGTGGACCTCTACCGGTCGGCCGAGATCGCCGGCGTGTTCGAGCAGGGCGTGCGCACCCTCGTCGCGCAGGGCAGGCCGGTCGCGATCACCGAGTTCGGCTCGGCGACGTACCGGGGCGCGGGTGACCGGGGCGCGCTCGGCCTGGAGATCGTCGAGTACGAGAAGGGCACCCGCGCACCCCTCCGGCTGACCGGCGAACACGTCCGGGACGAGGACGGGCAGGCCGCGTACGTGCGCGAGCTCCTGGAGATCTTCGACGCCGCCGGCGTGGACGGCGCCTTCGTGTTCACCTTCGCGCTGCGCGACCACCCGCACCGCCCCGACGGCGACCCGCGTGACGACCTGGACCTGGCCTCCTACGGCATCGTCAAGGTGTACGAGGACCGCCTCGGGACCGCCTACCCCGGCCTGCCCTGGGACCCCAAGGCCGTCTTCGCCGCCGTCGCGGGCCACTACGGCGAACACTGACCTCACCTTCCGGGTGGCCCCGCGGGCACCACGCAGGACAGCGCCTCACGCAGCAGGTCGGCGAAGGAGGCGGTGGTGCCTGGCGCGAGCCAGCGGCGCCCTGCCACGCGGACCGCGCCCGCGACCGCTGCGGCGGTGACGGCGGGGAAGAGGTCGTGCTCGGCGTCGGTGCCGGTGCGCGCCGCGATCGCCTCGGCGAGGGCTCCCTCCGCCACGCTGAACGCCTTCAGCGCCTCGCCCTCCAGCTCCGGCGTGGACATAATCATGCGCAGCCCGGCCTTGTCCGGCTCCGGGTCGGTGTACAGCTCGACGACGGCCGCGATGACGGCCTCGTCGAGCGGCTCGCCCGCGGGCCGGGCGCGCAGCGCCTGCCCCGCCCGCCTGGACTGGTCGGCCTGGAAGGCGCAGATCGCCTCCTCCCTGCTGGAGAAATAGTTGTTGTACGTGCGCGGCGACACGCCCGCGGCCGAGGCGATGTCGTGTACGCGCACCAGGGCGAGCCCGTGGGGGCCCTGCTCGATGGCCAGGCGCAGCGCGGCGTGGCTGATCGCCTCACGGGTGGCCTGCTTGTGGCGCGCCCGGAGGTCGACGGCGTCGTCGTTCATGCCCGCACTCTACCCCCTGTTGCGCGTCGCGCATGTTGTGCGTGGCACGCAAGTTGTGTGTAGAGTGCTGGAGGCGCCTGGCACTCGCGCCCGGACAGTGCCGACCACAGGCGCGCGCCGGGGCGGCGGGGCCCGCATGCAGGGCCTTTCCGTCGCGGGCGCCGTCCCGGCCCGACCCCCGACTACAGCGAGGAGCAGCAGTGGCTTCGAAAATGATCATGTTCGACGAGGACGCCCGGCGCGGTCTCGAGCGTGGTATGAACCAGCTCGCCGACGCCGTCAAGGTGACCCTTGGTCCCAAGGGGCGCAACGTCGTGCTGGAGAAGAAGTGGGGCGCTCCCACGATCAC
>NZ_JBSFGF010000010.1:0-371768 GCF_053596455.1 Nonomuraea sp. NPDC001699 | reverse complement strand
GCGTTGGGGGAGGTGGCGCGCGGGCTGGAGGTGGTGGAGTTCGCGTGCGGGATCCCGCATCTGCTGAAGGGGGGTTTCTCCGAGGGTGTCTCGACGCGGGTGGATTCGTATTCGATGCGGCAGCCGTTGGGGGTGGTGGCGGGGATCACGCCGTTCAACTTCCCGGCGATGGTGCCGATGTGGATGTTCCCGGTGGCGATCGCGTGCGGGAACGCGTTCGTGTTGAAGCCGTCGGAGCGGGATCCGTCGGCGTCGTTGCTGATGGCGCGGTTGTGGCGGGAGGCGGGGCTGCCGGACGGGGTGTTCTCGGTGGTGCAGGGTGACAAGGTGGCGGTGGATCGGCTGCTGGAGCACCCGGATGTGGCGGCGGTGTCGTTCGTGGGTTCGACGCCGATCGCCCGGTATGTGTATGAGACGGGCAGCAGGCACGGTAAGCGGGTGCAGGCGCTGGGCGGGGCCAAGAATCACATGCTGGTGCTGCCGGACGCGGATCTGGATCTGGTGGCTGATGCGGCGGTGTCGGCGGGGTTCGGGTCTGCGGGTGAGCGGTGCATGGCGATCTCGGTCGTGCTGGCGGTGGATCCGGTGGGGGATGAGCTGGTCGGGAAGATCGTGGAGCGGGTGGGCCGGTTGGTGGTCGGGCCGGGTGATGATCCGCGGTCGGAGATGGGGCCGCTGGTGACGCGGGCGCATCGGGACAAGGTGGCCTCTTACCTGGATCTGGGTGTGGCCGAGGGCGCCAAGCTGGTGGTGGACGGGCGGGAGGTCGAGGTGCTGGGCGGCCGGGGCGAGGGGTTCTGGCTGGGGCCGTCGGTGCTGGATCAGGTGCCGGTGGGGTCGCGGACGCACACGGAGGAGATCTTCGGTCCGGTGTTGTCGGTGGTGCGGGTGTCTTCGTATGAGGAGGGCCTGCGGGTGATCAACGAGGGTGTGTACGGCAACGGTACGGCGATCTTCACCAATGACGGTGGTGCGGCGCGGCGGTTCCAGAACGAGGTGGAGGTGGGGATGGTCGGGATCAATGTGCCGATCCCGGTGCCGATGGCGTTCTACAGTTTCGGCGGGTGGAAGTCGTCGTTGTTCGGTGACACGCATGTGCACGGTGGCGAGGGGGTGCATTTCTACACGCGGGGCAAGGTGGTGACCTCGCGGTGGCTGGACCCGTCGCACGGTGGGGTGAACCTCGGCTTCCCCACGAACGGGTAGACCCGCCCGCGCGATCCGGCTCCGGACAGCGCCGATCTCCCGAGGTGGGCGCCGCCTGTCGGGCCCGCCTCGGTCGCCCGCCCTCCTGGGACGCCTCACAGGATCGACTCGAAGCCGGTGAGGCCGTTGCATGAGGGCGGGAAGATCGGGTAGGCAGGGCGTCATGTCCCTTTCGCGCTGTGCGGGCTGGTTGCTGGCCGGACGCTACCGGCTGCTGTCGGAGCTGGGCCGTGGCGGCATGGGCCGGGTCTGGCGGGCGCACGACGAGCTGCTCGACCGGCAGGTCGCGGTCAAGGAGGTTACCCTCGGGAACGCGATCGAGGCCGAGCGGGAGCGGCTGCTCGGGCGTACCATGCGGGAGGCGCGGCTGGCCGCCCGGCTGAGCCACCCGCACATCGCGGCCGTCTACGACGTGGTGGTGGCCGACGAGCGGCCGTGGATCGTCCTGCAGCTCGTGCCCTCGCGCAGCCTCGCCGACGTGATCGCCGAACGCGGGCCGCTGTCCGTGCCCGACACCGCGCGCCTCGGGCTGCAGGTGCTGGAGGCGCTGAGCGCGGCGCACGCCGACGGCATCGTCCACCGCGACGTCAAGCCCGGGAACATCCTGCTGAACGGCGACCGGCACGCCCTGCTCACCGACTTCGGCCTGGCCACCACCCTGGACGACCAGTCCAACATCACCCAGTCGGGCATGGTGGTGGGCACGCCCGCGTACATCGCCCCGGAACGCCTGCGCGGCGGCCACGCGACCCCGCAGGCCGACCTGTGGTCCCTCGGCGCCACCCTGTACGCGGCCGTCGAAGGCCAGTCGCCCTTCCCGCACAGCGGCCACCTGGCGGCCCTGACGGCGGTGCTCACCTCCGAGCCCGCGCCGTTCCACCTGGCCGGGCCCCTCGCGCCGGTCATCGCCGGTCTGCTGGAGAAGGACCCCGACCGCCGGATCGACGGCGGGGAGGTCCGGCGGCGCCTGACCCGGGTGGCCGCGCTGCGCGACGAGGAACCCCAGGACACCGCCGCCATCCCCATGGCCGCCGCCCCACCCCACACCGGCGACCTCCTCCCCCCGACCCTCTTCCCCGCCACCCCCCTCCCACCCCCGGCCACCGCCCCGCAGCCGCCCCTCACCTCACCCCCCACCCCCACCGCCTCAACACCCGCCGCTCCCGCGCCCGCTGTCGCGCCGGACGCCGCCGTCTCCGAGCCCGCGTCGGACGCCGCCTCCGCCGCGCGCGCCGAGGGTCCGCGTGCAGTCCCCGTCCCGCAAGCCGCCACCCCGCAAACCGTCCTCACCCCGGAAGCCGTGCCGACCTCGGAGGGTGTCCCCTCGCAGGTGGGCGGTCCGGGGAGCACCCGGAGGACCCTGGGGTGGGACCGGGTGGGGCGGAGGACCGGGGAGCGGAACCACGCCGTGCGCCGGACCATGCCCGGCGCGGCACGAGGGCTTCGCGCCCAACGGGAGCTGTTGCCGTTCTCGGTGTCGATCCCGCAGCCGACCAGGCCGCAGCGCTGGCGGCAGCTCACCGCCCTGGCCGCGCTCGTCACCAGCGTGCTGGTCACGACCTCGTGGAGCGGCGACGAGCCCGCCACCCCCCGTACGCCCTCCTACGCCGACCCCGCACCGGACCAGGCGCCCGAGCACACGGGGATCATGCACGCGGTCGCCGTCTCACGCGAACGCACCCCGGAACGCGCCTCCGACCGTGCCCCGGAGCAGAGCCCGTCCCGCCACCGCCCGTCCGGCCGGCCCCTCACGCAGACGCCCGCGCAGCCGCCCGCCGCGGTCGGCACCGGCCCCGGCAAGGGCAAGAAGCTCGGCCATCAGTCCGCCAAGACCAAACACGGCAACGGCCTCGCCCGCGGCCACGCCAAGCACTAGAAACCCCTCACCCCTGCACATGACGCGGGAAGGGGCCCACGGGTGCGGGGGGCGGGTGGGCGTGTTGCCCCCGGTGTGGAAGGTGCGCGCCAGGAGGAGGCCCCCGGCGTCCAGGGGGTGGGGCGAGCGGGCCTGCTGCCTCCGGAGGTCAGGGGGTGGGGAGGGGGAGGCGGAGGACGAAGCGGGCGCCCTTCGGGGAGTCTTCGATGGTCAGGGTGCCGTGGTGGGCGGTCGCGATCTCGCGGGCGATCGGCAGCCCGAGGCCGGTGCCGCCGGCGTCGCGGTTGCGGGAGTCGTCCAGGCGGATGAAGCGCTGGAAGACGAGCTCGCGCTGCGCCGGTTCGATGCCGCCGCCGTCGTCCAGGACCTCCAGGACGGCCTGGCCGTCCTCCTCCAGGACCGTCACGGTGACCTGCGTCTCGGCGTGCCGCTCGGCGTTGTCGAGCAGGTTCGTCAGCAGACGGGTGAGCTGCAGCCGGTCGCCCATGACGACCACGCCCTCGCCCGCGCTGGTGACCACGCGCTTGGCCCGCGGCCTGACGGTTTCGGCGGCGACCAACTGGCCCAGGTCCACCGGCTCGTGGTCGCTCGGGGCCCCGGCGTCCAGCTTGGTCAGGGTGAGCAGGTCGGTGACGATGGCCTGCAGCCGGTCGAGGCTGGCCAGCACCTGGGTGCTGGTCTCCCGCCAGTCTGTCTCGTCCGGATGCAGCATGGCCTCCTCGACCTGGGCGCGCATGGCGGTGATCGGGCTGCGCAGGTCGTGCGAGGCGTCGCCGGCGAACCGGCGCTGCTGCTCCATCGCGGCCTCCAGGCGCGTCCGCGCCGTCTCCAGCCGCTCCAGCGTCCGGTTGGCGGTCTCGGCCAGGGCCCGGATCTCGTCGTCGGTGTCCGGGACGGGTACCCGCAGGCCGCTGCCGTCCGCGGTGATCTCGGCGAGCCTCCTGGTGATGCTGCTGACGGGGGCGAGCGTCCTGGCCACGACCCGTGACACCCCGAAGAAGGTCAGCCCGACCAGCAGCGCCGACACCACGATCTGGAACAGCACGACCTGCGGGCTGACGAACCAGGGGACCGCGGGGTCGAAGGCGTAGATGATCCAGGTGCCCTCGGGCTGGAACGCGCGCAGGGCGACCACGAGCTCGCACTGACCGGGGAAGGCGGGCAGGTCGCAGCTCCTGCTGACGTAGTTGGCCTGCTCGGGATGGGGGATCAGGTCCGTCTGGCGCGGTGCTTCGGCGAGGTTGGGCGTCCAGGAGACCGCGCGCCCGGCCGGGTCGACGACCTGGATGCCGTCGAGCCCGCCGGGCTCCAGCACGCGGGGCAGCTGGTTGCGCTTGACCATGAGAAGGACGCGCAGGGCCTTCCCGGACACCTCGCTCGCGCGCACGTCGGCCACGTCGTCGTGGATGCCGAACATGACGAAGCCGCTGACGACGACGTTCAGCAGCAACATGGCGATGCCGGCGAGCAGTGCCAGCCGCGTGCGCAGCGACCGGCGCAACCGTGTTCTCACCCGTCTCCCCCCGGGATCAGAAGAACACGGCCGGGGCGCCAGGCCCTAACTTAGGGAGATTCCTCGATAAATACGGTTACGCCGGGACAAACGGCCTCGCCCTTACTCCTCCACAGCCTTCAGCACGGCGTCCGCGATCGAGCGCGGGTCGACCCCGAAGTGCCTGCGTACGGCCTCCCGGGTGTCGGAGAGCCCGAACCCGTCGGTGCCGAGCGAGGTCCACGGCCGGTCGATCCACGGCCTGATCTGGTCGGGCACGGCCCGCATCCAGTCGCTGACCGCGATCACCGGCCCCTCGGTCCCGGCCAGCGCCTGCCGCAGGTACGGCACCCCGGTCGCGGACATGGCCTCGCGCCGCAGCTCGCTCCACGAGGTGACCGACCAGACGTCCACGCCCAGCCCGTACTCCTCGGCCAGCAGCCGCTGGGCCTCCAGCGCCCAGTGGATGGCGGTGCCGCTGGCCAGCAGGTGCGCGGCGCCGCCCCCGGCGGAGTAGCGGTAGATGCCCTTGAGGATGCCCTCCTCGACGCCCTCGGGCATCGCGGGCTGCGGCATGGGCTCGTTGTAGACGGTCAGGTAGTAGAACACGTCCTCGGCCGCCTCGCCGTACATGCGCCTGAGCCCGTCGCGGACGATGACGGCGACCTCGTAGGCGAAGGCCGGGTCGTAGGCCAGGCAGGCGGGGTTGGCGGAGGCCAGGAGCTGGGAGTGGCCGTCGGCGTGCTGGAGGCCCTCGCCCGTCATGGTGGTGCGGCCGGCGGTGGCGCCGACGAGGAAGCCGCGGCCGAGCTGGTCGGCCAGGGCCCACATCTGGTCGCCGGTGCGCTGCCAGCCGAACATCGAGTAGAAGATGTAGAACGGGATCATCGGCTCGCCGTGGGTGGCGTAGCTGGAGGCCGCCGCGGTGAAGGAGGCCATCGACCCGGCCTCGGTGATGCCCTCGATGAGGATCTGCCCGTCCACCGCCTCCTTGTACGCCAGCAGCAGCTCCCGGTCGACGGATTCGTACCGCTGGCCGAGCGGCGAGTAGATCTTCGCCGTGGGGAACAGCGACTCCATGCCGAACGTCCTGGCCTCGTCGGGCACGATCGGCACCCAGCGCCGCCCGGTCTCCGGCTCCTTCATCAGGTCCTTGACCAGCCGGACGAACGCCATGGTGGTGGCCACCGGCTGCGTCGAGCCCTTCGCCAGCGCCGCGAACGGCCGTTCGCCCGCCTGGGGCAGCGGCCGCCGGGCGACCGTGCGGTGGGGGATCGGGCCGCCCAGCTCGCGGCGGCGCTCGGCGACGTACCTGACCTCGGGCGAGTCGGGCCCCGGGTGCAGGTACGGCGGCAGCTCCCCGGCCAGCGCCGAGTCGGGGACGGGCAGGCCGAGCCGGTCGCGCATGACGCGGAACTCGTCGAGGGTGAGCTTCTTCATCTGGTGGTTGGCGTTGCGCGCCTCGACGCCCGCGCCGAGCGTCCAGCCCTTGACCGTCTGGACGAGGACCACGGTGGGCGCGCCCCGATGCTGGAGGGCCTTGTGGTAGGCGGCGTAGACCTTGCGCGGCTCGTGCCCGGCGCGCGAGCCGCCGACGATGCGCCGCAGGTCGTCGTCGGAGCAGGGCACGTCGAGGCCCTGGAACAGGTGCTGCCTGATGTAGGCGCCGTCGGAGGCGGCGAACGTCTGGAACTGGCCGTCCGGCACCTCGCCGAGCCTGGCCACCAGCTCGTCGGAGCCGAGCAGGCCGTCCCACTCGGCGCCCCACAGCGCCTTGACGACGTTCCAGCCCGCGCCCCTGAAGACGCTCTCCAGCTCCTGCACGATCCGGGTGTTGCCGCGTACCGGGCCGTCGAGCCGCTGGAGGTTACAGTTGATCACGAAGGTGAGGTTGTCCAGCCCCTCCCTGGCGGCCAGCGTCAGCGCCGCGGTGGACTCCGGCTCGTCCATCTCGCCGTCACCCAGGAAGGCCCAGACATGGCTGTGCGAGGTGTCCTTGATGCCACGGTTGTGCAGATAGCGGTTGAAGCGCGCCTGGTAGACCGCGTTGAGCGGGCCGATGCCCATCGACACGGTCGGGAACTGCCAGAAGCCCGACATCGCCCTGGGGTGCGGGTACGACGGCAGCCCGCCCTGCGTCTCGCGCCGGAACAGGTCGAGCTGGGCCTCGCTCAGGCGCCCTTCGAGGAACGCCCGCGCGTAGACGCCGGGGGAGGCGTGCCCCTGGAAGAAGACCTGGTCGTCCGCGCCGTGGAAGAAGTGGTTGAAGCCGACCTCGTACAGCCAGGCCGCCGAGGCGTAGGTGGCCAGGTGGCCGCCGAGACCGAGCTTGCTGCCCCGGCTGACCATGACGGCGGCGTTCCACCGGTCGTAGGCCGCGACGCGTTCTTCCAGGTCCAGGTCGCCGGGGTAGGCCGGCTCCTCCGCGGTGGGCACCGTGTTGAGATAGCGCGTGCTCGTGGCTAGCCTGCGCAGCAGGTACTCGGCCCGATCGGGACCGGCCGCCCGCCGGACCGCCTCAAGCGATTCGAGCCATTCGGCGGTCTCCTGGGGATCCAGATCTTTCTCCATACTTCCATTAAACACCATATGATCGATCATCCGATGAAAGGATTATCTGTGGAGCCCGTGGTGCGGCAGCCGTTGCGCGACGAGATCAGGAAGGTGCTGCTCGACGGCCTGATCAGCGGCCGCTGGGAGCCCGGCGAGCGGATCGTCGAACGCCGCCTGGCCGCCGAGCTCCAGGTCAGCCAGGCCCCCGTACGCGAGGCGCTGCGCGAGCTGGAGGCGCTCCGGCTGGTCGAGTCCGCGCCCAACAGGGGCGCCCGCGTCCGCGGCTTCACCCTCGACGACCTGCGCGAGGTCTACCAGGTCCGGGCCGGCCTGGAGGAGACCGCCACCCGCCTCGGCCGCCCTCCGGTGGCGGCGCTGCGCGTTCACGTGACCCGCCTGCACGCCGCCGCGGCCGCCGGTTCCCTGGACGACCAGGTGCGCCACGGCGTCGCCTTCCACCGGGAGATCGTGGCGGCCTCCGGCAACGCGCTGCTGGTGTCGGTGTGGGAGTCGCTCGGCGTCGAGGTCTGGACGCACGTGTCGATCAGGCTGTTCAGGATGCGGCCGCACGAGAACGCCGCCGACCACGAACCGCTGGTCGAGGCGTTCGAACGGGACGACCCCCAGCTCGGACGCCTGATCCACGACCACGTCCTGGCCTACGCCCCCGACTGACCGCCGGGGTTGACAGGTCCTCGCCCGCCGATGGACAGTTCAAGGTCATGATCACAAGAAGGACCTTACTGGGGAGCGCGGCGGCCGTGCTCGCCGGCCACCCGCTCGCAGCACCAGCATCGGCCTCGGCCTCGGCGTCGGTCGCCTACGTCAGCGGCTCGGAGATCCAGAAGCTCCTGAACGCCGCCAGGGACGGCAAGGGAACCAAGGACGCCGCCGGCAGGTACATCGCCAAGGTTCCCAAGGCCACCTACCTGCTGACCGAACCGCTCATCGTCTACCGCGACACCCATCTGGACGCCACCGACGCCCGGATCGTCTCCCGCTTCCCCGCCACGGGCGTGAAGCACACGATGGTGCTCAACTCCGTCGGCGCGACGACCGGCGGCTACTCCGGCGCCGGGAACATCGCCGTCACGGGCGGGAGCTGGGACCCGGTCTGGGACTTCGTGCAGCGCGGCGTGCTCGACCAGGCGCCCGCGATGAACGGCATCACGATGATCCACGCCTCGGACGTGCTCATCGAGAACGTCACCATGTGGAACGTCAAGTGGTGGCACGGCATCGAGCTCAACGCCGTACGGCGCGGCACGGTCCGCGGCTGCTCGCTCATGGGCTGGATCAGCGACCCCGGCCAGGGGCTGTGGCACGGCGAGGCGGTCCAGCTCGACCTGCCGACCGGCGACAACACCTGGGGCGGCGCGAGCGACCTGACGCCCTGCACGGACATCCTGCTCAGCGGCAACACCTGCGACACCTCCGGCTCCCAGCTCGGCTGGGGCCAGTTCACCGGCTCGCACACCTCCGACCCCGCCCACCCGCACACCGGCGTCCGCGTCGAGGGGAACGTCGTACGCAACACCCGCTACGACGGCATCGCCACGGTCAACGCCCAGAACGTGCGCATCACCGACAACCAGGTCGAGAACTGCGTGGGCGGGATCTACGTCAAGTCCGTGGCGGGAGCCCCGCTGCGCACCGTCGAGATCACCGGGAACCGGGTGACCGGCACCGGCACGCGCGACGCCCTCGCCATCCGCGGCGACGCCGCCGCGATCACCGACGTCGTGGTCACCGGCAACACCGCCCCCTGCGAGAAGGTCCACTACTACGGGACGGTCACGCCGAGGGCGGGCGCCGTGCTCGACTGCGCGGCCGCTTCCTAGGCGGCTCAGCCGGAGAACGTCCGCAGGTGGTCCAGCACCACGAAGCTGCTGCGCGGGCTGGCCTCGGCGACCGCCTTGCGCAGCGGTTCTAGGCCGACGGCATCGCGGGCCGGCTCGCCCAGCGGGAGGTCGAAGTCGTCCCAGTGGGTGGGCAGCACGTACGGCGGGTAGCCGGTGGCGCGCAGCAGGCGGGCGGCGTAGTCGTGCACCCGCGCGCCGCCGGCCGTCCTCAGGCGCGCTGCGCGGCCGGCTCGGCCCGAGGGGCGCGCAGACCGGCGGCGGCGACGGCGACCAGCGCGCAGAGGCCCAGCATCGTCAGCCACACCCCCTGGTACGCCCCGACCACCCCGAGCCGGTCGCCCGACAGCACCAGCACCAGCGCCGAGACGCCGATGACGGCCCCGCAGGCCCGCGAGGTCACCGACAGGGCGGTGCCGGTGGCCAGCCGCGCGGGCGGGATCTCGGCCACCGCCGCGCCGCTCAGCGACGTGATCAGCACGGCCACGGCGACCCCCGACAGCACCACCGCCGGCAGCACCACCGCCAGGTACGCCTGCCCGCCCCCCGTCGCGAACGCCAGGTACGCCGTGGACAGGGCCAGCAGCGCCACCCCGCACAGGGCGAGCGGGCGATGGCCGGTCCTGGCCGCCAGCCGTCCGGCCAGCGGCGCGGTCAGCACCTGGGCGAGCGCGCCCGGCGTGACGGCGAGCCCGGCCGCGGCCACGGAGTACCCCCAGATCCCGGTCAGGAAGAGGATGTTGGCCAGCGGCAGCGCGAACATCACCAGCCCGACCAGGAACATCGCGAGGTTGGCCCGCTGGGTGCCGCGCGCCCGCAGCGCGCCCAGGTCCACGATCGGAGCGGGATGCGTGCGCGCCCGCCGGACGAACAGCACGGCCACGACGACGCCCGCGACCAGCGCCGCGATCGTGCCGGGGCTGCCCGGCCCCCACGCGTCGCTCTGGACGATCGCCAGCGACGGCAACCCGATGGCCCCCACCAGCAGGAACAGCCCGGCCAGGTCCGGCAGCCTGGACGTGGCCGCCTCGCCCGCCTGCCTGGGCACCACCCGCCAGGCGCCCGCCAGCACGGCGACCCCGACCGGCAGGTGCAGGAAGAACACCGTCCGCCAGTCCCAGACGCCGACGAGCATGCCGCCCAGCGACGGCCCCGACGCCGTGGCCACCGACTGCGCCGCGCTCCACAGCCCGATCGCCGTGCCCCGGCGCTCCGGCGGGTAGTACGGCAGGATGAGCGCGAGCGTCAGCGGCGTGATCACCCCGCCGCCCACGCCCTGCACGACCCGGGCCGCGATCAGCGCCCCCGCCGACGGCGCGACCGCGCACAGGGCCGCGCCGACCACGAACACCGCCAGCCCGGTCAGGAACACCCGCCGCGCGCCGAACCGGTCGGCCAGGCCGCCCGCCGGCAGCAGCGCCGCGGTGAACACGATCGCGTAGCCGTTGAACACCCACGACAGCTCGGGCAGGCTGCTGCCCGGGAAGCTGCGCAGGATGTCGGGGAAGGCGATGTTCGCGAGCTGCACGTCGATCGCGCCGAGGAAGGCGCTCCCGCACAGGACGGCGAGCGGGAGCGCCCGTGAACCGGCCACCTCAGTCCGACGCCACGCCGAACCGCTCCCGCAGCTCGACCTTGCGGATCTTGCCGGTGACGGTCCGCGGCATCTCCTCCACGACCTCCAGGCGCTCGGGCCAGAACCAGTCGTTCACGCCGGCGTCCTTGAGGTAGGTCCGCAGGTCCTCCAGCGTGGGCGGCTCGCCCGACGGCGTGACGACCGCGCACACCTGCTCGACCAGCGCCGGGTCCGGGATGCCGATGAGCGCGATGTCGCGGATGGCCGGATGCCGGCCGAGCAGCGCCTCGATGTCGCTGACCGGCAGCTTGAGGCACATGTTGGCGATGATGACGTCCTTGGTCCTGCCGGAGATGCGCACGCCGCCGTAGCCGTCGTCGCGGGCCAGGTCGCCGGTGTCGAACCAGCCGTCCGGGGTGATGGACTTGGCGTAGATCTCGTCGCGCAGGTAGTAGCCGAGGCACTGGGCCGCGCCGCGTACCTGGAGAGCGCCGATCTCGCCCTTGGCGACCGGTCTGTTCTCCTCGTCCACGATGCGCACCTCCATGCCGGAGATGACCGTGCCGTCGCTCTCGCCGGCCCGCTCGGGCGGGTCCTGCGGGCGGGTCATGGTGACGCCGCCGTTCTCGGTCATGCCCCACAGCGCGTACACGCGCACGCCCAGCGTCTCGGTGACCCGTTCCACCAGGTGCGGCGGGACGGGGGCCGAGCCGGAGACGAAGACGCTCAGGCTTGGGAGCTTGCGCGGGCGGGCGTCCTGCTCCTCGCTGATCTCCCGGGCGAACGGCGGCGAGCCGTAGTACATGGTGACGTCGTGGTCGGACATCAGGTCGAGGTAGACGCCGGCGTCCCAGGCGTCGGCCGTGACCGCGGTGCCGCCCAGCGCCAGCGCCGTCAGGTACGCCATCACCAGGCCCACGTAGTGCATCGACGTCTGGGCGGTCATGATGACCAGGCTCTCGTCCAGCCCGAACGCCTCGCCGTAGCCCTTGATGTCGGCGTACAGGGTGTTCTGGCTGTGCAGGGCGCCCTTGGGCTCGCCGGTCGTGCCCGAGGTGAACAGGATGAGGAACGGGTCGTCGGGGCCCAGTTCGCGGCCCTCGATGTCGGCCGGGTCGCCCGGTTCCGGGGTGAGCAGGAGCTCGTCGAAGTCGAGCGAGCCGGGCGGCCCGCCGCCGCCGACGACGATCACGTGCTCCAGGCTCGGGATCTCCCGGGCCAGGGTCATCCCGGTCTCCGCCGTGTCCACGTGGCCGATGTGGCTCGTGGTGACGAACAGCTTCGCCTCGGTCAGCCGGATCATGAAGTCCAGCTCGCGGTGGCGGTAGATGGGCATCTGCGGGGCGATGCGGGCGCCGATCTTCATGCACGCCAGCGCGAGGGGCAGCGTCTCCCTGCGGTTGGGGAGCTGGATCGCGATGAAGTCGCCCGGCCGCACGCCCAGCCTGACCAGGCCGTGCGCGATGCGGTCGGTCATCCGGCCCACTTCGGCGTACGTGACGACGTCGGTGACGCCGTCGGCGACCCGCCGGCTGATGAGTGCTGATTTGTCGGGAAATGCAACTATGTTGCGGCGTAAGTCGTCCAAAAAGGTTTCGTCGCGCCACCAACCATTGCGCCGGAATTCCTGGCTCTCGTCCGACACGGTCACCGCCTTTCGTCGTTCTCGTTCTACTCGATTGCTATGAAGTGGGAAACACTGTGTTTTCCCCGGCAGGGGTGACCAGGTAGAACAAACCCGGTAGATGCACCGCGACGCCCTCGTACACCTCCGCGCAGACGGCCACGCCGGGCCGGGCGAACGTGCCGGGCGGCGGCTCGGCCACCCGGATCACCGAGCGGCCCGCGTCCAGCAGCCTGGCCGCCACGGAGATGTCGCCGACCAGGGCGTCCCCGGGCGCGACCCACCGGTTGCGGCTGACCTTCATGCCATTGCCCTCGGCCAGCTCGGCCAGCAGCCCGCCCCGGCCCACCAACCGGTGGTAGTAGTCGCGCGGGTTGACGATCATCGCGTGCGGGGTCGCGCCCGACTGCTCGACCTCGTCGCAGGCCGACAACACACCGTGGACGTAGTCGTCGTACGGCAGGCGGGCGATCTCCGGATGGCCCAGCAGGGCGGTGGTCAGGGCCAGGTTCTCCGCCGTGGCCAGCCGTACCAGGAGGCGGTAGTCGAGGAAGGTGGCCAGCGCGTCCGGGTCGGCGTCCAGGCCGTCGGGGATCTGCACCCACGCCTGGATCGGCTGCACCTTGGCCTCCGACATGCCGAACCTGAACGCCGCCTCGCGCCGCACGTCCGAGTCGCGGACCGCCCGCCGCTCCTCCTCGCCGGGCGGCGACTCCGTCCAGAACCGGGCCCGGTCGCCCTCGACGGGGACGACCCTGAGCAGGTTGCGCACGGTCAGCCGGGGCCGGTCCTTGGTCGGCTCGTGCGCCTCGGTGATGGTGTAGTCGAAGGTCACTTCCGCGTGCTCGGGGTCGTCGGCGTAGGCGCGCGCGAACAGCCGGCCCGGTGACTCTGACATGGATGCTCCCTATTCGTGCTGGACGAGCCGCTGGTAGAAGGGGAGATGGTGGTCGTAGAAGGCCCGCAGGGCCGGGTGGTTGTCCACGGTCGCGGTGTAGACGTTGCGACGGTCCTCGAACCCGGCGCTGCCGCTCGCGTCCAGGTGCCAGCGGCGGGTCCGCCCCCACTCCGGACGGTCGCCCGCGGCCCAGGTGAGCGAGCCGGGCAGGAACGGCAGGCCGGTGTAGGCGCAGAACTCCTCGACGACGGCCGCGGGCTCGCGGATCAGCCGTTCGGTGCGGATCACCAGCGGCCGCCGGCCGGTGGCCTCCCGGACCAGCTCGTGCAGCCGGAACAGCCGCTCGTAGCCGATCTCGTCGCAGGTCACCGCCGGTTTGATGGCGTAGTGCGAGGCGATGGTCGGCCGCGGGTCGCGCACGATGAACGTGTGCGCGATCCCGGCCAGGTCCTCCGGATGCTTGAACAGGTGCGGGTACTCGTAGTCGAGCACCTCCTTGACGAACACCGGCCGCGCCCGCGCCAGCTCCGCCAGCCGGGCCAGCAGGTCCTTCTCCGAACGGGCCGTCACCCGGCCGCCGTCCGGCGACGGCAGCGCGAGCGAGCCCTCCTCGGTCAGCGCCAGGAACGGCTCGTGCAGGACGGCCACGTCGCCCCGCTCGATCATCATGCGCAGGAACGCCGTCGAGGCCGAACGCGAGTGGGCCCACATGGCGACCAGCGGCTCGCTCACCCCGACCACCACGCGGGCTCCCGGTCCCAGCGGTGCCGCCGCAGCTCGGCCAGCAGGTCCGGGTCGAGCGGCCGTCCGTCGGAGACGCCGAGGTTGGCCCGCACGTGCTCGGGTCTGCGCATCCCGGGGATCACCGTGCTGACCGCCGGGTGGTGCAGCACGAACCGCAGCGCGACCTCCGGCAGCGAGAGCCCCTCGGGGAGCGCCGCCTTGAGCCGTTCGGCCCGCTCGACGCTCGGCCCCAGGTTCTCCGGCCCGAAGTACGTGCTGCGCCAGTCCTCCGGCGGCCACGTGCTGTCGGCGGTCAGGGCGCCGGTGAGCGTGCCCTCGTCGAACGGGACGCGGGCGATGATGCCCACGCCCTCACGCAGCGCCCGGTCGAACAGCTCGTCCTCGGGCGCCTGGTCGAAGACGTTGTAGATGACCTGGATGACGTCGATCAGGCCGGTGTCGAGGGCGGCGAGGCAGTTGGCCGGCTCCCATCGGTTGACGCTGATGCCGACCGCGTCGATCACGCCCTCGCTCTTGAGGTCCCTGATCGCCTCCTGCCACCGCTCGTCGCGGGCCCAGCGGTCCTCCCAGGTGTGGAACTGCATGAGGTCGATGCGCGAGACGCCCAGGTTCTCCAGGCTGCGGTGGGTGTACTCGCGGATGTGCTCGGCGGGGTAGGCGTCGTCGAGGGTGTCGTCCGGTCGCGGGGGCCATTCGCGGTTCTTCGGGGGGATCTTCGTGGCCACGTACAGCCGGTGGCCGGAGTGGCGGCGCAGCAGCGCGCCGAGAAGCTGCTCGCTGACGCCGCGGCCGTAGACCCAGGCGGTGTCGAAGAAGGTGCAGCCCAGTTCGACCGCCTCGTCGAGGCACCGGGGGGCGACGTCGTAGTCCCAGCCGGTGAAGCCGCCGGGGCCGCCGCCGATGCCCCACATGCCGTACCCGACCTCGCTGACCTCCCAGCCGAGGTTTCCCATCTTGCGGTAGCGCATTCCTGACCTTTCCTGACCTTTCCTGATCAACCGGTGGGCACCCGCTGACCTGCCGTGCCCGCCAGCCGGGCGTGGTAGGCGGCGATCGGGCCGTCGAGGGTGCCCTCGCCGAGCCGCCATCGCTGTTCGAGCCTGTGGCACTCGTCCTTGCGGAAGAGCGCGGGATTGTCGGTCAGCAGCCCGCCGAACGCCCGGCGCAGCTCCTCCTCGTCCGCCGCGACGGGCAGCAGCGAGGCGAGCGTGATCAGCTCGCGGTCCGCGCTCGCCTGGCCGGTCTCGCGGACGAGCCGCGCGAAGTCGCCGCACGGGATCGGCGTGACCGGCACGCCCGCCCGCGCCGGCACGTCGTCGATGCTGACGCTCTCGCCGCGGAAGACGTGCAGCGTACGGCCCCAGACCTCGGGGTCGACCACGGCCGCCCCGACCCGCGCGGCGACGTAGTCGACCGGCGTGTAGTCGGTGCGCGTGGCGACGTCGGGACGCACGCCCAGCCGCAGGAACGCCGAGAGCAGCAGATGGGTGAAGGCGACCGGGTTCGGATACCCGTTGTCGGCGCTCGGCATGATCTCGCCGAGCCGCAGCACGGTGACCAGCGCGCCCCGGCGCCGGGCCTCGGCCAGGTAGCGCTCGGCGATCCACTTGGACCGGCTGTAGCCGCCGCCCGGCGGCCTGGCCGACGCCGGGTCGCAGTCCTCCGGCACGCGCTCGCCCCTGTGGAGCGCCTCGGTCTGCAACGCGCCCAGCGTCGAGACGTAGTGCAGCGGCACCGGATGGTGGGCCATCGCCAGCCGCACCAGCTCGATCGTGCCGCGCACGTTGGCCTGGCGGTGGGCGCGGTAGTCGAACAGGAAGTTCACCATCGCGCCGTTGTGCAGCACCAGGTCGCAGGCTCGAGCCAGATGCTCCCAGGTGGAGCCGTCCAGCCCGAGGCCGGGTAAGGACAGGTCGCCCGCGTAGCCCTCCAGCCGGTCGGCGAAGCGCGGCTGCCACAAGCCCCGCTCGGTGAGCGCGGCCACCACCCGGGCCGTGGCCGCCTCGTCGTCGGCCGCCCGCGCCAGGCAGCACACCCGCAGCCCGCCGCGGTCCAGCAGCTCGTGCACCAGGCGGCTGCCGACGAACCCGGTGGCCCCGGTGACCAGCACCGTGCGCAGCCGGTCCGGCCTGGACGCGCGCCTGATGGGCTCCCCGTCGGGGACCACGGAGTCGCGCGCCATCAGCACCGACTCCTCCTCGATGGCCTCGTGGTCGTGCCGCCGGCGCTCGATCAGCAGGGCCAGCGCGCCGGCCGTCGGGTGGTCGTACAGGTCCTTGACGTCCACGCGCACGCCGGTCTCGGCGGTGATCATGTGGACCACGGACAGGGCCTGGATGGAGTCGCCGCCCGACTCGGCGAAGTGCGTCTCCGCGGTGAGGCCCGGCCAGCCCAGAGCCGAGCGCATCGCCCGCAGCACCTGGTCGCCCAGGCTCGCGGTCGGCGCGCTCTCGGCCAGCAGCGCGGTGTCCTCGGCCAGCCTGCCGTCGAGGATCTCCTGGAGCCGGCCGCGGTCCACCTTGCCGTTGTCGTGCAGCGGCATCTCGGCCAGCGGGAAGAAGTAGCGCGGGACGCTGGTGCGCGGCACGGTGCGGCGCAGCTCGGCGGCTAGCGCGACCTCGGTCAGGCCCCTGCCGGAGGCGAACAGCGCCAGCGCCTTCACCCCCGCCTGCTCGGCCACCAGGACCTCGGCCTGCAGCACGCCGGGGCAGCGCTGGGCCGCCGCGGCGATCTCGCCCAGCTCGATCCGAACGCCATGGATCTTGACCTGGAAGTCCTTGCGGCCGGCGAAGAACAGGCGGCCGTCGTCGTCCAGGTGGCCGAGGTCGCCCGTGAGGTAGAGGCGGTCGCCGGGGATCTCGCCGGGGAACGGGTTGCCCACGAACGCCCTGGCCGTCGCGGCCGGGTCGCCCAGGTAGCCCGCGCCCAGGCAGACGCCGCCGATCGCGATCTCGCCGGTCGTGCCCACGGGGACCGGACGCAGGTCCTCGTCCACCACGACCGCGTAGCAGTTGTCGATCGGGCGGCCCAGCGGGACGGCGTCGCCGTCGGCCGCCGAGACCCGGTGGAAGACCATCCCGATGGACGCCTCGGTCGGGCCGTAACCGTTGGTGAGGTCGAGGCCGGGCAGCAGGGCCATCAGGCGGTGCACCGCGCGCGGGCTGACCGCCTCGCTGCCGACGACGAGCCGGCGCAGGGACGACAGCGCGCCCAGGGCGGCGGGGTCACCGTCCACGATGGCGACCAGGGCATTGAAGACGCTGGAGACGAAGTCGGCGGTGGTGATGCCGTACCGGGCGATCAGGTCGATGGTGTGCCGGAGGTTGAGGAAGTCGCCCTGGACGGGCAGCACGGTGCGCCCGCCGGTGGTCAGCGGCCAGAACAGCTGCCACAGCGCGGAGTCGGAGGTGTGCCTGCTGTTCTGGAGCACCACGTCGTCGCCGGTCGCGGCGAAGTAGCGGGTCATGAAGCGCAGCCGGTTGGCCAGGCCGCCGTGCCGGTTCATCGCGCACTTGGGGGTCCCGGTGGTGCCGGAGGTGAAGTAGCCGTACACCAGGTCGTCCGGGCCGAGGGTGACCGCCGGGCGTTCGGAGGTCGGGACGATCGTGTCGATCCCGACGACGACCGCCCGGCGGGCCGCGTCCGGCGGCAGCCGCTCGCCGCCCGCGCACAGGATCGGCCCGTCCGGCAGCACGTCGAGGGTGTCGCGCACCCGCTCGACCGGCCATGACGGGTCGAGCGGCACGAACGCGGCGCCCAGCTTCATCAGCGCCAGGTACGCGACCGGCAGCTCCAGCGAGTTGACCAGCAGGGCGGCGACCACGTCGCCCTTGCCCACGCCGTGCCCGGCCAGCGTCGCCGCCAGGCCGTTGACCAGGTCGTCCAGTTGCCTGTAGGTGAGGGTCCTGCCGTCGTAGGTGACCGCTGGCCGCTCGGGGCACCGGTCGGTCTGCTCCTCGATCAACGCCGGGACGGGACGGAACGGGCCGAAGTCGACCGCCCGGCCGGTGAAGCCGCGGGTGTTGCCGGTCATCTCCACCTCTCTGTCAGGAATGTACGAACGGCGACCGGTCCCCTTGCCTCACGCGCCCCCGTCGCCTTCCTCATAGGCGTTCCAAGTCGTTCCAGAGCCGGCCCGGCGCGTACGCCGGTTCACCGTCCCCGCCGGTCCCGCCGGTCCAGCCGGTCCCGCCGATGGCCGCCGCGGCGGCGATCCGGCCCGCCTCGGGCGACGTCTGGACCCCGTAGCCGCCGAGGGCGGCCAGCCAGACGAACCCCGGAGCGTCGGGCGCCGGCCCGATCACCGGCGTCCCGTCGGCCACCTCGCTGCGCAGCCCCGCCCAGGCGTGCCGGACGCTGCGGATCTCCAGCGTCGTGGCCTCCTGGACGCGCCGCACGCCGACGGCGACGTCCAGGTCGTCGGGACGGGCGTCGCAGGGCGCCACGAGGGTGGCGTCGGCGGGGGAGACCAGCAGCCGGCCGGACTCGGGCTTGAAGTAGAACGTGTCCGCCACGTCGGTGACCATCGGCCAGGACCGGGCGTCCGTCCCGTCGGGCAGGTCCACCAGGAACGCGGTCCTGCGCAGCGGGCGCAGCCCCACCGGACGCACCCCGGCCAGCGCGGCGACCTCGTCGGCCCACGCCCCGGCGGCGTTGACCAGCGTCGGCGCGGCGTGCTCGCCCGTGTCGGTGACCGCCCGCCAGACGCCGGACGTGCGCGACAGCGCCCGTACCCGGGCGGAGGTGAGGACCTGGCCGCCCCGGGCCCGGATGCCGCGCAGGAACCCCTGGTGGAGGGCGTCCACGTCGATGTCCATGGCGCCCGGTTTCAGCATCGCGCGGCTGAACCGGCCCGGACGCAGGATCGGGCAGTGCTCCAGGGCCTCGGCGGAGGCGATCTCCACGGCCGGCGTCGGGGCCCGCCGTCCCTCGGCCAGCACGTCGTCGAACAGCTTCTCCCCGCCGTACGGGCACAGCGCGAGCACGCCGCGCGGGGTCAGCAGCGGGACGTCGGCGAAGCCCGGAGGAGGCGCGGCGAGGAAGTCCCTGCTCGCCGCCGTGAGAGCCCGGACGGCCGGGTTGCCGAAGTACTCCGAGAAGAGGGCCGCCGACCGGCCGGTCGAGTGGTGGCCGGTGACCTGTTCGGCTTCGAGCAGGGTCACGGTGCCGTACCCGGCGAGGAAGAACCCCGCGCAGGCGCCCGCGGCGCCGCCCCCGACAATGAGAAAATCTCTCACGTCCGTAAACTGATCACATTTCACCGGGTTTCGGCAAACAGTTTGTGTGTCCTGACAAAAATGACTTGCCCGAAATGCGGAGTAAGTCAGGTCGTAAATGCGATAACTCAAGCATTTATACAAACGATCTTGTGATTACCGGCCTGTCACAGCCTCGGCGGCGGTGGCAGGCCGTCCCGGCGGGGTCAACCCCTATGTCAGAAATGGCGCAGGCGTGCGCCACGAGTGTCAGATCCGGTCGCTCAGGGCGCGCAGCAGACCCGCGAACCCCGGCGCCGCCAGGCGCGGCGGGACGGCGGCCATCAGCCGCATCACTGGCTCGCTCTGCATGAGCGCCCTCGGGCCCGACGCCGCGAGCGTGTTCGCGGCCACCGCCGAGGCCCGCGCCGCCCGCCGCCTGCGCCGTGCCGAGTACGCGTCCACGACTGTGTCCACGACTGTGTCCACGACCGCGTCCGGGGCGGGCGCGGCCCGCAGGCAGGCGGTCAGTGCGGCCACGTCCTCAAGCGCCTGGTTGGTGCCGTGCGCCCCGACGGGCGGCATCGCGTGCGCCGCGTCGCCGAGCAGCACGCACCGTCCGGCGCCCCAGCGGCGCGGGACCCTGTGCCGGGTGTGCGGGAACCGCTCGACGTCGCCGTCGGAGAGCGAGTCCAGGACCCGCGCGACCGGCGCGCCCCAACCGGCGAAGCGGCGGCGCAGCATCTCCACCGGCTTGTGCGCGGGAGGGTCGGCCGGGGACCAGGGCAGCTCGAAGAACCACTGCATGAGCCCGTCGCCCGCGCTCATGAAGCCGGCGTCGGCCTGCCGTCCGATCATCAGGGTCGTGGTCGGGCCGGGGTCGAAGGGGGCGGGCGTCAGGCCCTGCCAGATCGCCAGGCCCGTCGTCGCCGCCGGGCCGTCGCCCAGCGCGAGCGCGCGCACCCGCGAGCGCACGCCGTCGGCCCCGACCAGGAGGTCCGCCTCGTACTCCGCGCCCGTCGCGGTCCGCACCCGCACGCCGTCGCGGTCGGTCTCCAGGTCCCGTACGCGCGCGCCGAACCGTACGGAGCCGTCCGGGAGGCCGGCGGCCAGAAGCTTGATCAGCGAGCCGCGCGGGATCACCCGGGGCGCCGAGCCGAAGCGGGCCGTCAGGGACTCCAGGTCCACTTCCGTGATCCGGCGGCCCCGGGCCGTGCGCAGGGATAACGTGGACAGCCGCTGGCCGGTGCCCGCCAGGTCCACGCCGAGGTCGCCGAGGATCGCCGTCCCGTTGCACCACAGCGTGATCGCGCCGCCGCCGAGGCGCAGGCCGTCCGCGCCTTCCAGGACGACGACCTCGTGGCCGTCCGCGATCAGGCCGCGCGCGACCGCCAGCCCGCTGATCCCCGCCCCCGCCACCAGCACCCGCATGAGCCGTCCCCTCTACGAATCGTAGTACTACACGTTATAGAGGGACATGGCGGGTGTGAAGCGGCTCATCGGTGGTAGCCGAGCGTCGGGAGACGAGCACTTTGGGGGGAACATGGCCGAACGCCTGACCGACGAGGACATCGACACCGCCATGGCGGCGCTGGAGGGCTGGCGGCGGGACGGCGACGCCCTGGTCAAGGATGTGCCGATCACGCCCGACAGCTTCGGCTGGCTCAGCGAGGCGGTGCACAACGAGGGCGCCGCGCTGGGTCACCAGGCCGAGATCGAGCGTACGGGGGAGGGCATCCGCTTCCGGCTCTCGACGGGCGACGCGGGCGGGGTCACCGAGCGCGACGTCGAACTGGCCGCCCACATCGACCAGGTGCTCGACGGCGGCGCCCTGGACCGCGGCTGACCTCCGGCGGCCCGCGCTGGACGGGCCGCGTCATCCCCCCTGGCGAGAGCCCCGGTGTGCAGGCTGCACAGGTTGTGCAGGGGCCACACCCTGTGTAGGGTGCATTCGGACAATAGGGGGATTAATGGTGCATTCCGCGCCCAGCCCGCGCTCCGGCGGCGGGATCGTCAGCGTGCTCGCGGTCGCCGGCATCGTCGGCTCGCTCATGCAGACGCTGGTGGTGCCGCTCATCGGCCAGCTGCCGCGGCTGCTGCACGCCGCCCCCGCCGACACGTCATGGGTGATCACCGTGACGCTGCTGGTCGGCGCGGTCGCCACCCCCGTGATCGGCAAGCTCGGCGACCTCTACGGCAAGCGCACCATGATGCTCGTCTGCTCGGTGCCGCTCGTCGCCGGGTCGGTCGTGTGCGCGCTGTCCGGCTCCCTGATCCCGATGATCACCGGGCGCGGCCTCCAGGGGCTCGGCGTCGGCATGATCCCGCTCGGCGTCAGCGCGCTGCGCGACCTGCTGCCGCCCCAGCGCGTCGGCCCGGCCATCGCGCTGATGAGCTCGTCCATGGGCATCGGCGGCGCGCTCGGGCTGCCGATCTCGGCCGCCGTCGCCGAGTACGCCGACTGGCGGGTGCTGTTCTGGGGCGCGGCCGCGCTGAGCGTGCTGGTCGGGGTGCTGATCTGGCTGCTGGTCCCGGCGACGCCCGCCGCCGCCCGGGGCCGCCTCGACCTCGTCGGCGCGTTCGGCCTGGGCGCGGCGCTGGTGTGCCTGCTGCTCGGCGTCTCGAAGGGCGGCGACTGGGGCTGGTCGAGCGGCACCACCCTCGGGCTGCTCGGCGGCGCCGTGCTGCTCGCCCTGCTGTGGGCCCTGTGGGAGCTGCGCGTCCGCGACCCGCTCGTGGACCTGCGCACCACCGCCCGTCCGCAGGTGCTGCTCACCAACCTGGCCTCGATCCTCGTCGGCTTCGCCATGTACGCCCAGTCCCTGGTCCTGATGCAGATCCTGCAACTGCCCGCGGCGCTCGGCTACGGCCTGGGCCAGTCGATGCTGGCCGCCGGGCTCTGGATGGCGCCGTCCGGGCTGATGATGATGGCGGTCTCCTCACTGGGCGCCCGGCTGTCGGCCGCCCGCGGGCCCAAGACCAGCCTGTTCGTCGGCGCGCTGGTCATCGCGGCCGGTTACGGCGCCGCCCTCGGCCTGATGGGCTGGAGCTGGGGTCTCATGATCGCCGGTTGCATCGGCAGCGCCGGGGTCGGCCTGGCGTACGGCGCGATGCCCGCCCTCATCATGGGCGCGGTGCCGAGGAGCGAGACCGCCTCGGCCAACAGCTTCAACACCCTGATGCGCTCCATCGGCACCTCGGTCTGCGCCGCCGTGGTCGGCGTCGTCCTGGCCCAGCTCACCGTCACGGTCGGCGGCCACACGCTGCCGTCGGAGACCGGCTTCCGCGCCGCCCTGATGATCGGCTGCGGCGTCGCGGTGGTCGCCGCGCTGGTCACCCTGACGCTGCCGAAGCCCGTGGCCGCCGCCGCGACGGCCCTCGCCGCGACGTCCGTCCCCACCACCGTCCCCACCGCCGCCCCCACTCCCGCCCCGGCGGCCGGTCCCGCTCCGGCGTCCGCCGAGGCCCTCGGTCCCTGGGAGGACGCGTTCCGCTCGCACGACCTCGCCCCCGAGGGCCGCCACCACCCGCGGCCGGTCCAGCCGGAGGAGACCGGCGTGCTCTCCCTGGAGGAGCGGGACGAGCTGCTCTGGCTCCGCCGCGAGAACGCCGAGCTCCGCCGCGAGCTGGACGTGCTCATGCAGAACGTCGGCGTCTGGCTCAGGAACCTGGCCGACGACAAGCCGGCGGGCTGACCAGCCACAACGCATGCCCGACAAATAATGATTTGAACGAGCGAGTACTCACTCATTACGCTCGTCCGCATGACCAGAAGGCGACGGGTGCCCGCGATGGCGCCCGAAGACCGCCGTGCCGCCCTCATCGAGGCCACCGTCCCCCTGCTGCGCGCGCACGGCACCGCCGTCAGCACCCGCCAGATCGCCGAGGCCGCGGGCGTGGCCGAGGGCACGATCTTCGGCGTCTTCCCCGACAAGGCCACGCTGCTGCGCGCGGCCCTGATGAGCGCGTTCGACCCCGGTCCGGCCGAGCGCGCGTTCGCCGCCATCGCCGCCACGAAGGGGCTGCGCGCCCGGCTGTGCGAGGTGGCGGCGCTGCTGCGGGCGGGCATGACGGCCAACGTCAACATCTTCGCCGTGCCCCGCGAGCTCATGGCCGAGGACGCCGAGTTCCACGAGTACATGCTGGCCAGCCGCACCCGCATCACCACCGCGCTCGCCGCCCTCGTCGAGCCTGACCGCGACCACCTGCGCCGCTCGCCCATGGCCACGGCGCAACTGCTGCTCATGCTCGTCTCGGTGAGCGTCCACCGCGGTTTCGGCCTGTCCGGCGACTTCGGCGACATGGACGACGAGGAGATCGTCTCCGTCCTGCTCGACGGGCTGCTGGTGCGGCCCTCCCTCACCCCCTCGACAGAAAGCGTCCGTTGATGCTGCTACGCCTGCTGCGGGTCCAGCTCAGGCCGTACGGGAAGGAGATCACGCTCGTGGTCCTCTTCCAGTTCGTGCAGACACTGGCCACGCTCTACCTCCCCACTCTCAACGCCGACATCATCGACCACGGTGTCATCACCGGCGACACCGGTTACATCATGCGCGTCGGGCTGGTGATGCTCGGCGTGACGTTCATCCAGATCGTCTGCTCGATCGTGGCCGTCTACTACGGTGCCAGGACCTCGATGGCCCTCGGCCGCGACCTGCGGGCCGCGATCTTCCACCGGGTGCAGGGCTTCTCGGTGCAGGAGGTCAACAGGTTCGGGGCGCCGTCCCTGATCACCCGGACCACCAACGACGTGCAGCAGGTGCAGCTGCTCGTGCTGATGACGTTCACGATGATGGTGGCCGCGCCGATCATGTGCGTCGGCGGCATCGTGCTGGCGCTGCGCCAGGACACGGCGCTGTCGTCGCTGCTGCTCGTCGTGCTGCCGGTGATGATCGTCATCGTCGGCCTGGTCGTGTGGCGCATGCGCCCGCTGTTCCGCACCATGCAGGAGCGCATCGACCGGATCAACCAGGTGCTGCGCGAGCAGATCATCGGCATCCGGGTCATCAGGGCGTTCGTCCGCGACCGGCACGAGCGCGAGCGCTTCGGCGTGGCCAACGAACGGCTCACCGACGTGTCGCTGCGGGTCGGGCGGCTGATGGCGCTGATGTTCCCCTCGGTCATGCTGGTCGTGAACGTCTCCAGCGTCGCCGTCATCTGGTTCGGCGGCCAGCGCATCGCCGACGGCGCCATGCAGGTCGGCGCGCTGACCGCGGTCATCTCCTACCTGATGCAGATCCTGATGTCGGTGATGATGGCCATGTTCATGTTCATGATGATCCCGCGCGCCGAGGTCTCCGCCGAGCGCATCGAGGACGTGCTCGGCACCGAACCGACCGTCCACCCGCCCGCCGAGCCCGTCGTCCCCGACGGGCACGCGGGCGAGCTGGAGCTGCGGTCCGTGGACTTCCGCTACCCGGGCGCCGAGGACCCGGTGCTGTCCGGGGTGAGCTTCACCGCGCGGCGCGGCCGTACCACCGCGATCATCGGCAGCACCGGCAGCGGCAAGACGACGCTGCTCAACCTCGTCCCGCGGCTGTTCGACGCGACCGCCGGCGACGTGCTGGTGGACGGCGTCAACGTGCGCGACCTCGACCCGGCGGCCCTGGCCCGCGCGGTCGGCCTGGTCCCGCAAGGGCCCTACCTGTTCTCCGGCACCGTGGCCTCCAACCTGCGCTACGGCCGGCCCGACGCCACCGACGAGGAGCTGTGGCGGGCCCTGGAGATCGCCCAGGCCCGCGAGTTCGTCGAGGCGATGCCCGGCGGCCTGGACGAGCCGATCTCCCAGGGCGGCACGAACGTCTCCGGCGGCCAGCGCCAGCGCCTGGCCATCGCCAGGACCCTCGTGCACCGGCCGGAGATCTACCTGTTCGACGACTCCTTCTCCGCCCTCGACTACGCCACCGACGCCCGCCTGCGCGCCGCCCTGGCCGCGGAGATCACCGACGCCACGATCGTCATCGTCGCCCAGCGGGTGAACACGATCCGCGACGCCGACCTCATCCTGGTCCTCGACGAGGGACGCGTGGTCGGCAGCGGCGACCACGCCGAGCTCATGGAGACCTGCCCGACATACCGGGAGATCGTGCTGTCCCAGCTCACCGAACAGGAGGCCGCGGCATGACCGCCCAGGCTCCCGCGCGCCGCCCGCAGCCCGCCTTCGGACCGGGCAGGATGATGTCCGGGCCCGCCGAGAAGGCGCTCGACTTCGGCGGCACGCTGCGCAAGCTGATGCGCCTGCTGCGGCCCGAGCGCGCGCTGCTCGGCGTCGTCCTGGCCCTCGGCGTCGCCAGCGTGGCGCTCACCGTCACCGGCCCCAAGATCCTCGGCCACGCCACCGACCTGATCTTCTCCGGCATCATCGGCGCCCGGCTGCCCGCCGGGATCACCAAGGAGCAGGCCGTGGCGGGCCTGCGCGCCAAGGGCGAGGGCAACTTCGCCGACATGGTGTCCTCGATGCACGTCGTGCCCGGCCAGGGCATCGACTTCACCGGGCTGGCCTACGTGCTGGGCTGGGTGCTGGCCATCTACGTGGTGGCGGCGCTGCTCGGCATCGTGCAGTTCCGGCTCACCACGACCGTCGTGCAGCGGGCGGCGTCCCGGCTGCGCGAGCGGATCGAGGCCAAGCTGGGACGGCTGCCGCTCAGCTACTTCGACGGCCAGCCGCGCGGCGAGATCCTCAGCCGGGCCACCAACGACACCGACAACATCGCCCAGACCCTCCAGCAGACCATGAGCCAGCTCATCTCGTCGGTGCTGACCGTCGTGGGCGTGCTGGTGGTGATGTTCTGGATCTCGCCGATCCTGGCGCTCATCGCCCTGGTCACGGTGCCCGTGTCGGTCTACGTCACCACCGTCATCGGCAAGCGGTCGCAGCCGGAGTTCATCAAGCAGTGGTCGTCCACCGGCAAGCTCAACGGCCACATCGAGGAGATGTACGGCGGCCACACCCTGGTCAAGGTCTTCGGCCGGCAGCAGGAGGCCGCCGCCACCTTCGAGGAGCACAACCAGGCCCTGTACGCCTCCAGCTTCCGCGCCCAGTTCATCTCCGGCGTCATCCAGCCGGCGATGATGTTCATCGGCAACGTCAACTACGTGCTGGTGGCCGTCGTGGGCGGGTTCAAGGTGGCCTCGGGCTCGATCTCGCTGGGCGACGTGCAGGCGTTCATCCAGTACTCCCGGCAGTTCAGCCAGCCGCTCACCCAGGTGGCCGGCATGGCGAACCTCGTCCAGTCGGGCATCGCCTCGGCCGAGCGGGTCTTCGAGCTGCTGGACGCCCCCGAGCAGTCGGCCGAGCCGGCCGAGCCCGCGCGTCCGGCCGAGCTGCGGGGCCGGGTGGCGTTCGAGGACGTCTCCTTCCGCTACAGCCCCGACCGGCCGCTGATCGAGAACCTGTCGCTGACCGTGGAGCCCGGCCAGACCGTGGCCATCGTCGGCCCCACGGGAGCGGGCAAGACGACCCTGGTCAACCTCATCATGCGCTTCTACGAGGTGACCGGCGGCCGCATCACCCTCGACGGCGTCGACACGGCCGACATGTCCAGGGAAGAGCTGCGCGCCGACATCGGCATGGTGCTCCAGGACACCTGGCTGTTCGGCGGCACCATCGCCGAGAACATCGGCTACGGGGCCGAGGGCGCCACCCGCGAGCGCATCGAGGCCGCCGCGCGGGCCGCCCACGTCGACCGCATCGCGCACACGCTGCCCGACGGCTACGACACGGTGATCGACGACGAGGGCGCCACGGTCAGCGCGGGCGAGAAGCAGCTCATCACGATCGCCCGCGCGTTCCTGTCCGAGCCGGCGATCCTCATCCTGGACGAGGCCACCAGCTCGGTCGACACCCGTACCGAGGTGCTCATCCAGCGGGCGATGAGCTCGCTGCGCGAGGGCCGGACGAGCTTCGTGATCGCCCACCGCCTGTCCACGATCCGCGACGCCAGCCTGATCCTGGTGATGGAGGACGGCCGCATCGTCGAACAGGGCACCCACGAGGCCCTCCTGGCGGCGGACGGCGCCTACGCCCGCCTCTACTCCGCCCAGTTCGCCCAGGCGGTCGCCGAGGTGGACTGACGCCGGCGTCCCCCGGTACGGCGCCCGCGCGCACCGGGGGACGGCGGTTCAGGGAACCAGTTGGCGGTCGGCGGCCTGCTGGATCAGATCCTTGTCGGTGATGGCCACCGCGTCCGGGATCGCGTCCGGCAGGTCGTCCTCCAGGTAGCGGACCGGCCGGTACCGCCAGGCCGCCAGGCCGATCAGCACGGTCACCGCGCCCGCCACGATCGTGAGCAGGCCGATGCCCCGGCCCCGGGCGGCCCCGGCGATCGGGTCGAAGACGTGCTCGACCAGCGGGCCGGCCAGCAGGAAGCCGATCGGGACCATGGCCCAGCTGAGCATCAGGTTGGTCGCGATGACCCGGCCCTGCAGGTCGAGGCCGACCTTCTGCTGCACGATCGAGAACCAGTGCGCGTTCAGCAGCGCGGTCAGCAGGCCGACGAGGAACAGGCCGGTCGCGGGCAGCGCCGGGTGGGGCGCCAGGCCGATGACCGCGAAGGCGACGCCCAGGGCGACGAAGCAGCCCAGGATGCCGTTCGTGCGGCGGGTCAGGCCGCCGGTCACCGTCATGATCACGCTGCCGATCACCAGGCCCACGCCGGTCATGGACAGCGCGATGCCGAGCCCGCGGGTGTCGGTGAGGCTGAGCAGCAGCGGTGTGGACAACACCTCGACCATCGCGAACGGGAAGTTCAGGAACGAGGTGAACAGGATGATCGCCAGCAGTCCGTGCCTGCGGGTGATGTAGCGCCAGCCGCCCGTCACCTCCCGCCAGAACGGCTCCTCCTGCTTCTTGAACAGCGCGTTCGGGAAACGGACGGCCAGCGTCACGGTGACCGCGAAGAGGAAGGAGGACAGGTCGATCACGATGACGCCGCGCAGCCCGACGGCCGCCATGAGCGCCCCGCCCAGCAGCGGCGCCAGGACGGTCCCGGCCGCCTGCCCGAGCTGGGCCATGCCGTTGGCCCTGCCGTAATACCGTTTGGGCACGAGCTGGGCCACCGCCGCCATGTACGCCGGTTGGTGGAAGGCCGTGGAGATCGACCCGACCGCGACGATGACGTAGACGTGCCACAGGTGCAGCCCGCCCGTCCAGAGCAGCGCGGCCAGCGAGGCCGAGGCCAAGCCGGCCGCCGAGTCGGCGGTGATCATGACGGTCCGGCGGTTCCAGCGGTCGGCGACCGTGCCGGCGATCGGCGCCAGCACCACGGCGGGCAGCAGCGCCATGACCGAGACGATGGCGAACATCGAGATCGACCGCGTCTGCTGGTAGACCCACAGGCCGAGGCCGAACGTGGTCAGCCCGGTGCCGATCAGCGACACGAGCTGGCCGAAGGCCACCAGGAAGAACGTCTTCAGGCTGGCCTGCTGGAAGCGCGGCGGCAGCGGCGCGGGCGGCCGTTCGCCGCCGCCGAGGATCTCGGCCAGCTCGGGCGCCTGGTGCTTGGCGAAGTAGTGCCCGGCCTTCGGGATGACCTCCAGCGACACCGAGTCGGAGAACGCCTCCCATTCGCGGAAGCGCTCCTCGTACAGCTCGGTGGCGCGGTCGTTCTCGCCGACCACGCACACCAGCGGCGCGGACAGCTTCCTGATCGGCTCCTGGTACAGCCGGGTGTAGTAGTCCTCGCCCTCCTGGGTGTCGCGCAGGAAGACGCCCATGATGAAGTCGCGCTCGCGCGGGTCCAGGTCCTCGGTGAAGAAGCCCATGGCCCGCAGGAACTCCAGCGCCTGCCGCTTGGACGTCCACCGCTCCATCGGGAAGACCCGGCGGAACCAGGCGAACGCCTTGCCGGGCAGGCGCGGCGCCGGGAAGTGGCCGCCGACGACCACCTTCACCAGGTCGACGCCCTCCTCCTCCAGCCGGCGCGCCAGCTCGACGGTGAGCGCGCCGCCCATGCAGTGCCCGTACAGCAGCACCGGCCCGCGCACCCGTTCCTTGATCTCCTTCACGCAGCCCTCGACCAGCTCGGTGAAGGGCAGCGCGGGCTCGCCGGGATTGCCGGTGTCGTGGCCCGGCGGCTCCAGCGCGAGCATCGTGATGTGCTCGGGCACCGCCGCCGCCAGCGGCTGGTACGTGATCGCCCCGGCCCCCGCGAACGGCAGGCAGACCAGCGTCACCGTGGCCGCGGGACGCGGCGGCGTCAGCTCGTGCAGCAGCCCGGTGGGCTGGGCCGACCCGTCGAGCGTGGCGAACGCGCGGATCGTCGGGTTCTTGAACAGGTCCAGTACGGTCGCCGGGATGCCGGAGTCGCGTACGGCGCGCACGGCCTTGAAGGAGTCGCCGCCGAGCGCGAAGAAGTCGTCGTCGATGCCGACGCCGCTCACGCCCAGGATCGACGACCACAGCTCGGCCAGCCGGACCTCGGCCGGGGTGCGCGGCGCCGTCCCCTCGGACCGCGTCGGACCCACCGGCTCGGGCAGGGCCTTGCGGTCCACCTTGCCGTTGGGGGTCAGCGGCAGCGCGTCCAGCAGGGTGAACGACGACGGGATCATGTAGTCGGGCAGCTTGCGCCGCAGGTGCTCGCGCCAGTCGTGCTCGCCGTCGGCGACCAGGTAGGCGGCGATGCTCTTGTCCTCCTCCGCGCCGCGCACCACCACCGCCGCCGAGCCGACCGCCGGATGCGCCAGCAGGAGCGTCTCGATCTCGCCCAGCTCGATCCGGTAGCCGCGCACCTTCACCTGGCCGTCGGCCCGGCCGAGGAACTCGATCGTGCCGTCGCCGCGGCGGCGGGCCAGGTCGCCGGTCCGGTAGAGCCGGCTGCCGTCCTGCCAGGTGACGAACCGCTCGGCCGTCAGGTCCGGCCGGCCGAGGTAGTCGCGGGCCAGGCCCGCGCCGCCGATGTACAGCTCGCCGATCACGCCGGTCGGCACCAGCTCCAGCGCGGCGTCGAGCAGCAGGATCCGGGTGTTGGCGATCGGATGGCCGATCGTGATCGGCCCGTCGCCGACCCTGGTGATCGTGGACCAGATCGTGGTCTCGGTCGGCCCGTACATGTTCCACAGCTCGGCCACCCGGCCGCGCAGGTCGGCGGCCAGGTCGGCGGGAAGCGCCTCGCCGCCGCACAGCGCCTTCAGACCTGCCCTGCCGGCCCAGCCCGCCGACAGCAGCAGCCGCCAGGTCGCCGGGGTGGCCTGCATGACGGTGGCCTCCTCCAGCAGGGCGGCCAGCCGCAGCGGGTCGTAGGCGGCCTCGCGGCTCGCGATCACCACCCTGGCCCCGACGGTGAGCGGCAGGAACAGCTCCAGCACGGAGATGTCGAAGGCGAACGTCGTGACGGCCACCAGCGTGTCCCGCCCGGTCAGGCCGGGCTCGCGGCTCATCGAGTCGAGGAAGTTGACCACCGAGGAGTGCTGGACGCGCACGCCCTTCGGCTGCCCGGTCGAGCCGGAGGTGTACAGGACGTAGCAGGGGTTCCCGGCCGTGGCCAGGGCGGGCGGCCGGGCCGCGCTCTCGCCGGGGAAGCCGTCGTCGGCCAGGAGCAGCTGCCCCTGGAAGGCGGTGTAGCGCCCGGCCAGCTCGCGCTCGGTGACCAGCACGCCGATGCCGGAGTGGCCGAGGATGTAGTCCTGGCGGTCCTGGGGGTACATCGGGTCGAGCGGCACGTAAGCGCCGTGCGCCTTGAGCACGCCGAGCAGCGTGACCAGCATCGTGGCCGACCGTTCCATGGCCACGCCGACCAGCGTCTCGGGGCCGACGCCGGCCGACCGCAGCCGGTGGGCGGTCCGGTTGGCCAGCTCGTCCAGCTCCCGGTACGTCAGCGACTCGCCCTCGAAGGCGACGGCCACCGCGTCGGGCGTCCGGTCGGCCTGGGCCTCGACCAGCTCGTGCACGCAGCCGCCGGGCGCCTGGCCGTCCTGGCCGCCGAGCTGTTCGGCCAGCTCCTCGCCGGTGAGGAAGCTCAGAGCGGACAGGCGGGTCGCGGGCGCCTCGACGATCGCGCCGAGCAGCAGCTCGTAGTGGCGCAGCAGCCGCCGGGCGGTGCCCTCGTCGTACAGCGCGGTGTTGTACTCCAGCCGGCACAGCAGCTCGTCGTCCTGCTCGTAGACCTGGAGAGCCAGGTCCACCTGGGCGGTGCGGGTCTCCACGGGCCGGTCGGTCACGGTCAGCCCGGTCATGCCCAGGTCGCTCTGGGGCAGGTTGAGCAGGTTGAACAGCACCTGGAAGAGCGGGTTGCGGGACAGGTCCCTGGGCGGGTTCAGCTCCTCCACCAGCCGCTCGAACGGCACGCCCTGGTGGGCGTAGGCGCCGAGCGCGTACTCGCGCACCTGCGCCAGCAGCTCGGTGTACGGCAGGTCGCCGTCGAGCCGGGCGCGCATGACCAGCGTGTTGATGAAGCAGCCGGCCACACTCTCGAACTCCGGACGGGTGCGCCCCGCCACCGGCGAGCCGACGCAGACGTCCTCCTGGCCGCTGTAGCGGTACAGCAGCGTGTGCAGCGCGGCCAGCAGCGTCATGTAGAGCGTCGCGCCGCGTTCCTGGCTCAGCCCGCGCAGCCTCTTGGCCAGCTCCGCGGGCAGCGTGTGCGTGGCGACCGCGCCCTCGAACGTCTGCATCGGCGGGCGCGGCCGGTCGGTGGGCAGGTCCAGGCTGTGCGGGGCGCCGCGCAGCCGTTCGGTCCAGAAGCCCAGGTCGGTGGCCTGCTCCTGCTGCCAGCGGGCGTAGTCGCGGTAGCCGTACCCGGGCTCGGGCAGCTTGTCGCCGTTGTAGAGCGCGGCCAGCTCGCCCTCCAGCATCGTGATCGTCCAGCCGTCCACGATGATGTGGTGGAAGGCCAGCGACAGCACGTGGTGGTCGGCGGCCGTGCGCAGCAGCCGGGCCCGGAACAGCGGGCCGTGCTCCAGGTCGAAGGGCTCGGCCGCGTCCCTGCTCAGGGCGCCTTCGACGTCGTCGCAGTCCTCGACCGGCAGCGGCGTCTCCCCGGGAGGCAGCACGACCTGCACCGGCTCGCCGTCCGGGGCGTGGAAGACGGTCCGCAGGGCCTCGTGCCGCCGGACCAGCTCGCGCAGCGCGTCGTGCAGGTGCCGCACGTCCAGGTCGCCGCGCAGGTCGAGCGCGGTGGCCACGGCGTAGGCGGCCGAGCCGTGCACCTGGTCGATGAACCACATGCGCCGCTGGATGAACGAGACCGGCGCCGGCCCCGGCTCCGCGACGGCCCGGATCACCTCGGGCTCGGCCGCGGAGGCGACCAGCGCCCGCTGCCCGCCCAGCGTCGGGTGCTCGAAGACCGCCTCGATGGGCAGGCCCAGCCGGGAGGCGAGCTGGGTGGCCACCAGCGAGTCGCCGCCCAGCTCGAAGAAGTCGTCCGAGGGGCCGGCGGGCGTGATGCCGAGCACGTCGCGCCAGGCGGCGGCCACCGGGTCGAGCTCCTCGGCCGCCACCGCCGGGACGGCGACGAGCTCGTGGCGGCGGGCCCGCGGCCCGATCCAGTAGCTGCGCCGCTCGAACGGGTACGTCGGCAGCGACGCCCGCCGCCCGGGAGGCGCGAACGCCGCCCAGTCGACGTCCGCGCCGGCCACCCAGAGCCGTCCGACGCCTTCGAGCAGGGCGGCCGGGCCGCCCTCGGGCTCGGTGAGCAGGGCGACCGACCGGCCGCCCTGCCGGCGCACCAGCGTGCTCAGCGTGCGGCCGGGGCCGACCTCCGCCACCGTCGCCCCGGCCGTCACCAGAGCCTGCGCGCAGTCGGCGAAGCGCACCGCCTCGCGCAGGTGGCGCACCCAGTAGCCGGGGTCGGCGGCCTCGGCGTCGCTCACCCAGCCGCCGGTGACGTTCGACAGGTACGGCACCTCGGGCGCGCGCAGCCGTACCGAGGCGACTTCGGCGGCGAACGCGTCGAGCACCGGGTCGAGCATCGAGGAGTGGAAGGCGTGCGAGGTGCGCAGCGCCCGGCAGGTGACGCCCCGCCCGGCCAGCCGCTGTTCCAGTGCGGCGACGGCGTCCCCCGGACCGGCCACGACGCACGACCCGGGGGCGTTGACCGCGGCCAGCGACAGCTCCTCGCCGAGCAGGCCGCGCACCTCGTCCTCGGGCAGCGGCACGGCCAGCATCGAGCCGGGCGGCAGGCCCTGGACCAGGCGGCCGCGGGCGGCGACCAGGCGCAGGGCGTCCTCCAGGGTGAGGACCCCGGACAGGCAGGCGGCCACGTATTCGCCGATGCTGTGCCCGGCCATCATCGACGGGCGCACGCCGCGTTCGATGAGGGTGCGGGCGAGCGCGTACTCGGTGACGAACAGCGCGGGCTGGGTGAGCCAGGTCTGGTCGAGGTCGCCGGCCTCGCCGTACAGGGCCTCGCGCAGGTCGAGGCCGAGAAACGGCTCCAGGATCGCGGCGGCGGAGTCCACGACGGCGCGGAAGACACCGCCGGACCGGTACAGGCCCGCGCCCATGCCACGGCGCTGCGCGCCCTGGCCGGGGAAGACGAACGCCAGCTCACCCGGACGCGCCTCGCCGGTGACCAGCTCGGCCGTGAGCGCCGCCGGGGTGTCCTCGGCGACCAGCGCGCCGCGATGCCGCAGCGCCCGTCGGCCGTGCCGCAGCGTGCGGGCGACGTCGCCCAGGTCCAGCTCGGGACGGGTGCGCAGGTGGTCACGGAGCCGTTCGGCCGACTCGGCCAGCGCCGGTTCTGTGGCGGCGGACAGGACGAGCAGGTGCGGTCCTGGCGTCGCCGCCTGCCCGGCGGCCGGTTCGGGCGCCTCCTCCAGCACGACGTGGGCGTTCGTGCCGCCCATGCCGAACGCGCTGACGCCCGCCCGCCGCGGCCCCTCGCCCTGTGGCCACTCGGCGCTGGCGGTCGGCACGTAGAACGGGCTGAAGTCGATGCGCGGGTTGGGCGTGCCGAAGTTGACCGTGGGCGGCAGCGTGCGGTGCTTGAGCGCCATCACGGTCTTGATCAGCCCGGCCATGCCGGCGGCCGCGTCGGCGTGCCCGATGTTGGACTTGACCGACCCCAGCGCGATCGGCCGGTCGCCGGTGAAGACCTGCGACAGCGCCGCGACCTCGATCGGGTCGCCGAGCGCGGTGCCCGTGCCGTGCGCCTCGACGTAGCCGATCGTGTCCGGCTCGACGCCGGCCGCCGCGAGGGCCGCCGTGACGACCTCGGCCTGCCCGTCCACGGCGGGGGCGGTGTAGCCGACCTTCCTGGTGCCGTCGTTGTTGACCGCCGAGCCGCGGACGACGGCGTGGATCGTGTCGCCCGCCGCGATCGCGTCCTCCAGCCGCTTGAGCACGACGACGCCCACGCCGCTGGCCCCGATCGTGCCCTGGGCGCCGGCGTCGAAGGGGCGGCAGTGGCCGTCCGGCGAGCCGATGCCGCCGCTCTGGAACACGTAGCCGCGCCGGGTCCAGGCGTTGACCCGGACGCCGCCGGCCAGCGCCATGTCGCAGTCGCCCGCCAGCAGGCTCTGCCGGGCCAGGTGCAGCGCGACCAGCGAGGTGGAGCAGGCGCTGTTGACGCTGACGCTCGGCCCGCGCAGGTCCAGCTTGTACGACGTCCGCGTGGGCAGCGAGTCCTTGTCGTTGGCCAGCATGACCTGGTACTCGCCCACCGCCTTGAGCACGTCGGGCGCGGCGAGCAGGTTCTCGATGAAGTAGCTGCTCATCGCCGAGCCGGCGAAGACGCCGATGTGGCCCGGGTGGCGGGCCGGGTCGCAGCCCGCGTCCTCCAGCGCCTCCCAGGCGGTCTCCAGGAACAGGCGTTGCTGCGGGTCGAGGATCTCGGCCTCGCGCGGGGTGAACTCGAACAGCGTGGCGTCGAACAGGTCGATGCCGTCCAGCACCGTGCCCGACCTGACGTAGGCCGGGTCGGCCAGGCGCTCGGGGTCCTCGCCGTCGGCGAGCAGCTCCTCGTCGGTGAAGTCCTGGACGGCCTCGACGCCGTCGCGGATCGCCGTCCAGAACTCGCCGGGGCCGTTCGCGCCGGGGAAGCGGCAGGCCATGCCGACGATGGCCAGGGCGCCGCCCGCGGTCGCCGTGGCGGTGGGGGCCGTCTCCGGCGTGGTGGGGGCGCCGGGGCTCAGGTAGGCCGCCAGCGTGGAGATCGTCGGATACCTGAACAGGTCGGTGACCGTCAGGGCGAAGCGTTTGCGCAGCCGCTCGTGCACCTGGAGGGCCAGCATCGAGTGGCCGCCGACCTCGAAGAAGTTGTCGTCGAGCCCGAAGTCGCCGGTGCCCAGCGTCTCCCGCCAGGCCCGGGTGACGAGCTGGACGACCTGGTGGCGCGGCATGTGCCCGGCCGCCTCGTCGCCGCGCATCGCCGTGGCCAGCACCTGCCGCAGGTCGGCCACGAGGGCGCGGACCGTTCCCGGCCGGTACAGGTCGGTGTTGTACTCGACGAGCCCGTCCAGGGTCTCGCGGACGCCCACGGTGAGGTCGAACTTGGCGGTGCGCTCGGGGATCTCCACCGGCGTGACCGTCAGCCCGGCCAGCTCCAGCTCCGAGGCGGCCTCGGGCAGCATGTTGAACATCGTCTGGAACACCGGGCTGCGGTCCAGGCGGCGTTCGGGGTTGAGCTCCTCCACCAGCCGCTCGAACGGCATCGCCTGGTGGTCGTGGGCGTCGAGCACCGCCTCCTTGACCCGCTCGACGACCTCGGCGAACGACGGCCCGCCCGACAGGTCGGCGCGGACGGCCAGGGTGTTGGTGAAGAACCCGATCAGGCCCTCGTACTCGACCTGGTCGCGGTTGGCGATGGGCGTGCCCACGACCAGGTCGTCCTGGCCGGAACGGCGGGCCAGCACCACCAGGTAGGCCGCGAACAGCACCATGTACGGCGTGGCCCCGAGGCCGCGGCAGTAGGCCGCGAACTCCTCGCGCGGCAGGTCCAGCGAGAACGGCAGCTCGGCCCCCGCGTACGTCTGGACCTCCGGACGCGGCAGGTCCGGGGGCAGCTCGGTGACCGCCGGCGCGCCCGTCAGCGCGCCGAGCCAGTGGGCCAGGTCCTCGCTGTGATCGCGGTCGCGCTGCTCGATCGCGTAGTCCGGGTACTGCCGGGGGAGCGGGGGCAGCTCGCGGCCCTCGTACAGGGCGCTCAGCTCGCGGCGCAGCACGTCGAGGGACCAGGCGTCGGCCACGATGTGGTGCAGGGTCAGGCGCAGCACGTGCCGCTCGTCGTCCTCGCGCTCCAGGCAGGCGCGGACGAGCGGGCCGGCGGTCAGGTCCATCGGCGCGTCGTCGGGCGCGTCGGCCAGGGGGATCGTCAGCGTGTCCGCCACGACCTGGTACGGCCCGTCCTCGTCCATGGCGAACGTGGTGCGCAGGCTCTCGTGCCGGGCCACCAGGACGTTCAGAGCCCGGTGCAGCGCCTCGCGGTCGAGCGGGCCCTCGATGCGGAAGGCCAGCGGGATCAGGTAGTGGGCGGCCCCGGGCGCGGTCCGGTCGAGGTACCAGGCGCGGAGCTGGGTGAAGGACATCGGCAGCCGCTCGGGCCTGGGCCGCCCGGCCGCCTGCTGCTGCTTCTTCTTGCGTAACGCGTCGAGGAGCTGCCGCTGCTGTGCTGACAGGCTCATTGGTCACCTTCCATGGAACGCAGCAGGGCCTCGGCCTCTTCGTCGGAGTACGCGGCCACCATCAGATAGAGCTCGGCGGCCGTCTCCACCTCGGGGGAGGCCAGCTCGGCGGCCAGCTCGGCGACGGTCGGGCGGGCGAAGAGCGTGCGCAGCGGCACCCGGACGTCCAGCGCGTCGCGCAGCCGGGAGGCGATCCGGGTGGCGTTGAGCGAGTTGCCGCCCAGCTCGAACAGGTTGTCCTCCCGTCCGACCTGCCCGCCCAGCACCTCCTGCCAGACGGCGGCGACGGCCTGCTCCAGCGGCGTGGCCGGGGCCGCCGTGACGGCCCGCGCGGCCGGGCCGGGCTCGGGCAGGGCCTGCCGGTCCACCTTGCCCGACGGGTTCACCGGCAGCGCCGCCAGCGGCACGTACGTGCTCGGCACCATGTACTCCGGCAGCCGCTCGGCCAGGTACGGCCGCAGCTCGGGCGTGCCGTCGGCGACCACGTACGCCACCAGGGCGCCGTCCCTGACCATGACGAACGCCTCGCGCACGGCCGGGTGCCCGGCGAGCACGGCGGCGATCTCGCCCGGCTCGACCCGGTAGCCGCGGATCTTGACCTGGTCGTCGGCGCGGCCCAGGAACTCGATGTCCCCGGCGGCGTCGCGGCGGGCCAGGTCGCCGGTCCGGTAGAGCCGGCGGCCGTCCCGCCAGGTGATGAACCGTTCCCGCGTCAGGTCGGGCCGGCCGTGGTAGCCCCTGGCCAGGCAGGCGCCGCCGAGGTGCAGCTCGCCCGGCACGCCGTCGGGCACCTCGTGGCCCAGCCGGTTCAGGATCGGGGTCTGGACGCCCGGGACGGGCCGGCCGATCGGCGGCAGCCGGGGCCAGTCCTGCGGCGGGCCGGTGAGCGTGTGGGCGATGTCGATGATCGCGCCCTCGGTCGGACCGTACTGGTTGTGCAGCCGCATCCACGGCTTGACGAACCGTTCGAGCTGCGGGGTGACCTGGAGCTGCTCGCCCGCGGTGATCACTTCGCGCAGCGTCTCGGGCGGCTCGATCCCGGCCCCGGCCAGCGACTGCAACGCCACGAACGGGAGGAAGATGCGTTCCACCCGGTTCGTGGCGATGTGGTCGAGCAGGGCGGCCGGGTCGCGTCGCAGCTCGTCGCTGACCATGACCAGCGTCCCGCCGTACGCCCAGGTGCTGAAGATCTCCTGCACCGAGACGTCGAAGCCGAGCGCGGTGAACTGCAGGCTCCGGTACGCGCCGCCGTGCCAGGCCATCAGGTTGGCGACCGGGCGGTGGGTCATCTCCACGCCCTTGGGCTGTCCGGTCGAGCCCGAGGTGAACAGGATGTAGGCCAGGTCGTCCGGGGTGACGCCGCTGTCCGGGCGGTGGCCGGGGCGGCCGTCGAGCTCGGTGTCGACGTACACCGGACGCTCGTGCGGCAGGCTGCCGGCCAGCGCCCGGTGGGTCACCAGGACCGGCGTCTCGACCCGCTCCAGCACCTGGGTGAGCCGGCCCTCGGGGTAGGACGGGTCGAGCGGCACGTACGCGCCGCCCGACTTCAGGATGCCGAGCAGGGCCACGGGCAGGTCGAGCGAGCGACGTACGTGCAGGGCGACCGGCACCTCCGGGCCCACGCCCAGCTCGCGCAGCAGGTGGGCGAGCTGGTTGGCCCGGCGGTCGAGCTCGGCGTAGGTGAGCCGGTCGCCCTCGAACTCGACGGCGACCGCGTCGGGCGTGCGGTCCGCCTGCTGCTCGAACAGCCCGTGCAGGCACTGGTCGGGGCCGCGGCCCGGCGGCTCGTGCCCGCGGGCGAGCAGCGCGGAGACCGGCGCGGCCGGGTCGGCCGCCACCTGTTCGAGCACGCGCACGTAGTGGCCCAGCAGCCGCTCGGCGCTCGCGCGCTGGAACAGGTCGGTGGCGAACTCCAGGCTCATCTCCCGGCCCTCGGCGTAGAGCACCAGGTCGGCCTTGGCGCCGCCGTTCTCCACCTCCTCCAGCACGCGGAAGGTGACCCCGCCGCCGCGCCGGGCGCCCGGCGGGTCCTGCATCGCGAACATCACGTCGAACGGCGGCCGGCCGCCGGGGCACAGCTCCCTGACGATCTCCTCCAGCGGCACGTCCACGGGGGTGGCCAGGACCGTCGCCCGCACCTGCGCCAGCAGGCCCTCGAACGTCGGATCGCCCGCCAGCCCGGTCCTGATCGGCAGCGTCTCGACGAAGAAGCCGATCAGGGCGTCGGCGCCGGGCGCCTCCCGGCCGGCGAACGGCACGCCGGTCACCAGGTCGTCCTGGCCGGTGTAGCGGTGCAGCAGCGCCTGGAAGGCCGCGAACAGCACCATGAACGGGCTCGCCTGGGAGCGTCTGGCCAGCGACTCCAGCTCGGCGAGCAGCCCGTCCGGCAGCGTCGCCCGCACCCGGGCGCCGCGCCGCAGCGGCTCGGCCGATCCCGGGCCGTCGCCGGGCAGCGCCAGCCGCTCCGGCGGCGACTCCAGGACCTTCCGCCAGTACGGCAGCCCGTCGCCCCCCGCTCCGCGCCGGTACGGCCGGGCCGGCTCGGGCAGGCTCTCGCCCGCGTAGAGCCGCGCCAGCTCGTCCAGGAGGACGCCCGCCGACCAGCCGTCGAAGGCGATGTGGTGCACGGTCACCAGCAGCCGGTGCCGGTCGTCGGCCAGCCGCAGCAGCAGCGCCCGCAGCATGGGACCGTTCCGGAGGTCGAACGGGTCGCGGGCGGCGTGCTTGGCCAGCGCGTCCGCGCCGCGCGGGGTGGCGTCCACGACCTTGAGGGGGATCGTCGCGGCCGGCTCGACCACGGCGACGGGCTCGCCGTCGTGCTCCTCGTAGCGGGTGCGCAGCGGCGGGTGGCGGCGCACGATCTCGTTGATCGCCCGTTCCAGCCGTGCGGCGTCGAGGGGGCCGTCCAGGGCGATCAGGATCGGCACGTTGTACTGCGAGCCGCCGGGCGCGACCTGGTCGATGAACCACAGGCGGCGCTGCGCCGGGGTGACGCCCTCGGCGGGGGCGAGGGCGGCGGACGCGGGCGGCAGGTCGTCGATCGCGCGGGCGAGGGCGGCGACCGTGGGGTGCTCGAAGAGCATCCGGGGCTCGACCGGCCTGCCGAACAGCTCGCAGGCGCGGGCGGCGATGCGCATGGCCAGCAGCGACTGGCCGCCGAGGGCCAGGAAGTCGTCGTCGGCGCCGATCGGCCCGGCGTCGAGGAGGTCCTGCCAGATCCCGGCGAGCGCGGCCTCGGTGGGCGTGCCGGGCGGCGTGACCGCGCGGGCGCTCCGGACCGGGTCGGGCAGGGCGGCACGGTCCACCTTGCCGTTGACGGTCAGCGGCAGCTCGTCCAGGAAGACCCAGGCGGTGGGGATCATGTAGTCCGGCAGGAACCTGCGCAGGTGGGCGCGGGCCTCCTGCTCGCCGGCCGGGCCCACGACGTAGGCGACCAGGTCGCCGCCGCGCACGGCCGTGGTCGCCGCCCGCACCCGTGGGTGGCGGCCGAGCACGGTCTCGATCTCGCCCAGCTCCACGCGGTTGCCGCGGATCTTGACCTGGTCGTCCAGCCGTCCCAGGAACTCGTACTCGCCCGAGGCGTCGCGGCGGGCCAGGTCGCCGGTCCGGTAGAGCAGGCGCCCCTCCCCGTCGCGGACGAAGCGTTCGGCCGTCAGCTCCGGCAGGTCGAGGTAGCCCAGGCCGACGCACACGCCGCCGAGGTGGATCTCGCCCTCCTCGACCGGCCGCAGCTCCTCGTCCAGCAGGTGGACGGTGACGCCGGGCAGCGGCCTGCCGAGCGCGGGCGGGCGGGTGCGGCCGTCGTGCGGGGGCACCTCGCCGGCGATGGCGTTGACCGCGCATTCGGCCGGGCCGTACAGGTTGACCAGCCGGAACGGCAGGTCGGGGCGCGGGTGGACGGTCAGCCGGTCGCCGCCGGTGCTCAGCGTGGCGAGGCTGGTCCCGTCCGGCCAGGACAGGCCGAGCAGGCCCTCGGCGATGGGGGTGGGCGCGTAGCAGGTGGTCAGCTCCTGCTCCACGATCCAGTCGCGCAGCGCGGGCAGCGAGAGCCTGGTGTGCTCGTCGGGGATGACCATCGTGGTCCCCCCGGTCAGGTACATCCAGATCTCCCAGACCGACGGGTCGAAGTTCGGGCTGGTGAGCAGCGGGGCCCGGCCGTCCAACCCGAAGGTCTCGTGCGACCAGGCGATCAGGTTGGACAGCGCGCGGTGGGGGACCAGCACGCCCTTGGGGGTGCCGGTCGAGCCGGACGTGTGGATGACGTACGCCAGGTCGTCCGGGCCGGGCACGGGCACCGGCTCGGACGGCTCGTCGGCGGGGACGAGCGTGTCGATCACGGGGACGCCGTCGGGCGCCAGCGAGGCCCATTCCGGCTCGGTCACCACGGCGGCGGCTCCCGCCAGCATGGCGCGGATCCGTTCGGCAGGCGTGGCCGGGTCGATCGGGGCGAAGGCGAGCCCCGCCTTCATGACGCCGAGCTGGCCCGCGACCTGCCGGATCGACCGGCCCGCGAGCACGGCCACCCAGGGCCGTCCGCCGGGCCGTCCGTTCAGGGCGGACTCGCGCAGCCGAGCGGCCACGCCGTTCGCCAGGCGGTCCAGCTCGCCGTACGTGAGGTGTTCTCGACCGGCCGAAACGGCGACCCTGTCCGGGGTCGCGCGCAGCCGGTCCTGGTAACGGTGCAGAACAGATGCTGAGGGTGCTGCATCTGACGTCATTGTCACGCCTGCCGATTGTTGAGTTTTTGGGACTTTTTGGGCACGCCGCGGAACAGAATGACCCTCTTGCCGGAGGGGTGTCAACCCTGGAGTGAATCGCTTGACAGCGCCGCGTCCTGGGCGCTTGTCCTCTGCCGGCAGGGCATCCCCCGGGCCCCGCGATCGCCTGTGCCGCCGGACGACCGGATCTGCCGGACGTCCGGCCGTCGCGCCCCTTCCCCCGTCCGGCGTCCCCCCGCGAGGAGACCGTTCCGGCGAGTCGGCCGCCATTCTTCGAGCCCCCGCATTACCGGCGCTGACAGCCGGACTATCTACAGGTCAGCGACGTTCTGACCAGAAAGGCGAAGTGCACGGGCGGCCCATTCTCAGGCGCTTCCCGTGCACGTGCTCGCGTTCTTTGAGCGCGGTTCACCACCCGCCGCCACGAAGAGCGGACGCCTCAGGAACGCTCCGGCTCGTAGTGCAGGCCCACCACGCCGCAGTCGAACGGGCGCGCGGCGACCAGGCGCAGCCTCTGGTAGCCCTCGCCCGCCGGGAACAACGGCAGCCCCGCCCCGATCGCGACCGGGTTGACGAACAGGTGCAGCTCGTCGATCAGCCCCAGGGAGATCAGCTGCCGGCCGATCGAGGCGCCGCCGGCCACCATCACGTCGCCGCCGGGCTTCGCCTTCAGCTCGCCGACGGTCTCGGCCAGGTCGCCGCCCGCCACGACGGCGTTCCTCCAGGGCGACTCGGTGAGGCTGCGGGAGATGACGACCTTCGGAGTGTTGATCATCTTGTCGATGCCCTCCTCGGTCTCGCCCGCCGGCCGCGACTCCCAGGCCGGGATGAAGCCCTCGGCCAGCCTGCGGCCCAACACGATGGTGTCGACCGGCTCCCACACCGCCGCGACGTGGGCGTTGATGTCGTCGGTCCAGGGGAACTGGAGCCAGTCCATCTCGCCGCCGGGGCCGCCCACGAAGCCGTCCGTGGTGATCTGGAGCTGGAGCTTGACCTTGCGCATCGGTGTTTCCCTTCCGGTTCCGCTCTGTGTGGTCTCCACGATGCCGGAGCATACTTACGGTCTTCTTCCGCCGGGCTTAAGGCCGCCGGGGGCGGAATCGGAAGGGAAAAGGCCGGCGAATGGCGCGCGGATTCACCTCAGGCGCCGCCCGCCCGGAATGCCGGCGGAAATCCCGGCGAAAGCCGGTCAGGCCCGGCGCCGGCCCGACAACCAGGACGCCCCCCACAGGATCGCGCCGACCACCAGCAGGATGCCGGCGATCTCGTACTGGCCTGCCGGGCGCCCGGAGGACCACGGCAGCACCAGGTAGAGGCAGGTGATCGTGCCCACCACGGGGAGCACGCGGCCCGCGTTGAAGTGCTCGGTGCCGGTCACGTCCCGGCGCAGGACGAGCACGGCGACGTTGACCGCGGCGAAGACGGCGAGCAGCAGCAGCGAGGTCGTGCCGCCCAGCAGCGCCACGACCGGGCTGTCGGGGACCAGCGAGACGAACGTGATGAGACCGATCGCGATCACCGTGGTGAACAGGATCGCGGCGTGCGGCGTGCGCCGGGTGGCGTGGACCGCCGACAGGAACGGCGGCAGCACGCCCTGCTTGCTCATCCCGTACAGCAGCCGGCTGGCCATCAGCATGTTGATCAGCGCCGAGTTGGCGACCGCGAACATCGAGATGAACGGCAGCAGTGAGGCGATCGGCACGCCGGGAGCCGCCGTCTGCACCACCGTCACCAGCGGCGTCTCGCTGGCAGCGAGCTGCCCGACCGGCACGACGGCGACCGCGCAGACGGACACGAGCACGTAGATCACCCCGGTGATGCCGATGCCGGCGAACATCATGCGCGGGAAGATCCGGGTCGGGTCCTTGGTCTCCTCGGCCATGTTGACCGAGTCCTCGAAGCCGACCATGGCGAAGAAGGCCAGCGACGTCGCGGCGCTGACGGCCAGGAAGACGCCCTTGTCGGCGGGCGTCTCGAAGGCGACGACCCGGGAGAAGTCGGCGTGGCCGCCGGAGATGAAGTACAGGCTGAGCACGATGACCAGCAGCAGCCCCGACAGCTCGACCGCGGTGAGCACGACGTTGAGCTTGACGCTCTCGCCGACGCCGCGCAGGTTGACGGCCAGGATCAGCAGCATGAAACCCACGGCGATGAGCAGGATGACGCCGTTGCCCGCGTCGAGGCCGAACCCGGTGGACAGGTTGGCGGCGAAGGCCCGCGACGCCGCCGACGCCGACGTGATGCCCGAGCACATCACCGCGAAGCACACCAGGAACGTCAGCGCCTGCTTGCCGAACGCCTTGTGCACGTAGAGGGCGGCGCCCGCGGCCTCCGGGTACTTCGTGACCAGCTCCAGGTAGGAGCAGGCGGTGATCAGCGCGACGACGAAGGCGATCGTGAAGGGCAGCCAGGCCGCGCCGCCCACCTCGCCGGCGACCTGGCCGGTCAGGGCGTAGATGCCGGTGCCGAGGATGTCGCCGATGATGAACAGCAGCAACAGGCCGGGGCCCATCACCCGCTTGAGACTGGGCTGGCCGCTACCGGCCTCCGGCGGGCTGGGGGGACTGATCTGAGCCATGGGGGTGGTCCTTCTCGTCCGTGCGGATGGCGGGGCTACGTGCCTTGCGCGGGCGACGGCGAACCCCGGCCGGTCGGCGCGCGCCGCCGGGACCACGTGATCTCGACCGTCATCCTGACACTGTACGATCCCCGCTTGTCATCCGTGAACAGGTCGTCACGCTGAGCTTCCGTCCCGGCATGCGAAAGGCGCGGCGGCCGGACAGCCGCCGCGCCGCGAGGGGTGCGGGCCGGCCCGCGGCGCGGGAGCCGTCGCCGGGGGCCGGGGAGGTCAGTGGAGGCCGAGGAGGGGGAGGCGGGATCGGGCGGCCTGGGCCGAGGTGGCGTACCAGACGCCGATCAGGCCGACCAGGCTGGAGGGGTCGGCGACCTCGCAGGTCACGCTCGTCTCGTCCACCCGGTACGCCCCCGGCACGCCCGCCGCCAGCTCGGCCGCCGCCGCCGTCTGGAAGCCGCCGGTCAGCACCAGCCGCTCCGGGATCGGCACCGGACGCAGGGTGGAGGCGTTCCGCACGGCCTCGGCCGCGGCCGCGGCGACCAGTGCCCGGGCCCGCCGCGGATGCAGGCTGTCGGCCGCCGTCACGCCCTCGGCCCGCTTGACCGTCACCGTCAGCGCCCCGGGCAGCCGCCGTCCGGCCAGCTCGCAGATCTGGTCGTCGCCGGTCACCAGGCCCACGGGCACGCCGTGCTCGGCCGCGAGCAGCGCGTTGACCTCGGCCTCGGAGACGTACTCGCCGTTGAGCTTGAGCCAGGCGAACAGCGACGAGAAGCTGTGCGCGAGCACCCCCGGGCAGCCGCCGGGCGCGTGGTAGCCGACGAACAGCGCGACCCCGTGCCGCTCGCCGATCCCGTGCGCCATGCACTGCGCCTTCGGGCTGCCGGTGATCAGCCGGGCCCGCTCGTCGAGGGCGTCCTGAAGGAAGTTGTCCATCGTGCCGTGGCTGTCGTTGACCGTGACGCTGTCCGCGCCGGCCTCGAACGCCCCGGCGATCGCGGCGTTCGCCTCGGCGGTCATCAGCTCCTGGGCGCGCGGATATCCGTGTCCGCCACGCGAGACCTGGTCGATCGTCGCAATGCCGGAGATGCCTTCCATGTCCACGGATATATAGACGTCCATTGGATTCCTCTCACACGGGGGGTTGGCCAGCTTCCCCCAGAAGCGTCGCGGTGTCTTCGGACCACCGCACAACGCGGCGGCCCGCGTTTTCGTGTGCGCGCACGATGCTGCACCTGCGGCTGATCCCGCCCAGGGGCGTGCCGGAAAGGCTGCAAGCCGGGAGCAATCGCCGCGCAAGGGGCGGATCCTAGCGTCGGAGCGTGTCCAGACGACTGCTTCTCGGCGGCGCCGCCCTCGCGACGACCGCCACGCTGACGCTCGGCCTTCCCGCCGCCGCCCCGGCTCTCGCCGCCACCCCGGCCTCCTCCGCCGCCGCCCCCGCGCCCGGCAAGGTGGCGGGCAAGCTGTTCCGCGCCTGGCTGGCCCGCGACCGCGCCGCCGCGGCCGCGGTCGCCACCCCCGCCGCGGTGAGCACGATCTTCACCTACGCCTACCGCGCCCCCGACCGCTTCGACGGCTGCTCGAGCGGCGTGTGCCGGTACGTGCACACCAGCGTGCGCGTGCCCGGCGGCCTGAACGGCATCGCGATGGCCGTGACCGGCTCCAAGGTCACCAAGGTCTACCTGTCACGGCACGTCGAGCGGCCGTCCGCCGCGGCCGGGCACCTGTTCGCCGCCTGGAAGCGCGGCGACAGGTACGCGGCCCTGGAGGTCGGCGCCGAGGGCGCGGTGCGGACGCTGTTCCGGGTCAGGTACGACCCGCGCGGCGTCGTCCACCAGTTCCAGGGGTGCACCAAGGAGCCGAAGGGCTACGCGTGCGCCTGGTCCTACGAGGGCGGCGCGATGTTCATGCACGTGCGCGGTTCGAGGACGACCGGCTACGACGTGCGGTCGATCAGCTACACGGCCGACTGACGGTCAGCCGCCGGCCAGGTCGTTCGCGGCCACGTAGCCGAAGGTCATGGCCGGTCCGATGGTCGAGCCCGAGCCCGCGTAGCTGTGGCCCATGACGGCGCCGCTGGCGTTCCCGGCGGCGTACAGGCCGGGGACGACCGAGCCGTCGGCGCGCAGCACGCGGGCGCGGGCGTCGGTGCGCAGGCCGCCCTTCGTGCCCAGGTCACCGGGGACGATCTTGAAGGCGTAGAACGGCGGCAGCCAGAGCGGCGCCAGACACGGGTTGGGCCGGACGTACGGGTCGGCGTAGTAGTGGTCGTAGGCGCTGTCGCCGCGGTGGAAGTCGGCGTCCCGCCCGGCCAGGGCGAACCCGTTGAACCGGGTGACCGTGGCCCGCAGGGCGGCCTCCGGCACCCCGATCTTCCGGGCGAGTTGCTCGATCGTCGGGGCTCTGAACACGGCGCCGCTGTCGTACCAGGAGTCGGGGAAGGGCAGCAGCGGGGCGATGTCCTTGAACAGGTACTTGTCGCGGTACTGCTGGTCGATGATCAGCCAGGCGGGGATGTGCGGGTCGGACGGGGTGTTGCGGTAGTACATGACGTGCACGACGTCGCTGTAGGGCGCGGCCTCGTTGACGAAACGCCGGCCGGCGCCGTTGACGATGACGCAGCCCGGCAGGGTCCGCTCGGCCAGGCAGAAGTACGGCTCGCCGGGCAGCGGGATCACCGGCCCCCACCAGGCGTCGTCCATCAGGTCCAGCGCGGCGCCGGCCCGCTCGCCGGCCTCGATGCCGTCGCCGGTGTTCTCCTTGGCGCCGACGGTCCAGCTCGTCCCGATGGGCTGGCGCTGGAACTCGGCCCGCATCGCCGCGCTGTGCTCGAACCCGCCCGACCCGACGATCACCCCGCGCCTGGCCCTGACCACCCCGGCCGGGGTGACCACGCCCGCGACCCGGCCGTCCTCGACGTGCAGGCCGAGCAGCGGCGTGTTCAGCCACACCGGCACGCCGGCGGCCAGCAGCCCGGCGCGCAGCCCGGCGGCCAGCGCCTGCCCCATCGTCAGCGGCTTCTCGCCGCGCAGCGCGGCCTCGGTGCCCCGCAGCAGGCACGCCGCCGACACCGCCGCCCCCTTCGGGTTGACCAGGGCGAGCGTCAGCCACTTGTAGTCGGCGCTGAAGACCACCATGCCCGCCGGGGTCGCCATGTACGGCGGGTTCAGCCGGGCCAGCTCCGGGCCGAGGAGGTTGCCTTCGAACTGGTCCGGCTCGATGGAGCGCCCGCCCGGCATCCCGCCGGGGAACTCCGGGTAGTAGTCGGAGTACCCCTCCATGAACCGGAAGCGCAGCGGGCTGTTGCGCGTCACGAACGAGATCATCTGCGGCCCCGCGTTCAGGAACGCCTGCTGCCGCGCGGCCGGGACGGTGTCGCCCACCACGCGGGCCAGGTACGCGGCGGCCTTGGCGGGCGTGTCCGGCACCCCGGCGGCCAGGATCACCTCGTTGCACGGGATCCAGATGCCCGCCCCCGACCGCGCGGCGGACCCGCCGAACGTCGGCGCCTTCTCCAGCACGACGGTGCTCAGGCCGCGCTTGGCGGCGGTGAGGGCGGCGGTCATCCCGGCGGCCCCGGAGCCGACCACCACCACGTCGTAGTCGGCCTCGGCGTAGGCCGGGTCCTGGCCGAGCGCCGCGCCGGTGACCAGGATCCCGCCCGCGATGAGCAGGGAACGGCGGCTGCGCCCCCGGGGGGTGAGGTCGTCGGAGGCCGCTGAGGCAGGTCGCATCGGTGATCCCTTCGACAGGGGAGAGCCGGTCGGCCCCCTCGCCGAAACGAGCATGCGCTTGGTTGGTTACCCTGTCAACGGCCCCGCCGGACGCCCAGATCCTTGACGTGGCCCGCCGTGCCGGTCGCCGTCAGGGCGGTGGCGAACAGGATGAGCTGGTTGAGCACCTTCAGGAACAGCAGCATGCCCGCCGCGCCCGCGACGACCCGGTAGGCGGGGTTGGCCGCGGTGAGGTTGACGTAGACCTGGCCGATCGTCTTGAGGATCTCCAGCCCGGCGGTGATGACCAGCGCCGGGCCCATCACGCGGCGCAGCGGCACCCGCAACCGGGGCGGCGCGGTCAGCAGCGCCATGGCCAGCAGCGTGTTCACGCCGAGGCCGAGCACGATCCCGGCCGCGGTGAGCACCCACTGCGCCGGCAGGGCCTCCACGCCCACGGTGAGCACCGCCAGCCAGGTCAGCAGCCGCTCGGCGGCGAAGGCGACGGCGAGGCACAGGGCGAGCAGCAGCCCGAGCCCGGCCATCACGCCCAGGTCGATGAGCTGGCGCAGGAGGAAGCGCCCCGGGTACTCGTCGAGCTGCCAGATCGCCCGGGTGGCCGAGCGCAGGGTGTCCATCCAGAACAGCCCGGTCACGGGCAGCGCGACGAAGGCCACCGCGCCGGCCGTGCCCCCGGCCTCCCGGATCGCCTGGACGTCGAGGCGCGGGAAGTTCTCGCTCAGGTAGTGCTGGACCGTGGCGAGGACCGTCGGGTCGTCCATGACGTGGCCGAGGATGCCGAAGGCCAGCAGGGCCAGGGCGAAGGTGGCGAAGAAGGAGTAGTAGGTGAGGGCCGCCGACAGCCGGCCGGCGTCGGCCTTGTCGTAGCGCACCACGGCGCGGGACAGGTGGTCGAGCCAGCCGTGCCGGTCGCGGGCCCGCTGCCAGGCCGCCGCCAGGCGCTTGTGCGGTCCGGTGGCGTTCATGGCGCGGGGTCCCCTTCGCTCGCGTCCCGGTGGCCGTACGCCGCCGGGTGCTCACCGTACCGCCATGAGCCGATCAGCAGGGGAACGGGCGGGGTACCGTCGGGCCCGCCCGGCGGGGTGACCGCGGCCACCGGGCGTGCGGGCCGGCCCGGTGGGTGACCGCGGTCGCCGGGTGGGCGGCCGCGGTCGTCGCGGTCAGCGGAGGTCGAAGGCGCGGAGGGTGGTCTGCCTGACGCGGTTGCCCGCCGCGTCCCACGCCTCCACCTTCAGACTTACCGCGCCCTTGGTGGCGCGATGGGCCGGGTACTTCGCGCCGGCGGTGTAGACGCCGTCCCGGCCCTTCTTGAGGTCGGCGGGCTGCCAGGTGGCGCCGTCGTCGGTGCTGGTCCACAGCCGCACGCCGGTGATCGCCGGCATCTTCGCCGCCGACGGCCCGTGGTAGGCCTCCAGCTCGAACGTGTGCCTGCGCCCGGCCGCGACCGTGTTCCCGGCGGACAGGCTGTCACCGAGGTCGTAGCTGACGTAGACCGCCGGCGTGGTGCGGCACTGCTCGACCGGCCCGTCCAGGAACCAGGCGTAGCAGTTGACGCCCGGCCTGAGCTGCTCCTTGGCCGGCGGCGCGGTGAACGTCCACTCGATGTCCTGCTGGGCGTTCCTGGCCGTCAGCCGGTAGACGCCCGGCTCCTTGGGCAGCGGGTAGCGCGGCAGCGTGTCGAACCCCGGCACGGGGGCGTTCGGCAGCTCCTTGCCGTCGCGGTACAGGTGCAGCTCGTACCGCGGCGCGAGGTCGCCGAACGAGCTGCCGTCGTCGCGCCGTTCCCCGACCCCGTTGACCAGGGACGGCGTCACCCACAGGTTGCCGTCGTGCACGCAGATCGCGCACGGCACGCCGATGACGTTCTGCTTGAGCGGGGGCGCGTCCGGGTCGCCGCCGAGCGCGTACACCTTGTCGGAGGCCGTCGAGGCGCCCGGCGTGCTCGGGGTGGCGAACCACTTCTGGACGGTGGTGCCCGGCCGGTCGAACACCTCGTCCCGGTAGCGGGTCTCCTGGATCTCCGCACCCGGCTCGGACCCGACGAGCGCCGACAGGCCCGCCTCGCTCACGGTCCTGGCATCGAGCGGCCAGATGTACTGCGACCTGCGCTCGGGCATCGGCATCGACCAGTGCATGAGGTCGGTGTTGGTCGTCGTGTAGGAGATGTCGTCGGTCCGCCAGGACGCGCGCCAGCTCATGTACTTCGTGTACGGCGCTCCGTGCACGTCGAGGTCGACCTGGTGCAGCCGGCGCTCGCTCACCTCGTACCGCATCGAGTCCGGGACGCGCCCGTCGGCGGACGGCCTGAACACGTACGAGTACGGGGTGACCGGCGTGCCCTCGACCCGGACGGTCACCTTGCCCCGCCCGGCCTCCTCGCGGATCTTCACGCCCTCGGCGTTGGAGACGTAGGCGACGGGGATGTTGACCGGCTTGAACGGCCCGCTGAACGGCTTCTGCGAGATGGGCAGCGGGATCGGGCAGGAGGCGGCCTGCTCGTTGAAGGCCAGGACACCGGCGGCGCCCGCGTCCCTGATCGGCCCCACGCGCTCGATCTGCAGGCCGCACACCGGTCCGAGGACGCCCTCGGCGGGCTCGGCGTCGACCAGCACGAGCGCGCCGCGCAGGTCCTTGCCCGCCAGCTCCTCGGGTCGGCCCTTGCCCGCGTCGACCACCCGCAGGTCCTTGCTTCCCGCGAACGGGACGTACCCGGGATGGATCTCGCCCGAGTCGATCACGTGGACGCGGGTGACCGGGTGCAGGGTCGTGCGCTTGGAGGCGCGCATGGTCATGGTGACCTCGGGCACGCCCAGCTCCCACTGGCCGGTGAAGCGGAAGCCGCCCTTGGTGACCTTCCTGGTCGGCAGCGCCCACGTCTTCTCCCACGCGCCGACCGGACGGCTCGCCAGCAGCGTGCCGCCGTAGACCTTGCCGTTGGGCAGGGTGCGCTGGAAGAAGACGTCGTGGGCGTTGTTCAGCGGCTGCGCGGTCTTCGGGGCGCTGAAGCTGATCTCGGTGGCCTTGCGGGCGTCGAGGGTGACCTCGGTGTCGCCGGTGACGGTCAGCTCGGGCTCGAACAGCCAGGCCCGGTTGGCGCGGTCGTCGCCGTCCACCCAGTCGAGCACCTGGAGCAGGCTGACGGTGCCCGCCGGGACGCGGGTCACGACCAGGCCCGTGTCGTCGATGCGGTGAGGGCCGAGCACGCCCTTGTTGCCGTCGACGTCCAGGACGCTCATGGCCGACGGGGTGCGCGGCTTGCCGTCCCGGTCGAGGGTGCGGATGGTCAGGTCGTACTTGGGGACGTCGCGGACCGCGCCGAGCGGCGTGGTGAGCCGGACGCCGTCGGCCTCGGCCGTCACGGCCCCGCTGTAGGTGCCGACGGCCAGCTCGGCCGGGTCGAGGGTGACGGTGGTGGCGGCCGTGCCGCCGGCGGGGACGGTCAGCGTCGCGTCGGCGAGCACCGGCTTCGCGGCGCCCATCGCCGCCTTCAGCGTGAGCGTGACGGGCCGGTCGCCCAGGTTGCGGTAGGAGACCTCGCCGGTCTTCGCCGCGCTGCCGGCCTCCAGCAGGCCGAAGTCCACGCCGCCGCCGGCGAACACCTGCTGGCTGGTCGCGCGGTCCAGGTCCACCCGGCCGGCGCCCTGCTCGTAGACGGTGAAGCCGTCGTCCTTGGAGGTGGACATCAGGGCCGTCTTGAGCTGCTGGCCCGTCCAGTCGGGGTGCTGCTGCGCCAGGATCGCCACGGCGCCGGCCACGTGCGGCGTGGCCATGGAGGTGCCGGAGGCGCCGGTGTAGCTGGCGTCCACCGGGGAGCCCATGGCGGTGCCGGCCGCCCGCGCGGCCACGATGTCCACGCCGGGCGCGGCGATGTCGGGCTTGAGCCCGCCGCCGGGGCGCGGCCCGCGGCTGGAGAACGCGGCGAGCTGGTCCTTCTTGTCCACCGCGGCCACGGTCAGCGCGGCGTCGGCGGCGCCGGGCATGCTGATCGTCTCGGCCTCGTACAGGTTGCCCGCGGCGACCACGAACAGGGTGCCGGTCTCGGCGGTCAGGTCGTTCACGGCCTGGCTGAGCGGGTCGGTGCCGTCGCTGGGCGGGCCGCCGAGGCTCATGCTGACGGCCTTGGCGCCGCTGCGCGCGGCCCACTCCATGCCCTCGATGATCCACGACTCCTGGCCGGAGCCGGTGTTGTCGAGCACCTTGCCCACGACGAGCTGCGCGCCGGGGGCGACGCCCTTGTACTTGCCGCCCGAGGCCGCGCCGGTGCCGGCGATGGTGGAGGCGACGTGGGTGCCGTGCCCGTGCCCGTCCTTGACGGGCTCCTCCGGGACGAACGACTTGCTGTCGGCGATCTTCCCGGCCAGGTCGGGGTGGCCGGTGTCGGCGCCGGTGTCCAGGACGGCGATCTTCACGCCGGTCCCGTCCTGGCCGCGTTCCCATGCCTGGTGTGCGCCGATCATGGGGACGCTCACGTCCAGGTCGGCCTTGACCTTGGCGTCCAGCCACAGCTTGGCGATGCCGCCGTTCAGCTTGCCGGGCGCCTTGGCCAGGCCCTCCCCGGCGCTCTGCCCGCCGCGTACGGCCTGCCAGAACGCGCCCGCCTCGGCCTTGGTGACGTCGAGGGCGGAGGCGTGGATGCTCTCCAGCGTCCGGGTGGGGTCGCTGGCGGGGACGGCGGCGGCCGACCGCTTGACCGCGGCCTCGGGCTGGTCGCCCGGGTACTGCACGATGACCGGCAGCCGCTTGGCCACGTCGTCGGCGTAGCCGTTCTCGGCCAGGTACTTGACGTCGAACAGCCGCCGGTCCACCAGCCCCGCCTGGACGGCGGCGATCGCGTCGTCCGGCAGCACGAAGACGCCGTCCGGGGTGAACTGGGTGAACAGGTTGATCCGGCGGCCGTCCTGGCGGGTGCCGGGGGCCGGCTCGACGTGGTACCGGCCGGCGGCCGACCGGGTGAGCTGCACCTTGTCGCCCGTGATCAGCGTGACGGTGACCTTCTGGGCGCGCACCCCGGACAGGGCGACGTCCTTGGCGGCCTGCGCGGGGACGGCGGGGACAGCGGGGGAGGCGGGGGCGGGGGTGTCCGGCGTCGCGGCGGTCGCCGGTCCGGCGGTCAGCACGCCGGCGAGCGCGGTGACCGCGGTCAGCAGGACGCCTGTCCGGCGCGCCAGCGGGGGGCGGGGCAGTGCCATGGTGGCCTTTCTGGCGGGGGGGGAGGGGGTCAGACGGGCTCGAAGCCGTCCGGGGGGCGAGGAGGTTCCGGGGTCTCCTCGTGGAGGGAGGAGGTGTCGGGGACGGGGTCGTCCGGGTCCGGCCGGCCGGGGTCGTGGGTGCTTTCGGACATGCCGAAAGTGTCGCGGCAGCCGTATGGGGTGGGGTATGGGGTGCCCTATGGGGAAAAATCCCCAACTTGCCGATTCAGTCGCCGGGGAGGAGGTGGCGGGCCAGCTCCGTCCGCGACCGCGCCCCCACCTTCCGCATGGCCGCGCTCACGTGTTTGTCCACCGTCTTCGGCGACAGGAACAGCTCCCTGGCGATCTCCTGGTTGGTCAGCCCCTCGGCCGCCAACCGGGCCACCTGCTCCTGCCGGGCCGACAGCGCGTGGTCGTTCCCCGCCTGCGCGGGAGCGCTCTGCGCCGCCGGGCGCACGCCCCACCTGCGGCCCAGCCCGGTCGCGCGGTCGAGGTCCCAGCGTGCCCCGAGGTCGGCGTACACGGCGACGGCCCGGCCCAGCCGGACGGCGGCCTCGGGGTCGTCGAGGGCGAACAGGCACGCGGCGGCCTGCTCGCTCGCCTGCGCGGCCTCGTACCGGGCCGGGACCGTCTCGAAGGCGTCGGCGGCGGCGGCGAACTCGGCCGCGGCCCGCTCCCACCGCCCCTCGGCGGCGGCCAGCAGGCCACGGGACTGCGCGAGCGCGGGCGCGGCCAGCGGCGCGTCGAGCCCGTCCACCCGGACGGCGTGCCGCGCCACGACCTCGGCGGCCTCCTCCGGACGGCCCGCCGCCAGCAGCGCCTCGGTCAACCCCGGCAGCGCGCGGACCGCCACCGGCCACAGCTCGCTCGCCTCCCAGTGGCGGCCCGCCTCGACGGCCGCCTCGATCGCCGCCTCCGGCTCGCCCCGCGCGGCGGTCAGCCTGAGCAGCATCGCCAGCGGCAGCACGAGGTCGTCGTACTGCCCCCGGGTACGCGCCTCGGCGGCGGCGTCGAGCAGCGGCGGCAGCGCGGCCTCCTGGCGGCCCTGCACCGCGGCCAGGCAGGCGGTCACGATGTCGACGAGGATGCGCTCGTGCGGCTCGTCGCCGAACTGGTCGCGCAGCTCCTGGAGCCTGGCCGGCAGCCCGTGCCAGGAGCCCTCGAAGTAGTCGGCCGCGGCCAGGTTCACCAGGCAGCGCAGTTCGAGCCGTTCGCGCAGGTCCGGCTCGGCGCCCTCCTCGACCGCCGCGGTCAGCAGGCGGCGGCCCCGGCGGTGGTGCCCGCTGAACAGGGCCGCGCCCCCGATCGAGCGGTAGGCGTTGACCTCACGGCGCAGCAGCCGCCGCCCGCCGGTCTCCCGCAGCAGGTCGTCGGCGAGCACGGCCCAGCGCGGGTCGCCCATCACCACGAAGATCATTGCGATCTTGCCGAGCACCAGCATGCGCATGGCCGGGTCGGCGACGGCGGGCAGCGTCGCCAGCGCCCGTTCCAGCCACGACATGGTCTCCTCCAGCGGCAGGCCGCTGGGCGGGCGGCCGACCCCGGCCATGGCCCACGCGGCCAGCCCCGGTTCGCCGGCCAGGTCGTCGGCCGCCCGCGCGAACGCCTCGCCGATGCGGGCGCCGTCGATGCGGGTGCGTTCCAGATGCAGCGCCAGCAGCAGCCGCAGGTGGCCGCGGAACGGGGGCGGCACGTCCTGCTCCAGCGCGCCGGTGACCAGGTCGGCGACCGGCGGCGGGCGCAGCAGCTCCAGGGCGGCCCAGCCCAGCTTCACCGTCAGCTCGGCGCGCCGGGCGGCGGGCAGCTCGGCGCCGCGCAGGACGTCCTCCAGCAGGCGCGCGGCCTCGGCGTCGTCACCCAGCCTCGACGCCTGCTCGGCCGCCTCGATCGCGGCCTCCACCCACTGATCGGCCCGGCCGGCCTGGCGCAGGTGGTGGGCCAGGCGGCCCAGCGGGACCGGGCGCAGCTCGCGTACGGTGTCGGCGGCGGCCGCGTGCAGGGCCTGCCGGCGGCCCAGCGGGATCGCCTCGTAGACCGCCTGCGCCGCCAGCACGTGCCGGAACCCGACCAGCCCGCCGGTGTCGGCGAACAGCCCGGAGCCGAGCACCTCGTCGATCGCGCCGACGTCCGGCCCCGACAGCAGGGCGACCGGCACCGGCAGTTGCAGCACGGCGGCCCGTTCCGCCACCTCCTTGGCGCCGGGGGAGAGCCGGGCCACCCGTTCCTGCACCGAGGCGCGCACGCCGCTCGGCACGTCCAGCTCCTCCAGGGCCCGCCGCGCCCAGCCGCCCTCCCACCGGATCAGCGTGCCGCGGTCGCGCAGCAGCGCCAGCAGCTCCTGGACGGCGAGCGGCAGCCCGGAGGCCCGCCCGCACAGGTGCTCGGCGAACTCCGCCGTCACCTCCTCGGCCCCGAGGATCACCGAGGCCATCACCCGCGTCTGGGCGGCGTCGAGCGGCGGCAGCACCAGATGCTCGGCCGCGATCGTGTCGGGGGCGCGCGCGGTGATCGCGCGTACCGGCCCGGACGCCTCCTCGCTCCGGTACGTCAGCACCACCCGTAACGTGCCGGGCAGCACCGACATCAGGTACGTCAGGAACTCGACCGTCTGCCCGTCGGCCCAGTGGAGGTCCTCCACCGCCAGGACGGCGGGGCCGAGCGCGGTCAGCACCTCGGCGAGCCCCCGGAAGACCCGGTGCCGCTCGGCCGCCCGGTCGTCGAGCGGCGGCGGCGTCTCCGGCAGCACGCCGGCCAGCTCCGGCAGCAGCTCGCGCAGCGCCCCGGCGACCGGCGACAGCGCCGCCCCGTCCAGCTCGGACGCGCGCCCGCGCAGCGCCTCGACGACGGGCCCCAGCGGGAACGGCTCCCTGATCTGGACGCAGGCCCCGCTCAGCACCCGCAGGCCCGCCACCGCGGGATCGCCGAGCAGCTCGGCCGTCAGCCTGGACTTGCCGATGCCGGCCTCGCCCTCGACGACGGCCACGGCGGGCGCCCCGGCGACCAGCGCGACGAGCCGGGCGAGCTCGCTCTCCCGACCCACCAGAACCGGGGAGACCACCCGCCCAGCACGCACCCGCTCATTCAACTGCACACGAACCCATAGATCAACGTCAGGGCACTCCGCCGCGTCAGGCGGGGGCGATGCCGTCGTAGTCGATCAGCAGGTGGCGCGGGCCGCGCAGCACCGCGCTGGGCCGGTACGGCGGCGGGTCGGCGACCAGCCGCGGATTGCGCACCCTGCGCACCAGCTCGCCCAGCACGACCTGCGCCTCCAGCCGGGCCAGCGGCGCGCCGAAGCAGTAGTGGACGCCGCCGCCGAACCCCAGGTGCTCGTTGGGCCTGCGGCACGGGTCGAACCGGTCGGGCTCGCGCACGTGGGCCGGGTCGCGGCTGCCCGCCGCCAGCGCGAGCACGACGGGCGAGCCCGCCGGGATCGTCACGCCGCCGACGACCACGTCGTCCAGGGTGACCCGCGAGGAGACGAGCTGCACGGGCGGCTCGAAGCGCAGCAGCTCCTCGACCGCGGTGATGACGAGGTCGGGGTCGGCGCGCACGCGTTCCAGCAGGATCGGGTCGCGCAGCAGGGTGAGCATGCCGTTGGCGATGAGGTTGATCGTGGTCTCGTGCCCGGCGATGAGCAGCAGCAGGGAGGTGGCGACGACCTCCTCCGGCGTCATGCGGCCGTCGGGCCCCTCGTAGGTGACGAACCCGGACAACATGTCGTCGCCCGGCTCCCGCCGCCGCTCCTCGGCCAGCCCGGCGAGGTAACGTTCCAGGTTCTCCGACACCGCCTGACGCTCCCGCGCCCGCTCGGCGCGGTCCTCCTCGCCCGGCCCGAGCGTCTCGACGATCTGGTCCGCCCAGGCGTGGAACTGCTGCTCGTCCTCCGCCGGGACGCCGAGCAGCCGGCAGATCACCGCGATCGGCAGCGGGTAGCCGACCTCGTCGACGACGTCGGCCCGGTTCTTGGCCGCCAGCGCGTCGATCAGCTCGGTGGTGGTGGCCAGCATCATCGGGCGCAGGCCGTCCACGACGCCCGGCGAATGCGGCGGGCCGAAGTGGCGCATGGTCAGGCGGCGCAGCCGGTCGTGCTCCGGCGGGTCGAGCCGGATGAAGGCGGGCGCGTGCTCCGGCGTCTCCGGTGCGTCGGCCAGGTTGCGCCGGTCGGAGCTCACCCGCGGGTCGTGCAGCAGCTCGACGATCTCCCGGTACGTGCTGACCACGTACGAGCCGTCCTTCAGCCGGGTCACCGGGTTCCTGCGCAGCTCCCCGAGGGACGGATGGGGGTCGGCGCGGCCGGCCGGGTCGAGGATGCGCTGGAAGGCGGCGTCCGAGGTCATGTCCTGCACTCCTGTCTGGGTTCCTGCCGGGTCAGCTCTGCGGCGCGTGCAGCAGCGAGGCGCGCCGCTCGGCCGGGTCGTGGCCGGTCACCACGACCGTCGCCCCCTCCGCCGCGATCAGCCGCTCGGGCACCCGGGCCGGTACGGGCCGCGCCTGCCCCCGCTGGTCGACGTGCCGGAAGGCGGGCGGGAAGGGCGTGGCCCGCTCGATCAGCCGCTGGTAGAACTCCAGCCACATGCCCTGGTCGAAGGTGACCGCTGCGGTGACCCGGCCCTTGTAGCCGTAGACGGCGACGAAGCGGCGCTCGTCCGTCGAGCCCTGGGTGACGACCAGCTCGTCGGCGAAGGTCGGCACGCCCACCGACTTGATGTTGACCCCGAACTGGCTGGACCAGAACACCGGCACCGACAGATGCGGCCAGCGGTGCGTCTGGTCGCTGACCATGTTGTGGGCCGCGATCTCGGCCTGCGTGACCGCGTTCCCCCAGTGCTCCAGCGTCATGAACTGGTACTGGTACAGCGGGTGCGGGAAACGGGCGATGTCGCCGGCGACGAACACGTCGTCGGTCACCAGGCCGTTGGTGTCCACGGCCCGGCAGCCGGCGTCGCAGGCCACCCCCCACACGCCCGCGGCCAGCCCCGAGTCGCGCAGCCACTCGACGTTGCGCACCGAGCCGAGCGCGACCACGGCGACCTCGGCCTCGACCGTGCTGCCGTCCGACAGGCGGGCGCCGCGCAGCCGCCCGTGCCCGTCGCCCTCCAGCGAGGTGACCGTGGTGCCGCACCGCAGGTCCACGCCGTGCTCGCGGTGGAGCTGGGCGGCCACGTCGCCGATCACGCCGCCGAGCGCGTTGACCAGCGGGGCCTGGCCGCGTTCGACGACCGTCACGGGCAGGTCCAGCTCGCGGCAGACCGAGGCGATCTCGCTGCCGGTGAACCCGGCGCCCAGGATGAGCACCCGGTTGGGACGGGCGGCCAGCGCCTCCCGCAGGCCGGCGGCGTCCCGCATCGAGCGCAGCGTGTGGACGCCCTCCAGCCGGGCCTCCTCCTCGTTCGGCCAGGGCCGGGCGCGGGTGCCGGTGGCCAGCAGCACCCGGTCGAAGCCGACCTCGCGGCCGTCGTCCAGCAGGACGCGTTTGCCGGCCACGTCCAGGCCGGACGCCCGGGTGCCCCACATCCAGTCGGCCTCGACCTCCCGCAGGCGGGGCAGCATGACGTGGTCGGGCGGCACCTGTCCCATGAGGACCTGCTTGGACAGCGGCGGCCGGTCGTACGGTTCGGAGGACTCGTCCCCGATCACCGTCAGCGACCCGGTGAAGCCCTCCCGCCTGAGCACACCGGCGGCCCGCGCCCCGGCCAGGGACGCGCCGACGATGACGATGCGCCCGTCGATCATCCCGCGCGCCGGCGGGCTGGGCGGCTCGGACGTGAGCCGGGTCGCCGTCCAGTCGAGGTGGATGGCCTGGACGGGGCAGGCCGCCGCCGCGCGCAGCACGTGCTCGCGCCGCTCGTCGCCGGGGTCCAGGTCGTACAGGAGGGACTCCTCGCGCATGGTGAAGACGTCGGGCGCGAGGAAGGCACACTGCCCGTACCCCTGGCAACGCGTCAGATCGACGACGACTTTCACCGGCCATCCCCCCGTCGAGCGAGCCGCGCGCCCGTTCCCCGGTCGGCGCGCCCGGCCCGGAATGGCCTACCCTCGCCGCCCGCGCCCGTAGCCCGCGCGCGGCGATCCTGCCCTGGTCTTTAGGCGGTGCGGAGGGAAAACACGCCGTTCCCTCCCCGGCGGGACCCGGTGCCGTAACCGGGCCTTTGAGCAGCCGGTAGGCATTTGTCAGTGATCGCCGATAACGTTCCGCGCAACGTGGCGGCGGGAGATCCGCGCCTCGACACATTCCCATGGCTTCATGACGAGAGGCGGCGGCAATTGGGCTGGCTGGCGGCGGGCGACGCGTACGAGATCGCCCTGATAGATGGCCGGGTCACGGCCAGGGCCACGTCCGGCCGCTCGGCCGGGCGGCAGCTGAAGACGCTGCCGAAGGCGGTGCGCGAGCACCCCGAGGCGGACCGGCTGCGCCGCTTCGCCGAATGGCTCGACCGGCACGCCGCGTCCTGCGTGGCGCACGTGGACGCCTGGATGGTGTCCTCGCTGCCCGTGCCGACCGAGCTGATCGCCCGGGTCTGGCCCGACGAGGCGTGGCAGGCGGCGCTGCGTGACGTGGCGGTCGTCGGCGACGACCCCGACGAGGTGGGCTTCCTGCGGGACGCGACCTCCTCCGGCGAGCTGCGCGCCGTCAACCTCGACGGCGAGACCGTCCGGCTCTCCGCGCGCACGGTGACGCTGCCGCACCCGGTGCTCCTGCCCGACCTCGACGACCTGCGCGAGTTCGCCGCGGAGCTGGGCATCACGCAGAAGGTCGAGCAGATCCACCGGGCCATCTGGCGCAAGCCCGCCGAACAGGGCGAAGGGGTGCGCCAGGTGAAGGAGTTCGCGGGCGGCACGTACGCCTCCAGGTTCGGCGTGGCGGCCCGCGCCACCCAGCTCGGCTACCGCGTCTCCGGCGGCTTCGCCACCTGCCAGGTGCGCGACGGCGGCCGGCTCACCGAGGCCGCCGTCTGGATCGGCGAGCCCTACTGGGACAGCGAGACGTCCACGGGCGATCTCACCTGGCGCGACCAGGACGGCAAGACCCTCGCGCTGCGCGAGGTCGGCCCGGTCGCCTGGTCCGAAGGCATGCGAATGGCCGCCGCGCTGTACGCCGGGCGGCAGGTAGAAGAGGGGAAGAGCGCATGACCGGGGACATCTCGCAGAACGATGAGGCGCGGGAGCTGCTCGACGCCGGCGCGGTGCTGCCCGCCGGCACCGAGGGGGCGGGGGAGCGGGCCGTGCCGCTGGTCGCCCGCGCCTACCGGCACCCCGGGCTGGACGACCGGGTGATCGTCCGCCTGGTCACCGAGGAGCTGAGCACCGCCGAGGACGCGGTGGGCGGCTTCCTCGGCCTGGTGCCCGAAGGCGAGCCCGCGGTGGTCGGCCTGGGCCTGCGCCGCTCGCTCGGCTTCCCCGAATGGGTGCTGGTCCACCACCCGCAGGACGGGCACCACGCCCTGGCCGTCGTGCCGGAGCTGGAGCGCGTCGCCCGGCAGACCAGGACCAAGCCCAAGATGGCGCTCGACGCCTACCAGAAGCTGGCCGGGCAGCTCGCCGCGTCCGTCCCGCACTTCCTGCCGACCTTCTACGAGCAGGCCGCCCGCGTGTTCGCCGCGGCCGACAACACCCAGTACGCCGGGCAGCTCTTCTCCGCCGCCCGCCGGGCCGAGGCCCAGCACGGCCTCGCCGTGGACGACGACCGGCTCGACGCGGTGTTCCTGGAGTTCGCGCTGGCCGGTGCGCTGCCGGTCAAGGTGCTGTCCGGGTACGCCAAGGAGCTGACCGCCCGCCTGCCCGCCGCGGAGGCGCTGAGCAGGTTCGCGCGGTTGTGCGTACGCAGGACCGCGGGCGGCCTGGCCCCCTCGGCGCAGATGGCCGCCGACATCCGCAGGCTCGCCAGGGCCGCCGGCGTGGACGCCGAGACGGCCGAGCAGGACTACCTGGCCGAGGTGCTGACGCTGCCGGCCGTCATGCAGGCCCCGACCGGCTGGTGGAAGTCCCACGCCCCGGCCGTCGCGGCGCTGGCCCGGCAGCGGCCCGAGCTGAGGGGCACGCTGCTGAACGTCATCCCCGAGGGCCGCGACCGGGAGCTGCCGGGCATCTGGCTCGACATCCTGGAGAGCGCGGACGCGACCGCCGGCCTGCACACCGACGTGCCGGAGGAGGAGCGCTCGGCCGACGGCGCCGCCGGCTGGCTGCGCAGGTTCCTGGCCGCCCGGCAACGGACCTGGGGCGTCCCGCCGCACCTGCCCGCGCTGCACGCCCTGATCGAGCGCATGGCCGACCGGCTGCGCGACGAGCTGACCGCGACCGGCGGCACGATCGCGGTCGACGACGACGCCGACCTGATCGACCTGCTGCTTTCCCGCGGCGTGCCCGTGGCCGACCCCGGCGACGGCGCCCGGCTGCGCCTGGACGTCTGGGCCGGGCACGAGGACCGCCGCGACCTGCACGCCCTGGCCGCCGACGGCCGCTTCCACGTCGCCTTCCGGCGCGGCGCAGACCACCTGGACGCCGACGACGAGGGCAGGGCGACCGTCCGGGCCCTGGCCGGCTCCCTGGGCGGAGGTCCGATGCTGGCCGAATGGGTACGCCTGGTCGCCCGCCGCTCGGCCGCCGCCGGCCTGCCCACCCTGCCCGACGCCCTGCGCCGCCTGTCCTGGCTGCCCGGCGAGGCCCTGGCCCTGGCCGAGGACGAGGTGCGCCGGGCGGCGACCGACGCCGACGTGGCCGGGGTGCTGGCCCGCGCCCTGCGGTCCGGGATCATCGACGAGCTGGGCTGGCCCGCCTTCGAGGAGGCCGCCACCCAGCTCGTGCCGGAGAAGGACGTCGACGACCTCGTCGTCTGCGACGCCTGGCCTCACCTGGTCGTCGCGGGCACCGCGCAGGCCCGGGTGCTCTCGGCCGACGGCGTCGTGCTCACCCACGACCTGCGCGTCCCCAGGGACGACACCTGGAGCGATCCCGGCTTCCACTACGTGGACGGCGACCTGCTCGTCTACTGGGACTCCCGCGACCGGACCAACGGGCTGCGCGGCTACTGGCACACCTCCGCCGACCGCGTCCGCGACCTGGACGGGACGGACCGGAGCCGGGGCACCCGCCTGGACTACTACCTGGGCGAGGACCCGGTCAGCCTCGCCGTGCCCGGCGGCGGCCGTACCACCGGGTACGGCACGCTGCACGCCGGCGACACGGCCGTCCCCGACGAGCGGCACCTCATCACCGACGGCACGTCCTTCTGGACGTGGGTCCGGGCGGAACGTGACAGCGGCTGGTACGAGTTCGACCCCGCCGGCGGCGGCATCGGCAGGAGGTCGCTGCCCGCCTTCCTCACCGGCACGTCGGACGACAAGCCCGGCGAGGGCTGGCTGCTGCCCGCCCCCTCCGCCGAGCCCACCCCGGTCGGCGCCCCCGTCGACGGCCTGTACGGCCTGCGCGTGATCGAACTGCCCGACGGCTCCCACCGCGCCGAGGACCTGTCCGGGACCACGGTGACGTTGCCGCCGGACGCCGGCGTCCCGGTGCGCGTGCTGACGTTCCCCGGCGCGGAGCGGCCCTGCGCCGTCGTGCGCACCAGCTACCGGATCAGCCTCGTGGACGCCGACGGCGTCGTGCTGGCCGAGTACCGGACCGACGCCAAGCCGGGCGCGTTCGGCGCGGGCATGCCCATCCTGCCCCCTGAGCGCTACTGGTACTGCCTGCGCCCGCGCGACCTCGACGGCTCGGCGGCGCTGCGCCGCCTGGACCGCGAGACGGCCGCGGCCCTGCTCGAAGCGGCCGAGCCCCAGGGCGCCGACCTGCTCGCGGCGGTCCGCGCGCTGCTGCCGGAGGTCACCCACGAGGCGCTGCGGAAGGGCGTGGCCGGGATCGTCGGCTTCGCCGCCGCCCAGCAGGACGCGGTGCGCACCGTCGTGGCCAACCTCAACCGCGCGCTGGCGGGTGGCCCGGCCGAGGAGCAGGGGCCGTCCGGGCCCTCGGACACGCTGCTGGCGGAGGCGATCAACGGCGTCGGCGAGGGCCACGGCCACCACTACTACAGCCGCGACGCCGCGTTCCAGCAGATCCGGGCGGTGGGCCGGGCCGTGACCGGCGGACAGGACCGCCCGCAGGTGCCCAACCACCTCGGCCTGCCCGGACTGCCCACCTCGAACCTGCGGTGGGAGCGCCTGCTCGACCACTGCGCCGCCGTGGCGTACCGGCTCGCGGCGCCGACCACGCCGGCCGAGCACCGGGACGCGCTGGGCGTGCTGCTGGGCGAGCTGCGTGACGGCGGCCTGCCCATCGCGGCGGGCTCGTCCCGCTGGCGCCGCATGACGGTGACGCTCAGGCGCGAGCACATGGTCGTCGCGGGCGGCTCCCCGGCGGGCGGCTCTGCGGCGGGGGGCTCGCTGTCGGGCGTGCTGCCGCTGGGCGGCGGCGCGTTCATCGTCTTCCTCGACCTGCGGGAGACGGCCGTCGACGGGCTCGAATGGACCGCTCTGCACCATGACCCCGCCGGGGCGTTCGAGGTGCCCGCGCCCTACACCGTCCGCGACCGCTCGCCCGTCGGCGGGGACCGGGAGGCGGGCTGGCTGGAGTCGTTCCTCACCGAGCTGGCCGCGCGCGGCCCGGCCCCCTGGCAGGAGGCCGCCGCCGCGGAGTTCGCCCGGCTCACCGGGGTCTCCCAGACCGCCGCGCGGCTGATCGTCGCCGGGTTCCCGCAGGTGGACACGTACGAGCGGACCTTCCTCGACAAGGAGGCCCGCGCCGTGATCGGCGTGAAGGTGACCGACGCCGCCGTCGCCAAGGACGAGCTGCGCGCCCTCGGCCCGGACGTGCGGCGGGCCGTCACCGGGGCGCTGCTGCCCGCCGACCCGGCCCGCCTGTGGACCGACGGTCCCGACGTCGCCGCCGCCGCGCGGGTGTGGAACGACCACGTCGGGCAGCGGCTCGCCCTGCCCGAATGGCTGCTCGGCGAGGCCGCGGGCGCGCTGCGCGCCGCCGGGGACGACGCGGCGCAATGCCTGCGCGCGGTGCTCGACCCCGCCACCGCTCCCGAACTGGGCGTGGACCTGGAGTGGGAGGTGCGCGGCGACCGCGTCCACCCCGTCGGCCAGGGCACCGGGTTCAGCGGGCGGTCGCTGGTCATGGCCGTCGCCACGGCCGCCTGGCTGGCCCACCGGCTGCCCGCCGGGCACCCGCTGCGCGCCGGGCTGCCCGCCGTGCTGTCGGCGGTCCGCGACCGGCTCGCCAACCCCCGGCTGCTGATCGACCTCGACCGGTACGTCGGCCTGCCCGGCTTCAGGAAGGTCGCCGGGACGCCCACCGAGGTCGGCGAAGGCTACGAGCGGTACGGGGCCGTCGTCATGGCGACCTACGACAGCCAGCCCTCGCCCGCGCTCCGCCCCGGCCTGCTCGACGCGGCCGGCGAGGACCCCTACCTGCGGGCCCTGATCGGGCTCAACGGCTCCTTCCCCGCCGTGTCCGCGCTGCGCACCGCCCTCGACCCCGGCTTCGCGGCGCTGCTGGCCGACCCCGGCGACCCGCGCCAGGGCGACCGCGACGCCGACGGCACCTGGTGGCCGCAGGACCCCACCCGCTCGGTGCCCGACCTCGTCGTGGACGTCGCCAAGGCGCACGGCCTCGGCGAGGACGCCGCCGCGGTCTACCTCATGCTGCTGGCCATGCCCGACCCCACCGACCGCAACGCCGCCCGGTGGACCGGCTGGAAGCCGGCCCGGCTCAAGGCCGCGCGGGCCGAGCTGGCCGGCGCCGACCTGGTCGTCCAGGCCGTGCGCGCCCGCGCCGGGCGCTCGCTGTTCCTGTCCGGCGGCTGGTCGGAGCAGCGGACGCCGCGGCTCCCGCTGGAGCAGTGGAAGCTCCCCATGTTCAGCCCGAACGCGGGCCTCGACGGCCCCCTCGTGCCCGGCGAGCCCGTGGCCGACCTGTACGCCAGGGCGTGGCGGCGCGTCCAGGACGGCGACGTGCCCCGCTTCGAGCAACTCGACGTCAAACGCGGCCGCCGCCGCTGACCTCCCTCCTACTCCCTTAAGGACCTGAATTCGATGACCCTCACCGACGAGGCGACCTCCGCCACGCAGGTGGTCTCCGCCGAGCAGCGGTACGCCACCGAGCTGGCCTTCCTCGCCGCCCACGACGACGGCCCGCGCCCGCCCGGCTGGCTGCTGACGCCGCGCGCCGTCGTCACCTTCATCTGCGGCAGCGGCGAGGAGACCCTCTCCCTGCCCGCCCGCGACGGCCTGCCGTCCAAGTTGAAGGTGGCGCCCAAGTTCGTCGGCGAACGCGCGCTGGTCGAGCGCTGCGTCGTGACGCTCGCCGGCGAACGCGGCCTGCTGCTGGTCGGCGAGCCCGGCACGGCCAAGTCGATGTTGTCGGAGCTGCTGGCCGCCGCGGTCTGCGGCACCAGCGCGCTCACCGTCCAGGGCACCGCCGGCACCACCGAGGACGCCTTCCGCTACGGCTGGAACTACGCGCTGCTGCTGGCCCAGGGGCCGAGCCGGGGCGCGCTGGTGGACTCCCCGGTGCTGACGGCCATGCGGTCCGGGCGGGTGGCCAGGGTCGAGGAGATCACCCGCTGCCTGCCCGAGGTGCAGGACGCCCTGGTGTCGATCCTGTCCGACCGGCGGGTCAGCGTCCCCGAGCTGGCCGGGACCGGCGACGCGCAGGTGGCCGCCGTCCCCGGGTTCACGGTGATCGCCACGGCCAACCTCCGCGACCGTGGCGTGTCGGAGATGTCGGCCGCGCTCAAGCGGCGCTTCAACTTCGAGACCGTCGATCCCATCTCCGACGCCGCGGCCGAGACGTCCCTGGTGCGGCGGCAGGCCACGGCGGTCGTCCAGCGTGCCGGGGCCGGGTTCGCCGTGGACGACGCGGTGCTGGAGGCCCTGGTCACGGTCTTCCGCGACCTGCGTACCGGGCGGTCCGGCGAGGGCTGGGACGTGGAGCGGCCCGGCACCGTGATGTCCACCGCCGAGGCGGTGCAGGTGGCGGCCTCGCTCGGCGTCGCGGCCGCGTACCTGCCGGGCGGCGACGTCCTCGACCTGGTGCCGGGCCACCTGCTGGGCGTCGTGCGCAAGGACGACCCCGCCGACCACGGACGGCTGCTCGGCTACTGGGACGGGCCGGTGCGGCGGCGCGCCGAGGACGGCTCCGCCATGTGGCGCCGCCTCTGGGACCTGCGGGAGACCCTCCGTTGACCCCTCCCATGACCCCCCCTGCCGGTCCTGGGACGGCGACGGCCGGGTCGGCTGATCCGCGGGTGGCGGTGGCCGGGCTGGCTGCTGCCACCCGGCCGTACCTGGTGGGGGTGCGTCACCACAGTCCGGCCCTGGCCGTGGTGCTGCCCGAGCTGCTGGAGGCGGCCGATCCGGAGACGGTGTGCGTCGAGCTGCCTGCCGACTTCCAGCAGTGGCTGCCGCACCTGGCCGACCCCGCCACCGTCGCCCCGGTCGCCCTGGCCGGGAACGGCGCGGGCGGCCTCGGGTTCTACCCGTTCGCGGACTTCTCCCCGGAGCTGGTGGCGATCCGGTGGGCGGCCAAGCGCGGCGTGGAGGTGCTGTGCTGCGACCTCCCACTGTCGCACCCAGGCTGGCAGACGACCGTCCCCGAGGCCGTCGTTCCCGAGGGGGGCGTCCCCGACGAGGCCGGGGCCGCCGGCCCCACGTACGCCCCCAGGTTCGCCGACGCTTTGGCCGCGGCGGGCACCGGGCGGGTGGGGGACGACATGTGGGACCGGGCCGTGGAGGTGCTGGCACCGGGCTGCGAGCCGGAGGCCGTGCGCCGGGCCGCGCTCGGCGTCGGCTGGGCGCTGCGGCGCGACGCGGCGGCGGGCGACGGCGTCCAGGCCAGGGACCTGGCGCGGGAGGCGCACATGCGGCGCGTCGTGGCCGCCGCCGCATCCGGCGGACGCCGGGTCACCGCGGTGATCGGCGCCTTCCACGCCCCCGCCCTGCTCACCACCGACGACCCCACCGCCCCCACCCCCACACCGCCGACCATCGCACAGCTCACCGGCGAGGCGGCCGGGCAGGCGGCGGCCCCCGTCCCCGGCACGTCGAAGGACGTCACGTCGGAGGCCGTCACCTCGCTCGTCCCGTACGCCTTCGACCTGCTCGACTCCCGGTCCGGCTACCCGGCCGGGATCCGGGACCCGCGCTGGCAGCAGGCGGTGTTCGAGGCGGACGGCGTACCGGACCGGGTCAGGGACGGCGCCGCCCGCGCGATCACCGACCTGTGCAGGGAGCTGCGAGCAGCCGGGCACACGGCCGGCACCGGCGAGGCCGTCGAGACGCTGCGTCTGGCGTGCGACCTGGCCCGCCTGCGCGGCCTGCCCGCCCCCGGCCGCGGCGAACTGCTGGAGGCGGTGACGACCGTCCTCGGCCAGGGCGAGCCCCTGGGACGCGGACGCGCGCTGGCCAAGGCGCTCGACACGGTGTTCGTCGGGACGGCCAGGGGCCGCACCGCGCCCGGCACGCCGCGCTCCGGCCTCGGCCCCGCGGTCGAGGAGGAGCTCGCCGCGCTCAGGCTGCCCTGCCCGGACGACCCCGACCCACGCGAGGTACGCCTCGACCCACTCCGCTCGGAGCTGGACGCGCGCCGGGAGGTGCTGCTGCGCCGCCTGCACGTGTGCGGCGTCGGTTACGGCGAGCCGATCCAGGTCGCGGGCACCGGCGACGGCACCGCGCTCAGCACCAAATGGCGCCTGTCCTGGACGCCCGCCGTCCCGGCGCTGCTGGACCTGGCCGGTGTCCGGGGCGTGACCGCGGCCCAGGCGGCGGCGGGGACGCTGCGGGAGACCTACCGGCGCGAGTCCGCGGACGGCGGGCCCACCTGCCGCGTCATCCTGGACGGGCTGCGCGCCGCCGCCCACTGCGACCTGCCGGAACTGGTCGAGCGGCGGCTGGAGGACGCCGCCGGCACGCTGCCCGCCACGGCCACCCTCTCCGAGCTGCTCGACGCCCTCGACCTGCTGGAGGCGCTGCGTCGCGAGCACCTTCCCGGCACCACGCCGGAGGGTCGCGAGCATTCGGGCGAGCTGGCGGTCACGCTGCTGGAGGCGGCGGTCCGGTCCCTGCCCGGCCTGGCCGGCAGCGACCGGCCCGAGGACGCGGTGGCGCTGGTCGCGCTCGCCACGCGGGCCGGCGAGGACCGGCTGGGCCTGCGGATGGACGACGCGCTGGGCGCGCTCGCGCGTACCGGGGCGCCGCTCGTCCAGGGGGCCGCGCTGGCCGCCCGCGTGCTGCTCGACCTGGACGGTCCCGACCTCTTGGGCGCGCGGGCCGCCGGCTGGATCGACGCCGCCACGACCCCGGACGGCCGTCGCCGGCTGAGCCTGCTCCTGACCGGCGTGCTCACGGCAGCCGGACCGCTGCTCCAGGCGGCGCCCGCCGCGCTCGACCCGCTGATGGACCGGGTGGACGAGCTGGCGGACAAGGAGTTCCTCGACCGGCTGCCCGCCCTGCGCGGAGGGTTCGACACGCTGGCTCCGGCGGCACGCGGGCGGCTGCTGGCCGCGGTGTCCGAACGGCTCGGCGACCGGCCGGACCTCGTACTGGGCGCGCCGGCCGACCTGCTGGCCGTCTGGACCGCCGCCGACCTGGCCGGCCTCACGGCCCTGACCACCCTCGGCCTCCCGACCCCGGAAGACGCCCAGCTCCAGCCACCGGCCGAGAAGTCGCCCGCCGAGGAGGACCGGCCCCGGCCATCCGCTGAAGGGCCGTCCGCTGAAGGGCCGTCCGCTGAAGGGCCGTCCGCCGAGGGCGGCGCGCTCACGGGTCGGGAAGCGGCCGGCGAGGAGGAACCTGGGGTGTCGGGGGTGGTGCGCAGTCCGGGAGGCAGGTCGCTGATCGGTCCGGCCGACCGGTGGCGGTTGCTGCTCGGACGGGAGCACGAACGGCTGCCCGCCGGCGCCCGCCCGTACGCCCGCGCCCTGGACGAGCTCTACGGCGCCGGACGCGGCGAGGGCGCCGACGACTTCGAGCAGGGCGACGCCGGCGGCCAGGGAGCCCCGTTCCCCACGGCCCGCGAATGGGCCGACGAGCTGGAGTCCCTGTTCGGCGGCGACGTACGCGAGGAGGTGCTGGCCAGGGCCGCCGACGCCGGACGCCACGACGTGCTCGCCGAGCTGGACCCCGCCGCCGTGCGGCCGTCCGTCGAGCTGCTGACCTCGGTGTTGTCGCTGGCCGGCGGGCTGCCCGAGCAGCAGGTCGCCAAGCTCAGACCGCTCGTCCGCCGCCTGGTCGCCGAGCTCACCCGCGAGCTGGCGACCCGGCTGAGACCCGCGTTGACCGGCCTGGCCAACCCGCGTCCGACCAGCAGGCCCGGCGGACGGCTCGACCTGCCGCGCACGTTGCGCGCCAACCTGGCCCACACCCGCCGCCTCGACGACGGGCGGCTCGTGGTGGTGCCGGAACGGCCGGTGTTCAGCACGCGGGCCAGGAAGGAGGCCGACTGGCGGCTGATCCTCGTGGTGGACGTGTCGGGATCGATGGAGGCCTCGGTCGTGTGGTCGGCGCTGACCGCCGCCGTCCTCGCGGGCGTGCCGACGCTCTCGACGCACTTCCTGACGTTCTCCACGCAGGTGATCGACCTGACCGACCGGGTGGACGACCCGCTGTCCCTGCTGCTCGAAGTGCGGGTCGGCGGCGGTACGCACATCGCCGCCGGGCTCGCGCACGCCCGGACGCTGGTCACCGTGCCGAGCCGTACGCTCGTGGTCGTCGTCAGCGACTTCGAGGAGGGTTACCCCGTGGGCGGCCTGCTCGCGGAGGTGCGCTCGCTGGCCGGGTCCGGCGTGCACCTGATGGGTTGCGCGGCGCTGGACGACCAGGGCGTGCCCCGTTACTCGCTGCCCATCGCCCAGCAGCTCGTCGCGGCCGGCATGCCCGTCGCCGCGCTCAGCCCGCTCGCCCTCGCCCGCTGGGTGGGCGACCGCCTCCGGGGAGAAGTCCGGTGAACAGCTCTGCAACGCTCCCGCCCGTCGCGCCGCACGTGGTGGCCGCCGCCGTCGATGCCCTGACCAGCAGGTTGCGCAAGAAGCTGGACGCGGCCGTCGGCCAGTACGCCGCCCTCTACCGGGTGGCCGACGGCGCCGACGTGGTGGTCACGTGCGGGGAGGACGCGGTGGTCACGTTGTCCCCGGGGCCGTCCGGGGTGATCGCGGAGGAGGGGCAGGCACGTTGCTCCTGCCTCCTCGCGCCCCGCTGCCTGCACCGGGCCGCCCTCCTCACCGCCTGCCCCCTGGCCGACCCGGCCGACCTTCCGCTCCCGGACGGCGAGTCGGCCACCCCCGACGACGTTCCCGCGTCACCGGGCTCCCCGCCGTCCAGCCCCGGGCACCCCGGCGCGCCCCCCACCGACGAACGACCCGTTTCCGCGGACCCCGGCCGAACGCCGGAAACCGGGCAGAAGGCCGAACAGGGGGCCGGACAGGGGGCCGGACAGGAGGCCGGACAGAGCTCCGGACAGGGCTCCGGGCCAGGCTCCGGACAGGGTGACGGGCGGACGGCCGGAGCCGTTGTGCCGGGAGCGGCGCAGGTGGCGGCCGCTGCGGGGTTGTGGCGGGCGGCGGCCGCCGTCCTGTCGGCCGGTGTGCCAGGAGCGGGCGCGGTGCCGCAGGCGGAGCTGCTCCGAGCCGCCCACACCGCCCGCCTGGCCGGGCTGCCCAAGGCCGAGGCCGCGACGTTGCGGGTGGTCCGCGGGCTGCGCGCGGCCCGTGCCCGGTACGACGGCCACCGCCTCGCCGACCTGGTGTCCGCCCTGCGGGAGCTGCTGCTCACCGTGGGCCGGCTGGCCGCGTCCGATCCCGACCCGGCGCTGGTCGGCACCGTACGGCGCGGCTACCGTCCGAACGGCGGCCTGAAGGTGTACGGCGTCTTCCGCGAGCCGGTGATCAGCAGCACCGGCTACGGCGGGGTGGTCACGCACCTCGTCACCGACGACGGACGCTGGTTCTCGGTCGCCGACGTCAAACCCGGCGGCCCCGCCCGTGCCCGCGGCGCGGCCACCGCGACCGTCGCGATCGGGGCGGCCATGATGAGCCACGCGCAACTGGCCCGCGGCGGCCTGCTGATCGCGGGGGCCACCGTCTCCCCGGACGGCCGCCTCGGCGCGGGCAAGGGCGTGCAGGCCACCCCGGTCACCGGCCTGGCCTGGACGGACGGGCCGCTCGGCGCGCTGTTCACCCGGCCGCTGGCCGAGGCGGCGGGGGAGCGGTTGTCGGCGGGGGCGTGGAGCGAGGAGGAGTCGGCCGAGCAGGTACGGGAGCCGGTCGGCTGCGACCTGGTGATCGTCGGCGCGGCGGGCGACCACGTCCTCGCCCGCCAGTTCCTGACCGCGGGCCCGGCGCCGGCCGAGGGCGAAGGGCCGATGGTCCGGCTGGTCCCGGCGAGCCGTCATCCCGATCTCGCGCACGTCGAGAACCTGCGGCGGCTCGCCTCGCGGCCCGGCCTGCGGGTACGGGTGGTGGCCAGGGTCGAGCCCGGCCGGGCGGCGACGCTGGTCCCGCTCGCCGTGGGGCCGGTCGCGGGCGAGGAGGCGACGCTGAGGCTGCCGCCCGAGTGGCAGGGGCGGGCCGACCTCGGCTACGACCGCCTCCAGGGCTCCCACCTCCCGGCCGCCGACGCGTGCCCGCCGCCCGGCCAGGACGCGTACGGCGAGGCGGACCCGCTGGAAGGCGCGCCGCTCTGGCGGGTGCGCCGGCTGGTCGAGCTGGCCGTCTCCGGCGGGCGCAGGGCGGTCGCCGAGTCCGCGCGCGGCGGCGACGCCCGCCGGCAGGCCGCGTCCCTGCGCGACGCCGGCTTCCGGACGGCCGCCGGCCTGGCCGTCGCGCTCGCCGACGAGGCCGACCGCCGCGAACGGGACGTCTTCGGCAGGCTGACCGAGGCCGGTCCGGACGGGTACGCGCGGGCCTGGCTCGCCGCGGCCACCCACCTGGCCGCCACCGAACGCGCCCTCGTCCGCACCTCCTGGCAGGCCACCCCCTGACCGGCCGCCTGTGGGCCACCCCATCCACGGGCGGCCCGCAGGCGGGGGGTGACCGAAAGGAAGGCGCCGCTTGCCGGGCCGTGGTGGTGAAGGTCGGACCCGCGGTCAGGCGGGGTGGCGGGTGACCGGGAGGAAGACGCCGGTCGCCGCTTCGCGGGCCGTGACGGTGAAGGTCAGACCGGCGTCCACGGCGAACGTGACCTCGATCCGCGGCTCCCCGCGCCGCGCGGCGGGGATGCCGCCCACCATGTACGTCCCCAGCACCGCGTTGAGCGCGGCCGTCTCCTGCTCGCCCTCGTAGACCTCGACCCGCAGCGACGACTGGTGATCGGCGGTCGTGGTGAACGTGACCGTCCGCTCGGCGGGGACCGGGCTGCCGCGCTCGATGACCTTCCGCAGGACGCCGCCCTTGCCCCGGAGACCGAGCGTCACCGGCGTCAGGTCGGCCTTGAGCACGCTCGCCTGCCGCGCCGCGCCGATCGAGGCGGCCTCCGCCGGGCCGAAGCGCGTGAGGGGCACCTTGCCGCCGGACATCTCCGTGACCAGCGCCGTCACGGCCGGCATCAGGCTCGCGCCGCCGGCCAGCACCACGTGCGCGAGGTCGGACACCTTGAGCCCGGAGTCCTGGAGCGCCCCCCGGAACGGCCCCCTGAGCCGGACGAGCAGGTCGGCGGTCAGGCTCTGGAACTCCTGCCGGGTCACCGTCGTGTCCAGGTGGCGCGGGGCCTGCCGGACCGTGGCCAGGTAGGGCAGGTCGACGCGGGCCTCCCGCGCGCCGGTCAGCTCGATCTTCACCCGCTCGGCGGCCTCGCGCAGCCGCTGGAGCGCCACCCTGTCACCGGTCAGGTCGACGCCGTGGGCCTCCCTGAACCGTCTGACCAGCTCGTCCACGACGCGCTGGTCCCAGTCGTCGCCGCCGAGCCGGGTGTCGCCGTGGGTGGCCAGCACCTCGACGTAGCCGTCGCCGATGTGCAGCAAGGACACGTCGTAGGTGCTGCCGCCGAGGTCGAAGACCAGGACGGACCGGTTCTCCTCCTCGTCGAGCCCGTACGCCAGCACCGCGGCGGTCGGCTCGTTGACGAGGCGCAGCACGTTGAGTCCCGCCAGCGTGCCGGCCTCGGTGACGGCCTGGCGCTGGGCGTCGTCGTAGTAGGCCGGGACGGTGAGCACCGCGTCGGTTACCTGCTCGCCCAGGTACGCCTCGGCGTCCCGCTTCAGCTTGCCCAGCACGAGCGCGCCGACCTGCGGCGCCGAGTACGCCGAGCCGTCGATGCGCACCGACCAGTCGCCGCCCATCTCCAGGAGGACCGACCGGACCGTGCGTTCCGCGTTGACGACGGCCTGCCGCTTGGCGGGCTCGCCGACCATGATCTGGCCGTTCTTGCCGAAGGCCACCACGGACGGCGTCGCCGGCGAGCCCTCGGAGCTGGGGACGACGGTGGGCTCGCCGCCGTCGACGACAGTGATCACGGAGTTGCTCGCGCCGAAGGAGATGCCGACGGCCCGGCCCGTCCGGCGCGCGGCCCCGGCCAGGCGGATGCCCGGCGGCGGGGCGGGGGCGGGCCGGGGCCGCGTCCGCGCCGGCTCCGGCCTGTTCCGCACGAGCGGCAGCTCGTCGGCCGCGCCGGCCTGGCTGTACTCGGGCAGCGGCAGCCGCCGGTCGAGCAGCCGGTAGCGCAGCGCGCGGGTGACGTCCCCGATGGACAGGTCGGCGGGCCCGGCGGGGACGCCGTCCTGAAGGATCCTGAGCAGCTCGCCGGTGAAGGCTGTGTGGCGCTCTCCGGGCGGCGCGAGCGACAGGGTGTCCCTGGCCGAGGAGGTCAGGACGTACGCGCTGGTCGTGTCGATCAGCCCGCGCAGCGCCGGGCCGCTCATGCCGTGCGCCATGCCGCTGTAGCAGCAGTCGAGCACGACCACGGCGCGGGGCGCGCGGCGCTCGCGGATGATCTCCCGGATGACCGAGAACCGCACGCCGCCGATCCGCAGCCGGTCGGGCCGGGTGGTGGCGATGGGCAGCAACAGGTCGTTCTCGGTCTTCTCGCCGTGGCCGGAGTAGTAGATGAGGACGGTGTCGGCGGCCTCGGTCGCCGCGTCGTGGATGAGCCCGAGGACGTGGTCGGAGCTGGCCGGGTCGATGAGCTGCGCGCAGTGGTCGGGCCGCAGCCCCCACGAACGCGGGCCGGTGAGCACCTCGGCCAGGTCCGTGACGTTGGCCCGCACCGCCGGCAGGGCGGGCCACATGACCTGGTCGGTGTACGTCGTCGTGCCGACGAGGACGGCCCGGCACCGGGCCGGGTCGGGCCAGGCGCTCATGAGGCGGGCGGCTCCAGCATGTCGGCCAGCAGCCGGGCCACCTCCATCACCTTCGCCGGATCCTTGGCCGCCTCGACGGAGAGCTCCAGCGTGCGCTCGCCGTGGCTGACCTTGACCGTGAAGCTGTGGCGCCGTGTTCTGAGCCAGCCGGCCAGCGCCTGGACGATCGAGACGCCCAGCCCTCCGGACGCGGCCGAGACCGCGACCATGAGGGCGTCGACGGTCCCGTTCATGGCGCCCGGCTCGGGCGGCCCGGCCAGGGGCCGGATCTCCACGCCGCGGAAGGCGCTGTCGCCGCGGAGCTGGCGCTCCAGGGAGGAGAGGGCGGGGGCGGTCGGCGTCTCGCCGTCGAGGCGCACGATTACCTGCATGCCAGCAGTGTGGACCGCCCCCTGTCCCGGCACAACCGCCCGCAGCCACTCGGGAGCGCGGCCTACTCGGGGGTGCGGGCGGTGAAGCGGGGGCGCAGGCGGTTCTCGTACAGGGTGAGGGCGGCGGCGATGGCCATGTGCATGTCGAGGTACTGGTAGGTGCCCAGGCGCCCGCCGAACCAGACGTCCCGCTCGCCCTTGGTCAGGTCCCGGTAGCGGCGCAGCCGGTCGCGGTCCTGCGGGGTGTTGATCGGGTAGTACGGCTCGTCGGCCCGCCCGGCGAAGCGGGAGTACTCGCGCATGACGACGGTGGCGTCGGACGGGTACCAGGTGCGTTCGGGATGCAGGTGGCGGAACTCGTGGATGCGCGTCCACGGCAGGTCCTCGTCGGCGTAGTTGATCACCGACGTGCCCTGGAAGTCGCCGGTCGGCAGCACGGACGTCTCGAAGTCGAGCGTGCGCCAGCCCAGCTCGCCCTCGGCGTGGCCGAAGTAGCGGTCCAGGGGCCCGGTGTAGACGACGGGCACCGCGCCGGCCAGGCTCTCCCGCAGGTCGAAGAAGTCGGTGCCGAGCCGGATCTCGATGTTGGGATGGTCGGCCATGCGCTCCAGCCAGGCGGCGTAGCCGTCGGTGGGCAGCCCCTGGTACAGGTCGTCGAAGTAGCGTCCGTCGAAGGTGTACCGCACCGGCAGCCGGCTGATGATCTCGGCGGGCAGCTCGGCCGGGGCCGTCTGCCACTGCTTGGCGGTGTAGCCCCGGATGAACGCCTCGTACAGCGGCCGGCCGATCAGCGAGATCGCCTTCTCCTCCAGGTTGCCGACGCTGGTGATCTCGGCGGCCTGGCGGGCGACCAGCTCGCGGGCGTCGTCCGGGCCGAGGTGGCGGCCGAAGAAGGCGCAGATCGTGCCCAGGTTGATGGGCATCGGGTAGACCTGGCCCTTGTGCACCGAGTAGACCCGGTGCTCGTACCGCGTGAACGACGTGAACCGCTGGACGTAGTCCCACACGCGCGCGTTGGACGTGTGGAACAGGTGCGACCCGTACCGGTGGACCTCGATGCCGGTTTGCGGCTCCGGCTCGCTGTAGGAGTTGCCGCCGACGTGGTCCCTGCGCTCCAGCACCAGCACGCGCAGCCCCAGCTCGCTCGCGCACCGCTCGGCCACGGTCAGCCCGAACAGGCCGGAGCCGACGACGACTAAGTCGGCGTTCACGCGGCGGCCGGGAGCAGCCGGTCGAGCCATCGCCGCACGGGCAGCGCCAGCACGATCCCGGCCAGGACGAGGTGGACGGCGAAGAAGATCACGGCCACGGCGACGCTCGGCGGCCCGCCGACGAACACCGCGATGTGCGAGGCCCACGTCAGCGTCGCGGGCCGGCCCTCGGGCCAGTCGCCGAGCAACCACATCGACAGGTCATTGAGCCCGGAGATCACGACCAGGACACTGGCGATCCCGACCTTCAGCACCCGGTCCGAGCGGGCGCCGCCCAGCCGGTAGGCGAACAGCACGGCCAGCACGGTGAACGAGTTCATGAAGAGCATGAACTGGTAGAGCTCGGGGAAGGCGGCCTTCTGGTCGGCGGACTCGGCGAAGGAGAAGATGTGCAGCACGTTGATCGTGTCGAGCACGCCCATGTAGCCGACGACCAGCGCGCACATCAGCGCCATCCCCAGCCCGGGACGCCGGGGGAACCCGGCGACGGCCAGCACCGCGAACACCAGCGGGCTGACCTTCCACAGGGCCTCGAACGGGTTGTCCAACGTACGGTCGGGCGGCAGGATCACCATGATCAGTGTCGCCGCCCCGGCGCCCAGTGCGGCGGGCGCCAGCCACAGCCAACGCCTCAACGATCGTCCTTCTCCGTGAAGAACGGTCCCAGCGAGAGGGCGTCCATGTCGGTCTTGAGGTAGCAGCGCACGGCGTCCTCGGGGGTGCACACGATGGGCTCCTCGTTGTCGTTGAACGAGGTGTTGACCACCATGGGCACGCCGGTCAGCTCGGCGAAGCGCGAGATCATCGCGTGGTAACGCGGGTTGTCGGCCGCCGTGACCGTCTGGACGCGGGCGGTGCCGTCCTCGTGCGTGATCGCCGGCACCTTGTCCCGCTGGTGCTCCAGCACGTCGAACACGAGCAGCATGACGGGCGAGGGGTAGCCGCTGGCGAAGTACTCGCCGGAGCGTTCGGCCAGGCAGGAGGGCGCGAAGGGACGGAACGGCTCGCGGTGCTTGACCTTCTCGTTGAGCCGGTCCTTGGCGTCGGCGCGGCGCGGGTCGGCCAGGATCGAGCGGTTGCCGAGCGCGCGCGGCCCGCACTCCATGCGGCCCTGGAACCAGCCGACGATCTTGCCGTCGGCCAGCGCCTGCGCGGTCGTGTCGTTGATGTCCTCGGTGCGCCGGTACTTGAGGCCGGCGTCCTGGAGCGCCCGTTCCATCTCCTCCTCGGTGAACTCCGGGCCGAGGAAGATGTACTCCTGGTCGCGCGGGCGGCGCATGCCGTACTTCTCCACGCCCAGCAGCAGCGCCGAACCCAGTGCCGAGCCGTCGTCGGCGGCGGCGGGCTGGGCGAAGAAGTCCTCGAACGGCGTCTCCAGCAGGATGCGGCCGTTCATGACGCTGTTCAGCGCGACGCCGCCGGCGGTGACCAGGCGGGTCTGCCCGGTCTTGGCCTGGAGCCAGCGCGCGACGTGCAGGCCGGTGCTCTCCAGCGTGGCCTGCAGCGCGTACGCGACGTCGGCGTAGTGCTGGGAGGGGGTGGCGCGCTCGCGCGGCCGGGCCGGGCCGAAGCGTTCCAGGAACTTGGGCGACATCTGGTGCTTGCCGGTGGCGTGGTGCCGGAACCAGCTCAGGTCCAGCTCGAAGCGGCCGTCGGGGCCGAGGCGGACCAGGTCGGCGAAGTCCTGCACGTACCGGTCGGTGCCGTACGCGGCCAGGCCCATGACCTTGCCCTCGTCCCTGGTGGGGTTGAAGCCGAGGTAGCCGGTGACGCCGGCGTACATGGCGCCCAGCGAGTGCGGGAACTTGATCCGCCGGATGTCGTGGATCCGGCCGCCCTTGCCCAGCCCGAGGTAGGTGGAGGTGCCGTCGCTGCCGATGCCGTCCCAGGTGATGATCGCCGACTCCTGGTACGGCGAGATGAAGAAGGCGCTGGCGGCGTGGGCGCGGTGGTGGTCCATCAGGTGGACCTTGAACTTCGTCCTGCCCCGGAAGTTCTGCGACTCGCGCAGGATCGTCTCCAGGGTGAACCCGCGCCGCAGGTGCAGCAGCAGCGCGCCGCCCACGTTGTAGTCGTCCGGGTGCGCCTGGCCCTTCTGGTCGGAGAGCGTCTCCAGCAGGCCGCTGGCCTTGTCGCCGTAGTCGCCGGCGTCGTTGCGGAAGACGGCCAGCGTCTGGGGCAGGTGCCGGAGGAAGTGGCCGGCCGCGTGCAGCGTCTCGCGTGGCGCCTGCCAGTAGTAGGCGACGTGGTCCACGTCGGCCAGCGTGATGCCGGCCTCCTCCAGGCAGTAGCGCACGGCCTGCGCGGGAAAGCGGCCGTCGTGCTTGACCCTGGTGAAACGCTCCTCCTCGGCGAAGGCCACGATCGTCCCGTCGGCCACCAGGGCCGCCGCCGAGTCGTGGACCTGGCTGATGCCGAGCACAAACATGAATGCCCCCTGACAATGCGCATGACCCAGCGGCCCCGCGTCGGAGATCTTCCTAACAAACCGTCCGGAAAGAAATCAATACCTATCTTTTTTCTGACACGTGCCGATATATTCCGCAACCGGGGTCGTAGCCGGGCGGGAATGCCCGGGCCCCATCGCGGGGTGAACCGGGGTTGATGCACGTGGTGAAGACCGTTCCATGAATGAACATCCGCTTCCAGTTCCGCCGGACGGCCTGGCACTCACCGTGGTCGTTCCGTGCCTGAACGAGGCCGACAACATCCCTGACACCTATCGCGAAATCGCAGACGCGCTGGGTGACCAGGGCGACCTCGAAATACTCTTCGTCGACGACGGCAGCACGGATGACACGCTCGCGCGCATTCGCGCGATCGCCGAGAGTGACAATCGGGTGTCGTTCATATCGTTGTCCAGGAATTTCGGCGTGGAGGCCGCCTTCTCGGCCGGTTATCGGTACGCCCGAAACCCCTGGGTGCTGCACCTGGACGCCGACCTGCAGTTCCCGCCGACCGAGGCCAAGCGGCTGATCGAGCGGGCCGCCGACGGGTACGACGCGGTGTTCGGCATCCGGGTGGACCGCAAGGACCCCTGGCCGCGGCGGACCGCGTCGATCGTGCACGACTGGCTGGCGCGGCGGCTGCTGGGCATCGAGATCCCGCCGCGCGCCACGACGTTCCGGCTGGTCCGTACGGAGATCGCGCGCCGGATCGTGGACCTGCGGCTCGGCACGCCCTACTTCCTGGCCACGCTGCCGCGCCTGACGCGCGCCTGGACGACCGTGCCGACCGCGCACCGGCCGCGGGTGCACGGCTCGTCCAAGGTGACCGTGCGCGGCCTGGCCAGGCACTCCCTGGACCTGTTCTTCGGCTTCTCGACGCGGCCGATCGCGGCCGCGGTCTGGGCGGGGCTGGTCGGCCTGCCCCTGGCGCTGCTGGCCGGGCTCACCGGCAGCACGGCGCTGTTCGGGCTGGCGCTGGCCGCCGCCCTGGCCGGGCTCACCCTGATGGCCCGGACGCTTCTGCACATCTCTCGCGGTCAGGCCCGTCCGCCGCTGTTCCTCGTACGGGAGGCCAACGTGCCGGTCGATTCCGCTGACCTGCTCGCCGGGAGGCTCGCATGACCGGCGACCGCCGCACCATCGCGGTCCTCGGCGGCGCGGACGGCGCCATCAGCACCATCCGCGCCGCGGCCCGCCTCGGCGTGCGCACGATCTGCGTGGACATGCGGGCCGACGCCCCCGGCGTCGCGCACGCCGACGAGTTCCTCGACCTCAGCACCCGCGACGTGCCGCGGGTCGCGCGGGCCCTGGCCGGACGCGCCGGCCTGGCCGGCGTGGTCTCCCCGGCCAGCGACGTCAACCTGCCCTCGCAGCTCGCCCTGGCCGCGCGCCTCGGCCTGCCGTGCGGGCTGTCGGAGGGCGCGGTGCGCGGCTCGGTCGACAAGGGCTGGTTCCGCGCGATGTGCGCCCGGCTCGGCCTGCCCGGCCCCCGCCACGTGAGCGGCGCCGAGGAGGAGGTGCTGCGGGACGCCCCCGGCCTGGGGTTCCCGCTCATGGTCAAGCCGGTGGACTCCTCCGGCAGCCGCGGCGTGTCCCTGTGCGCCGCCCCGGACGAGCTGCCCGAGGCCGTACGGCTGGCCAGGGAGTGGTCGCTGTCCGGGCGGGTCGTGGCCGAGGAGTTCCTGGAGGGCGCCCACTACACGGCCGAGGCGTTCGTGATCGGCGGGAAGGTGGCGCTGATCGGCCTGGCCGAACGGGAGCTGACTCCGCCGCCGCTGTTCATCACCGTCCAGCACACCATGCCGGGCCCGGCCCACGTCACCGACGCCGTGCGTCCGATGCTCGACGCGGTCTGCGCCGAGACCGGGCTGCGCGAGGGGCCGCTCAGCGCCGACGTCCTGGTGACCGGGACGGGCGAGGTCGTGCTCGTCGAGATGGGCGCCCGCCTCGGCGGCAACGGCCTGGCCGAGCTGCTGGGCCTGGTCCACGGCGTGGACGTGGTCGAGCAGTACGTGCTGTCGGCCATGGGCGAGACGCCGTGCCTGACCCCGGCGGCGACCCGGTACGGCGCGGTCCGCGTCCTGGGCGCCGAACGCGACGGGAAGCTGGTCCGGGTGGACGGCGAGGAGCAGGTCAGGGAGCTGCCCGGCGTCGTGGACCTGGTGCTGGCCGCCGCGCCCGGCGACCACGTCGAGCGCTACACCCGGGCCGGCGCCAAGCTCGGCTACCTGACCGCCGCCGCCCCCGACCCGGACGCCCTGACCGGCGTGCTGCGCGAGGCCACAGGGCTGCTCCGCTTCGAGATCGGGGACGGCCTGTGAGCCACGGACTGGGCGTCGCCGTGCGGGAGGTGCGGCACGTCGTGGACGCCTTCCGCGCCATCCGCCGCCCGCGCGCCGAGACCGACCGGCTCACCCTCGACGGCCTGCGCGACCTGCTGGCCTTCGCCCGCGCGCACGTGCCGCACTACGCCGACCCGCGCTACGACGTGCCCCTGGACAGCCTGGCCGACCTGGCCCGGCTGCCGATCCTGGACAAGGCCACCGTGCTGGACGGCGACCTGTCCCGCTTCCACACGCCCGGCCTGGGCGCGAAGGACTACCGGGTGGACCGTACCAGCGGGACCACGGGCCGCGTCCTGGAGGTCCGGCACGACGTGGCCGCCTACGGCTACCACGGCGCGACCATCTTCCGCCGCTTCCTGCTGTCGGGCTACCGGCCGTGGTGGCGGATCGCGCACATCAAGCCGTTCCCGCGCCCGCTGCGCTGGTTCCAGCGGATCGGCCTGTTCCCGCGCACGGTCATCGGCGCCGGTCAGGGCGACGCGAAGATCCTGGCCGACGTGCTGAAGGTGCGCCCGCACCTGATCATGGGCTACCCGGTGGTGCTGCGCGGGCTGCTGCGCGCCGCCGGCCCGCACGACGTGGCCCGGCTGCGGCGCACGCTGCGCATGGTCATGACCGACTCCGAGCTGCTCACCGACGAGGTGCGCGAGCTGCTGGCCAACGGCTTCGGCGTCCCGGTGTACGACGAGTACTCGGCCTACGAGGTGCTGACCGTCTCCACCCAGTGCGACCGGGGCGCGATGCACGTCGACGAGGACCGCGTCCGCCTGGAGATCGTGGACGACGCCGGCGCGCCCGTGCCCGACGGCGAGGACGGCGCGGTCGTGGTGACCCACTTCAGGGAACGCGCGATGCCGCTGATCCGCTACCGCCTGGGCGACCGCGGCATGATCGTGCCGGGGGAGTGCGGGTGCGGCAACCGGTTCATGCGCATGCGCGTGACCGGCGGCCGGTCCGACGACTACATCACCTTCCCCGGCGGTCACCGCGTCTACACGGCCACCTTCCTGTCGCTGGCCATGTGGACGCCGGGCGTCGCCGAGAGCATGGTCCGCCAGGACGCCGACGGGAACGTCACCGTCCACCTGGTCCCCGACGCGGGCCGGGACTTCGACGAGGTGGCCACGGCCTACCGGCGCGGGCTGTCCCAGCAGGTGGGCGGCCCGGTCGAGGTGCGCTTCGAGCAGGCCGACCGGGTCACGCTCACCCCCGGCGGCAAGGGCAGGTTCGTCGAGTCGGCCCAGGCCGGCCCGTGACCGTGAGCCTGCGCCGCAGGCCGCCGCCACGCCTGGTGGCGGTGACCGCGGCCCTGTTCGCCGGGCGCGGCGCGTTCCGCGCGGCCCTGTGGACCGCCAACCTGGTGCTGCTCGGCCTCTGGGGCGCCGACGAGTTCGCCCTGTACGCCACCGCCAACGGCGTGTCCGGGTGGCTGCTGGCGCTGACGTCCAGCGGGATCGAGAAGGCGGCGCTCGCGCTGGTGCCGCGGCGCGACGGGCAGGCGTTGCGGCCGCTGTTCATGCTGCTGGCGGCCACCCCGTTCGCCCTGGCCGTGCCGGTCTGGCTGGCCCTGGCGGCGGCCGACCCCGACGGCGCGCCCACCAGGTACGCCGCCGCCGCGGCCTACGCCTGCGGGCTGGGCTGCTGCGCGGTCATGGCGGCGCTGAACCGGCTGCGCGGCCGGGCCCGGATCGACGTGCTGGCCTACCTGACGCTCGCCGTCGCGCAGGCGTCCGGCGTGGGGCTGGTGGCCTGGACGGGCATGCGCGCCAACGCGCTGCTGGCCCTGCACGTCGGCGTGCTGGCCGTGCTCAACATCGTGCTGGCGGCCGGGCTGCTGCGCGGACGCACCGGCAAGGCGGACAAGGGCGCCCACCGGCCGGCGGTACGCGCGGCGGCGCTGCTCAGCGTCGGCGAGGTGACCAGCGTCGCGGCCACCTCGGTGACGTTCGCGTACTTCGCGCACCTGGACGACGCCCAGAAGACCAGCGTCTTCTACGTGTGGTCGGTGGCGCTGTCCGTGGTCGTCATGGGCGTGTCGTACCTGCTGCGGATCCTCCAGCCGCGGGTGGCGGTCTGGATCGAGGGCACGGGCGAGGCCGGCGCCCGGCGGATGGCGCGGCGCATCCTCGCGCCCGCCGTGCCCGCCGGGGCCGTGGCGGTGGTCGTGCTCGCGGTGGTGCTGGCGGGCGGCCAGCGGGGCGTGGTGGCGACCGGTGCCGCGCTGCTGGCCGAGGCGGCGCTGACGGCGGCCGTGCTGCCCGCGTTCCTGCTGGTGGAGAACACCGACGACCGGGGACGGCGGCTCGCGGCGGTGGCCGCGTGCCTGCAGTTCGCGGTGGTCGCCGCCGCCGGATGGTTCCTGGTGCCCGCCGCGGCGGCGTTCGGCGCGCTGCTGGCGTACTGCGCGGGCGAGGTGGTCAAGGGCGGCGTCATGCTGGCCACGCTGAAGAAGGAGACCTCATGAAGGGCTTGCCCAGCACGATCCCGGTGGTGCCGGTGCTGCGGAACCTGTACCTGGCGCGCTCGCGGGACCGGCTGGACCCGGCCCGGCTCAAGGTCGTGCAGGACCGGCTGCTGACCGGGCTCGTCCGCCACGCGCACGCCAACGTGCCGTACTACCGCCGCGTGCTGCCGGCCGACGCCGTGGCCGCGCTGTCCACCGCCGCCGACCTGGCCGCCCTGCCGCTGCTGGACCGGGCGACGCTGCGCGACCTGCCGCCCGCCGAACTGATGGCCACCGGGTTCACCCCGGACAACACCCGCGAGGCGCCCACCAGCGGGTCCTCCGGCGTGCCCATCCGCCCCTTCTACTCCGAGGGCGACCTCGGCTACCTGCGCGCCACCTACCTCCAGGACCTGCTGGCCTCGGGCCTGCGTCCCTGGGACCGGATCGGCTACTTCCGGGTGGGCGAGTTCCGGCCGCACCGGCTGCAGCGGCTCGGCCTGGCCCGCACCTCGCACGTCAACACCAGCCGGAGCCTGGACGAGCAGGTCGACGCGTTCCTGCGCGGGCGGCCGACGTTCCTGTGGGGCTTCCCCGGCTGCATCGTCACCCTCGTGGACGAGCTGCGCCGCAGGAAGGTCGACTACCGCGGCGTGCACACCGTCATCTTCGCCGGGGAGACGCTCACCCCCGAGGCGCGCGAGCACGTGCTGGGCTACTTCGGGGCGCGCGGCCACGAGGTGTACGCCTCGGTGGAGGCGTACACGATCGGCCGCACCTGCCCCGAGGGCGCCATGCACCTGCGCTCGGCCGACGTGGTGGTGGAGGTGCTGCACGACGACGGCAGCGTGTCGCTGGCCGACGGCGAGGGCGAGATCGTGGTGACCCGGCTGCACGCCGAGGCGATGCCGCTGATCCGCTACCGGCTCGGCGACCGCGTGCTCATCGAGCCGGACGACTGCCCGTGCCGCGCGTTCCACACCCCGATCATCCGGCGGATCCAGGGCCGGACCGAGGACCGGGTGGTGGCCGCCGACGGACGTACGGTGCACGCCAACTTCCTCACCAACCCGGCCGTGATGCCGACGGAGGGCGTGCGCGGCGTGCAGGTCCTCCAGTACCGGCCGGGCGCGGTGGAGATCCTGCTGGTGCCCTCGCCGACGGCCCCCGCCGACCTGGCCGGCAGGATCCGGGACGCCGTGGCCGCCGTCGCCACCGACTTCGAGGTGACCGCGCGCACGGTGGACGTGATCATCCCGGAGCCCAACGGCAAGGTGCGCATGGTCAAGATCATGCACAACACGCCCACCTCCTGACCTCGGCCCTCAGCTCGGACCCGGCCACGTCGACCAGCACCAGGCACCCCCGGCCCCTCCCGGGCCGGGTCGAGCCCCTTCGGCGCCGGGCCGAAATGCAGGTCGAACCCGCTCCAGCGCAGCGCCAGACAGACGTAGGGCCGCGTCTGCCGGTAGGTGGCGGTGAATCCCAGCGCCGCGTAGAACTTCAGGGGTCCGCTCGACGGACGCGCACGGCAGCAGCGGGACCCGTCGTCTCGTTCGGCCGGATCGCGGGCTCGGTCATCGATTCCAGCTTTCGGGGCGTCCGGAGGATGCCGGCAGATGCGGCGCCACCTCGCATATGGATCGTTCCAGGCGCTCGCCCGCCGGATCGCGCCGACTGAATCAATTCATTCACGCGAATTCCGCGACTCCCGGAATCGGATGATGACAGATTTGGTAGGTGCGCGATCCGGATGCGTGAATTCGTCGATGAATTGTCATCCCGGGACTATTTGTTGGAGGGGTGATTCAGGAATTCCCCTCGGGGGTGGCGCGAATTCGTGCCCGGCCCGTTTCTGATGTCGCCCGGCGCTCCGGCGGCCGGGGGCGCTCACCGTGGTGGGAGGCATCGTGAGCCCTTTCGGTCGGCCGAAAACCGAGGGGGCGAGTGAGGCAGGTCGCGGGTGTGGATCTTCCTATTGAGGTCGCGGCGTACGGCCGCTTCCGGTCTTGACTAAGGGTGCGGCTCCGGGCCCGTTGTTATTGCGGACCTAAATGATCTTCTGGGTGCGGAGCGTGCTCCCCCGGGTGGGCGCGAGCCGTCCCGCAGAGGTGATCCTCGCCGCCCTGCGCGAGGCCGGCCCCGGCCGGGCCGGCGCGGCCGGGACCGGGGTCTGCTCCAGGCGCTCGGCCCGGCGACGGCCGGTCAGGCGGGCAGGGCCGGGTAGTCGGTGTAGCCCTCGGCGGCGCCGCCGTAGAAGGTGGCCGGGTCCGGGGCGTTGAGCGGCGCGCCGGTCGCCAGGCGGCGGGGCAGGTCGGGGTTGGCCAGGAAGAGCCGCCCGAACGCGATCAGGTCGGCGGTCCCGTCGTCGATCAGCGCGAGATCCTCCGGGCCGGTCGGGCGGTCGCCGGTGTGCGGGTTGAGGACGAGCGGGCCGGCGAAACGCCGCCGCAGGGCCCGCGTCAGCTCCCGGTCGCCCGCCTCCATGACGTGCAGGTACGCCAGCCCCAGCCCGGACGTCCGCCGCAGCAGCTCCTCGTAGACGGGCCCCGGGTCGGGCTCGCGCATGTCGTTGTCCGGCCTCCCGGGGGAGATGCGCAGCGCGGTGCGGTCGCCGCCGATCGCGTCGGCCACGGCGGAGACGGCCTCCACGGCGAACCGGGCGCGTCCCGGCGTCGAGCCGCCCCAGCCGTCGGTGCGCAGGTTGGTCCCGGGCGCGAGGAACTGGTGGATCAGGTAGCCGTTGGCGCCGTGCAGCTCCACGCCGTCGAAGCCCGCCTCGACGGCGTTGCGGGCGGCGCTCGCGAAGTCGGCGACGGTCTGCTCGATCTCGGCTTCGGTCAGCTCGCGCGGGGTGACGAAGTCCTTGACGCCGTCGGGGGTGAAGAGCTGTCCGCGCGCGGCCACCGGCGACGGCGCCACCGGGACCAGCCCCTCGGGCAGCAGGACCGGATGGCCGATGCGGCCGGTGTGCAGGAGCTGAGCGAAGATCTTCCCGCCCGCCGCGTGCACCGCGCCGGTGACCTCGCGCCAGGCGGCGACCTGTGCGGCGCTGTGCAGGCCGGGCGTGAACGGGTAACCCTGGCCGACCACCGACGGCTGGACGCCCTCGGTGACGATCAGCCCGGCGGAGGCGCGCTGGGCGTAGTACCGCGCCGTCAGGTCGGTCACCAGCCCGTCGCGGGCGCGGCTGCGGGTCATCGGGGCCATGACGACCCGGTTGGCGAGCTTCGTGCCGCCCACGGCGATCGGATCGAAGGTGATGGACACGGATGTCTCCTTGGTGGAAGGGGATGGAGGGAGGGAAGGGCGGGTCATCGGCGGCGCGGCAGCAGGAAGGCGCCTGCCGCCAGGGCCAGGCCGAGCCCGGCCGCGATGAGGAAGACCAGGTCGTAGCCGTCGGCGAGGGCGGCGGGGGAGCCCGCGGCGCCCACGGCGCCCGCGGCCGTCGCGAGGACCGCCAGCCCGATCGACGAGCCCACCTGGCTCGTGGTGTTGGCCAGGCCGCCCACGACGCCCGCCTCGCCCTCGGGCGCGTCGGCGGTCGCCGCGGCCATCAGGGTGGGGAAGGTCAGCCCGATGCCGGCCGCGACGAGCAACGTGGGCCCGAGGACCCCGGTGAGGTAGCCGCTGCCCGCCCCGGCCAGGGAGAGCCAGCCGAACCCGGCCACGAAGAACGCGCCGCCGCCGAGCACCAGGGGACGCGCCCCGGCCCGCGGCAGCAGGGCGGCTGCCCCCCGGGCGACCAGCATGAACGTCACCGCCGCCGGCGTCTGCCCGAGCCCGGCCAGCAGCGCGCTGAAGCCCAGGACGTTCTGCAGGAACAGGGACGTGAAGTACCACATCGCGATGGTGACCCCGCCGAACAGCAGCAGCATGCCGTTGCCGACGGCCACCCCGCGGATCCCGAGCAGCCGCAGGGGCAACATCGGCCGGTCGGCGAAACGCGCCTCGACCACGGTGAACACCGCGAGCAGCAGCAGCCCGGCCAGCACGGGCACGACGACCCGCCCGGACGACCAGGCATGGTCGGCGCTCTGCATGACCCCGTAGATCAGCGCCGCCAGGCCGGCGGTCCCGGTGACCGCGCCGGTCAGGTCGAGCGGCTCGCGCCGCGCGGCCCGCGCACCGGCCAGGGCCGTCAGGGCCACGGCGACCAGCAGCGCGCCGACCGGCACGTTGATCAGGAAGACCCAGCGCCACGACAGGCCGGTGGTGATGGCGCCGCCGGCCACCGCGCCGATCATCCCGCCGACGCCGCCCGCGGAGGACCAGGCGCCGAACGCCCTGGCGCGGGCGCCCGGCTCGGTGAAGTACGTGTTGATCACGGCCAGCGTGGCCGGGGCCATCATGGCGGCCCCTGCGCCCTGCGCGACGCGGGCCGCGACCAGGACCTCCGCCGCGCTCGCCAGGCCGGCGGCCAGGCTGGCGGCGGAGAACAGCAGCAGGCCGGAGACCAGCGTCCGGCGCGGGCCGAACAGGTCGGCGGCCCGTCCGCCCAGCAGCATGAAGCCGGCGAAGGCGAGCAGGTAGCCGTTCACCACCCAGGCGAGGCCGGTGGGGGTGAAGCCGAGCTCCGCGCGGATGGCGGGGAGGGCGACGTTGACGATGGAGGCGTCCAGGATGACCATGAACTGGCCGGCGCAGGCCAGCGCCAGGATCAGCCAGGCGGGGATGGTCCGGGGTGTGGCCCGCGGGGGCGCGGTGCCGATGCTCGTCATGAGTTCTTCCGTCCTTGGGTGCGTGCTGCCGGGGAGGCGCCGCGTCAGGGGGGCACTTCGCGATGTGCCGCGCGTGGCGTCCCGATGCCGTGTAGGATTCGGTTACGCGGATAACTATTATGCAGATAACTAATTTCCGTCAAGGAGCGATCATGGACTTCGCGCAAGCCGACGCCGTCAACCAGGCGATCCGCCTGCTGAGCCTGCGCCACCGGGCCAGGGCCGCCACGCTGCTGACCCCGCTCGGCCTGCATCCCGGGCAGGAGGCGCTGCTGCTCGAACTCGCCCGCACCGGGCCCAGGATCCAGGCTCAGCTCAGCGAGGCCCTGGGATGCGAGCCGCCCAGCGTGACGCTCATGACGCGCAAGCTGGAGGCGTCCGGCCACATCCGGCGCACCCCGGCGCCGTCCGACAAGCGGGCCAGCGTGGTCGAGCTCACCGACAGCGGCAGGGCGCTGGCCGAGCAGGTCAAGCGGCTCTGGGTCGACCTGGCGGAGGAGACCGTGGCCGGGCTGCCGGCCGAGACGGTGGCCGGGCTGCCCGCCCTCATCAACACCCTGACCGACAACGTGGACAAACGCCCCGGCCGTCGCCACGGCCCCGCGGAGGGCGCGCGCCGGGCCGCGCAGGCACTGACCGGCGAGTACGAGCCCAGCGCCTCGGCGTGGGTCCGCGAGCACGTCGAGCAGATCATGCGCACCGGCACGACCGACGGCGTCACGATCAAGGACCTGCCCGTCGTGCTGATGAGCTACCGGGGCGCCAAGACCGGCAAGCTGCGCAGGACGCCGGTGATGCGGGTCGAGCACGAAGGGCGCTACGCGGCCGTCGCGTCCCTGGGCGGCGCGCCGGTCAACCCCCAGTGGTACGCCAGCGTGGTCGCCGAGCCGGTCGTCGAGCTCCAGGACGGCACGGCGACCGGCGTGTACCGGGCGCGCGAGGTGTCGGGGGAGGAGAAGGACGCCTGGTGGCGGCGGGCGGTGGCGGCGTACCCCGACTATGCCGACTACCAGCGCAAGACCGAGCGCCAGATCCCGGTCTTCGTCCTCGAACCGCTCGGCGACCGGGGATAGCCGGGCGACCGTCGGCCGCGACGGCGGGAGCCGGGTCGAGTCCGTGGTGCCGACCTGGATCCCGTACCGCACGCCGGTCGCCCGTAACGGCGGGGGCGGCCCCCGCGACCGTGCCCTGAGGCGTGATCGGCCGGGTGTGGGTAGACGGAGGGGGAGCGGACGGGAGGCGGTAGGTGATCGAGAGGCTCGTCCCGGACAACGTCGTCGTCTCGACCGCGTACGGCGACCCGCCCGGCGTGCCGCTCTTCCCCGAGGAGCGGGCGGCGGTCAGGAAGGCGGTCGCCGAACGGCGGCGCGAGTTCGCCACCGTACGGCACTGCGCCCGCGAGGCGCTGGCGGCCCTGGGCATCCCGCCCGCGCCCATCGTCCCCGGCCGGCGCGGCGCGCCGCGCTGGCCGGCGGGCGCGGTGGGCAGCATGACGCACTGCGCGGGCTTCCGCGCGGCGGCGGTGGCCGGCGCGTCGGACGTGCGGAGCATCGGGATCGACGCCGAACCGCACGAACCCCTCCCCGAACGCGTCTTCCACATGATCGCCCGGCCCGAGGAGGCCGCGATGGTGCGCGAGCTCGGCGCCCTCAGGCCGGGCACCCACTGGGACCGGCTGCTGTTCAGCGCCAAGGAGGCGGTCTACAAGGCGTGGTTCCCGCTGACCGGCGAGTGGCTGGGGTTCGAGGACGGCTCCCTGACCTTCTCCCTCGACGGCCGCTTCCGCGCCAGGCTGCTGCCGCCGGACGCGCCCGTGCCCGGGTTCGCGGGCCGCTGGACGGCCGGCCCCGGGCTGCTGGCCACGGCGATCGTCGTCCCCCGGTAGGTCAGGCGCGCCGTCCGGGCTCGACGAGCTGGTCGTGCTCGGCCCGTCGCAGGCGTTCCTCGGCGGTGAGCTCGACGCGTCTCATCGCGACGCGCAGGATCGGCGGGGCCATGAGCGAGGTGACGATCGCGACGACGATCACGATCGTGTACATCGCCGTGTCGATGATGCCGATCCGCAGGCCGACCATCGCCACGATGACCTCGATGACCCCGCGCGCGTTCATGCCGGCCCCCAGCGCGAACGCCTCCCAGGCGCTCATCCGGCTCAACAGCGCCCCCAGGTACGCGCCCAGGAACTTGCCGACGATCGCCACGCCCAGCACGACCCCGGACGCGGCCAGGACGTCGGGCCGGGCCAGGAGCGTGAGGTCCATGCGCAGACCGGCCGTCGCGAAGAACAGCGGAGCCAGCACGCTGAGGACGATCGTCCGCAGTGGAGCCAGCCACGACGCGTCGGCGTGGCCGGAACGCCCGAGGAGGACGCCGCAGACGAACGCCCCCAGGATGGCCTCCAGGCCGAGCGCGTGCGTCCCGGCGGCGGCCAGCAGCACCAGCACCACGGCGGCGGCCCCGGCCGTGCCCGGCTCGGCCGACCGGGTGGCGGCCCGCATCGTCCAGCGGACCAGCGGCCGGCCGACCCAGAGCGCGAACGGCACCAGCGCGGCCAGGTAGACCAGCGACAACACGATCTGGCCGGTGCGCACACCCGTCGTCGCCATGGCCGAGACGATCGAGAGCATGAACCAGCCGAACGCGTCGTCCACCATCCCGGCGGTCAGGCAGAGCTGGCCGACGTCGCGGTGCAGCAGCTTCATGTCCGTCAGCGTCTTGGCGATCACGGGGATGGCGCTGACGCACGTGGCCACGCCCAGGAACAGGGCGAAGACGGTGACGCTGGTGCCCTCGACGAGGAGGGAGGCGGGCAGCAGGTAACCGGCGGCCACGCCGAGCGCCAGCGGGACGACCAGCCCGGCGACGCTCACCTTGGCGGCCGTGGCGCCGCGCCGGCGGACCAGGCGGAAGTCGAGCTGGATGCCGGTGATGGCCACCAGCAGCAGGACGCCGACTTGGCCCACCGCGTCCAGCAGGTGGAGCCGGGTGAACGTCAGGGCGGGGACGACGTGGCCGAGCAGGGACGGGCCGAGCAGCACGCCCACCGTCAGCTCGCCGACGATGGCGGGCATGCGCAGGCGCGCGGCCAGCCGGCCGAGCAGGACGGCGAGACCGAGGAGCAGGCCCAGTTGCAGCATGAAGACCAGCAGGTCGTGGGCTCCCAGAGGCATGTCAGGCACAGGAGAGGCTAGGCCGATCGGGCGCCCGTCCTGCTGCTCAATATTGAGCCCGCCCGCCCGCCGGTCGGGGGCCCTGCTCAATATTGAGCGGAGCTTCCCGCGCCCGTGGGCGACATTCGGGGCATGACGAAGCCGGCGCAGTATCAGACCACCCTGCCCCCCGACCAGTTGCTGCACTCGGGCAACGCGGGCCTGATCGTCCACCGCGTGGGGATGCTGGAGTACGGCATGGCCCGCGAGGGCCGCGACTTCAGCGTCGACCTGCTCGACTACATGAACCGCGCCCAGGCCGGCGTCGCCACGACCTTCTGCTACGAGGAGGTCTTCGGCGTCCGCGAGCGGCTGCACTGGTTCGTGCACATGAAGTCCCCCGAGAAGTACAGCAAGCTCATCGAGATGGTGGACCACGACGAGGCGTTCCAGCAGATCTCGCTCAAGGACCGGCTGCCCAAGAAGGGCGGCGGCAACTGGGAGAAGATGTTCGTCCACGGCAGTCTCCAGGAGACCGTCATGTGCCCGCAGCACGGGTTCACCGACGACGTGCACGACGTGCCCGGCACCTTCGTGCCGCCCGCGACGCACCAGACCACCCAGAAGGAGCAGCTCAACTCGGCGACCGCCGGCGCGATCGTGCTGCGCACCGCCGACGCGCGCTACGAGCTGCGCGAGGAGGGACGGCAGTTCCTCTACGACTGGTCCCGGTACGTCAACGCCGACCTCGAAGGCCGCGCCACCGCCTACATCTACGAGCAGACGTGGGGCCGCCAGGACCGCCTGCACGCCCTCATCCACCTGCGCGAACTGGACGACTACCAGGCCGTGCGGGAGCTGGACCGCAGCGAGGGCATGCGCAAGGAGGTCTACGACGTGGAACGCGTCCCCGAACGGCACGGCGGCGGGCAGTGGGACCGGCTGTTCGTGCCGACCAGCATCCACGACGTCCTGATGGTGCCCTAGGCCATGGCTCTCGGGATCGAGGCGATCAACGCGTACGTCGGCAGGGCGTACACGGACGTCCGCGCGCTGTTCGACGCGCGCGGCCTGGACGTGAACCGCTTCGGCAACCTGATGATGGAGCAGCGCTCGGTCAACCTGCCCTGCGAGGACCCGGTCACCAACGCGGTCAACGCCGCCCGCCCGCTGCTGGACGCGCTCACCCCCGAGGAGAAGGACCGGATCGAGCTGCTGGTCGTCGGCACCGAGTCGGGCCTCGACTTCGGCAAGCCGATCAGCACCTACATCCACCACCACCTCGGGCTGAACCCCGCATGCCGCTCGTTCGAGGTCAAACACGCCTGCTACGGCGGGACGGCCGCGCTGCAGTGCGCGGCGGCCGTCGTCGGCGCGAGCCCGATCCCCGGGGTGAAGGCGCTGGCGATCGCCACGGACGCGGCCAGCGGCACGGCCAAGTCCACCTACTGGGAGCCCTCCGAGGGCGCCGGAGCGGTGGCGATGCTGGTCGGCGAGGACGCGCGGGTGCTCCGGCTGGACCCTGGCGCCAGCGGCTACCACACCTTCGAGGTGATGGACACGGCCCGGCCGCGCCACGACACCGACGCCGTCGATCCCGACCTGTCGCTGCTGGCGTACATGCGCTGCGCCGAGGAGTGCTTCGCGGCCTACGGGCGGCGGGTGGCCGGGGCCGACATCGTGGACACCTTCGACTACCTGGCGCTGCACACGCCGTTCGCCGGGATGGTGAAGGGCGCGCACCGGATGCTGCTGCGCAAGCTCAAGGGCATGGGGGCGGAGGAGATCGAGGCCGACTTCGCGGCGCGGGTCACGCCGTCCCTGGCCTACGGCGTGCGGGTGGGCAACACCTACTCGGCCGCGCTCTACCTGGCGCTGTGCTCGCTCATCGACCACGGCGCGTTCGACGCGCCGAGGCGGGCGGGGCTGTTCTCGTACGGGTCGGGCTGCGCGTCGGAGTTCTTCAGCGGCGTGATCCCGGCCCAGGGACGCAGCGGCATCGCCAGGGCGCTGGACGAGCGGCGCGAGATCGGCGTCGAGGAGCTGGACGCGCTGACCGAGCTGAGCGCCGACCGCGCCTTCGGGGTGCGGGACGCGGTGCTGGACCCCAAGCCGTACGGCGACCTGTACGAGGACGCCTTCGGCGGGCGCGGCCTGCTGGTGCTGGACCGCATCGCGGACTTCCACCGGGAGTACAGATGGAGCTGACCTCGGCGACCCTGCGGCACACGCTGCGCCGTCGCACGATCGACGACCGCGCCATCGACGAGCTGGGCGCCGCCCTGGACGAGGCCGAGCGCACCCCCGGCTGCCGCATCCTGCTGCTGGAGGGCGGCGACGGCGTCTTCTGCACCGGCATGGACCTGGAGGAGGCGGCCGGCGCCGACGTCGCCGACGGCGGCCGGGCGTTCTACGGGCTGCTGCGCCGCTTCACCGAGACGCCGGTGACGGTGGTCGCCCGCGTGGACGGCCGGGTGGCCGGCGGCGGCGTCGGCCTGGCCGCGGCCAGCGACTTCGTCTTCGCCAGCGGGCGCAGCACCTTCAGCCTCCCCGAGGCGCTGTGGGGGCTGCTGCCGTGCTGCGTGCTGCCGTTCCTGATCCGGCGCACGGGCTTTCAGAAGGCGTACGCGATGACGCTGAGCACCCAGCCGGTGAGCGCCGCCGAGGCCGCCGCCTTCCACCTGGTGGACGAGGTGTCGGACGACCCGGAGGCGCTCGTGCGGCGGCTGGCGTACCGGCTGACCAAGCTGGACCGGTCGATCGTCACGGACATGAAGCGCTACTTCCGCGAGCTGTGGATCCTGTCGGACGAGACCGAGCAGGTGGCGGTCAAGGAGTTCGGCCGGCTCATGTCCAGCCCCGAGGTGCGCCGCAGGCTCGTGGACTACGCGACCGAGAAGAGATTCCCCTGGGAACGCTAGAGAGGAACGCGCCTGATGTCCGTCGTGTGGGTTTTCCCCGGGCAGGGGTCGCAGCGCAAGGGCATGGGGGCGGGCGTCCTGGAGCGGTACCCCGGCCTGTGCGAGCGCGCCGACGAGATCCTCGGCTACTCCGTCGCCGAGCTGTGCGACGACCCGGTGCGGCTGCGTGACACCCGTTACGTGCAGCCCGCCCTCTTCACCGTCAACGCCCTGAGCTTCCTCGCGCGGCAGGAGGCGGGCGGACGGCCCGACTACCTGGCCGGGCACAGCCTGGGCGAGTACGCGGCGCTGTTCGCGGCCGGCTGCTTCGACTTCGAGACCGCGCTCGCCCTGGTCAAGCGGCGCGGCGAGCTGATGTCGGCGGCGGCCGACGGCGCCATGGCGGCGGTCCTCGGCGCCGACCCCGAACGGCTGGAGGAACTGCTGGCGGGCACCGGCGTGGACGTCGCCAACTACAACTCCCCCGAACAGGTCGTCCTGGCCGGGCCCAAGGACGAGCTGGACGCGCTCCGCCGCGGCGCCCCCGGCAAGTGGGTGCCGCTGAGCGTGAGCGTCCCCTCGCACTCGCGCTACATGGAACCGGCCGCCGCCGCCTTCGCCGAGGCGCTGGAGGGCGTCCGCATCGAGGAGCCGCGGGTGCCCGTCATCTCCAACGTGACCGGACGTCCGTACCGGGCGGGCGAGGCGGCCGAGCTGCTGCGCCGCCAGATCTGCAACCCGGTGCGGTGGGTGGACGGCCTGCGGTACCTGATGGCGCAGGGCGTGTCCGAGCTGGAGGAGATCGGGCCCGGCGACGTGCTCGGCAAGCTGTGGCAGGTCACCCGCCGCCACCCGCCGGAACCCGCCCCCCAGGAACCGGCGACGCCCGCCCGGCCGGTGACGCCCGCCCAGCCTGCGACGCCCGCCGTCCGGGAGCCGGTGACGCCCGCCGTCCGGGAGGCCGGGGTCGCGCTCGGGTCGGCCGAGTTCCGCGCCGACTACCGGGTCCGCCACGCCTACCTGGCCGGATCGATGTTCAAGGGCATCGCGTCGGCCGACCTCGTGATCAGGATGGGCCGGGCCGGGCTGATGGGCTTCTTCGGCGCGGGCGGGCTCACCCCGGACGAGATCGCCGCGGCCCTCGACACCATCCAGGGCGCCCTAGGGCCGGACGGCGCGTACGGCGTGAACCTGCTCCACGGCCTCGGCGAGGAGGGCCTGGAACGCGAGACGGTGGACCTGCTGCTCCGCCGCGACGTGCGGCACATCGAGGCCGCCGCCTACCCGCACCTCACCGCCCCCCTCGTGCGCTACCGCTACAGCGGCGCGCACCGCGACGCCTCCGGGCGGCCGGTCGCCGTCCGGCACGTGGTGGCCAAGGTCTCCAGGCCCGAGGTCGCCGCCGCCTTCATGCGTCCCGCGCCGAAGGCCGTCCTGGAGCGGCTCGTCCGGGAGGGCGCGCTGAGCGCGGCCGAGGCGGAGGTCGCCGCGGAGCTGCCGGTCAGCGCGGACGTCTGCGTCGAGGCCGACTCGGCCGGGCACACCGACGGGCGCTCGCCGTACGCGCTGATTCCCGCGATCCTGCGGCTGCGCGACGAGGCGATGGCCGCGCACGGCTACGCCAGGCGCATCAGGGTCGGCGCGTCCGGCGGGATCGGCGCCCCGGAGGCGGCCGCGGCCGCGTTCGTGCTCGGCGCCGACTTCATCGTCACCGGCAGCGTCAACCAGTGCACCCCCGAGGCCGGGACGTCCGACGCCGTCAAGGACCTGCTCGCCGGGCTCGACGTGCAGGACACCGCCTACGCCCCGGCCGGCGACCTGTTCGAGCTGGGCGCGCAGGTGCAGGTGGCCAGGAAGGGCACGCTGTTCCCGGCCCGCGCGAACAAGCTCTACCAGCTCTACCGCCAGTACGGCTCGCTGGAGGAGATCGACGAGCGGACCAGACGGACGATCCAGGACAAGTTCTTCCGCCGTTCCTTCGCGGAGGTGTGGGAGGAGACGCGGGCGTTCCTGGCCGCGCGCAGGCCGGGCGAGCTGGCTCGCGCCGAGCGCGACCCCAAACACCGCATGGCGCTCGTCTTCCGCTGGTACTTCGTCCACACGATCAGGCTGGCGCTGCGCGGCGAGGCCGGACGGCAGGTGGACTACCAGGTCCATTGCGGGCCCGCCATGGGGGCGTTCAACCGGTGGGTGGCCGGCACGGAGCTGGCCGACTGGCGGGCCAGGCACGTCGACGTCATCGCCGACCGGCTGATGGAGGCCGCCGCCGGGTTGCTGGAGGCCCGGCTGCGCGACCTGACCAAGGACGGTCAGACCTGATCAGACCCTGCTAGACCCGGAGGAGGTGGCGGTCCAGGTCCTCCTGGACCGCCGCCAGCACCTCGGGCCGCGGGCCCTTGAGGTAGAAGTGGTCGCCGCCGAACACGCGCAGCGTGAAGCCGCCGCCCGTGGCGTCGCCCCAGGCGCTGATCTCGTCCGGGTCCACCTCGGGGTCGGCGTCGCCGAGCAGCGCCGAGATCGGGCAGTCCGGACGCGGGCCGGGCAACGGCGTGTACGACTCGTTCAGCTCGAAGTCGGCGCGCAGGCTCGGCAGGAACACCTCCAGCAGGCCGCGCTGGCCCATCACCTCCGACGGCGTGCCGTTCAGCTTGCCCATCTCGGCCAGCATCTCCTCCTCCGACAGGTCGCTGAAGAGGCGGCGGCGGGTCGGGAGCTGCGGCGCGCGGCGTCCGGACACGAACAGCACCGCGGGCGGGAACCGGCGGGCCGTCTCCCAGGCCACGACCGCGCCCATGCTGTGCCCGAACAGCGCGAAGGGCCGGTCGGTGTACGGCTCGATGGCCTCCGACAGCGGGCCCACGAGCTGCTCCATGCGGTTGTAGGGCCGCTCGCGCAGGCGCGACTCGCGCCCCGGCAGCACCACCGGGCAGACGTCGACGTCCGGGGACAGATGTTCGTCCCATCTGCGGAACAGCGCGGAGCCGCCTCCCGCGTGCGCGAAGCAGAACAGTCTGATCCGGGCGTCGGCTCTGGGGCCGCCGCCCGCTATCCAGGAACCAGGCATGATCCGAACGTTACGGCCGATCGTCTTCCGCCGCCTGCTCAGTCTTGAGCAGGCAGCGCGCGTCGTCCTCACTAGCGTCGCAGTGAGGGAGGAGGCCCATGGAGCACGACGAGCGCGTGACGGAGACGGTCATCCGCCTGCTGGCCGAGGTGCTGCCCGGCGGTGCGGAGCTGACCCCCGACGCTTCACTGAAGGACAGCGGACTCGACTCGATCTCCGCGGTACGGGTGTGGTTCGAGATCCAGCGGGAGTTCTCGCTGGACTTCCCCGTGGAGCGGCTGGGTGACTGCGGGACGCCGGCCGAGCTGGCCGAGCGGATCGCCGAGCTGGCCGGGACGACCGAGGACACCGTCCCGGCCGGCCCGGTGATCAGCCCGGCTCCCGGCGAGCGGCACGAGCCGTTCCCCTTGACGCCCCTGCAGCAGGCGTACGTCATGGGCGCGGACGAGGACGCCACCCCCGACCCGGTCGGCTGCCAGGTCTACCGCGAGTTCGAGGTGCCCGGCGTGGACCCCGAACGCCTGCGCGCGGCCTGGCAGCGCGTCGTGGACCACCACGACGCCCTGCGCCTGGAACTGGGCGAGGACGGCACCCAGCGGGTGCTGGACCAGGCCCCCTCCTGGGACCTGCCGGTGGACGAGCCCGGCGCCCGCGAACGCCTCGCGCACCGGCGGTACGAGCCCGGCGTCTGGCCGCCGTTCGCCGTCGAGGTCACCACGCCCGGGACCGTGCACTTCGGCATCGACGCGAGCGTGACCGACGGGCGCGGGCTCGACGTGCTGCTGCGCGACTGGTGGCGCTGCTACCGCGACCCCGGCCATCGGCTGGAGGACGGCGGCCTCTCCGTCCGCGACTGCCTGCTGGCGCTGGACGCCCGGCGGCGCGGCCCCCGCCACCAGGAGGACCTGGACTACTGGCGGGAACGCCTGGCGGACCTGCCGCCCGGCCCCGCCGCCGGCGTCCCGGACGGTTCGCCGCGCGCCGCGCTGACCGGCTCGCTGACCGCCGCCCAGTGGGGCGCCCTGCGCGCCAGGGCCGCCGGGCTGGACGTCTCGCCGACCGCCCTCGTGCTGACCCTGTTCGCCGAGACGGTCGGCAGGGGCGCGGACTGCTCCCTGGCCGTCACCACGACCGGCCGGGCCTGGCTGCCGCGCGAGGTGGACGAGGTGGTCGGGCCGTTCACCGGCACCGCCGTGTTCGCCGCCGAGAGCACGCTCGGCGAGCCGCTGGAGGAGGCGGTCCGGGAGGTGCACCGGCGGTTGTGGCGCGACCTCGGCCACGCGGGCGTCCCCGGCGTGACCGTCATGCGGGAGCTGCGCGAGCGCACCGCCCTGCCCGTCGTCTTCACCAGCCTGCTGGACGCCCGGCCCGACGACGCCGTGCCGCCGGTGTCGTACGCGCTCAGCCAGACCTCCGGCGTCGCGCTCGACCACCAGATGTGGGAGCACGACGGCGAGCTGCGGGTGCGCTGGGACCTGGTGCCCGGCTGCTTCGCGCCCGGCGAGCCGGAGACCCTGTTCGCCCGCTTCACCAACGCGCTGCGCGCCCTGGCCGCCGACAGCGGCGAGGGCGAGATCCGGCCGCTCAACGAGCTGCAGAAGGCGTACTTCGTGGCCCGCGCGGGCGGTTCGCACGAGTACGACGGCTGCCAGGTCTACCACAGCTTCCACGTCCGCGACCTGGACCGGGACCGGCTCGGACGGGCCTGGCTGCGCCTGGTGGCCGCCCACGACGCGCTGCGCTCGGAGGTCACGCACGACGGGACGCTGCGGATCAGGCCGCACGCGCCGGAGAACTGGGCCATCCCCGAGGTCCCCGGCGTCGAGCCCGAGGAGATGGCCGGACGGGCGTTCGCGCTGGGCCGCTGGCCGCAGTGGGAGCTGCGGGTCAGCGGCGAGACCGTGCACGCGGCCGTCGACCTCACCGTGCTCGACGGGCGGAGCATCCACATCGTGCTGCGCGAGCTGTTCAGGCTCTACGCCGACCCCTCGGCCGAGCCGCGCCCGCCTTCCCAGGCGTCCCCCCTTGAGGACCCGCACGGGGACGGCTACTGGGACGAGCGGTTCCGCGACCTGCCGCCCGGGCCCGAGGTGGCCACCACGCCCGCCCGCCGCGTCCGGCTGAGCGGCAGCGTCGCCGCGGTCTCCGACGAGACCGTCTTCGCCGCCCTGGCCGGCGCGCTGCGCGGGCGCTTCCCCGACCCGTTCAGCGTGTCCGTGGTGCGCTGGACCGCCGAGTCGGAGCCGCTGCGCCCCGGCGAGTTCACCGCCCTGAGCTGGGTCACCGACGAGGAGTCCTACCCGGACCGGATCGCCGCCGACGCCGCGAACGGCGCCCTGACCGGCCTGGCCACGCTGCGCGGCCACGTCATGAGGGAGCGCCGCCGCCGCGCCTACGCCTTCCCCGTCGTCTACACCAGCACCCTCGACCTGACCGAGCACCCCCTCCCGGACGGCGTCGAGGCCGGCCCCTGGATGACCTACACCCCGGACGTCGCCCTCGACTGCATCGTCATCAGGGAGGGCGACCGGCTGCACTACCACTGGGACGCCCTGGAGCCGGAGTTCCCCGACCTGACCGAGCTGTTCGCGGCCTTCGAGGACCGGCTGCGTCCCGTCCACCGGCTGTTCGAGCGGCAGGCCGCCGCCCGGCCCGACGCGGTCGCGCTGCGGCACGCCGGCGGGACCATGACGTACGGGGAGCTGAACCGGCGGGCCAACGCCGCCGCCTGGCGGCTGAAGGAGCTGGGCGTGGGGCCGGGGACGGTGGTCGGCGTGCGCCTGTGCCGCGGGCCGGACATGGTGGCCGCCGTCCTCGGGATTCTCAAGGCGGGCGGCGCCTACCTGCCCGTGGAGCCGTCCCTGCCGGACGAGCGGGCGGCGGTCATGCTGGACGACGCCGCCGCCGGGATCGTGCTGACCTGCGCGGAGACGTCCGGCTGGGCCGTGCCCGAGGACGTGCGCGCCGTCGAGCTGGACGCCGGCGGGGACGACCGCGGCGACCCGCCCCTCGTAGGCGCCGTGGACGACCTCGCGTACGTGATCTTCACCTCGGGCAGCACCGGCAAGCCCAAGGGCGTCGAGGTCAGCCACCGGCCGCTGCTCAACCTGCTCGACTGGTGCTATCGCACCTTCGACTTCGACGCCTCCGACGTCGGGCTCTGCGTCACCTCGCTCGGCTTCGACCTGTCGGTGTTCGACATCTTCGGCCTGCTCGGCCGGGGCGCCTCGCTCTACATCGCCGACGAGGGCCAGCAGCGCGACCCCGAACTGCTGCTGGACGTCCTCATCGACGAGCCGGTCACGTTCTGGAACTCCGCGCCCACGACGCTCAACCAGCTCGCCCCGCTGCTGGCCGAGCGGCAGGGCGGCGAGGGCACCGGCGACCTGCGGCTGGTCTTCCTCAGCGGCGACTACACGCCGCTGCCGCTGCCGGACGCCGTGCGCGCGACCTTCCCGCGGGCGCGGGTGGTCAGCCTGGGCGGCGCCACCGAGGCCACCGTCTGGTCGAACTGGTTCGAGGTGGGGGAGATCGACCCGTCGTGGCGGAGCATCCCGTACGGCCGGCCGATCGACGACGCGCTCTACTACATCCTCGACGAGGACCGGCGGCCCTGCCCCGAAGGGGAGGAGGGCGACCTGTTCATCGGCGGCAGGTGCCTGAGCCTCGGCTACCGCAACCAGCCCGAGCTGACCGCCGACCGGTTCGTGCCGGACCCGTTCGCGGGCGGGCGCATGTACCGGACCGGCGACCGGGCGGCGCTGCTGCCCGACGGGAACATCACGTTCCTCGGGCGGGCCGACAACCAGGTGAAGATCCGCGGGTTCCGGGTGGAGCTGGGCGAGATCGAGCACCGGCTGCGGCAGCACCCGGCGGTGCGGGACGTCGTCGTCCTGGCCCGCGACGATCGCTCGGGGGAGCGGAAGCTGGTCGCGTACGTGATGGCCGAGGGTGCGCAGCCGGACGTCGGTGAGCTGCGGGCGCACGCGGCCGGGACGCTGCCGGCGTACATGGTGCCCAACCACGTGGCGTTCGTGCGCACGTTCCCGGCCACGTCCAACGGCAAACTGGACCGGGACGCCCTCCCGTGGCCCCTCACCGAACGCACCCCGGATCCCGCCCCGGAGCCGGCGCCCCAGCCCGAACCGGAGTCCCAGCGCGAGCCCGACCCGGAGCCTCACCCCCAGCCCCAGCCCCAGCCCGAGCCCGAACCGGAGCCCCGCCCCCAACCCCAGCCCGAGCCTGAGCCCGAGGTCGCGGGGCGGACCGTGACGGAGATCGCCGAGCTGTTCGCCGAGCTGATCGGGGTCGAGGAGGTGGACCCCGGCCAGGACCTCTGGGACCAGGGCGTCACCTCCTTCACCATGGTCCAGGTCTCCAAGGCGCTGCGGAAGCGGTACGGCAGGCGGGTGCCGGTGGCGCTGCTGCTGGAGAACCCGACCGTCAACGGCATCGCCGCCGTCGTGGGCGGCCCCGCCGACCCACCCGCCGCCCCGCCCGCCGACCCGCCCGCCGCTCCTCCCACCAGGGAACGCCCCTCGCAGAAGCCCGCGCCGGCGGAGGCCGAGGTGGAGGCCGAGGCGGGCGGGCCGGGGGAGGTGGACTTCTTCTCGCCCGAGGACCGGGAGGCGTTCAAGGCGGCCCGGTGGAACCTGCGCCCGCTGGAGCCGGACGCCAGCCTCATCCGCCTGGACCGCCTCGACGTGCCAGACGAGCACTTCGCCTGGCGGGCCAGCGTGCGCGACTTCGAGCCCGGCTCGCTGCCGTACCGGTCGTTGTGCCGGCTGCTCGGCCTACTGCGCGAACGACGGCTCGGCGACCGCGAGCGCCACCTGTACCCGTCGGCCGGGGACACCTACGCCGTGCAGGCGTACCTGCACGTCACCAGGGGCGCGATCGACGGCGTCCCCGAGGGCATCTACTACTACAACCCGAGCGAGCACGCCCTCCACCTGGTGAACGCCCACCCCGAGCTCGACCGTACGGTCCACTTCGTCTACAACCGCGACCTGTACGACCGCGCCGGCTTCAGCCTCTACCTCATCGGCCAGACCAAGGGCATCGAACCCCTGTACGGCGAGCAGAGCCTGCGCTACCTGACCCTGGAGGCGGGCTACCTCGGCCAGCTCCTGATGACCGGCCAGGCGGCCTGCGGCATCGGGCTCTGCCCCATCGGCGAGGTCGCCTTCGACCGCGTCCGCGACCAGTTCGACCTCGACGACGGCCACCGCTTCCTCCAGGCGTTCCTGGGCGGCCCGGCCGAGCACGCGACCGGCGACGGCACCCCCGTCTTCGCCACCCCGGCGACGGAACCGGCAGCCGTGCACCCCGAGCCGGCGGCCCCTCGCCCCGAGCCCGCGCGGCGGGCGGAGCCGGCGGCCGGTCTCGCCGTGATCGGCCTGGCCGGACGTTTCCCCGGCGCCGACGACCTGGACGGCTTCTGGCACAACCTCAGCACCGGCGCCCGCAGCCTGCGTCCCGACCCCAGGGGCGAGCGTCCCGGCGGCTACCTGGAGCACATCGACCGCTTCGACAGCCTGCTCTTCCACATCTCGCCGAAGGAGGCCGCGACGCTCGACCCGCAGCTCCGGCTCCTGCTGCACAGCGTGTGGGAGTGCCTGGAGCACGCCGGGCACACCCCGGACTCCCTGCGCCGGACCGCCCCCAGGGTGGGCGTCTTCGTCGGCTCGATGTGGCACGACTACCAGCACGCGGGCGCCGCCGCCTGGCAGGCGGGCGGCCCGGCCGTGGTGTCGGCGACCGCGTCCGACATGGTGAACCGGGTCTCGTACTTCTTCGGGTTCACCGGGCCGAGCATCGCCGTGGACACGTCGTGCTCGTCCACGCTGACCGCGCTGCACCTGGCCGCCCAGGCCATCCGTACGGGCGACTGCGACGCGGCCGTGGTCGCGGGCGTCAACCTGCTCGCCGACCCCTACCACGCCGCGCTGCTGGCCGGGCTGGGCCTGCTGGCCGAGGAGGCCGGCGCCGCCGCCTTCGACGCCGACCGGCCCGGCTGGACGGTGGGCGAGGGCGTCGGCTCCTTCCTGCTGCGGCCCGTCGCGGACGCCGTCCGGGCGGGGGACGCCGTCCACGGCGTGGTCGAGGCCACCTGGGTCGCGCACACCGGGCGTACCGGGCGGTTCACCGCGCCGAGCGCCGAGGCCATGGCGGCGTCCATGCGCGGCGCCCTGGAGCGGGCCGGCGCCGGGCCCGGCGACGTCTCCTACGTCGAGTGCGCCGCGGCCGGGGCCGTCCTGGCCGACGCGGCCGAGGCGGAGGCGCTGGCCGAGGTCTTCGGCGGGCGGCCCGAGCCCGTCGAGGCGGGCACGCTCAAGCCGAACATCGGCCACCTCGAAGCCGCGTCCGGCGCCTCCCAGCTCGCCAAGGTGCTGCTGCAGCTCCGGCACGGACGGCTGGCGCCCACCCTCGTCGCCGAGCCGCCCACCGACGCGGTCAGCGTGCCCGAGCAGGCCCGGCCCTGGACCGGTGAGCGGCGGGCGCTGATCAACGCCTTCGGGGCGACCGGCACGCACGCCCACGCCGTCGTCCGCGCGCCCCTGCCCGAGGAGACCGGGGGGAGCGCGGCCGACGACGGCCGCGAGCACGCCGTCCTGGTCTCGGCCGCGACGCCGGAGCAGCTCGTGACCGCCGCCCGCCGCCTGGCCGCCGGGGCCGGGGAGCAGGACGTGCGCCGGATCGCCTACACCACCCAGACCGGACGTTCCGCCCTCGCGCACCGGCTCGCCGTGGTCTGCCGTGACGCGGCCGGGCTGCGGGAGGCACTGGAGGCGTTCGCGGCGGGCCGGGCGCATCCGTCCGTGCTCGCCGGTCGCGTCGGCGGAGGCGCCGGTTCGGCGGGTACCGAGGCCGAGGCCGCCGCGGCCTGGGTGACCGGGCAGGACGTGGACTGGGAACGGTTCTGGCCGGAGCCGCCCGGACGGGTGGCGCTGCCGTCCTACCCGTTCGAGGCCGAGCCGTACTGGATCGAGCGGACGGAGCCGGACACGCCGCGGGCCGCCACGGCGGACATGGAGGAGTACCTCAAGGGCGTCTACGCCGAGGTCTCGGGCATCGACGCCGACCGGCTCGGGGTGCGGGTGCCATTGGAGCAGTACGGGCTGACGTCGTACCAGATCGTCGAGCTCAACGCGCGGCTGGAACGGGACCTGGGGGAGCGGTCGCGGACCCTCTTCTTCGAGCACAAGGACCTGGCCGGGGTCGCCGCCGCACTGGCCACCAGAGCCCCGGCCCCGCCGACGCCCCGCCCCGACCAGCCCGACCGCCCCGATCAGCCCGAGCAGCCCGACCGGCTCGACAAAGCCGACGATCCCGACGACGCGGGCGCGATCGCCGTGATCGGGATCGCCGGGCGTTACCCCGACGCCCCCGACCTGGCCGCGTTCTGGGAGAACCTGGCCGCCGGACGGCACTCGCTCTCCCGCGTCCCCGGCGACCGGACCCGCGACGGCTGGCCCGTGGACCTCATGTGGGGCGGCTTCCTCGACGGCGTCACCGACTTCGACCCGCTGCTGTTCGGCATCACCCCGCGCGACGCGGCCCTCATGGACCCCCAGGAGCGCGTCTTCCTGGAGGTCGCCTGGGAGGCCCTGGAGGACGCCGGTTACCCGCGCACCCGCCTGCGCGACCAGCATGGCTCCGACGTCGCCGTCTACGCGGGCGTGATGTACAACGAGTACCCCTTCTTCGGCGTCGAGCAGAGCCTGCGCGGCACGTCCCAGGACACCGGCGCGACCCTCGGCGGCGTGGCCAACCGCGTCTCCTACCACCTGGACCTCAAGGGGCCCAGCATGTCGGTCGACACGATGTGCTCGTCGTCGCTGGCCGCGCTGCATCTCGCCGTACGGTCGCTGCGCCAGGGGGAGTGCCAGTTGGCGATCGCCGGCGGCGTCAACCTCAACCTGCACCCGAACAAGTTCGTCCAGCACGCCCGCATGCGGCTCACCGCCGGGGACCGGCGCTGCCACAGTTTCGGCGCGGGCGGCGACGGTTTCGTGCCCGCCGAGGGTGCGGGGGTCGTCCTGCTCAAGCCGCTGGCGAGGGCGAAGGCGGACGGCGACCGGATCCACGCCGTGATCAGGGGCACCGCCGTCGTGCACTCGGGCCGTACGAACGGCTGGGTGGTGCCGAGCCCGGTCGAGGAGGGCGAGCTCGTCGCCCGCGCGCTCGCCGACGCGGGCGTGGACCCCGACGGCATCGGCTACCTGGAATGCCACGGCGCGGGCACCGCGCTCGGCGACCCCATCGAGATCAACGCCCTCATGCGGGTGTTCGGACGGACGGGCGCGGCCCCGGGCAGCATCCCGATCGGTTCGGTCAAGTCCAACCTCGGGCACGTCGAGTCGGGCGCCGGCATCGCCGGGCTCACCAAGATCGTGCTCCAGCTCCGGCACCGGCGGCTCGTCCCCTCCCTGCACGCCGACGACCTCAACCCGGACATCGCCTGGGACGAGATCCCCTTCCGCGTGCAGCGCGAGGCGGCCGACTGGCCCGAGGGGCCCGGCGGCGCGCCCCGGCGGGCGGGCATCAGCTCGTTCGGCGCCGGAGGGACGATCGCGCACGCCGTGGTCGAGGAGCCCCCGCCCGCCGAATCCGGCACGTCCGACCCCGGGCCGCAGCTGATCGTGCTGTCGGCCCACGACGAGAGGCGGCTGCGCGCCATGGCCGGCCGGCTGGCCGGGCACCTGCGCGCCATGGCCGGCCGGCTGGCCGGGCACCTGCGCGCGACGCCCGAGAGCCTCGCCGACGTCGCCCACACCCTCCAGACCGGACGGGAGCCGCTGCGCGAACGGCTCGCGCTGGTCGTCCCGGACGTGGGGGAGCTGTGCGGACGGCTGGAGCGGTTCGCCCGGTCGGAGCCCGCCGACGTGCTCCGCGGCCGGCCCCGCCCAGGCACCCCGCCATCCGGCAAGCCCGGCGACCCGTCGTCCGGGAAGCCCGGCACGCCCGGTGAGCTGCTGGAAGTGGGGCGGTACTGGGTGGAGGGCGGTCACGTGGACTGGACGCCGCCTCCGGGCGCGCGGCTGGTGGGGTTGCCGTCGTACCCGTTCGCCCGGATGCGGTGCTGGCCCTTCGAACCGGCGGCGTCCGGCGAGCCATCGTCCGGGGAGCCATCGTCCGGGGAGCCGGCGTCCGGGGTGCCGGAATCGGCCGTGTCCGAGACGCCGCTCTTCGAGCGGACGTGGGCGGCGTCCGAGCGGCCCGCCCGCGACCCGGGCACCCTGGGCGGCGGCACCGTGGTGTGCCTGTACGGCGACGACTCCGAGGAGCTGGCGCGCTCGCTCGGCGACCAGGTCGTGCCCGTACGCGCGGGCGACCCCGTCCCGGAGGAGTTCACCGGCTGGATCGACCTGTGCGACCTGGGCGAGGCGAACCCGCGTGACGAGCTGCGACGGCTCGCCGTCCTGCGGGACGCCCTGGCCCGGCGCCGCCCGCTGCGGATCCTGCACGTCACCAGCGGCCTGCTGGACCTCGACGGCGCGCCGCCGAGCCTGGCGGGGGCGCGGATGGCGGGGTTCGTGCGGATGCTGGCCGCCGAGTACCCGTCGGTCACGGCCACCGTGCTGGACAGCGACCGGCCCTCGGCCGCGCAGATCCGCGCCGAGTGGGCGTCCGCCGAGCCGTACGGGGAGGTCTGTTACCGCGATGGCGGGCGGTTCCGTCCAGATCTGCGGGAGTTGTCCGCGCCCTACGTGGAGCCGGACCTCGATCCCGAGTCCGTCTACGTCGTGAGCGGCGGCACCAGGGGGCTGGGCGCGCTGGTGGCCCGCCACCTGGCCGGACGCGGCGCGCGCCGGCTCGCCCTGCTCGGTGTCCGGCCGCTGCCGCCGCGCGACCAGTGGGACGGCTCCGGCGAGGAGGCCGTCGCCACCGTCCTCGGCCTGGAAGACATGGGCGCGCGGGTGGTCGTGCACACCGGGCCGCCGTCCGGGGTGGCCGCCTTCCTCGACGGCGTACGGCGCGAGCTGGGCCCGATCGGCGGCGTCGTCCACTGCGCGGGACGCTCCAGCCAGGGCCGCCCGTCGCTGGCCCACAAGTCCGACGACGACCTGCGGGCCGTGCTCGCACCCAAGGCCGACCTCCTGGAGGCGCTGGACGAGGCGTGCGCCGGGGACCGTCCGGCCTTCTTCGTCACCTTCTCCTCCGTCTGCGCCGCCGTGCCGGCGCTGGCCGCCGGGGTGGCCGACTACGCGGCCGCCAACGCCTTCCTCGACCTCTGCGCCGGGGTCAGGCGGCGGTCCGGCCGGGCCGAGTTCCGGTCGGTCGACTGGCCGCAATGGCGGGAGTCCGGCGGGGCGCGCGGGAAGCCGAACGTCGGCGAGGCCGTCGGTCTCGCGTCCCTCGGCGACCGGGAGGGGCTGCGGGTGCTGGACCGGGTGATCGGGTTGCCGCGCGGCGCGACCGTGCTGCCGTGCCCGCCGTCCGGCGTTTCGGTGGACGTCCCGGCGCTGATCAGGCTGCCGGAACGGCCCGACCGCCGTCCCGTCCCCGAGCCCGCGCCGGCCGGGGAGCCCGACTGGCTGGCCGAGCTGTTCTCCGAGACGATCGGCATCCCCGTGGACGCGCTGGACCCGACGGCGGAGTTCGGGGACCTCGGCGTCGAGTCGGTGATGCTGGCCGAGCTGGTGCAGCGCATCGAGGAGCGGCTCGGGGAGAGCCTGGAGCCGTCGCTGCTGCTGGACCACCCGACGCTGGAACAGCTCCGCGACCGCCTGGGCGTCCCGGAGGAGACCGTCCGGGGTGTCCCGGGGAAGGTCACCTCGCACGAGCCCCGGGAGACCGCGCCGGACACTGCCCAGACCACTGCCCCTGCTCTGGAGCCCGTCCGACCGGCAGGCTCCGAGGACCGCAGGATCGCGATCATCGGCATGGCCTGCCGGTTCCCCGGCGCCCCCGACGTGGCCGCGTTCTGGCGGAACCTCACCGAGGGCCGGTGCGACGTGCGCGAGGTGCCCGCCTCCCGCTGGGACCACCGCGAGCTGTACGCGCCCGAGCCCGCCCTCGGCCGCAGCATCAGCAAGTGGGGCGGCTTCGTCGACGGCATCGAGGACTTCGACAACGACTACTTCGGCCTGGGCGAGGACGAGGCCCGCGCCCTCGACCCGGCCATCCGCATGTTCCTGGAGTGCTGCGCGACCTGCCTCGCCGACGCCGGCTACGACCCCGCCGAGCTGCGCGGACGCCGGGCCGGCGTGTTCGCGGGAGCCCGGATGTCCGACTACGGGCGCCGGGTCGGCATCCGGCCGGGCGGGCTGGCCTCCGACCAGAACTTCATCGCGGCCAGGGTCGCCCACCACTTCGACCTGCGTGGCCCCAACCTCGTCGTGGACAGCGCGTGCTCCTCCTCCCTGGTCGGCGTGCAGCTCGCCGCGCAGAGCCTGCTCGCCGGGGAGGCCGAGGTCGCCCTCGCGGGCGGGGTGGAAGTGCTCCTGGACGAGAACGACTACCTCCAGCTCAGCGCGGCCAAGGCGCTGTCGCCCACCGGGCTGTGTCACACGTTCGACGAGCGTGCCGACGGGTTCGTGCCGGGGGAGGGCTGCGGGGTCGTCCTGCTCAAGCCGCTGAGCGCGGCGCTGGCCGACGGCGACCGGGTGCACGCGGTCATCGAGGCGGTCGCCGTCAACAACGACGGCCGAACCATGGGCGTCACCACGCCCAACCCCGAGGCCCAGGCCGACGTGGTCCGCCGGGCCCTGGCGGCGGCCGGCCGCAGGCCGAGGGAGATCGGCCTGATCGAGGCGCACGGCACCGGCACCCTCATCGGCGACCCCATAGAGCTGCGAGCCCTGACCCGCGTCTTCCACGAGGGCGGCGATCCGGGCACGTGTGCGATCGGCAGTGTGAAGACCAACATCGGGCACACGCTCAGCGCGGCCGGGATCGCCGGGCTGATCAAGGCGGCGCTGGCCGTCGAGCACGGACGGATCCCGCCGACGTTGTCCTGCGAGCGGCCCAACCCGCGGTTCGACTTCGCCGCCTCGCCCTTCGAGCCCGTCACCGAGCCGCGGGACTGGCCCTCGCCGAGGGTCGCCGGCGTCAGCTCGTTCGGGCTCGGCGGCACCAACGCGCACCTCGTGCTGAGCGAGCCGGACCCGCGGCTGCGTGCGGGGCCGGTACGCGAGCCCGCCCCGGCGCCGGTCTTCCGCCGCAGGCGGCTGTGGCTGGAGCGCGACCCCGCCCCGCCCAGCGCTTCCGGCCGGAGCCCCGACCCCGCCCCAAGCCCCGCTCCTGGCCGGAGGCCCGATCCCGGCCCGCCGGACGACGCCAGCTCGCTGCTCGACCTGAACATCACCACGGGGAGGCGCTGACTCCATGCCCGCGATCGAGTGTCACACCACGCTGAAGCACACCGACTTCATCATGCGGAACCACCGGGTGCACGACGTCTCCGTGATGCCCGGGGTGACGTTCCTCGATCTCGTGTTCCGCACGCTGATGGCGACCGGGCGCGACCCCGGTGAGATCGTCCTGCGCGAGGTGCTGTTCACCGAGGCGATCGTCACCAAGCCGGAGGCCGACCGCGAGATCCGCGTCACCGTCGAGGGCGAGGACGTGCGGGCGGAGAGCCGCTGGAGCAGGGACGGGCAGCCGCTGTCCGACTGGCGGCGCAACCTCACCGGCAAGGTGGGCCCGCCGAGCACCCCCGCGCCCGCCCCAATCGACCTGGACGCCCTCCGCCGGGGCGCGCGGCGGCAGGGCGACATGGAGGACCTGTACGCCCGCGCCAGGGCCGAGGACATCAGCCACGGCGAGCCCATGAAGTGCACCGGCCGGCTGCACCACGGCGACGGCTACCTGCTGGCCGAGCTGCGGCAGGAGTCGCCCGCCCCCGGCCACGAAGGCTTCCACCTGCACCCCGCCCGCCTGGACGCGGCCACGCTCGCCGGGCTGGGCCAGACCCAGGCGTCGGGGCAGGAGCCGTTCATCCCCGTCTACATCGCCGAGTTCCGCGCGCCCCTGCGGCTCGACGCGGCCTTCCACGTGTACGCGCCGAGTCCGGAGACCATCGCGCCGTCCGGCGACGTGATCACCAACGACTTCGGCCTCTATGACGAGCGGGGACACTTCGTCGCCGGGTTCGGCGGGCTGTCGTGCAAGCGCATCAGGTCGCCCCGGCTGATCGAGCGGCTGCTCGGCGACCCCGGACGTCCGGAGCCGCCCGCCACCGGCCGCAACGGCTCCGGCGACCTGGTCGGACGCCTGCGCGAGCTCGTGGCCGGGCCGCTCGGCCGCTCGCCCGGCGACGTGCCCACCGGCACCGGCTTCTACGACCTCGGCCTGGACTCGGTCACGCTCGTGGACCTCGGCGAGCGGCTGGAGAAGATCGTCGGGCGGCGGCTCTACCCGACGCTGCTCTTCGAGTACGGCGACATCGACAGCCTCGCCGCCCACCTCTCCTCCGCCTACGACCTCACCCTGGAACAGCCGGAGCCATCGCCGGAGCCGGCGTCGGGGCCGGGCGAGACGTTGTGCTTCCGCGACGTCTGGGTGCCGCTGCCGCAGGACGGCGACGACCCCGGCGAGTACCGCGAGATCACCCCCGGCGCCCGGTACGACGGCTCCCGGCACCTCCTCATCCGGGCCACGCCCGGAGAGCCCGCCGACCCGTGCCTGGCCGTCTGGGAGACCGCGAAGGCCGTCCTCGACGCGAAGCCGGAGCGACCGGTCACCCTCACGTACGCGCACACCGGCGACGACCCCGCCCACGAGGCCGTCGGCGCGCTGGCCCGGACGATCACCGCCGAGACCCCGCTGATCCGCTGCCGCAGCATCCGCCTGGACCCCGCCGCCCCCACCTCAGCCCAGGCCGACCCGCTGCGGGACGCCTCCGCCGAGCCCGAGATCCGCTACCGGCGGGGCGAACGCCTGGTGCGCCGCTGGCTCCCGGCCGAGCCCTCCGAGGGCGGCGGAGCCGTCCCCGTCAGGAAGGGCGGCGTGTACGTGATCGCCGGCGGGACGGGCGGGATCGGCCGCGTCCTCGCCGAGCACCTGGAACGCCGCCACCAGGCCAGGGCCGTGCCCGTCAGCAGGAACGCGGAGATCTCCGCCGACCTGACCGACCCGGACCAGGTCGAACGCGCCCTCGCCACGGTCCGGGAGCGCCACGGCCGCATCGACGGCGTCTTCCACTGCGCGGGGGTCAACCGCGACGGGCTCTACCCGGGCAAGCGGGCCGCCGACGTCGAGGCCGTGGTGGCGGCCAAAGCCCTCAGCGCCCGCCACCTGGACGCCGCCACCAAGGACGACGACCTGGACTGTTTCGTGGTGTTCTCGTCGGTGTCGGCGTCCCTGGCCAACCCGGGGCAGGCCGACTACGCGTTCGCCAACGCGTACCTGGAGGAGTTCGCGCGCCGGCGGGCGGCCCGGGGGGACCGGCCGGGCCGGACCCTGGCGGTCGCGTGGCCGTACTGGGCCGAGGGCGGGATGCGGGTCGGGCCGGAGACGGTCGAGCGCTCCCGTACGGCCACCGGGATGGTCCCGCTGCCCACCGAGGCCGCCCTCGACGTGCTCGACCGCGCCCTGAGCGGGACCGGGGACGTCCTGACGGTGCTGCACGGCGACCCCGGCCGCATCCCGGACCTGCTGCCCGCCGCGCCACCGCGACCGGCCCCCCGGCCTGCGTCTTCCGTGGCGTACACCGAGGAGCGGGAGGCACGCGTCGAGGAGCCCATCGCGGTGGTCGGGCTGGCCGGGCGCTACCCCCAGGCCCCCGACCTGCGCACCTTCTGGCGCAACCTGGCCGAGGGACGCGACTGCATCGAGGAGATCCCGAACGGCCGCTGGAACCACGACGAGATCTACGACCCCGAGAAGGGCACCCTAGGCAGGACGTACGGCAAATGGGGCGGCTTCCTCGACGGCGTCGACCGCTTCGACCCCGCCTTCTTCGGCATCTCCCGCCGCGACGCCGAACGCATGGACCCGCAGGAACGGCTGTTCCTCCAGACCTGCTGGCACGCCCTGGAGGACGCCGGCCACCCGCCGGAGTCGCTGTCGGCGCACAGCGTCGGCGTGTTCGCGGGCGTCATGTGGAACCACTACCAGCTCGTCGAGGGCGGGGAGGGCGGCGTCGCCCCCACGGCCATGCACGCCTCCATCGCCAACCGCGTCTCCTACACCCTCGACCTCCACGGCCCGAGCATCGCGCTGGACACCGCCTGCTCCTCCTCGCTGACCGCCGTGCACCTGGCCGTCGAGAGCCTGCGGCGCGGCGAGTGCGACCTCGCCCTGGCCGGCGGCGTGAACGCGACCGTCCACCCGCAGAAGTACCTGCAGCTCGCCCAGGGACACTGGCTGTCGGAGGACGGCCGGTGCCGCGCCTTCGGCGCCGGCGGCAGCGGGTACGTCCCCGGCGAGGGCGTCGGGGCCGTCCTGCTCAGGCCGCTCTCGCGGGCCAGGGCGGACGGCGACCACATCTACGGCGTCATCGCCGCCACCGCCGTCAACCACACCGGCAGGACGAGCGGCGCCACCGTCCCGAGCCCGCGCTCGCAGGCCGCGCTCATCGGCACGGCGATCCGCAGGTCCGGCTGGGACCCGGCGAGCATCGGCTACATCGAGGCGCACGGCACCGGCACCTCGCTCGGCGACCCGATCGAGGTCGAGGGCATGCGCCAGGCCCTGCCGCAGGACGCGGACTGCGCGATCGGCTCGGTCAAGTCCAACATCGGCCACCTGGAGGGCGCCGCCGGGATCGCCGGGCTCACCAAGGTGCTGCTCCAGCTCCGGCACGGGCGGCTGGTGCCGTCCCTGCACGCGGAGGAGCTGAACCCGAAGATCGACTTCGACGCCACGCCCTTCCACGTGCAGCGCGCGCTGGAACCCTGGCCCCGCGTCGGCGGCACGCCCCGGCGGGCCGGGGTCAGCGCGTTCGGCGCGGGCGGCACGAACGCGCACGTCCTGGTCGAGGAGGCCCCGGAGCCCGCCCCCGGGCCGGGCGCGGGCGGGCCCTGCCTGTTCGTGCTCTCCGCCCGTACGCCGGAGGCGCTGCGCGACTACGCCCGCGCCTGGACCGGCTTCCTGGCGGAGGCCGATTCTCCGGGGTTCCCGTCGGAGGGACGGTCGCCGGGCGGTGCGGAACGGGTGGCCGCGCTGCTCGGCATCCCCGCCGACCAGCTCGACCCGGCCGACTCGCTGGGCGACCTCGGCCTCGACCCGGCCGCGCTGATCCAGCTCGGGCACGGGCTCTCGCTGGACGACACCGTCGCCGACCTGGCCGACCCCGGAACGGACCTGGCCGACCTCGCCTACACCTCGCAGGTCGGACGTACCGGCATGGCGGAGCGGCTGGCGCTCGTCGTGGACGACCTGGCCGGGCTGCGGGCCGGGCTGGAGGCGTACGCGCGAGGCGAGACCCCCGGCCCAGGCTCCTTCACCGGCTCCTCGACCGGCTCCCCGACCGGCGGCGGGGACGGGACGCCGTCGGCGGACGACTGCGTCCGGCTGTTCCGGGCCGGGCGGCTGGAGGAGGTGGCGGCGGCCTGGGCCTCGGGAGCCGAGGTGCCGTGGCGCGAGTGCCACGACGGCGGGCGGCTGATGCCTGCGCCGGTCTACCCGTTCCAGGAGGAGAGCTGCTGGCTCGGCCGCTGGCAACGCTCCACCACGCCTGCCGCGCCCCTGGGCGCCACACCCGCTGTGGAAGCGCCCGCCACCTCGCCCTCGCTGGACACTCCCGCCATCACGCCCGTCGGACCGCTCGCCGTGGATATGCCGGAGGAGGAGGCCGTGGAGCTCGTGCCGGACGGGGAAGGGGTGCGGTTCGAGGTGCTGCCCGAAGGGGTGGCGCTGGTGGTGATGGGGTCCGGGGCGTCCATGTTCACCCGGGAGCTCATCGACGACCTCCAGGCCGCGTTCGCCGAGATCGCCCGGCGCGAGGACGTCAAGGCGGTCGTGCTCACCGGCAGCGGCAACGTCTTCAGCATGGGCGCCACCCCGGAGGCGCTGCGCACGCTCGCCGGCGGCCAGGGTCGCTTCACGGACGTGCCCTTCCTGTACGAGGGCCTGCTGCGGTGCGACCGGCCGGTCATCGCCGCCGTCCAGGGGCACGCGTCGGGCGGCGGGCTGGCCTTCGGGCTGTTCGCCGACCTCGTCGTCATGGCGGCCGAAGGGGTCTACAGCGCCAACTTCATGAAGTTCGGCTTCACGCCGGGGATGGGCGCGACGTACATCCTCGAAGAGCGGCTCGGCCGGTCGGCGGCGCACGAGATGCTCTACACCGGCCGTTCCGTCACGGGTGAGGAGCTGGCCCGGCGGGGGGCGGGGGTGACCGTCCTGCCGCAGGGCGCCGTGCTGAAGGCGGCGCTCAGGCACGCCCGCTCGATCGCCGCGCTGCCGCTGCCCGCCCTGCGGGCGCTCAAGTCCGAGCTGGCCGGACGGGTGCTCGACCGGCTGCCCGGCGTCATCGCGGGGGAGTCGGGGATGCACGAGCGCGTGCTCGGGCAGGAGTCGCTGGCCCGGGTCGACGACTACTTCGCCAAGGTGGACACCTTCAAGGGCACCTCTCCGACGGCCGCCACCCCCGAGGCCGCACCCACCGAACCGACCACCCCCGCCGAACCGGCGCCCCCCAAGGCCGCAGCCGCCACACCGGCGCCCCCCAAGGCCGCAGTCGCTGACCCGGCCACGCCTGCCGACCCGGCGGCCCCCAAGGGCGGGCCCGAGCCGGGGGAGGTGCGGCGGGTCATCGAGGGCACCCTCATGAGCCACCTCTACCTCCAGGCCCACGAGGTGGACGACTCGCTGAGCTTCAGCGAGATGGGGCTGGACTCGATCGGGGCCGTGGAGATCGTCCGGGACCTGAACCGCAGCTTCGGGCTGGACCTGGACTCCGTCGCCGTCTACGACCATCCGACCGTCCCCGCGCTGGTGGAGGCCGTCCGGGACGCCGTGGCCGCCGACCGCCTCACCGTGCCCCCACCGCGTCCGGCCCCCGAACAGGAAACCCCGCGGGAGCGCCCTCTCGTCCCCGAGCAACCCACCCCGGACCAGGCGGGACGGGTCCGGCTGCCCTCGCTCGACGGCGACCGCGCGAAGCCGGAACCCGTGGCGGAGGAGCCCCCCGAGCGCACCGGCACGATCACCCTGGAGGCGGTGCGGCCCACCGAGAAGCCCGGGAAGCCCGAGAAGCCCGCCGCCCGCGAGGAGGACATCGCCGTCATCGGCATGGCCGGACGCTACCCCGACGCGCCCGACCTCCAGGCGTTCTGGCGGAACCTGGCGGACGGCCGGTGCAGTATCCGCGAGGTCCCGCCCGAGCGGTTCGACGTCTCGCGGGTGTACGACGCCGACCGCATGGCGCCCGGCCGGACGTACAGCAAATGGGCCGCCATGCTGACCGATGTCGACGCCTTCGACGCGGGCTTCTTCAACATCTCGCCGCTGGAGGCCGAGACGATGGACCCGCAGCAGCGGCTGTTCCTCCAGGAGGCGTGGCACGCCCTGGAGGACGCCGGTTACGCGGGCCGGTCCGGCCGCAGACCGTGGGGCTGCTTCGTCGGCTGCGGCGCCGGCGACTACGCGAGCCTGCTCGCGGCGGCCGGCCGCGACGACACCGGGCACGCCTTCCTCGGCAACGCCTCGTCGGTGCTGCCCGCGCGGATCGCGTACCTGCTGGACTTCGGCGGGCCGACCATGGCCGTGGACACCGCGTGCTCGTCCTCGCTGGTGGCCGTGCACCTGGCCTGCGAGAGCATCCGGCGCGGCGAGTGCGAGGCGGCGATCGCGGGTGGGGTGGCGGTGATGAACACCCCGAGGATGCACATCTGGTGCAGCAAGGCCGGGATGCTCTCGCCCACCGGGACGTGCGCGCCCTTCGACGAGTCGGCCGACGGCATCGTGCTGGGCGAGGGCGTCGGCGTGGTCGTGCTGAAGCGCCTGGACCGGGCGCTGGCGGACGGCGACCACGTCCACGGCGTCATCCGGGCCAGCGGCGTCAACGGCGACGGCGCGAGCAACGGCATCACCGCCCCCAGCGCCTCCTCCCAGGCCGAACTGCTCACCGAGGTGCACCGGCGGGCCGGGATCGGCCCCGGCGCGGTCGACTATGTCGAGACCCACGGCACCGGGACGGAGCTGGGCGACCCGATCGAGGTCAAGGCGCTGGCGAAGGTGTTCGGCGCGGACCGGGAGCGCCCGTGCCGCATCGGGTCGCTCAAGGCGAACGTGGGCCACACCACCATGGCGGCCGGGATCGGCGGGCTGCTCAAGACGCTGCTGGCGTTGCGGCACCGGCAACTGCCGCCGTCACCGGGGTTCACCCGGGCCAACCCGAAGATCGACTTCGCGGACGGCGCGCTCGAAGTGGTCACCGAGCTGTCGCCCTGGACGGCCGGCGGCTCGCGCGAGCGGGTGGCGGCCGTGAGCAGCTTCGGCTTCAGCGGGACGAACTGCCACGTCGTGGTCGCCGAGGCGCCCTCCCGCGAACCGCGTGCCGGCGGGCGCGAGGACGTCGTCGTGCCCCTGTCGGCCCCGGACGAGAGCACCTTGGCGCGGCTGCGCACCGGCCTGGCCGGCCACCTCGACGCCCACCCGGAGCTGGACGTGCGCGACGTCGCCCGTACGCTCGCCGTGGGCCGGCCGCACCTGGCGGGGGCCCGGTGCGCGTACGTCGCCGGGGATCTCGCGGACCTGCGCGGCCAGTTGCGCGACGGCGCCCGCCCGGCATCCGGCGAGGCGGGACGCCTCGCCGCGCGGTACACCGGCGGCGACGACCTCTCCTGGGACGACTGGGACGACCTGACGGCGGGCGGACGGCGGGTGCCGCTGCCCGGACACCCGTTCGCGGACGACCTGCGCCACTGGGTGGGCCGCGACGGCCACCCGACCCCGCCCACCGGAGACACGCGGATCCGCCCCGACGACCTGCTGGTCGCCGACCACCGGATCGGCGACACCCCCGTGCTGCCCGGCGTGGCCTTCCTGACGATCGCCGCCGAGCGCGGCGGGCTGTCCGGTCCGGTGCGGTTCGAGCGGGTACGGTGGCTGCGCCCGTTCGAGGTGCGCGAGGCCCGTCCCCTGGACGTGGTCGTCCACGACGACGGCGGCTTCGAGCTGGACGGGCACGCGCGCGGCACCCTGCGGACCGGCGACGGCGCACTGCGCCCGCTGGACGTCGCGGCGATCGGGGCGCGCTGCGCGGACAGCCGTCCGGCCGACGACCTCTACCGCGCCTTCGACCGTGCCGGGCTGCACTACGGGCCCGGGTTCCGGGTGCTGCGCGAGGTCCGCGTCGGCGACGGCGAGGCGCTCGGCGTGCTGCGCGACGGCGCTCGCTGGGAGGCGCTCCTGGACGGCGCCCTCCAGACCGTCGCGGCGCTGCGTCCCGAGGACGGCGAGCCCGCGATGCCGTTCAGCGTGGAGTCGGCCGAGCTGGACGGCCCGATCACCGGCCCCTCCTACGCCCACGTCACCGACGAGGGCCGGGACGGCTACACGGTCCGCCTCGCCGACGCCGAAGGGCAGGTCAGGGCGGAGTTCCGCGGGGTCGTCCTGCGGGCCCGACCGGCCCGACCGGCTCGTCCGTCGGCGGAGGGCATGACCTTCGCCCCGGTCTGGCACAGGACGCGACCCGCCGTCGCCTCCGCGGAGGCCGGTGGCGGACGGGCGCTCGTCCTGCACACCCCGGCCGCCGAACCGCTGGCCCGCGCCCTGCTGGACGAGCACGAGGACGGCCGCCTGGCGCCGCTGGCCCCGCCCGCCCCGCCGGAGGGACGGTACGACACGGTGTACGTCCTCGCCCTGACCGGCCCGGACGGCCCGCCCGCCGACGACCCCACCACCCACGACGTGTTCCGCCTGGTCAAGCGGCTCTCCGAGCGAGGCCGGGGCGGATGGACGCCCACGGTGAAGGTGGTCGTCGCCGGAGCCGTGCGGGCCGGGGACGAGGAGATCGTCCCGCACGCGGCCGGCGTGATCGGCCTGACCAGGGCTCTGGCCGCCGAGCACCCGCACTGGACGGTCGCCACCATCGACGTCGGCACCGGGCCATGGCCGCCCGCCGACCTCGCCCGCCTGGTACGCGCCGAGAGCTGCGCCGACGAGCTGGTCGCCCTCCGCGACGGCCACCGCCACGTCCGCACCCTGGAACCTTTGCCCCTGCCCGCCGAGGGCGACGGGCCGTACCGGGACGGCGGGGCGTACCTGATCGTGGGCGGGACCGGCGGGCTCGGACGCACCTTGAGCAGGCATCTGGCCGCCACCGTGGGAGCGCGGCTGGCGCTGGTCGGACGGCGGGCGATCACTCAGGAGATCCGCGAGCAGCTCGCCGAGATCGAGTCGCTCGGCGGGCGGGCCGTGTACCTGCGGGCCGACGTGGCCGACCGGACCGCGTTCGGCGGGGCCGTCGAGGTCGCGCGGGAGCGGTTCGGCGAGCTCCACGGCGCCTTCCACGCCGCTCTGGTGCTGCGCGACATGACGCTCGCCAACATGGACGACGACGCGTTCACCCAGGTGCTCTCGCCCAAGGTCGCCGGTGCCGCCGTCTTCGCGGAGGCGCTGGCGGGCCTGCCGCTCGACTTCCTGGCCTACTTCTCGTCCGCGGCCTCGTTCGTCGAGGTGGGCGGGCAGGCGAACTACGCGGCCGCGGGCACGTTCGAGGACGCCTACGCGCTGAGCCTGCGCGACCGGCCCGTGAGCGTGATCAACTGGGGCTACTGGGGGAGCGTCGGCGCGGTCTCCGGAGGCGGCTACGACGGCCGGTTCGCCGAGCTGGGCATCGGCTCGATCGAGCCCGGGGAGGGCATGGCGGCGCTGGAGTCCGTCCTGAGGTCGGGCGCGCGGCAGGCGCTCGTCGTCAAGGCGGACGCGAAGGGCCTGGCCCACATCGGCGTCCGCACCCCGGACCTCGCCCCCGAGCACGCCAGGACCGGCGGTGGAGGGGAGCTGGAGCGGGCGCGGGCGGCGTTCGCCGAGCTGGACGAGCTGGCCCGCGGGCTGCTGCGCCGGTCGGCCGACCGGGTCAGGGCCGTCGGGAATGTGCGCGAGGACCGCCGGCGGCTGCGTGCCGCCGTCCTCGACCTGCTGGACCGGCCCGCGCGGGAGGGGTCGCCGGAGGAGGTGCTGGCCCGGTTCCCCGACCTGGAGCCGCACGTCAAGCTGCTGACCGCCTGCGTCGAGGCGCTGCCCGGCGTGCTGGCGGGCGAGCGCGACCCCATGGAGGTGCTGTTCCCCGGCGGCTCGATGAGCCTGGTCGAGCAGGTCTACAAGGGGCAGGCGGTCTCGGACCACTTCAACCGCCTGCTCGCCGAGGAGGCCGCCCGCGGCGGCCCCCGCCGCGTCCTGGAGATCGGGGCCGGTACGGGGGCCAGCACCGGTTTCGTCCTGGACGCCCTCGAAGGCCAGGACGTCGAGTACACCTACACCGACATCTCGGCCGGATTCCTGCGCCACGGCGAGCGCGAGTTCGCCGGACGCCGCCCGGACCTCGTCCTCGCCCTCCTCGACGTGGAACGCGACCCGGCCGAGCAGGGCTTCGAGACCGGGGCCTACGACGTCGTACTGGCCACGAACGTCCTGCACGCCACCGCCGACGTCGGCCGGACGCTGCGCAACGCCGCCGCGCTGCTGCGTCCCGGCGGCCGGCTGCTGGTCAACGAGGTGACCAGGGCGGCCGACTTCCTGACCCTCACGTTCGGGCTGACGCCGGGATGGTGGCGCTTCACGGACGAGGAACTGCGCCTGCCGCACAGCCCGCTGCTCGGCGCGGTCCAGTGGCAGCGGGCGTTCAGGGAGGCCGGTCTCACCCCCGCCCGCACCCTCGGCATCCCCGGCACGCCCGTCGAGGAGCTCGACCAGTGCGTCCTGGTGGGCGAGACGGCGTCCGCCACCACCGCCGCCACCGGCGCGCGCGACTACGTCAAGCGGGTGTTCGCCGAGGTGCTCAAGTACGGCACCACCGACCTGGACGAGCGCGCCACGTTCGAGACCTTCGGCATCGACTCGCTGGTGAGCCAGAACGTCATCCACCGGTTCGAGCAGGACCTCGGGCCGCTGCCGTCCACGCTCCTGTTCGAGAACCTGACGATCGAGGAGCTGGCCGCGTACCTGGAGGGCGAGCACGGCGAGCGCCTGCGCGCGGCCCTGGGAGACCAGCCCGCGCGGGAGGAGCCGGCGCGGGCCGCGACGCGACGCGAGCCCGCCACGCAGGCCCTCGACATCGCCGTGGTCGCGATGACCGGCCGCTACCCGGCCTCCCCCGATCTGGGCGCCTTCTGGAGCAACCTCGCGAAGGGCGCGAACTGCATCACCGAGGCGGACCGCTTCGACCTGGACGCCCTGTACGACCCCAAACGCGGACGCAAGCAGCGCACCTACAGCAAGTGGGGCGGCTTCATCGAGGGCGTGGAGCAGTTCGACGCGCCGTTCTTCGGCATCCTGCCGCGCGACGCCGAGATCACCGACCCGCAGGAACGCCTGTTCCTGGAGACCGCCTGGACCCTGCTCGAAGACGCCGGCTACCTGAGCGAGCACACCAGGCAGCCGAGCACCGGCGTCTTCGTCGGCACCATGTACGGCTCCTACGGGCGCATGGCGGCGGCCGAGGGCTGGCCGGACGGCAGGTACGCGGGGGCGCACTCGGCGTACTGGTCGATCGCCAACCGGGTGTCGTACTTCTTCGACCTGCGCGGGCCGAGCCTCGCCGTCGACTCGGCCTGCTCGTCGTCGCTGACCGCCCTCCAGCTCGCCTGCGAGAGCCTGCGGCGCGGCGAGTGCGCGCAGGCCATCGCGGGCGGCGTCAACCTGATCCTGCACCCCGCCCACTTCGTCGCGCTCTGCTCGCTGAACATGCTCGCCGCCGACGGCGCCTGCAAGGTGTTCGACGAGGCGGCGGACGGGTTCGTACCGGGGGAGGGCGTCGGGGCGGTGCTGCTCAAGCCCCTGGCCGACGCCGAGGCGGACGGCGACCGGATCTACGGCGTCATCAAGGGCGCCTTCGCCAACGCCGGGGGCAAGACCGCCGGATACACCGTGCCCAATCCGAGCGCGCAGGCCGACCTGGTTTCCGAGGCGGTCCGGCGGGCGGGGCTGGACCCCCGGACCATCTCCTACGTCGAGGCGCACGGCACCGGCACCGCCCTCGGCGACCCCATCGAGATCGCCAGCCTGACCAGAGCCTTCACCTCCCATGCTCCCCGGAACGAGGCCGGGAGCGGGGATGGGGACGGCGTGGACCGGCTGGTCGGCTCCGTCAAGGCCAACATCGGGCACCTGGAGGGCGCGGCGGGCATCGCCGGGCTGACGAAGGTGCTGCTGCAGTTCCAGCACGGCAAGGTGGCTCCCTGCGCGAACCTGGAGACGCCCAACTCGAAGATCGACTTCTCGGCGTCCCCCTTCCGGCCGCCGGACCGGCTGACCGACTGGCGGCGGCCCGTCCTCGACGGCGAGACCTTCCCGCGCCGCGCGGGGGTCAGCTCGTTCGGCGCCGGAGGGGCCAACGTGCACGTGGTCCTGGAGGAGTACGTGCCCACCGCCGGGACGCCGTCCGAGCCCGCCGACGCCGCCGAGCAGGTGATCCTGCTGTCGGCCCGTACCCGCGACCAGCTCCGCGCCATGGCCGGCCGGGTCGCCGACGTCGCGGCGAGCGGGCGGGCCGGGCTGGCGGAGCTGGCCTACACCACCCAGGTGGGCCGGGCCGAGCTGCCCGAACGGCTCGCCGTCCGGGCCGCCACCCTGGACGAGCTCGCCGCCCGGCTGCGTTCCTTCGCCGACGACGGCGAGGCGGACGGCGTCCTCGTGGGGACGGCGGAGACCGGCGCCGACCAGCCTCCGCCGGAGGACGGCGCGGAGGGGCTCGGGGCGGGGTGGGTCGCGGGCGCCCGGGTGAACTGGGGCAGCAAATGGCCCGCCCCCCACCCGCGCCGCGTAACCCTCCCGCCCTACCCCTTCGACCACCGCCCCTACTGGCTCCCCTCCACCCCCACCCCCACCTCCGACCAAACCCCCACCCCCAGCCTGTCCACGGCAACCTCCGCTCGGACCCCTGAGCCGACCCCCGAGCCTGGCTCCGGGGTGGCCGCCGCGCCGGCTCCGGAGCCCGTCTTTGGGCTGACGTCCGCGACGGCCGCCGGTCCCGCTCCCAAGCCGGGCTCTGGAGAGGGCTCCCCGAGCGAGGCGGGAGCCGCTGACGGGCGTTGCACCTACCTGCGCCCCCTCTGGACGCCCGCCCCACTCCCCGAAGGAACCCGGGAACCGGAAGCGCTCGTAGTGCTCACCGAGAACGACCGGCTCGCCGAAGCACTCGGCGGCCTCCGGCTCCACCCCGGCGACGCATCTCCGACGGACGCCGCAGGGGGCGGACGTTCGGTCGGCGACCTGGGACGGGCCCCGGACGCGATCGTGATCGCCCCGTCCGACCCGTTCCCCGGGACCGCCGCCTTCGAGGCCCTGCTCCGGACGTCCACAGCCGTCCTGCGAGACGGCGGCCCGCTCCGGGTCGTGGTGTCCGTGCAGGCCGGCGAGCCTCACCACACCGCCCTGGCCGCCGCCCTGAGAACGCTGGCCCTGGAGCACACCGGATTCAGCGGCGTGTGCGTCACCGGCGCCACCCCGGCGCAGGTCGCGGCCGAGCTGCGCGCGCCCGCCGCCGGAACCGCCCCCGAGCAGCGGGTCTCCGAGGTCGCCTACCGCGACGGCGCCCGCCTACTGAAGGGCATGGAACCGTACGAGCCGCCTCCACCCGGGCTGGACGTCCGGCCGGACGGCACGTACCTGATCACCGGCGGCGCCGGGGCCATCGGGCTGGCGTTCGCCCGTTTCCTCGCCGAGCGCGGGGCGGCGAAGCTGGTCCTGACCGGCCGGTCCGACCCCGGCGACGACATCGCGCGCCGGATCGCCGGACTGCCCGCCGTGTACGTGCGCGCCGACGTCTGCTCGGCCGCCGATCTGCGCGACCTGTGCGACCGGTACGGCCCCTTCCACGGCGTCATCCACGCCGCCGGCATCCACCTGGACGCGCGGGCCGTGCGCAAACGTCCCGAGGACACGCGGGCCGTGCTGGGACCCAAGATCCTCGGCACCGTCCTGCTCGACGAGGCCCTGCGCGGGCAGCCGCCGGACTTCCTGGCGCTGTTCTCGTCGGTGGCGGCCGAGACCGGCAACATCGGGCAGATCGACTACGCCTACGCCAACGCCTTCCTCAACCACTTCGCCGAGCTGCGCGAGCGGCTCGGGCACGGCAGGACGCTCGCCGTCGGCTGGCCGCTGTGGGAGGAGGGCGGCATGAAGGTGGACGACGCCACCCGCCGGCTGTTCGCACGCCGCTGGGGCAGCGTCCCGATGAGCACCGCCGCCGGCCTGACCGCCTTCGCCAGAGGGCTGGCCGGGGCCGAGACGAGCTTCGCCGTCGTCGAAGGCCCCTCCGAGCCCGCCCCCGAACGCTCCCAGCCGCCCGCGACCCCCGAATCCGAGGTTATGGAGATGAGTGAGCCCATGTCCGCGCCGGAGACGACCGGGCCCGACGACGATCTGACCGAGGCGGTCCGGGCGGAGCTGCGCCGCGCGGCGGCCGGATTCCTGCTGGTGGGCGAGGAGCACGTGGACCTCGACGCCGAGCTGATGGACATGGGGTTCGACTCGATCTCCATGGCCGAGCTGGTGGACCAGGTGAACGAACGGTACAAGCTGGACCTGCTGCCGACCGTGCTCTTCGAGGCGACCGACCTGGCCACGTTCTGCGAGCACCTGCTCGCCGAGCACCCGGCCGAGCTCGCCGCCGCCCACACCTCACCCAGCCCTCCAGAGAGACCAGCCGAAGAACCTCCCGCCGCCCCTGCCGGGCGGCAGGAGGACGCCGAGCCAGGCCCGGCGCCGGAGACCGTGACCACGCCCCCACCCCCCGGCGCCGGGACCTCCCCGGCCACGACGGACAGCACCGCGACAGAGAGCACCGAGACAGAGAGCACCGTGACGGAGAGGGCCGTGACGGGCGGGATCGCGATCGTCGGCATGGCGGGCCTGTTCCCTGGCTCCACCGACCTGGACGACTTCTGGCGCCACCTCGCCGAGGGCCACGACCTCACCCGCCCGGTCCCCGACGACCGGCGCGAGCTGCGCGAGAACCCCGAGACGGCGAACGTCCGCGCCGGCTTCCTCGACGACGTCCGCTCCTTCGACGCCGCGCTGTTCGGCATCTCGCCCAAGGAGGCGGCGATGATGGACCCGCAGCAGCGGCTGTTCCTCCAGACCGTCTGGCGGGCCGTCGAGGACGCCGGCCACCGCCCCGCCGACCTGGCCGGCACCAGGACGGGCCTGTTCGCGGGCGTGTCCGCGTGCGACTACGACGACCTGCTGCGCGAGTACGGCGTGCCGGTCGAGGCCCACACGGCCAGCGGCGTGGCCGACTGCATCCTGGCCAACCGCGTCTCCCACCTGCTGGACCTGCGCGGCCCGAGCGAGGCGGTCGACACCGCCTGCTCCAGCTCCCTCGTCGCCCTGCACCACGCGGTCCGCGCCATCGAGGACGGCGAGTGCGACGCGGCCATCGCCGGCGGCGTCAACCTGACGCTGAGCCCGGGGCTCTACATCGCGTTCGCCAAGTCCGGCATGATCAGCGAGGACGGCGTCTGCAAGACGTTCGACGAGCGCGCCGACGGCTACGGCCGGGGCGAGGGCTGCGGAGCCGTCCTGCTCAAGCCGCTGAAGACGGCGCTGGAGGACGGCGACCAGATCCTCGCCGTGATCAGGGGCAGCGCGGTCAACCACGGGGGGCGGGCCAGCTCGCTCACCGCGCCCAACCCCGAGGCGCAGGCGCGCGTGCTGGTCGACGCCTACCGCAAGGCGGACGTCGACCCCTCCCGCGTCACCTACATCGAGGCGCACGGCACCGGCACCAGGCTCGGCGACCCGATCGAGATCGAGGGCATGAAGAAGGCGTTCGCCCGCCTGTACGCCGACCGGGGGCGGCCCGCGCCGGACGTCCCGCACGTCGCCCTGGCCACCGTGAAGACCAACATCGGCCATCTGGAGGCGGCGGCCGGCATCGCGGGGCTGCTCAAGGTGCTGCTCTGCATGCGCCACGGGGCCCTGCCGCCGTCGATCCACTACGAGCGGCCCAACCCGTACGTGCGGCTGGAGGGGAGCCCGTTCACCATCAACACGCGGCTCACGCCGTGGGACGGGGCGGACCGGGTGGCCGGGGTGAGCTCGTTCGGCTTCGGCGGCACGAACGCGCACGTGGTGCTGGAGGCGTACCGGCAGCCGATCCCGGCGGAGACGGCGGGGGAGCCGCGGGTGCTGGTCCTGTCGGCGGGCCGCCGCGAAGCCCTGGAGGAGTACGCGCGGGACGTCGCGCGTCACATCCGGGAACATCCGGAGATCGGCCTCGACCGCATCGCCTGGACCCTGCAGAACGGACGCCGCCACCTGGCCGAACGGCTGGCCGTGGTGGTCACGGATCGCGAGCAGGCGGTCCGGGCGCTGAGCGGCGAGCCGGCGGGCGTGCACAGGGGCACCGCCCGCAGGGACGCCCCGGCGCCGTGGGGGACCGGGCCGGAGGACCTGGCCGAGGCGTGGGTCTCCGGCAGCGAGGTGGACTGGCAGGGGCTGTGGCAGGGCCCGCGCCCGGTGCGGGTCTCGCTGCCCGGCCCGCCCTTCGCCCGCGTCGAGCACTGGTTCACCGCCCCCGAGTCGCCCGCCGTCCAGGACGCCGGGACCGTCGGGCCGGCCGCGCCGCCCGTCGCTCAGAACGGCGGGGCCGTGCGGCGGACCAGCGACGGGAAGGTGCGCCTGCGCGCCGCCAAGGGCGGCAGGACGCCGGACGCGCCCGCCCCCGCCGCGCGTACGGAGGCCACGCGGCCGGACGAGACGCCGGTCGCGCCCGCCGGAGGGCCTGCCGGGGTCGAGGAGATGTTGCGCGAGAGGCTCTCCACGATCCTGGACGCCGACCCCGACGGCGTGGACGTGGACACCCCCTTCGAGGAGCTGGGGCTCGACTCCATCTTCCGGATGGAACTGGTCAAGGCGATCAACACCGCCTTCTCCCTCGACCTCCAGGCAGCCGAGCTGTACGAGTACGACACGGTGGACCGGCTTGCCCGCGCCGTGGAATCAGCCATCACCGAATCCACCGCCCCCACCCCGACCCGAGAACCCGACCCCGCCCCGAAGCCCACCAGGAAACCGGCCCCCGACCCCGCGCGACGCAAGGCCCCGGAACCCGCACAACGCAAGGCTCCGGAATCCACGCGGCGGAAGCCCCCGGAACCCGCGCGACAGGAGGCGTCCGACCTGGAGGGCCGGCTCGCGGAGCTGGTGGGCGCGATCATCGAGCGCCCGCTCGACCCCCGCCGCAGCTTCGCCGACAACGGCCTCACCTCCTTCGAGATGCTGCGCGTGGTGAGCGTCCTGGAGAAGCAGGTCGGCGCGTTGCGCAAGACCCTCCTGTTCGACCATCCCACGCTCGCCGACCTGGCCGCGCACCTGCACGACGAGCGCGGCGTCGAGTCCGTGCACCCCCCGCAGGAGCAGGACGGGCTCGCCACGCACGAGACGCGGGCACGCGACGGCGAGCCGGCCGTGCTGCTGAAGCGGGACCTGCACCGGCACCCGGACCTGCGCGACCTGGTGGCCGACATCGACCGCCGGCACGCCAAGGAAGGCGGCCTGGCCGGACGTGACATCGCGCCCCTGGCCTTCATCGGCTCGGCCAGGAAGGGCTACCTGCACGTCTCCGAGAACGCCGGCAACCTGCTGGCCTGGAGCTACGCCGGTTCCGAGGAGTACTTCCACGAGCTGGTCGAGGAGTACACCGCCTACGCGAAGGCGCGCGGCCTGCGGCCCAACTTCCTGTCCCTCCTGCCGGTGCGCGAGGTGGGCGGGGAGCCGTACAGCGCGACGCCGTTCGGGGCCGTGCAGCGGCTGGAGGACCTGGGGTCCTTCACGCTGAAGGGCGGGCGGATGGAACGCCTGCGGTACATGGTCCGGCGTTTCTGCAAGGCGGGCGAGTGCCGGACGGCCGAGTACCGCTCGGGCGAGGACCCCGCGATGGACCGCAGGCTGGCCGGGCTGGTGGACGAGTGGGCCGGTCGCAAGCAGATGGTCAACCCGTACGTGTCGGTCGTCCGGCGGGAGATCGAGGAGGGCCGCCTGGACCGCAGGCACCGGGTCTTCGTCACCTACCTGGACGACGAGGTGGCCAACGCGGTCGTCATCACGAAGATCCCGTCGGAGAACGGCTACCTGCTGGACGTCGAGTTCTACCCCAAGGGCATGCCGCTCGGCGGGCTGGAGTTCGCGATCGTGCAGATCATCGAGCAGCTCGTGGACGAGGGATGCTCGATGTTCAGCTTCGGCGCCAGCTTCGGCGTGGAGACGGAGGAGTCGGCCAACGCCGCCCCGGACGTGCGGCAGGCGCTGGACGAGCTGCGGTCGGCGGGGATATTCGGCGAGGGGAACTTCCAGTTCAAGAACAAGTTCCGGCCGGTGAACGTCCCCATCTACCTGTGCCAGCCGGAAGGGGAGGACCGCACGCCGGTGTCGGAGATCATCCTCATGATCGCCGACCCCGACCTCCGCCCCGCCACCGACACAACCCCCACCGACAACGAACCCACCGACAACGAACCCACCGACAAAGGGTCTGCGAACGAAGAGCCCGCCGATGCCGAGCCCGCCCGGGTCGAGCTGCTGGCCCGGTACGGCGGCGAGCCGGCCCGCGTCCCCGCCCACCACGTCACCACCGACCTGATCACCGACTCCTGGGCCGAGCTGGACGCCCCCTGGATCGCCGAACGGCTGCGACGGCTGACGGACCGGTCGGCCGCCCGCCCGGACCCGGAGATCACGGGCCTGCCGTTCCCCTGCATCGTCCCGACGGGCTCCGGCCGGGCGGCCGAGGCGCTGCTGTGCCGGTCGTGGCCGGGCCGGCCGGGACGCGTGCTGCACAACGGCCTGTTCCCGACGTGGTTCCTGAACCTGGCCGACCACGGCTTCAAGCCGGTCGAGCTCCCCAGCGGCCCGGAGGTCGACGTCGAGGCGTTGCGGGCGGAGCTGGCCGGGGACGAGCCGGTGTCGTTCGTCTGCGTGGAGGTCGGGAACAACGCGGCCGGCGGCGCGCCGACGTCGCTGGCGAACCTGCGCGCGGTCAAGGAGGCCGCGGCCCGGCACGGCGTCCCGCTGGTGGTCGACGGCGCTCGCGTGGTGGACAACGCCGTGGCGGTCGCGGACGGCCGGGACGTGTGGGAGGTCGTCCGCGAGATCCTCGAACTGGCCGACAGCGCCACGATCAGCCTGTCCAAGGACTTCGGGGTGCCGTTCGGCGGCCTGCTCGCCACCCGCGACGACGCGCTGCGCGAGCGGGTCGCCGAACGGCTGGAGACCTGGGGCAGGGACGTCGGCCTGGCCAACCGCCGGATCATCGCGGCCGCGCTGGAGGACCGCGAGACGGTGGCCGAGCAGGTACGCGCCCGGGGGGACGCGGTCGCGGCGCTGCGGCAGGGCCTGTCGGAGGCGGGCGTTCCGCTGGAGGGCCCGCCCGGCGGTCACTGCGTGCTGCTCAAGGACGCCGACCACGTACGGATCTTCCGGGAGACGGGCATCAGGGGCGCTCCGCACTTCGGCCGCGAGGGCGTGGTGCGCCTGGCGGTGCCGGTCGGCCTGAGCGTCGAGGACGCCAAGGACGCCGCCGCCCGCCTCTCCACCCTCCTGGCCCCCACCACCCCCGAAGCCGCCGACAACCCCCGGGGAACCCGCGGCAGACCCGGAGCCCGCCGCAGCGACGCCGGCAACCCCAACCTGGCGATCCTGCGCGAGCACAACCCCGACGTCGAACACGAGATCCTCACCACCCCGGACGGCGACGTCGAACTGTTCAGCGCCGGCTCGGGACCGCCGCTGCTGCTCATGCACCCGTTCAACATCGGCGCCGGCGTCTACGCCGCCCAGTTCAAGGGCCTGGCCCACCGCTACCGGGTGACGTCCGTGCACCATCCGGGCGTCGGCGCGACCACCGCCGCCGCCGACCTGTCGCTCGGCGGCCTGGCCCGGCTCTGCCACGACGTGGCGGGCGGCCCCGCGCACGTGGCCGGGGCGTCGTTCGGCGGGCTGGTGGCCCTGACGTACGCGCTCGACCACCCGGACGACACCGAGTCGCTGATCCTGATCGGCAGCTCCTGCCGCATCGGCAACCGGGTCGGCGACATCGACAAGCTGGAGGTGGTGGCCACCCAGGACTTCGACCGGGTCGTCGAGGGCAGCGGATCGAAGCGGCTGCGCAAGCGGCGCGCCGGCCTGATGCGGCTGCTGCTGCGCGCGGAGAGCATGGCCCCGCAGGTGGGCCTGCGCTACCTGGACGTGTTCGCCGAACGCCCGGACCTGGGCGACCGGCTGGCCGAGATCCGGGCGCGCACGCTGATCGTCCAGGGCCGGTACGACACCGTCATCCCGGCCAAGACCGCGCACCTGCTGCACGCCATGATCCCCGACTCCCGCTACGAGGAGATCCCCGACGCGGGTCACTTCCCCCAGCTCACCAGCCCCGACCACGTCAACCGGCTGATCTGCGAGTTCCATGATGAAACGAATTGACGACAGCACCGTGACCAGGACAGAGGTGGTCAAGCCCGGCATGTGCGGGCCCAGCTCGCTGTTCATGGGCGAGGTCGGCGACTGGACCTGGGACACGGTCAGCGCGCTGTGCGGCACCAACGCCTTCGACGCGCGCAACGCCGCCGGCGACCCGACGTACCTGTCGTTCTACTACTTCCACGTCAGGGGCAGCCGGGACCTGCACGTCAACGCGCTGACGTTCGGCGACGAGCTGGCGGTCACGTCCAGGCTGTTCGGCTTCGGCAGCGAGTCGGTGCTCGCCCTGCACCGCATCGGCCGCGGCGGCGGCCGGACGGGCGAGCTCGACCCGGACCGCTTCTACGCCTTCGACGACCCCGGCTGCATCTACGTCGAGACCTTCAACCGGTGGATCTCGCGCGGCGCGCCCGGCAGCAACGAGGGGCTGGTCAAGTCGTCCCCGGTGGACTTCAGGCACGAGCACCTGCCGACGCTGCCCGGCGCGTACTCGCCGAGGAAGGTGTACGGCCACGCCAGGAGCACCGGCACGTTCCTGGCCCGCAAACCGGACGATCCGGTCACGTTCACCGCCGACTACCCGGTGGAGCCGTCCAGGGACCTCAACGGCGTGGGCCTGCTCTACTTCGCCTCCTACTTCGCGATCGTCGACTGGGTGCTGCTGCGCTTCTGGCGGCACAGGGGGCTCGCCGTCGCCGACTTCCTCCGCCGCGTCGTCCTGGACCAGCGGCTCTGCTACCTGGGCAACGCGAACGCCGACTCGGTGCTGCGGCTGCGCCTGGAGTGCTGGCCGGCGCCGGACGGCGAGGGCGAGGGCGAGGACGAGGAGATCGTCAACCTCGTCATGGAGGACCGGGGCCGCGTGATCGCGGTCAGCACCCTGCGCGTGCTCAGGAGGGGAGACACCGATGGCGACGCGTGAACACGTCGAGGGCGTCGTGCACAAGGCGATCGACGAGATCCTGCCCGGCGTCGAGATCGACGGCCGGGCGCACCTGAAGGACCTGGGCGCGGACTCCGTGGACCGGGTCGAGATCATCATGGCCGTGCTCGACCGGCTCGGCGTCCGCGAGCCGCTGTCCTCCTTCGGCGGCGTGCCCAGCGTCGACGCCCTGGTCGACTTCCTGTGGGAGCGTGTGAGGTGAACGTCGGAATCGAGGCACTCAACGTCTACTGCGGCCTGGCCCAGATCCCGGTGCCGGAGCTGTTCGAGGGGCGCGGGCTCGACGCCGAGCGCCTGGGCAACCTGATGATGCGCAACCGCTCGGTCGGCCTGCCCTTCGAGGACCCCGTGACGAACGCCGTCAACGCCGCCCGGCCGATCGCCGCCGGCGAGGACCGCATCGAGATCCTGATCACCTCCACCGAGTCGGGCCTCGACTACAGCAAGTCGGTGGCCTCCTACGTGCACGAGTACCTGGGCCTGCCCAGGAGCTGCCGGGTCGTGGAGGTCAAGCAGGCGTGCTACGCGGCCACGGCGGCCGTCCAGCTCGCCGCCGCGTACGTCGCCTCGGGGGTGTCGCCCGGCGCGAAGGCGCTGGTCATCGCGACGGACGTGGCGCTGGTGGACGAGCGGGCCGCCTACGCCGAGCCCGCCATGGGCGCCGGGGCCGCCGCCGTGCTGATCAGCGACCGGCCGCGCGTCCTGGACCTGGATCTGGGGGCGTTCGGCAACCACAGTTACGAGACGATGGACTCGGCGCGGCCGGGGCCGACGTTCGACATCGCCGACTCCGACCGCTCGCTGTTCGCCTACCTCGACTGCCTCACGAGCTGCCTGGCCGGCTACCGGTCCAGGGTGGAGGACGCCGACTTCGCCACCACCTTCGACCACCTGGCCATGCACACCCCGTTCGCCGGGATGGTCAAGGCCGCGCACCGCAAGCTGATGCGCGAGTCGGGCGGCGGCACGGCGTCGGTCGAGGAGGACTTCGAGCGGCGGGTGCTGCCCTCGCTCGCCTACCCGAGACGGGTGGGCAACCTCTGCTCCGGCTCGGTCTACCTGGCCCTGGCCAGCCTGATCGACCACGCCGCCCTGGACGGCCCGGCCCGGGTCGGCCTCTACTCCTACGGCTCGGGCTGCTCGTCGGAGTTCTTCAGCGGCCTGGTCGACGAGGAGTCGGCGAGCACGCTGGCCGGGATGCGGATCGGCGAACACCTGGACGGCCGCTGCGAGCTCGGCTTCGACGAGTACGCGGCGCTGCTGCCCGACACCCTCACCTGTCTCGTGCCTGAGCGGGACAGGCAGGTCGACGTGGGCGCGTACGAGCACCTGCTCAGCCGCGCCCGCTTCGACCGCGACCTCCTGGTGAACACCGGGACGAAGGACTACCACCGAACCTACGAATGGCTGGCACCATGACCGACACGGAGATTTTCGAGACCGTCAAGCAGAACGTCCTGAAGGTGCTGCCGGACCTGCGGCCCGGCGACGTGACGACCGAGGGCACCTTGACCGACCTGGGCGCCAACAGCGTCGACCGGGCCGACGTGGTCACCATGAGCATGGAGGACCTCGGGCTGACCGTGCCGGTGTCGGAGTTCCAGGAGGTGCACGACATCCGGTCCCTGGTGGACCTGCTGGCGAGGCACGCATGAGGGTCGTCGTCACCGGCATGGGCGTCGTCTGCTCGATCGCCTCGACCGTCCCGTCGTTCACCAGGGCGCTGCGGGCGGGACGGTGCGGGATCGGGCCGGTGCCCGACCCCGGCGACGGCGGCCCTCGGCTGGCCGCCCTGGTCAGGGGCTTCCGCTTCCAGAACGCGGTGGCCGCCCGCCGCCTGCCCGAGGAGATCGCGCGCAGCGCCCTGCGCGCGGCCGGCCGTTCGCCGCAGCCGCTGCAGATGGACCTGGTCGCCGCCATGCAGGCGTACGAGCAGGCGGGGCTGCACGAGGCGCGGGCCGACCCGGAGCGGATGGGCCTGGTCGTGGCCGGGCACAACCTCAGCTCCGGCTACGCCCACGACCTGCACCCCAAGTACGAGGACAATCCCGCCCACCTGCCGGCCAGGTTCGCCCTGCACTTCATGGACACCGACCGGGTGGGCACGCTCAGCCAGGTGTTCGGCATCAGGGGCGAGGGCTACACCGTGGGCGGCGCCTCGGCCAGCGGCAACGTGGGGATCATCAACGGCAGCCGGCTGGTGGAGTCGGGGGCCGTGGACGTCTGCCTGGTGGTGGGCGCCATGACCGACCTGTCGCCGATGGAGAAGCGCGGCCTGGCCACGCTGGGCGCGGTGGCGGGCGTCGAGGAGCCGCAGCAGGCCAGGTGCCGGCCGTTCGACGAGGACCACGAGGGGTTCGTGCCGGGCCAGGGGGCCGGGTGCGTGGTGCTGGAGAGCGCCCGCTCGGCCGCCGCCCGCGGCGCGACGGCGCTGGCCGAGCTGTGCGGCTACGACCTGAAGCTGGACGCCAACAGCCTGCCCGACCCGCGCGAGGAAGGCGAGGCCAAGGTGATGGTCAACGCCATGGCCAACGCCGGAGTGGGGCCACGCGACATCGACTACGTCAACGCCCACGCCACGGCGACGCCCAGCGGCGACGTGGCCGAGCTGGCCGCGCTGCGCAGGGCGCTGGGGGACAGCTTCGGCCGGCCGTGGGTCAACTCCACCAAGGGGCTGGTCGGCCACTGCATGTGCGCGGCCGGCGTGGTGGAGGCGATCGCGACCGTGGTGCAGATGCGCCGCGGCTTCGTCCACCCCAACCTCAACCTGCGCCATCCGATCAACCGCGACTGCCGGCTCGCACCCGGCAGGCTGCGCGCCGCCGACATCCGCTACGCGCTGTCCAACAGCTTCGGGTTCGGCGGCTTCAACACCTGCATAGTCCTCGGGCGTGAGCGTTGACCGACGGCCGACGCATAGCGCCCAGGGTCAGGGGTAGCGAAAAAGAGAGCAAAAAAGGGAGCTGACATGACCACCCAAGGTAAGGGCTCGTACCAGATCACCGGATGGGACGAGAAGCCCTACGAGGAGAAGAAAGGCCAGCCCAAGCTCAGTCAGGCCCACGTCACCAACGCCTGGAGCGGTGACATCGAGGGCGAGGGCCACGCCGAGTACCTGATGGCCTACGCCAGCGACACCGAGGCCAGCTTCGTCGGCCTGCAGAAGGTCGTCGGGAGCGTACGCGGCAAGAAGGGCTCCTTCGTGCTGCAGGCGACGGGCACCTTCGACGGCGGCGTGGCCAAGGCCGACTGGTCCGTCGTGCCGAACTCCGGCACCGACGAGCTGAAGGGCCTGAGCGGCAAGGGAGGATACGTCTCCAAGACCGACGGCTCGGCGGAGGTCACCCTCAACTTCAACCTCAAGTAGGGCCGACACATGCGAGTACGCGGGGCCGGGGGCCCCGCGTACTCGCATGTCAGGATCTGCTCAGTGTTGAGCAGACCGCCTCGCGCCCGCGCGCGACGATGGCCGCATGGACACTGAAGTGATCGTCGTCGGTGGCGGCCAGAGCGGGCTCGTCGCGGGCTACTACCTGAAGCAGGCCGGCATCCCCTTCGTCATCCTCGACGAGGAACCCCGCCTCGGCGCGGCGTGGCGGCAGCGCTGGGACTCCCTGGAGCTGTTCACGATCGCCGAGTACTGTGCCCTGCCCGGCCTGCGCTTCCCCGGCGGGAAGAACCGCTTCCCCAGCAAAGAGGAGATGGCCGACTACATCGAGGCGTACGGCGAGGAGTTCGACCTGCCGGTCAGGCTCGGCACCCGCGTCACGTCGCTGGAGCCGATCGAGGGCGGCTACCGGCTGGAGACCACGAAGGGCACGTACGAGGCGCCGCAGGTGATCATCGCGACCGGCGCCTACCGGGTGCCGAAGCTGCCCGAGCTCGCCGGCAAGCTGGACCCCGAGGTCTTCCAGGTGCACACCGGCCGCTACCGCAATCCGTCCCAGGTGCCGGGTGGGACCGTCGTCGTGGTCGGCGCCGCCAACTCCGGCGCCCAGATCGCGCCCGAGCTGGCCGCCGGGCGCCGCGTCCTGCTGTCGCAGGGCTCGCCGCTGCCGCACTTCGGCCGCCGCTTCCTGGGCAAGGGGCTGCACTGGTGGGGCGACAAGTTCGGGCTGATCGCCAAGCCGCTGATGGGCGAGCGCGACCGGCTGCACAAGAAGACGATCCTGGTCGGGCCCAGCCTGAAGAAGCTGGCCAAGCGGCACCGCTTCGAGCTCGTGGGCCGTACGGTCGACGCCGAGGGCCGTACGATGCGCTTCGAGGACGGCCGCTCGGCCGACGTCGACGCCGTCGTCTGGGCGACCGGCTTCCGCTACGACTACTCCTGGGTGCACGCGCCCGTCGTGGCGGACGGCGGCGGCATCGAGCAGGACCGCGGCGTGACCGCCGCCCCCGGCCTGTACGTCCTCGGCATGCAGTGCCAGCACTCCTACGGTTCGGCGCTCATCTGGTGGGTAAAGGACGACGCGGCTTATCTGGTCGAGCGCATCAGGCAGTTCCGTCCCCAGGCGGTGGCGGGCAGAAGGGGTTGAGCGACATGTCCAGGCAGGTGGCGCTGCTGCGCGGGGTGAACGTCGGCGGCCGGAACATGGTGAGCATGGCCCAGCTCCGCGAGCTGCTGGAGGGCCTCGGCTTCGAGGACGTCAGAACCCACCTGCAGAGCGGCAACGTCGTCTACACCAGCGGGAAGAGCCCCGACGAGGCGGCGGCCGAGATCCGGGCCACGCTCGCCCGCGACCTGGGCGTCCAGGTGCCCGTCCTGGCCAGGACGGGCACCGAGCTGGGCGAGATCCTCAAGGCGAACCCGCTCGGCGACGTCGCCGCCGACGACGCCCTCTACCTCGTCACGTTCCTGTCGAGCAGGCCCGACGGCAAGCCGATCAAGGCCCTCGACCCCGACGCCTTCAAGCCGGACGTGTTCCGGCACGTCGGCAGGGAGATCTACGTCTGGTGCCCCGACGGGGTGCGCAACACCAAGCTGTCCTACGCCTTCTGGGAGAAGAAGCTCGGCGTGACCGCCACCGCCCGCAACTGGAAGACCGTCTCCAAGCTGCACGAACTGGCCGCCGGCTAACCCGCCAGCAGGCGCTTGAGCGTCTTGCCGATCGGCCCGCGCGGCAGCGACCGGGTGACGACGTACCGCGCCGGCCGCTCGGCCGGTTCCAGCCGGTCGGCGGCGAAGGCGCGCAGCTCGTCCTCGGGCACGGGGGAGCGCAGCACGACGGCCGCCGTGACGCCCTCCGGCCCCTCGAACGCGGCGGCCTCGACCACCTCGGGATGCCAGTGCAGGGCGTGCTCGACCCGCAGCGAGGAGATCCGGCGACCGCCGGCGGTGATCACGTCGGCGGCGCGGTCGAAGACGCGCAGCCGGCCCTCACCGTCCAGCTCGCCCAGGTCGCCCATGTGGGTCCAGCCGTCGAGGAAGGTGCTCTCGTCGGCGGCGGGGTCGTTCAGGTAGCGGCGGCGCGGGGCGGCCGAGCGCAGGCAGATCTCGCCCGCGTCGGTGATCTTCACCTCGGTGCCCGCGCTCGGCAGGCCCAGCAGCCCTTCGTCCGCCTCGGTGGGCGCGGTCTCGATCGGGCGGTGCACGAAGGCGGGGGCCGACTCCGTCGAGCCGTAGCCGATGACGATCCGCACGCCCGGCAGCGCCTCCATGAGCCGGGCCACCGTGGCCATCGGCACCGGCGCCGAGCCCAGCATGAGCGCCCGCAGGCCGGACAGGTCGTACCGCTCGTGCCAGCCGTGCGCCACCATCCGGGTCGCGGTGGACGGCGGCACGATCGCCATCGGCACCCGCAGCTTGTCGAGCATGCGGGCCACGTTCTCCGGCCCGAGGTCGGTCAGCACGTGCGTGGTCGCCGGGGCGGTCATCGCCGTCATCAGCGCGCTGTGCCCGGCGTTCGTGCCCAGCGGGACGGCCGCCAGCACCCCGTCCACGCCGGTGAACAGCTTTCCGCGGCCCTCGTGGCCGTAGGTGAGGTTCGCGACGGGCACCGCCACGGCCTTGGGACGGCCGGTCGTGCCCGAGGTGTAGAGGATCTCGGCGACGTCGTCGTCCCGCGCGCCCGCCGCGTCGCCCAGAGGGCCGGGCAGGACCTGGCCCACCCCGCACTCGGCCAGGCGGGCCCGCGTCTCGTCCTCCGGCAGCGCGGGCGGCAGGCCGAGCACGGTGCCGCCGGCCAGGTGCACGGCGACGGCGGCGACGGCGTGCTCGATCCAGTCGTCGTGCCGCAGCGCCGTCCGGACCGGGGCCAGCCGCGCGGCCAGCTCCTCCGACCGGGCGGTCCAGTCCGCCACCCGCAGCTCGCGCTCGCCGTCCACGACGAGTGCCACGTGATCGCCCGCACGGGCGCTGACCAGTTCTGCCGGGTTCGTCGTCATGCGGCCGATGGTAGGAAGCCCGGCGCTCCCCGGATGCTCAGTGTTGAGCAGACCCGGAGGGCGATCTCGTGTGGGCTTGATGCGGCATGGGTCCGCGAAGAAGTGGGACGGCTGCCAAGAACAAGGGAGGCGATGACATGAACCAAACCGGTTCGAGTACGCGCGGCCAGCTGTTCGCCACCATCGGCGCACTCCTGGCCCTGGCCCTGGCGTCGATCGACGTCTCGGTGGTGGGGGCGGCGATGCCCCGGATCGCCGCCGACCTGCACGGGCTGTCGATGTACGCGTGGGTGGGGGTCTCCTACGCCGTCGCGGCCGCCGTCGTCGTGCCGATCGCGGGGAAACTCGGCGACATGTTCGGCCGCAAACCGGTGCTCCTCGTCGGCCTGACGGGCTTCCTGGTGGCGTCGTGGTTGTGCGGCGCGGCCCAGACGATGCCCCAGCTCGTCGGGGCGCGAGGGCTGGCGGGGCTGTTCGGCGGCGTGCTGATGGCCAACGTCTTCACGCTGCTCGCCGACGTCTACACCCCGGAGCGCCGCACCCAGATGCAGGGCGTCTTCTTCGGCTTCTCCGGCCTCAGCATGGTGATCGGGCCGCCGCTCGGCGGGCTCATCACCGACAACTGGAGCTGGCGCTGGGTCTTCTACGTCAACGTGCCCGTCGGGCTGCTGGCGATCGCCGCCGTGCTGATCGGCGTGCCGTTCGTGCGCAGCGGCGCGAGCTGGCGCGACATCGACTTCGCCGGTGTCGTCACGCTCGTGGCCGGGCTCGTCCCGATCCTGGTCGGGCTCACGCTCACCGGCGACGGTCACGCCTGGACCTCGCCCGAGGTGCTCGCGCTGCTGGTCGGCGGCGCCGTGCTGCTCGTCGTGTTCTACTTCGTAGAGACGCGGGTGGCCAAGAACCCGCTGGTGCCCTTCGCGCTGTTCCGCAGCAACCAGGTGTCCGTCATGGCCGTGATCGCCTTCTTCTCGGCGTTCGCCATGATGGGCACGGCCTTCTACGTGCCGCTGCTCTACCAGGGCGTGCTCGGCGTGAGCGCGACCCACTCCGGCACGCTGCTGATCCCGATGATGCTCGGCCTGATGCTCATGGCCCCGATCGCCGGCAAGGCGATGACGGCCATGCCGCGCTACCGGCTGCTCGGCGTGTTCGCCATGGCCGCCATCGTCGCCGGGCTGCTGATCCTGTCGGCCGTCGGGCCGGACAGCGGCCAGGGCCTGCCGATCGTCGCCATGGTGCTCATCGGCGTCGGCATCGGCATCGCGTTCCCGATGGCCACGGCCGTCACGCAGAGCGCGATCCCGATGGAGCAGGTGGGCGTCGGCACCAGCCAGATCCAGTTCTGGCGGATGATCGCCGGGCCGGTCTCGCTGGCGATCCTCGGCTCGATCATGTCGTCCCGGCTCGGCGTGGCCGGTCAGGGCGGCGAGGGCGTCGCGCCGACGGTGCTCGCCGACGCGCTGGGCGACCTGTTCCTCGCCTGCGCGATCGCGGTGGGCATCGGCCTGGTGGCCAGCCTGTTCCTGAAGGAGGTCCCGCTGCGCGACATGTCCATGGGCAGGTCGAAGGCGGGCAAGGCGGACCAGCAGGCCGCGCGCAACCAGGGGCGTGCCGCCAGGGCGTGACCCCGGTCCACCGGGTGGCGGGGCCGTGCGCGGCCCCGCCATCGCCATGTCCGCCCGCACGGGCCCGCTCGTCCGGGCCTGCTCACAGTTGAGCAGACGGGCGCGGGCGCGCGGGCGAGGCTGCTGACATGGACTCCTACCCCCTCCCCAGGACGTGCCCGCTGGACCCGCCGTCCGAGTACCGGGACCTTCAGGCGGGGCGGCCCATCACGCGCGTCCGGCTGGACTTCGACGGCAGCGAGGTCTGGCTGGTGACGCGGTACGAGGACGCCCGCGCCGTGCTCGGCGACGCCCGCTTCAGCTCCGACTTCGCCACCCCCGGCTTCCCGGCCCGGCTCACCTCGCAGCCCCCGGGGCCGGGCACCTTCATCAGGATGGACCCGCCCGACCACTCGCGGCTGCGCCGCCTGCTGCTGCCGGAGTTCAACCGCAGGCGCGTCGAGGCGCTGCGCCCGGCCATCCGGCGCATCACCGAAACGCTCGTCGACGAGATGGCCGCCCAGGGCCCGCCGGCCGACCTGGTCCAGACGCTGGCCCTGCCGCTGCCGTCCCAGGTCATCACCGAGCTGCTCGGGGTGCCGTACGAGGACCGCGACTACTTCCACGAGACGACCAAGGTCATCGGCGACCGCAACGTGGAGCCCGAGCAGCGCATGAAGGTCCGCGAGGACCTGCGCCACTACCTGGAACGGCTGGTCGCCGAGCGCGAGCAGCGGCCCGCCGACGACCTGCTCAGCCGCCTCGGCGCCCACCGCGAGACGGCCAAGGTCAGCCGGGAGGAGGTCGTCGGCATCGCGACGCTGCTGATGGTGGCCGGCTACGAGACCATCGCCAACCAGATCGGCGTGGGCACCGTCGCGCTGCTGGAGAACCCCGCCCGCCTGGCCGAGCTGCGCGAACGCCCAGAGGCGCTGCCCGCCGCGATCGAGGAGATCATCCGCCACCAGACCGTCATCGACTACGGCGCCCGCCGCGCGGCCACCGCCGACGTCGAGGTCGGCGGCCGGCTCGTCAGGAAGGGCGAGGGCGTGGTCGTGGTGCTGGCCGCGGCCAACCGCGACGAGGAGGTCTGGAGTGACCCGGACCGGCTCGACTTCGGCCGCTTCGGTGACGTCGCCGACCGGCAGGAGCATCTGTCCTTCGGCTTCGGCATCCACCAGTGCATGGGCCAGCTCCTGGCCCGCGCCCAGCTGGAGGTCGCCTGGTCCACGCTGTTCGCCCGGCTCCCGGGGCTGCGCCTCGCGGTGCCGCTGGAGGAGGTGCCCTTCCGCTCCGACATGTTCGTGTACGGCGTCCACGCGCTCCCGGTGACCTGGGGATGAGCCGCGACCCGCGGGACCGGGTCCGCGCGCTCTTCGACCCGGGCACCGTCCGGCCGCTGCCCGGCGACGACGGCTGCGGCGTGCTCGCCGCCCGGGGCAGCATCGGCGGCGGCCCGGCCGTCGCCTACGCCACCGACCCCGGCCGCATGGGCGGCGCGATGGGCGCGGAGGGCTGCGCCGGCATCGTCCGGGCGATCGACCTCGGCGTCCGGGAGCGGGCGCCCGTCGTCGGCCTCTGGCACTCCGGCGGCGCCCGGCTGGGCGAGGGCGTCACCGCGCTCGACGGCGTCGGGCAGGTGTTCGCCGCGATGGTCCGGGCCTCCGGCGTCGTCCCGCAGATCTCCGTCGTGCTCGGCCCGGCCGCCGGCGGCGCGGCCTACGGACCGGCGCTCACCGACGTGGTGATCATGAGCGAGAGCGGCCGCGTCTTCGTCACCGGCCCGGACGTCGTCCGCAAGGTCACCGGCGAGGACGTCGACATGGAGCAACTCGGCGGCCCCGTCCCGCACAGCAGGCGCAGCGGCCTGGCCCACCTCACCGCCCCGGACGACGAGGGCGCCATCGGCTCCGCCCGCCGGATCACCGCCCTGCTCGGCGGCCAGGGCGAGCTGCGCCCCTGGGAGGCCCGCGCCGACCCCGGGCTCGGCGACCTGCTCCCCGAACGCGCCAACCGCGCCTACGACGTGCACCCCATCGTCGCCCGCCTGCTCGACGGCCCCGGCGAGGAGCTGCACCCGAAGTGGGCGCCCAACCTCGTCACCATGCTCGGCCGGCTGACCGGCAGGACCGTCGGCGTCATCGCCAACAACCCGCTGCGCAAGGGCGGCTGCCTCGACGCGGCGGCGGCCGAGAAGGCCGCGCGGTTCGTCCGCATGTGCGACTCGCTCGGTGTGCCCCTCGTGGTGCTCGTGGACGTGCCCGGCTACCTGCCTGGCGTCCGTCAGGAGTGGGACGGCGTGGTCCGGCGCGGCGCCAAGCTGCTGCACGCCTTCGCCGAGGCCGTCGTGCCCCGGGTGACGCTGGTGCTGCGCAAGTCCTACGGCGGCGCGTACGTCGCCATGAACTCCCGCGCCCTGGGCGCCTCCGCGGTCTACGCCTGGCCCACCGCCGAGGTGGCCGTCATGGGCGCCGAGGCCGCCGTGGACATCCTGCACCGCAGGAAGCTGCGCGACGGCCCCGAGGACGGCCGCGAGGAACTGCGCCGCCGGCTCGTCGCCGAGCACGAACGGGAGGCCGGCGGCGTCGGCAAGGCCGTGGAGATCGGCGTCGTGGACGAGGTGATCGAGCCCGCCGGCACCCGGCTGAGGCTCGCCGAAGCCCTGCTCAAGGCCGTGCCGCTGCGCGGCGACCACACCAACATCCCGCTGTGAAGCCCCTGCTCACTATTGAGCAGGCAGCACGGCGGCCCCTCATTAGCGTGACGAACAAGCCGACAGACGGAGTGGAACGATGACCAACCCGAATCCCGTCATCCCGCCGGCCGAGCAGCAGACCTCGGTACCCGCGGCGGATCTGATCAACTCGGCCACGGCCGGCGTGATCGTCGAGCGGACCGCGCAGGTCAGGAACGGCTCCCACGCCAAGGGGCGCAAGTTCGCCCGCATGATGGCGGAGATGGTGACCGCCAAGCAGGTCGGCGTCGCCAGCGTCTTCCTGTACGAGGAGACGTTCGGGACAAAGGACCGGCTGCACTGGCTGATCCACCTCAGCTCGCTGCACGCGTACGAGCAGATGGTGCACATGGGCACCTCCGACGGCGAGTACCGCGACAACACCGCCGACAGCGGCTGGGACGAGATCTTCGTGGACGGCAGCATGACCGAGACCGTCCTGCTGCCGCAGTTCTGGGGCATGTACGGCACCGCGGTCGACGGCGAGCGCGAGAAGCAGTCCACGGTCTACCTCCAGGAGGGCGAGATCACCGGGCTGCCCGGCGCCCGCGAGCAGGTGCCGCAGCCCTACGAGCAGCTCGTGCACTCGGGCAACTGCGGCCTGCTGCTGCACCGGACCGCCCAGCTCGACTACGACTTCCGGTCCGAGGGGCGCACGTTCGCCCGCGAGGCCGCCGAGTCCATCAACGAGAACCTGCCCGGCGAGGCGACCGTCTTCGTCTACGAGGAGGCCTTCGGCGCGGCCGACCGCATCCACTGGCTGATCCACATGAAGTCGCTGAGCACCTACTACAAGGTCCTGGCGCTGCACGTGAAGGACGAGAAGGTGCGGGACCTGTACTTCCAGCAGCGCATCGCGCCCGAGCGCGGCGGCGGCACCTGGGCCAGGATGTTCGTGCCCGGCAGCATGACCGACACCGGCCTCACCCCGCACCACTGGGGGATGTACGCGACATGAGCGGCCGCTGCCTGCACGAGATCTTCGCCGAGCGTGCCGCGAAGGCCCCCGACCGGATCGCCGTGACCTGCGGCACCGAGGAGATCACCTACGCGGACCTGGACGACCGGGCCGACCGGCTGGCCTGCCTCCTCCAGGCCGCGGGCACCGGCCCCGGCGTGCTGGTGGGGCTGTGCGCGGACCGCGGCATCGACCTGGTGGCGGGGCTGCTCGCGATACTCAAGGCGGGCGGCGCGTACGTGCCGATCGACCCCGGCTACCCGGCCGGGCGGATCGCGTACCTGCTGGAGGACAGCGGGGTGCGCACGGTGGTCACCACGTCCGGCGTGGCCGCCCGGCTCGGCGGCGTCCTGCCCGGCGAGGTCGTGCTCGCCGACGCCGAGCCGCCGCAGGGCCGTCCCGCGGCCACGGCCGGCGACGAGGACCTGGCCTACGTCATCTACACCTCGGGCTCGACCGGCGCGCCCAAGGGGGTGCTGGTCGAGCACCGCAACGTCGTGCGCCTGCTGGAGCGCACCGAGCAGTGGTTCGGCTTCACCGACGACGACGTCTGGACGCTCTTCCACTCCGTCAGCTTCGACTTCTCGGTGTGGGAGCTGTGGGGCGCGCTGCTGTACGGCGGCCGGCTGGTGATCGTCCCGGCCGAGGTGGCCAGGTCGCCCGAGTCGCTGCGGCGGCTGCTGCTGGACGAGGGCGTCACCGTGCTGAACCAGACGCCCTCCGCGTTCCGGCACCTGGTGGCCGCCGACGCCCGGCAGGAGCGGCCTTCGCCGTACCGGCTGCGCCGGGTCGTCTTCGGCGGCGAGCGGCTGGACGTCGACCTGCTCGCCCCGTGGATCGACCGCTACGGCGACGACCGCCCGCACCTCGTCAACATGTACGGCATCACCGAGACCACCGTCCACGTCACCTACCGCCGCGTCCGCGCGGCCGACCTCGACCACCCGGAGCTGAGCCCGATCGGCGTGCCCATCCCGGACCTGCGCCTCGACGTGCTCGACGAGCACGGACGCCCGGCCACCACCGGCAACCTGCACGTCTCCGGCCCCGGGCTCGCCCGCGGCTACCTCGACCGGCCCGAGCTGACCGCCGAGCGCTTCAGGGCCCTGCCGGACGGCGGGCGCCGCTACGACTCGGGCGACGTCGTCACCCGGCTGCCCGGCGGCGAGTACGCCTACCTCGGGCGGTCCGACGACCAGATCAAGGTCCGCGGGTTCCGCCTGGAGCCCAGGGAGATCGAGCTGTGCCTCCTGGGTCATCCGCGGGTCGCCCACGCGGTGGTGGCCCACCGCGACTACGGAGAGGGCGACGTCCGGCTGCTGGCCTTCGTCGTCCCCGACGGCGAGGCGGGGCCGGACCTGATCGAGCAGCTCACCGAGCGGGCCGCGAGCCGGCTGCCGGCGCACGCCCGCCCGTCCACCTACCACATCGTGTCGGAGATCCCCATGACGCCGCAGGGAAAGGCGGACCGCGCCGCTCTGGCCAGGTCCGCGCAGGCATCGTCGGCCGCCAAGGTCGTGCAGCGCATCGCCGAGGACGTGCTCGAACGCGACGAGGTGCCACCACAGGTGGACCTGTTCGACCTGGGCGCCACCTCGCTGGCGATGACCCGCATCATCGCCCAGGTGAACGAGCGCTTCGGGCTGGAGCTGACGGGACGCGAGCTGGAGGAGGAGGCGTCGGTCGCCGCCCTGGCCTCCTGCGTCGAGGAACGACTGACCGTGAGGGGATAGACCATGCACGAGACCACACTCCGGGGCGAGCACTCGATGACCCCCGAGGAGCTGAAGACCTTCCACACCCAGGGCTACTTCGGCCCGTTCAAGGTCTACGAGATCGACGAGATGCGCCAGAACTGGCGGCGCGAGCGCATGCGTCTCATGGACCGCAGCAACGCCGTCTACCGCGACGACGCCGCCTCGGGCAACACCAACATCTCCAACTATGACCGCCACCTGGACTCGCCCTTCCTGGCCGACCACATCAGCCGGCCGCAGATCGTGGACCGCGTGGTCAGCGTGCTCGGCCCGGACGTGCTCTGCTGGCGCACCGAGTTCTTCCCCAAGTACCCCGGCGACGAGGGCACCGACTGGCACCAGGCCGACACCTTCGCCAACGCCTCCGGCAAGCCGCAGATCGTCTGGCCGCAGGCGGAGGAGTTCGGCGGCACGATCACCGTCTGGACCGCCTTCACCGAGGCGAACGAGGACACCGGGTGCCTGCAGTTCATCCCCGGCACCCACGAGACGATGTTCTACGACGAGACCAAGCGCATGCACTACGACCCCAACAAGATCAACCAGGAGGACAAGGACGGCGTCCGGCGCGGCTTCTTCGGCTACGACTACCGCGACCTGCAGATCGACCCCGACTGGAAGCCCGACGAGTCGCAGGCCGTCTCCATGGTGATGCGGCCGGGGGAGGCCATCCTGTTCTGGTCGACGCTCATGCACGCCTCGCTGCCGCACAAGGGCCTGACCGACGAGATGCGCCTGGGCTTCGCCGCGCGGTACGTCCCGACCAAGGTCGACGTCTACCCCGACACCGACGAGATCGAGGAGTACGGCGGCCGGGTCAGCCTGGACCGGTACGGCGCCGTCCTGGTCACCGGCCGGAACACCAACCCGGGCAACCGGATCGCCACGGCGACCACCACCGGCCACCCCTTCACCACCCGATGAGGCCCCCGGTGGCCTCTCCCCGTCCCTGTCCCCGTCGCGCGGCGACCGCGCGGCCTTCCCCGACCCACGGAATGCGGTGATCATCTCGTGGCCGCCGAACTGAGACGTCTGACCCGGGCCGTGCAGGAGGCGCGCCCGCTGGTGGATGTCCTGCGGCATCCGGTGCGCCTGGCCGGCCCGCCCGGCCTCGCCTCCCTCTTGGGCCGTGTGACCCGACGGCTGGGCGCACCGGAGTTCGCACTGGACGACCACGGCTCGCTCGACACCTTCGAGCGCCTGGTCAGCGACCATCTCGCGCTGCGCGACGGCATGGGCGAGGACCTGCCGCCGGCCGTCGCCGACGAGGTCGTGGACGAGGCGGCGCGGGACGGCTTCGAGGGGCTGTGCGTCCGCGACGAGGTCGCACCGGCGGACGGAGGCCCGCCGCTGCCCGCCTACACGGCCGGCGACCCGGCGGCCCCGGCGGTCGTGATCGTGGCCGCCTGCGGCATGCCGGCCCGCCTGTGCGAGCAGTGGATGCGTTTCCTGTCCCGCACCCATCGCGTGCTGACCTGGGAGACCCGCGCGTTGTTCGGGCAGGCCCCGGCGGCGGACGTCCCCGACGTGGGGGTGACGGCGCAGGCCGGTGACCTGTTCGCGGTCATGGACCATTTCGGCGTCCGCCGCGCTCACGTGATGTGCCTGTGCGGCGGAGCCGTCATCGGCCTGGCCGCCGCGCACCTCGACCCCGGCCGCGTCGAGTCCCTCAGCCTCTGGCACGGCGACTTCGCCGCGGTGAAGGGCGCCGACCGCACCCACCACCAGCAGAACCTGGTGGCGCTCATGGAGATGGCCGCGACCGGCCCCGACCGGGCCGCCGCCATCCATCCCGTGCTCTGCCAGACGATGCTCGCCTCGGTGCCGCCCGACCTGGCGCACCTGGTGGTCTATCCGTACGCGACGCCCGAGCTGCTGCACCGCTACTGCCGCCTGAACGGCGAGATCATGACGACGGACGTGAGCCCCTGGCTGGGCGCGATCGACCAGCCCGTCCTGGTGGTCTCCAGCCATGACGACGAGACCGCCCACCCCGCGGGGTCGAAGGCGGTGGCGGCCGCGCTGCCGGACGCCGTCCTGCATCTCCGGGCGCACGGCGATCACATCTCGCTGTTCAAGGGTGACCCGGAGTTGATGGATATGGCGCGCGACTTTATTGATTCCGCGATGGCCCGATAAAGACCGAAATCCGCCTCCAGGCAATTCTCCGGACATGTCAGAGAATTGTGGTACGCCTTGTTAATCAGTCGATTGATGGGTAGAGGCAACGGCGACGTGAAATAAAGCCGAGGGGCGGAAAAATGAAGTCATCCGACGTCGCGCGACTTAGATCCGGACTGCGCTCCCTCGTCTCGCAGGAAACGTCCGGCGGTTGCTCGATCCGGGTGCCGAGACGCGCCAACATCTACAACTGCGGTCAGCGCGACAGCAACATCTACGTGATCGAGAGCGGCCAGATCAAGACCCAGATGTACGCCCGCTGCGGCAAGGAGTGTCTGCTGTCGATCTTCACCGCCGGCGACATCTTCGGCGAGTCCTCCCTGCTCGGGGCCGATCGCAGCGAGACGGCCACCGCCATGCGGACCACCTGGGTCCGCCGCATCCCGGCCGCCCGCTTCCGCGCCGCCATGGCCGAGAACGAGCTCATGGACGGGTTCATCGACTATCTCGCGTTACGACTGCGAGAACAGCAGGAAGTGATCGCGACAATGGTCACGATGGACAGCGAGCAGCGCCTCGCCTCCGTTCTTCTGCGCTTATCCAGAAAGATCGGTAAGCACCGTGCCCCGAATGTGCGGGCCATCGAGGAGCGCATCACCCAGGAAGAACTGTCCGGCATGGTCGGCACCACCCGGTCGCGCGTCGGATTCTTTCTCAAACGCTTCAAGGACGCCGGCCTGGTCCTGCCGACCTCGGACCCGTTCCTGGTCGTGAACGAGGAACGCCTGGCCGAATACGTCGACGAGGTCGGCTGACGGGTCCGCCCCCGGCCCGGCGGTGACAAGCCGGGCCGGGGGGCCGCTCAGCAGGCGATCAGCTCGAACGGCACCGCCGGACGGCCGCCGAACCGCTGACCGGCGGCGTTCACGAACCCCTCCAGCGGCACCCGCGCCCCACCCGGCGGCACCCCGAGCGCCGACAGGTACGCCGCGTGCGCCTCGACCGAGGCCAGCGCCGCGTCCAGGTACCCGGTCACGTCCACGGCGTGCGTCGGCCGGACGGAACCGGCGATCGCCACGTACTTGACGCCGTCCCACGGTTCGGCGCCGGCGTCGGGCAGGATCCAGCGGTTGCCCGCGTCGAGGACCGCGTCCAGCACGGCCCGTCCGGTGACGCGGTGGTCGGGGCTGTTCCACTTGCCGGTGAAGGTGAGGTCGTGGTGGTTGAACGTGATCACCAGCTCGGGCCGGTGCCTGCGCAGCGCCGCCACCAGATCGTGCCGGAGCCGGGGGGAACGTTCGATCGCGCCGTCCGGATGGTCGAGGAACTCCACCGACGAGACGCCGACGATGGCGGCGCTCGCGTGCTGCTCCTCCTCCCGCACCTTCCGCGCCTGCTCCGGAGGCATCGAGTCGATGCCCGCCTCGCCGCGGGTGAGCAGGAGGTAGCCGACCTGCTTGCCGGCCCCGGTCCAGGCGGCCACGGCGCCGGCGCTGCCGAACTCCATGTCGTCGGGGTGGGCCACGACGGCCAGGGCTCTGGTCCAGTCATCGGGCATGGGCTGTAAGTCGTCCGTCATGCCCTTCCCCCTGACATGCACGGAGATCGCTAAACCTCCGGCGACGACTGAGATCCAGGCCTCCGGGCGGCGGGCCTGGTCGCAGGTCGGCGGGGACGGCCGCCCGGGCTGGGTCAGCCGGTAGACCTGCGCTTGCGGTAGGCGCGTTGTTGGCAGGCCCGCGAGCAGTAGACGCGGGGGCGGCCCGAGGGGGCGGTTTCCAGTGGTGTGCCGCACTCGGGACACTTTTCGTCACGGCTTTCGTCACGCTCTCGGATCAGAACCTCGACGCCGTCCAGGAGGCGGCGCAGGCCGAACGTGAAGGAGTCCTCCGGGTCGTCCCAGCCGCCCGTCTCCCACAGGCGCGAGAGGGCGGGATAGCGGTCGAGGCGTTCGTACAGGGAGTCGCGGGCGCCCCACCACTCCTGCTCGGACACGCCGCTGCGGCGTTCCTCGCGCCGGGTCTCGGCCAGGAGCAGCGCCTCGGCGTCCACGAACCGGCCGAGCAGGCCGACCACCGCGACCACCTCGGACGGCCGCAGCGCGGTGCCGGTCAGCGCGCCGAGCATGTGGTCGTAGTGGGCGACCGCGTTCGGGCCCGGCAGGTGGCGGGAGCCGCGCACCTCGGCCAGCCACGGGTGGCGGATGCGGAGCTCCCACGCCCGCCGGGCCGCCTCCTCCAGCCGCCCCCGCCAGCCACCGTCGGCGTCCGGGACGGCGTCCGGGGCGAATTCTGGGCCGGAGTCCGGGGCGGCGTCGAGGGCTTCGCCCAGCACCTCGTCGCGCATCAGGTCCACGAGCTGGTCGCGGCCGGGGACGTGGCGGTAGAGGGACATGGTCGTGAAGCCCAGCCGGTCGGCGACCTTGCGCATCGACAACCCTTCCAGGCCCTCGGCGTCGGCCAGCTCGACCGCGGCCCGCACGATCCGGCCCAGGCTGAGGCCGGGCCGCGGCTCCCGTTCCGCGTCCCGCCACAGCAGCTCGACCCCGTGGTCCGGGTCCCCCGCCGCACCTCGCGCCATTGGCACCTCCCTCGTTTATGGTGTATTACTCCGTGTACGCCATAAACAGCAAAGGGGAAACCTGTGTTCCACTTCCATGTCGCACCCGGCGGGGACGACTCCTGGCCCGGCTCCCTCGAACGCCCCTTCGCCACCCTTGAACGCGCCCGCGAGGCCGCCAGGGAGTCCGGCGGGGAGTCCGTCGTCCACCTCAGGGGTGGCGTCCACGTGCTGAGCGAGCCGCTGGAGCTCACCGACGCCGACTCGGGCACCGTCTACCAGGCGTACGGCCACGGCACCCCCGACCAGGAGGACGCCGTGCTGAGCGGCGGCCGGACGATCACCGGCTGGCAGGTGAGCGACGGCGTCTGGCTGGCCGACGTCGGCGACCTGGAGACCCGCCAGCTCTACGTGGACGGCCGCCGCGCCGCCCGGGCCGCGATCGAGGAGCTGCCCGGTTCGTCCCCGGCCGCGACCGCCACCGGCTACGTCACCGACAGCGCCGCGCCGCTGGCCTGGACCAGCCCGCGCGACGTGGAGTTCGTCCACCGCGGCGTGTACCCGTGGACCGAGGGCCGCCTGCCCGTCGCGGACGTCGCCCAGGACGGCGACCGGACCGTGATCACCATGGCGGCGCCCGCCTTCGGGTGGGCCGCCGAGCTGTACAACTCCACTTGGGAGGGCACCACCTCCGCCGGGCCCGGCCTGCCCACCAGGATCGAGAACGACCCGAGCTTCCTGCGCGAGCCGGGCACGTTCGTGCTCGACCGCTCCCGGCCGGGCCACCACGTGCTGCGCTACCTGCCCCTTCCCGGCGAGGACCCGGAGCGTACGCGAGTGGTCGCCCCGGAGCTGGAGACCCTGGTGCGCGGGTCCGGCGCGCGGCGGGTGACCTTCCGCGGGCTGACGTTCGCCGAGGCGACCTGGTTGCGCCCGAGCCGTCCCGAGGGCTTCGTGCACTATCACGGCAGCGGCTTCTACGAGGGCGGCGGCGTCGGCGTGGCGGAGCTGGGCGAGGGGGCGTCCGTGACGTATCCCACGGCTTCCGTGACGATTCCCGCCTGCGTCACGTTCGAGGACTGCTCGGACGTGGTGATCGAGGGGTGCCGGTTCACCAGGCTGGGGGCGTTCGGGCTGGGGGTGTCCGGCGGCGAGGGGCAGGTCGTGCGCGGCTGCGACTTCGACACGCTCTCGGCGGGGGCCGTCGTGGTGACGGGCAGCCGGGGCACGGTGATCGAGGACAACCTGGTGCGCGGCGTCGGGCTCGAATATCCGGGTTCACCGGGCATCGCGGTGATGGGGACGTCCGGCTGCGTCGTCGCGCACAACGAGGTCAGGGACGTGCCGCACTGCGGCATCACCGCCGGGCCCGGCGAGGGCACCCGGATCGTCCGCAACCGGACCGCCGACACCATGCAGGTGCTGGCCGACGGTGGCGGCGTGTACGTGTCGGGGCCGCAGGGCGCTTCCCATGACGACGGGGCGCTGGTGCTGGGCAACGTCATCGAGGACACCCGCACGCCGTACAACTTCGGGCTCTACACCGACTACGGCGCCTCCTGGGTGCGGGTGGAGGAGAACGTCGTCGCGCGCGCCGACAACACGGCGGTGCTGCACGTGGGCCCGCCGCTGGAGAACGTCGTCTACCGGGGCAACTTCTGGGACGCCGACCCGCTCGGCCACGACGCCCCGCCGCCCGGGGTCACGTACGAGGAGAACCGCACCATCAAGGACGAGCAGGAACTGAACGCCGCGACCACCGCCATCCGCGCCCAGGCGGGCCCGCGCCGCGCCCTCTGACGAACGGACGCCCGAGCCGGGATCAGCCGTCCCGGCCGGGCCGGTCGCGGTAACCTTCTACTCCAGGTAGAAGGCGCGAGGAGGCGAGGGTGCAGCTCGGCAACCTCGAACGTTCGATCATGGAAGCCCTGTGGCGGCATCCTGAGGGCATGTTCGCCCACGACCTCGCGGCCGGCCTGCCCTCCGGTCCCGCCGTCACGACGGTGCTGACCGTGCTGATGCGCCTGGCGAACAAGGGCATGGTGGCCCGCGAGCGCGTCGGGCGGGCCCATCTCTACAAGGCGACCGCGGGCAAGGACGCCTTCGTCGCCGAGGCCATGCGCGCGGCGCTGGAGGAGGCCGGCGACGTGGTGGCGGCGGTGCAACGGTTCGTCGGCACGGTGACGCCCGAGGTGGCCACGGCGCTGCGCGCGGCGCTGGAAGGACAGGACGGACCGGAATGATGATCGCCTGGTTCGTCGCCGCCGGGGTGGCGCTGCTGCCGGTGACCCTGGGCGGCCGCGTCGCCCGCGCCCTGGCCGGAGCGGCCTGGACACACCGTTGCCCGCGTGCGGCGCTGGCACTGTGGCAGGCCATCGGCCTGGGGGCGGGGCTGGGCGCGGTCGGCCTCGGGCTGGTGGCCGCGGTCGCGCCGCCGGCGGCGGTGTTCCCGCACGGGATGCACACGCTGCTGAAGCAGATCGCCCGCGGGCACGGGCCGGACGGCCTCGGGCCCATGCACCTGCTGGCCCTGGCCTGGTCGGCGGGCCTGCTGGGGTGGCTGGCCGTCCACACGGCGCGCGTCACGGCCAAGACCGTCCGCGAGCGTCGGCGGCAGCGGCTGCTGGTCGACGTCGTGGCCGATCACCATCCGGCCTACGACGCCTACGTGCTGCCGGTGGCCGGGCATGCGGCCTACTGCGTGCCGGGCAGGCGCCGGCGCATCGTGCTGAGCCAGGGCACCGTCGACGCGCTGACGCCGGTGGAGCTGGAGGCCGTCCTGCGGCACGAGCAGGCGCACGCCCGCGGCCGTCACCACCTGGCCCTGCTGCCATTCGTGGCGTTGTCGCACGCGTTCTCGTGGCTGCCCGCCGCGCGGACGGCGCGCCAGGCGGTGGCCGTCCTGCTGGAGATGATCGCCGACGATCACGCCTGCCGGGCGCACGGCGAGCTGCCGCTGGCGCGGGCCCTGGTACGCATGGCGGGCGGCGGCGCGGAACCGTGGCCCCGGATCGTCGTGACCGGTGGGCCGAGGTTCAGGTGTGAGGGGACCACGGGCGGCGTCCCGGGTCACGCCGGTCGGCGGCGCCTGCCCGGTCGGCGTAGCGCAGCAGGTGCTGGGCGGAGGCTTCCAGGTCGGCGGCGGCCGTGACGCAGGATGTCAGGTGAGCGGTCACGGCCGCGCGCAGCCAGGGCGGCGTCCCGTCGCCGGCCTTCAGCCCCGCCTCGATCGTGCGCAGGCGCTCGGCGCAGGCGGTGAGGGCACGGGCGTCGGCACGCAGGACTTCGGCGTGGGCGATGATCGCGGCGATCCGGGCGGACATGGCTCCTCCGTCAGCCAGGCGGCACCGGGACGGCGGCGTCCCGGAGCGTCCGGCGGGTGGTGGCCGACAGGCACAGCAGCGGGCGGGCGCCGTCGAGGGCCAGCTCGCGGAGCCGTCCGGCCAGTGGATGGTCCGAGCCGGGCTCGACGGTCAGCCGCAGGGACGGCGCCACGTGCAGCCGGGCCCGCCCGCGGGCACGTACGCAGGACCGCAGGACGTCACCGGCCGTGCCGGAGTAACCGACCAGGCCGGGGTCGCGTACGGACAGCCCCGGGCCGAGCCGTCCGCGCAGGGTGAGGACCTGCGCGGCGGCGAGATGGGCGGTCCGGGCACCGAGCCGAAGCTCCAGGGGCGTCAGGTACGTCTCGCCGCCCCAGAGCCGCGGGCCGAACGCGTGCACGGCCGGGGAGTCGACCATGGAACCGACGAGAAGGCTTCCCGAGCGCCGGTGTCCGGCCTCCCGCAGCAGGTCAAGCCCGCCGGGCCAGCCGAGACCCCGCCGAGTCAGGCCGGGCGGCCCGGACCGCGCGGAAGCGCGGAACCCCCCAGGGCGGGCGTGGAACGGGCCGGGGACGACCACGCCGACCTGCATCTCCGCGTAACCCCCCGCGCTGGTCCGCCGGTTCCACGCGGCGTGCACGGCGACCAGCGCGCGGCCCCCCACCTGGACGGCGGGGCCCAGCCCCGTCCCCTCCAGCAGGCCGGCCGCCGCCACCGGGCTCACGGCGAAGTACGCCGTGAGGGCGTCGCCGTCGTGACACCTGACAGGCAGGCCGGCGGTGCCCCCAGGACCGTCCACGGCGTGGGCGGGCACGGCCGGGAAGGGGAACTCCGCCGGGTCGGGCGGCCGGTCGAACAGCAGGTACGCCTGGGAACGCACGACCCGTCCACGGAACGGCGCGAGCCGCTCCTCGATGAGGTCGCGGGCCTCGGGCAGGTCGTCGGCGATGTTGGCGAGGTAGCGCTCGATGCTGTGGCATTGCGGGAACAGGTGGGTGGAATCGCAGTAGTCCACCACGTACCAGTCGGGGTGCAGGTCGAAGCAGGTGCCGGCGCCCTGCCCGTCGAGGGTGGGGATGATGTCGTGCTGGTTGGTGATGCTGGCCACCCAGGTACGCGGGTCGGCTGGCCGTTTGAAGTCGACGGGCGAGCCGACGGCGACGGCGTGCGTGACCGTGTGCCGGGCGCAGAAGGCCGGGTCCTGCGCCAGGTTCATGATCGCCGCGCCGCCCGCGCTGTGCCCGACGAGCGCCAGTTCGGCGCCCGGCGGCGGCCCGTAGTCGGCGACGGCCAGGGCCAGGGCGCGGCTGTAGGGGCTGGCGGCCAGGACGGCGCTGCTGAACGCGCCGAGCAGGTCCTGGGGCGACTCGCCGTCGGGACGTCCGATGCGCATGCCCGGCGCGTGGAGGACGTGACGGATCACGCCGTCGGGGCCTTCGACGCTCTGGATGAGGGCCCGCCCGGTGGTGCCGATCGTGCTGATGTTGGCCAGGAAGCCGAGCAGCGACCCGCGGGTGCACAGCCGGGCGGACTCGGCCGCGGTCAGCTCGGCCCGGCGCGCGGCGCCCTCCCCGACGTCGAGAACGGCGATCGCCCTGTTGCTCAGGCCGATGACCGGATCGGCGGTGGCGAAGCCCCTTCCCGTCGCGATGAGCCAGGCGGTGGCGTCGTTGAGCGGGTTCTCGTCCAGCAGCGCGCGCAGCGCGAGGACCTCGCCGAAGACCGGCGCGAGCTGGCTGAGCGCGCGCACCGCGCCACGGTCCTTGAACAGCGCGCGCAGGGCCCGGACGGCCTCCAGGTCGCGGTCGGCGGCGGCCGCGTCGATGAGCCGGGCGAGCATGGGGTCCCCGGTCAGCTCCGGATGGGTGACCGCCACGGCCGCCACGCGCAGCCGCAGCGACGTGGCCAGCACCCGTACGGCCAGGCTCTCGGCCCCCAGCATGGCGCCGGCCTTGGCGGCCGCGGTGGCCACCCGGCCGCCGGCGAAGGAGTAGCCGAGGCCCTGGCGGTTCGTCGTGGCCCGGAGCAGCGCGCGGTAGGCGGGCCGGGCCGCCCCGGGAGCGCGCGGCAGGGCGCGCAGCAGCGCGTCGTCGGTGAGCGCGGCCGTGGCGTGCGCCGCCGCGTCCTGGATCGTGACCGCGACGTCCACCAGCTCGCGGGCCAGGTCGCGCAGTGGCCCGGCGGCCGGATCGTCCCGCTCGGTCATGGCCGGGGCCGCCGCGACATGCCGACCTGGCGGGGGGCCGGGTCCTCCGGCGTGTTGCGGCGCAGGACGTCCGACAGCGTGCGGGTGGCCGCGATGATCCGCAGGCCCTGCGGGGAGAACGTGGCGGCGTTGAAGATGCGCGGGGCCAGCAGCGGGTTGGTGAGCGCCTGGGAGAACGCGTCGATGGCGATGATCTTGGTCAGCAGCGGCGGCAGGATCGCCTCGGGGGAGCCGGGTTCCTCGGCGAACAGCCCGACGTACAGGTCGACGTCGTCGACGTCGCGGTAGAGCTCGCGCAGCGCGCCGCTGACCCGCCGGTCGCCGGTGATCTGCTCGAACGTGGGCACGGCGGGGAACCGGCAGTGCTCCCGGTAGCCGTTGTACGGCGCCAGTCCGAGCGCCCGCGAGTCGGCGATGCTGGCCACGTCGATCTCGCGCAGCACGGGGTCGGTGTTGAACAGGCCGATGCGGCCGGCGCGCTGGCGGGAGGCGTCCTCGAACAGCCGTCCAAGGCCGGGCTCGGGGATCAGGTCGCCGGCGAAGAAGGTCTCGGCCATCGGCAGCTCGCGCCCGCCCACCGACAGGCGGGACGGGACCAGGCTGTGCCAGCGGTAGACGAGGTTGAACTCCACCGAGGCCCAGTTCTGCCGGTGCCAGGCCGCGTGGTCGAGGCGCGCCGGCAGCCACGGGTCGAGGGTGAACCGGAAGTGGTAGGGGGTGATGTGGTTGATGTACTCCTCGACGACGAGCTTGATCAGCAGCACGATGAGGATGTTGCGGGCCGTCTGGAACAGCCGCTCGTCGTCCCAGCGCGGATTCTCCCGGGCCAGCAGCCGCGCCACCCTGTTGTGCTCGCGCAGGAACAGCACCGTGAGCATGGTGAAGCCGACCTGGCCGTTGCCCCGGTCGCTGCCGGTGGCGAACAGCGTGTCGCGCCGCGCGTCGGACAGGTGGTCGAAGCGGACGACCCTCAGCGGGGCGAACTCGGGCTTGATCTTGCCGTTCTCGCACAGGTAGGGCGGGAACTCGCCGCGGTTGAGGATCTGGCTCTTGAGCAGCCCGCCGTCGAACGCGCGCAGCGCGGCGGTCGCCGCCTCGTCGAGTCCGTACACCTGGTTGAGGTCGATGTGGTGGTTGGAGCTGTTCTTGCGCGGATCGCGTGGGACGTTGGTGTCGCCGCGCAGGAAACCGTCGGTGAACCACTGGGCGAAGTACGCGAACAGCACCGTGGAACGCGGGCAGGGGATCATCGACTCGCCGCGGGTGAACAGGTCGGCGGCCCTTTCGGCGCCGGGCAGCCTCCCTTCGGCGACGGCGACCGGGGGCAGGTGCCGGCCGCTGTAGGTGCGGTCGGTCAGGGAGGCCCACGAGGTGTAGTCGGCCATGGTGCTCAGCGGCTCGGGGCGCGGCGGCATCTCGCGGATCGCGTGGTCGATCAGCGAGGCGTTGATCCGGCGGCGGACCGGGCGGCTGCTCTGCAGCAGGTCCCAGATCGGCCGGCCGCTGGTCAGGGCCAGGAACCTGAGCCGGTTGGACAGGCCGTCCGTGGCGATGCTGCGTGCTCGGGGCGCCATCGTCAGCCGTCCTTGCGTTCGGGGCCGAAGCCGAGGGTGAAGGCGTCGGGGAAGATGCCGAGCGTGCGCTCGACGCGGCCCGCCGGCGGCGGGAGCAGCCGCACCCCGGGACGCAGCAGCAGGCGGCGCACGGTCTCGGCGATCACCACGTCGGCCACGTGCACGCCGAGGCAGGCGTGATGACCGGACCCGAAGAACAGCCGATGATGGCCGGGACGGTCGAGGCGGAACTCGCCGGGCTCCGGCACCACGGCGTCGTCGAACATGGCCGAGGCCGGCGCCGCCAGCACGAACGTGCCCGCCGGGATCGTCGTGGCGCGCGGGGTGCCGGCGGCCAGGACGTGGTCGCGCTCGCACAGCCGGGGAAGCAGCTTGAAGAACGGGCTGAACCGCAGCGCCTCCCAGACGTACGGATCGAACCGCCCGGGGTCGGCGGCGACGGCCATGGCCTCGGCGAGCACCCGCGGGCGCAGCAGAAGCTGCTCGACCGCCTCGACCATGGCCCCGGGCGCGCTCTCCACGAAGCCCAGCGGCAGCCCCGCCATGTTGACCACGATGCGGTCGTCGGTCACGGCGGACCCGGCGGGCAGGCAGGTGCGGACGAGGCGGGCGAAGACGTCGTCGGGGAGTTCGCCTCCGGCGCTCAGCGTGGCGCGGTGCTCGGCGAGGCGGTCGCGCACGTGTCCGACCAGCTCGGCGCCCGCCTTGACGGAGGCCGCCTGGAGCTCGGGATCGCCGGCGAAGTTGGCGAAGCCGTCGGCGACGATCGCCCGCGTCCACCGGCCCAGGGTCCGCGGGTCGGGGCCGGGCACGCCGAAGTACCGCGCGCACACGCCGAGGGCGATCGGGCGGAACAGCCCGTGGACCGCTTCCAGGCGTCCGCCGGGCCGGGCGGCGTCGAGCAGGTCGTCGGCGAGGCGGCCGGTCAGCTCGCGCACGTCGGCCGCGTCCTCGGGGGCGAGCAGGAGCCGCATCAGGCCCTTCTCCCGCCAGTTCATCGGCGTGGCGTCCCTGCCGAGCATGAACGGGGCGCCCAGCGCGGCGTCCAGGCGCGGGCCGAAGGCGCGTACGGAGAAGATCCGCTCGTGGGAGAGCACCTCGGCGACGTCGGCGAAGCGGGTCACGACCGTGAAGGCGGGGGTGACGAAGACGGGACGCCGCTCGCGCAACTCGGCGAACAGGCTCCGCCAGTCGGTCCGCATCCACTCCCGGACCAGGCCGAACGCGGATATCGGGTCCCTGGCCAGGGCCTCGTCGTACCTCTCCAGATAGCCGCCCGTCGTCGCCTGATCGACAGCACCCATTCCGCGGACCTTCCACCTGATGTCGGAGCGCACAGGGATGATCACGATGCGCAATCACAATCTAGGGATGCGTCACAGCCTTTCTTCATGCCGGGAGAGTGCATTGTTTGGTGCCTCACAGTAACTACTCCGTCACTGTCAGGACATTGCCGCAGTCCATGGGCCTGGTCATTGAATAAGGAGCCTGATCGCCCCGTGCCGCTCATCGGAGGAAACGTGACGTCACCCATGCCGCAGCCGGGCACGGCGGAGACGGTGACGGTCCCCACCGGCCGCCGCACCGCCTATCTGGTCGTCCTGGTCGTCCTGCCCGTGCTGCTGCTGGCCCTCGCGGTGCCGGCCGCCTGGGGCTGGGGCATCGGCCCCGGCGACCTGGTGATCGCGGTCGTGATGTACCTGGTGAGCATCTTCGGGATCGCCATCGGCTACCACCGCCTGTTCACCCACCGCGCCTTCAAGGCCAACCGGGGGCTGCGGATCGCGCTCATGCTGGCCGGCGGCATGGCCGTCGAGGGCCCTCTCACGCTGTGGGCCGCCGAGCACCGCCGCCACCACAAGTACGCCGACCGCGAGGGCGACCCGCACTCGCCGTGGCGCTACGGCGACAGCGGCCCGGCGCTGCTGCGCGGCATGCTGCACGCCCACATCGGCTGGTTCTACACGGCCCGTCAGCGCTCCAGCCGCCGCCACTGGGTGCCGGACCTGCTGGCCGACCCGGACGTGCGCCGCTTCGACGCCGCCTACCCCTGGGTCGTCCTGCTGTCGTTCGCGCTCCCGGCCGCGGCCGGCGGGCTGTGGTCGATGTCGTGGTCGGGCGCGTGGAGCGGGCTCCTGTGGGGCGGCCTGATCCGGTACGCCGTGGTGCACCACGTCACCTGGTCGGTGAACTCGATCGCGCACACCTTCGGCGACCGCCCGTTCCGCACCCGGGACCGTTCGTCCAACGTGTGGTGGGTGGCGATGCTGACGCTCGGCGAGGGCTGGCACAACTGGCACCACGTGGAGCCCGCCTGCGCCCGGCACGGCGTGCTCAGGGGCCAGCTCGACCCCAGCGCGCGGCTGATCCGCTGGTTCGAGCGGGCGGGCTGGGCCCAAGGCGTGCGCTGGCCGGCCCCCGACCGCCTCACGGCCCGCCGCGCCGAGCACCTCCCCGACTCCTCGCGCTGACCCGGCGGCCGGCGTTCGCGTGTGATACCGCGACGCGGCGTCCCCTTATGGGACGATGGAGCCAGTCAGGTCGCTTCAGCCCTCCTCCCACGAGCACGACGTTGGAGAGGACGGCCATGGAGATCAGGCCGCAGGCGGTCGTCATCCCTAAGGAGACCGGCCACCTGGAACAGGGCAAGTACGGGCCCGTCTTCCCGCGCGGCCCCGCGTGTTACGGCTTCACCATCATCGCCGGCGTCAAGCCCGGCCGGGCCGACGCGATCCGGAGCTACGGCGACACGCTCGCCGAGGCGCTGCGGGACGACCCGACCCTGCTGGCCCCCCTGAAACTGCACTACCTGCGCTGGGTGCTGTTCGACGACGACACCCGCTTCATGTACCAGGGGATCTTCGACACCGACTTCGACAAGTACACCGAGGACGCCATCGCGCTGTTCACCCGGGCGGGGGTGAGCACGGTCTTCGAGAACCTCGAAGGCTTCCCGGAGGACTGGAAGACCAACCCTGAGGCGTTCGTCAGGTTCGTCCGCGCGCATCACTGCCCGAGCTTCATCGAGTACGGCGAGTACCCGTACGTCACCGCCGACGAGATCAAGAAGGCCCTGCGGATCAAGGGCGCTCTGTCGGAGATGCTCGACCAGTTGCAGTGACGGCCTCGCACGGCGCAGGAGATCAGATGAGTGAGTCGAAGACGGCGCGCACCTACAACCAGGACCACGTGCCGCGCCCGTACGCCCCCGGCCGGCGGCGGGTGAGCATCTACGTCGCATGGAGCTACCCGGCCGAAGCGGGCCGGGACGTGACCGTGCTGGACAACCGGTTCTCCACGATGACCGAGGTGCGCCGCGTCCAGTGGCCGGCCTACGAGGACCCGCAGTGGTCGGACCCCATGCGCTTCCAGCAGGGCATCGCGGGCGGGCTGGAACTGTTCTTCTGGGGCTGGCTGCCCTTCCAGCGGTTCGTCCGGGAGGCCACCGGGTACCCGGTGCCCGTGTATCAGCGCGTCGACCAGGCCGGGTTCCACACTCCGCTGGACGAACGGGTGCTGGCCGACACCGACACCCTGTTCGTGTGGGGGCTGGACCACATGATCACGGGACAGGAGGCCACGCCGGCGGAGATCGAGGCGCTGCGCGAGTTCCTCACGCGTGAAGGGACCTGTCTGGCTCTGGGGCCGCATCACGACGTCGGCGCGACCGACGACATGGCGGTGCGTGACCTGGAGTACCACCATCACGGCGACGCGCTCGTGCCCCGCCAGCAGCGCTTCGGCAGGTACACCCGGTCGCTGATGGAAGGGCTGGGCGTGCCGGTGGAGAACCGATACGGCCTGCGTCCCGCGGTGACGGACGCGGGCACGAACGCCCCGCTGACCATCGCCAGGGACCTGGACACCCGGGGGTGGCTGGACGGGGTGTCCCACTTCAACTTCCACATGCACCTTCCCCACTACGCCGTGACCACCGACGACCCGGACGCCGTCCGGGTGCTGGGCCGGCAGCCGGTCGATCTGACCAGGCCGCCGCACCCGTTCGTCGAGGCCGGGAACACCGAGTTCAACATGTTCCTGTGGCTGCCTCCGCGCGGTGACCGGGCCGGGGACGTGATCCTCGCCGACTCCACGATCTTCAGCTCCCTGTTCGGCGTGGACGACAGCCTGCGCGCCTTCTGGAACAACCTCGTCAGAGCCACGTGAGCGAACTCCGGTGAACGAACACACTCCGGCCCTGCTCGACCTGGACGACATCCAGCGTGGCGTCCTCGGCGCGCGGCCGACCCCGTACGCGGCGACGTACCTCCTGTTCCGCATCGACGACCGCGCGCAGGGCCGGGAGCTGATGCGGCGGGTGAGCGCCGTGGTGACCTCCGCCGCCGACGCCATGAGCCCCCTGGGGGAGACGTGGGTCAGCGTCGCGCTCACCTACCACGGGCTGGACGCCCTCGGCGTCCCCCGGCGGTCGCTGGACACGTTCGCGTGGGAGTTCAGGCAGGGCATGGCCGCCCGCGCCGCCGCTCTGGGGGACACCGGGGACAGCGCCCCCGTCCATTGGGAGCCGCCGCTCGGCACCCCCGACGTGCACGTGGTGCTGGTGGCGGTCGCGCCCGACAGCGCGCGGCTGCGGGCCGCGATCGAGCGCGCCCGCCCGGCCTACGAGGCCCTGTCCGGCGTGACGGCGATCTGGCGGCAGGACTGTCACGCCCTGCCCACCGAGACCGAGCCCTTCGGCTACCGCGACGGCATCAGCCATCCCGCCGTCGAGGGCAGCGGCGTCGCCGGTTCCAACCCCCTGGAGGTGCCGCTCAAGGCGGGCGAGTTCGTGCTCGGCCACCCCGACGAGCTCGGCGGCACCCAGGCCCCGCAACCCGACGTGCTCGGACGCAACGGCACCTACGTGGCCTTCCGCAAGCTCCACCAGCGGGTCGCGTTGTTCCGGCGCTACCTCAAGGACAACGCCACCGGCCCGGAGGACGAGGAACTGCTCGCCGCGAAGATCATGGGACGCTGGCGCAGCGGCGCGCCGCTGGCGCTCTCCCCGCTCCACGACGACCCCGGCCTCGGCGCCGACGCCGCCCGCCGCAACGCCTTCCTGTACCGGCGGGACGACCCCGCGGGCCTCACCACGCCCGGCGGCTGCCACATCCGCCGGGCCAACCCTCGTGACGCGGAGGTGGCCGGAGTCCCGAGGTTGCACCGCATGATCAGGCGCGGCACCGTCTACGGGCCGCCGCTGCCCGACGGCGTCCTGGACGACGACGGCGCCGACCGCGGGCTGATGTTCGCCTTCGTCGGCGCCCATCTCGGGCGGCAGTTCGAGTTCGTCCAGAGCGAATGGATGAACGACGGCGTCTTCTTCGGCGCGGGCCCGGCCAGGGATCCCCTGACCGGCTCCGCCGACGGCTCCGGCGACTTCACCATCCCCCGGCGTCCCGTACGGCGGCGCCTGCGGTCCCTGCCGCGGTTCGTCGTCACGCGTGGCGGCGAGTACGGCTTCATGCCGAGCCTGACCGCGCTGCGCTGGCTGGGCGACCTCACGGGCTGACGTCCGTGGACGCCGTGCGCCCGTGCGGGTCACCGGCCCAGGTCGTCCCAGTCCTGGAGCAGGTGGGACGTGGCCGCGGCGGGGGCGGTGAACGACCAGCGGCCCGGCGGCAGGTCCAGGGCGCAGCCCCCGTCGGCCAGCCTGGTGGTCGGCAGCTGCTCGCCGAGGCCCATGAGGAAGGTTCCGTTGACGGCCATCCCGTCCCACGCGCCGCGTACGGGCAGCACCGCGCGTGCGGTCACGCCCTCCGGGACGGCGAACGTGAACTGCACCCCGTCCGGCCCGGCCCGCCAGCCCGACTCGACGGTCCCCGACGCGCTGTCGTAGCGGGCGTGCGCCTGCCGCAGCAGCGGGACGGGCCCCGGACGCAGCAGCAGCTCGCCGAAGCCGCCGTTCGTCCCGCGCGGGTCGTCGCCCAGGCCCGCCACGTGCCGGAACAGCCAGTCGCCCACGCAGCCGTAGGCGTAGTGGTTGAAGGAGTTCATGGCGGGGGTCTGCAGGCCGTACCGGTGATGCCAGGCGTCCCAGCGCTCCCACATGGTCGTCGCCCCGGCGCGGAGCTGGTAGCGCCAGGACGGGTAACCCTCCTGGTTGAAGATCCGGCACGCCAGGTCGTGGTGGCCGGTCTCCGACAGCACGGGCAGCAGCAGGGGGGTGCCGACGAAGCCCGTCATGAGCCGGTGTCCGGCGGCGCGGACCAGCTCGGCCAGCGCCTGCGCCGACGCGGCCCGGTCCTCGGGTGGGACCAGGTCCCAGGCCAGGGCGACGGCGTAGCCCGTCTGCGTCTCGGTGCGCAGCTTCGGCCCGTCGAGGAAGGCCCGCCGGAAGGCGTCCGTGACGCGGGCGGACGCCTCGCCGTACTCGGCGGCGTGCGGCTCGCCGAGCACGTCGGCCGCCTGCGCGACCAGGCGGAGGGTGCGGGCCAGGGCGGCGGTGGCGATGAGGTTCTTGGGCGTCTCGACCGTGCCGGGGGCCAGCCAGTCGCCCAGCGCCCTGCCCGGTCTGACGCCGTCCTCGGACTGGGCCAGGCAGTAGTCGGCCCATCGCCGCATCGGCTCGTACGCGCGGCGCAGCGTGCGGTCGTCGCCGTAGCGCCGCCACAGCAGCCACGGCACCTCGACCAGCGCGTCGGACCACACGGGGGAGTCGTACCCGTACTCGGGCAGGACCGGCGCGACGTGCGGGACCGCGCCGTCGGCGCGCTGCCCGTCGATCAGCGTCGTCACCCAGCCGGACAGGAACGCCTGCGTGTGCCGCAGGAAGCTGAGCGTCGAGCCGAACACCGAGATGTCGGCCGTCCAGCCGGTCCGCTCGTCGCGCTGCGGGCAGTCGGTCGGCACGCTGACCAGGTTGCCGTCCGCCGACGCGCCGATGTTGGCGACGAGCTGCCGTACGGCGGGGTCGCTCACGGTCAGCGAGCCCGTGACGGCGAGCGCGGACGACAGCAGCACCGCCTCCAGGTCGTCCGGCCTCAGCGCGCCCGGCCAGCCGGTGACCTCCGCGTAGCGGAACCCGTGCAGGGTGAACGCGGGCTCCACGACGTGCGATCCCGGGCCGAGGACGAACTCGTCGATCTGGTCCGCGGTGCGCAGGTTGTCGGTGTAGAGCCGCCCGGTCGCGGTCAGCTCCTCCCCGTGCCGCACCACGATCCGCACGGGCCCCGGCGCGTCGACGCGCAGCCGGACGCGCCCGACGACGTTCCGCCCGAAGTCGGCCACCTGCACGCCCGGCGCGGGTTCGGTCACCGACACCGCGGGCGCCGTGCCGATCACCCGTACCGGGGGAGCGGGGTCGGCCTCCACCAGGATCTCCGGGGCGGCCGCCGTCCCGGCCGGTCCGGCCTGGGGGGAAGGCGCCTGGACGGTCTCGCCCATCACCAGGTCGGCGCGCGGGCGGCCGAGGTCCCGCCGGGTCCAGGAGGCGTCCGTGGCGAACACGCGGCGCGGGCCGTCGTCGTCCCGTACGAGCAGCTGGGCGCTGGCGGCGGGCCGGTCGCCGTAGCGGCGCGGGCCGCCGCCGGCGACGTGACCGGCGTACCAGCCGGGAGCCAGCCACAGCTCCAGCTCGTTCTCGCCGGGCACGAGCAGGTCGGTGAGTTCCAACAGCCGGTAGCGGGTCCGGTGGCCGTAGTCGGTCCAGCCGGGGGTCAGCTCCTCCTCGCCCAGCCGCGTCCCGTTGAGCAGGGCCCGGTAGACGCCGAGCGCGGTGGCGGCCAGCCAGGCGCGCCCCGGAGCGGGACGCCAGGTGAACGACCCGCGCAGGCCCACCGCCGCCTGGGGGTCGCCCGGCAGCCAGGCGGCGTCCCACTCACCGCGCGCCCGCAGGCCCGTGGTGAACGCGCCGGTCGCGTGCCCGTCCACCCGCCACGTGTACGGCGTCAGCGGCGCCAGCCGCTCGTCCGGCACGTCCACGCCGTGCGCTCCGGCGGGCACGGACGACCGCCACACCTCGCGGCCGTCCGCGGACAGCACCACGGTGGCCTCCTCGGGCAGCCGGGCGTCCCACGACAGCCGGGGCGACGGCTCGTCCACGCCCACCGGATCCGCCAGACCACACGTCAGGCCCGCCCGCGTACCGGGCGGGACCGAACGGATGTAGGGCGTCTGCGCGCCCGAGACCTGCACCCCCGATTCCCGGTTCACGCATCTAGCCCGGTGGTGAAGGCGTTGTGCAGGCCGTCGACGTCGACGCCGTACAGGCTCGGCGCCATCACGTTGATCAGCAGCACGAAGCACGCGTCCTGCTCCGGGTACATCCACCACTGGCAGCCCGAGGCGCCGCCGTGGCCGTACAGCCGGCGTTCGAGCAGCCCGGGGGCCGAGTGGCGCAGGTTCCAGGTCAGGCCCCAGTCCTGCCCGGCGTTGACCGGGTCGGGCTGGAGCTTGACCAGGCCCGTCGTCTGCGGGGTCGTCATGGCGGCCAGCGTGGTCGGGTGGATCAGCGCGCGGTCGCCGCGCAGCAGCGCCCCGCCCAGCGCCAGGAGGTCCTCGGCGCGGGAGAACAGCGCCCCCGCCGGATGGCGGAGCCGGACGAACGCGTCGAAGTCGAAGCCGGGGCCGAGCAGCTCGACGCCGTGGACCTCGGCCGCCTCGCACGCCGGGTCGAACGTGATGCGCCCGCCGCCCGGCACCAGCGTGTTCAGGTCGGAGTCGATCAGGTCGGCCACGTCGCGGCCCGTGACGTCGCGGACCATCTCCGCGATCCCGGCGAAGGCCAGGTTGGAGTAGTGGCTGAGGGTGCCCGCCTCGAACATCGCCGGCGCGGTGACGAGGTGCTCCAGCAGGTCGTCGGGCGTGAGCGTCTGCTCGGCGATGCCGCTGGTGTGGGTGAGCAGGTGCCAGAGCGTCACGTCGGGCCGCGCGAAGTTCGGCAGCGCGTCCCGCAGCGGGCGGCGCAGCGACAGCAGCCCGCGCTCGACCTGGCGCAGGGCGAGCAGCCCCATCAGCGGCTTGGTCACCGAGAACAGGGCGAAGTGGTCCTCGGTCCTGGTCGCGCGGCCGTCGTGCTCGCCGAACGCCTCCAGCACCTGGATCCCGTCGGAGGTGGCGGCGCCGAACACCGCGCACGGCAGCCGTCCCTCCTTGATCTCGCGCCTGACCCAGTCGAGCGCGATGTCGTGCGTGGTCATCCCTTCAGTGCACCTTCCGTGAGGCCGGCCAGGACGCGCTTCTGCGCGACGACGTACACCGCCACGAGGGGCAGTGTGGTGAGCAGGACGTGGGCGAAGACGAGGTTCCAGTTCAGGCTCTGCAAGGTGCCGGAGGCGAACTGGAACAGGCTCAGCGGCAGCGTGGCGTTCGCGCTGCCCTGGAGCAGGAAGAGGGCGAAGAAGAAGTCGTTCCAGACGTTGATGATCAGGATCACGCCGCCGACGAACAGCACCGGCCGCAGCAGCGGCAGCAGGATGCGGACGAACACCTGCGGGCGCGAGGCGCCGTCGATGGCGGCGGCGTGCTCCAGGTCCGGCGGGAACGCCCGGACGAACCCGGTCGCCAGGAAGATCACGATGCCCAGGCGGCAGCCGGTCATCGTCAGCACGTAGCCGAGCGAGCCGCCGTCCAGCGACAGGGCGCGCAGCAGGTAGACGGTCGGGATGATGGACGGCGGCAGCAGGATCGACAGGCCCATCACGAAGTAGGCCGCCTGCAACCAGCGCGACCGGCTGCGCCCGAAGGCCCACGCCGCCGCCGCGCCGAGGAGCACCACGGCCACCACGATCGGCACCGTCACCTTGAGGCTGTTGAGCAGCCCGGTCAGGTAGCCGCCGCGGTCGAGCACGATGCCGTAGTTCTCGGCGATCGCCCACGTCCTGGGCAGGCCGAGGCCGAGCTCGGCGGCCTCGCCCGCGGGCTTGAAGGAGTTGACGACCACGAGCCAGACGGGCACCAGCACCCACGGGATCGCGAAGAGCGTCAGCGCCGCGTACTTGAGGGCCGCTCTCATCCCGTCACCTCCCTGCGTCGCAGCCACCACACCAGGGGCACGGCGGTGGCGATCACCAGCAGCGTCACGGTGAACCCCAGTGCGCTGGCCGAGCCGAAGAAGCCCTGTCCCCACTGCTGGCGCATCACCACGTTCAGCGCCCGCGTGTGGTCGCCGGGCCCGCCGCCGGTGGTGGCGGCGATCACGTCGTACGCGCTGAGCGCGCCCACCAGCGTGACCGCCACGTTGAAGGTCAGCGCCGGGGCGAGCATCGGGAACACCACCCGCCGGAGCCGGGTCCACGGGCCGGCCCCGTCCACGGTCGCCGACTCCAGCAGCGCCTGCGGGATGGAGTTGAGGCCCGCGATGTAGACGAGGGTGATCAGCCCGCTCCACTTCCAGGCGTCGATGAACGCGACCACCACCAGCGCGGTGGACGGTTCGCCCAGCCACGCCCACTCGATGCCGAGGAAGGAGTTGACCGCGCCGTCGGGGGCCAGCAGGCCGCGCCAGATGTATCCGGCGGCCAGCGGCGAGATGAGCGTCGGCAGGAAGAACGCCGAGCGGAAGACGGTGTTGATCCGGCTGGTCCGCTGGAGGGCCAGGGCCAGCGAGAGGCTGACGGTGTTCTGGATCGCCATGCACAGGATCGCGTACAGCACGGTCACGGTGACCGCGTTGGCCAGCAGGTCCTGGTCGATCAGCGTGCGGACGTTCTCCAGCCCGTTCCAGGTGATCTCGGCCCGGAAGCTCGTCCAGGAGGAGAACGCGAACCGCACGTTGAGCAGGAACGGGGCGACGAAGAAGACCGTGACCAGCACGATCGCGGGCAGGGCCCACGGCAGCCAGGCCGCCCTGTTCCGCATCACCATCCGGGCAGCCCTGCCGCCTTGGCCGCCTGCTCGACCTGGCCCTGGAGCTGGGTCGCCGCCTTCTGCGGGTCCTTCTGCCCGGCGATCAGCTCGGACATGAGCTGGGCCAGCCCGCCCATGCCGGGGATGTCGGAGTTGAAGGCGATGACCGCGCCGGTGTCGTAGGCCTTCTTGACGTCCTGCAGCACGGACGAGACGCCCTGCGGGTCGGGCACGTCCTTGAGCACGGGGAAGGTCTTGGACGCGGCGATGTACTCGGCGTAGGCCGGGCCGGTCATGAAGCGCACGAAGTCGAGCGAGGCCTTCTCCCGCGCCGCGTCCCCGGTCTTGGGCAGGTAGAACGTGCCGATCGGGCCGGGCGCGTACGTCACCAGCGGCTTGTCGCTGGACAGGCCGACGAAGCCGACGGACTCGTCCACGGTCTTCTGGTCGCCGCCGGCGGCCGCGAGCAGGGCCGGGAGCATGTCGGAGTGCTGGGCGACCATGGCGGACTCGCCGGTGACGAGGGCCTTCATGGAGTCCTCGAACTTGGCGGTGACGATGTCCTTGTTGAAGCAGCCGTCGGCCTTGAGCTTGGCGTAGGCGGTCAGACCGGCGACGAAGGGCGAGCCGGGGTCGGCCAGCGTGCTGCTGTGGCCCGCGATGGCCTTGCCGTACGCGTTGCCCTGGTTGGCGCCGGCCAGGTAGAGGATGGGCAGGATCTGCACCGGCCAGATCGACCCGCCCGACTCGAAGACCGGGGTGACCCCGGCGGCCTTGAGCTTGGGGCAGGCGGCGGCGAGCTCGGTGAAGTCGGCGGGCGGGGTCAGCCCGGCCTTGGTGAAGACCTTCTTGTTGTAGTAGAGGCCGAAGACCTGGGGGAAGCCGGTGATGGCCGCGTAGACCTTGCCGTTGACGGACCCGGCGGCCTGGTAGAGGTCGCCGGACCTGGCGATGTAGGCCTCGCCGGTCAGGTCGCGCAGGTTCTCGGCCGGGTTGAGGGCGAGCAGGCCGCTCACCGTCGCGTGGTACTCCAGGACGTCCGGACGGTCGCCGGTGGCCCACTTGGTCTGGGTGGTGTCCTCGAAGCCGTCGGACGGGATGGACACCAGCTCGACCTTGTGACCGGACTGCTTCTCGAACTTCTTGTACATCTCCAGCAGCGGCGCCGGATCCGCGCTGTTGTGCCAGATGGTCAGCTTCACCTGGCCGGTCCCCTCGGGGGCGGAGGACCCGCAGCCGGAGAGGGACAGGGCGAGGACGGCGCCGAGCGCCGCGCCGAGCGGACGAGTGGGTGCTCTCACGCTCGTTCTCCTGTTCGTGTGGGGGAGAATTGTGTAGAACGTTCTACGGCATCCCAGAAACGCCCGTCAAGGGGGTGGACCTGAGGAGTGGTGGGGCGTTAGCCTCTGCTCTCAGCAAATGTGTAGTTCGTTCTACAGGGACACATGAAGGACGGCGTGTGACGAGCGGACGAGTGACGATCGCCGATGTGGCCAGGCGGGCCGGGGTCTCCACGGCCGCCGTGTCCAAGGTGGTACGCGGGGCCTACGGCGTGAGCGCGGAGATGCAGGCCAAGGTGACGCAGGCCATCGACGAGCTGGGCTACCGCCCGCACGCCGCGGCCCGCGCCCTGCGCGGACGCACCTACACCCTCGGCGTCATGCTCTCCGACACCCGCAACCCGTTCTTCCCCGACATCATCGAGGGCATCACCGGCCGGCTGGGCGACACCGAGTACCAGGTGCTGCTCGGACCCGGCGGGATCGAGCCCAAGACGCAGGCCAGGATGACCGACGCCATGATCGACCGGAGCATGGACGGGCTCATCCTGATCTCGCCGGTCATGACGGACGCCGAACTCGCCGCCATCGCGGCGGCCGCCCCGGTCGTCGTGGTGGGCAGGCACGGCGGCGCCGCGGCCTACGACGCGGTCGTCGACGACGACGTGATGGGGGCCCGGCTCGTGGTCGACCACCTGGTCGGGCTCGGGCACACCCGGATCGCCCACATCACCCACCTGGAGCGGGCCCGCGCCCAGGGACTGCCGCACATGGTGCGCGCCGAAGGCTACCGCCAGGCGATGCGCGCCCACGGGCTCGCCGACGACGTGCTGGCCACCTCCTTCACCGAGGAGGGCGGCTTCGAGGGCGCGCGGGAACTGCTCGCCCGCGACGACCGGCCCACCGCGATCTTCGCCGGGGCCGACATCGCGGCGCTCGGCGTGCTGCGCGCCGCCGACGAGGCGGGCCTGTCGGTGCCGGAGGACCTCTCCGTCGCCGGATACGACAACATCGGCATCGCCTCGCTCAAACGCATCTCGCTCACCAGCGTCGACCAGGACGGACGGGTGATCGGGGCGACCGCCGCGCGCCTGCTCGTCGAGCGCATCGAAGGACGCACGCGATCGGTGGCGTCGTCGGTGTCGCCCACGCTGATCGTCCGCGGGACCACAGGACCACCTCGCCACTGAGGGCCCGGCCGCACGTCGGGGGACTGCCGCGGACCATGCATTAAAACGATTCGATGGAAGGACCCCCACGTGAGACGACTCGCTCTCCTAGCCCTTCTCCTCCCGCTGGTCGCGCCCGCGCAACCGGCCTTCGCCCGGCCGGCCGCCGCGACCACCTGCCCGGCCAGGGTCGACCCCGCCGCGTTCGCCTCCGAGGCCCGCCTGGGCACCCTGGCCGGGCAGCAGAAGGCGTTCGGGCCCCGGCCGACCGGTTCCGCCGCGCACGCCGGCTACGTCGACTGGCTGGAGCAGGAGATGGCGGCCATCCCCGGCCTCCAGCTCTCCTCCATGCCCTACGCCATCGACCGCTGGGACAACCTCGGCACCGGCCTGACCGTCGGCGGCACGTCCGTGCAGGTCGCGGCGCCCGTGCCGTTCTCGTCCTCGACCGGTGCGGGTGGCGTCTCGGCGCCGCTCGTCCACCTGGCCGCGGGGACGAACATCACCGCGGCCAACGCCGCCGGGAAGATCGTCGTCCGGGACCTGCCCTGGACCAACGTGCCCAACCTGCTGTTCTATCCGCCCACGCTCGGCTACTCCATGTACGACCCGGGCATGACGATCAACCTGCTCGGCTCGGAGTCGATGGAGGCCCCGGCCGCCGCCGACGCCGACCTCAAGGCGGCCGCCGCCGCGGGCGCGCTGGGCGTGATCGAGATCAGCCAGCTCCCGCACGCCCAGATCAAGGACATGTACGCGCCCTACGAGGGCCTGCCGTACGGCGTGCCCGGCGCGTACGTCGGCGCCGACCAGGGCAAGCAGATCAAGGACGCGCTGGCCGCCGGGCAGCCGGTGCAGGCCGCGCTGACCGTGAACGCCGCCTGGACGCCGACGACCACCCGGACCCTGCTCGCCACGCTGCCCGGCGGGAGCGCCCAGAAGATCGTCGTGGAGAGCCACACCGACGGCATGAGCCCGGTGTGGGACAACGGCCCGCTCACCATGATCGAGATGGCCCGCTACCTGTCGTCGCTGCCGGTGGCGTGCCGTCCGCGGACCGTGCAGTTCGCGTTCGTGACCGGCCACCTCTACCAGCACCTGACCGGTCCCGACGTCCGGGAGGGCGGCGCCGGCCAGCTCGCCGCCCAGCTCGACGCCGAGTACGACCAGGGCAAGGTCTCCTCCGTCGTCGTGCTCGAACACCTCGGCGCCAAGCGTTACGACGCGGTCGCCAGGCCGAACGGCCTGCCGGGCAAGCAGCTCGTCGCCAGCCCCAACCTCACCGAGCTGCTGTGGGTCCCCGTCAGCGAGAGCACGCCGCTGCGCGAGCTCGTCAAGGGCCACATCGAGTACTGGGACGTGCGGCGCACCGCGATCCTGAAGGGCCTGTCGGCCGCCGACCTCGCCACGGTCCCGCACCACTGCAGCTTCGGCGGCGAGGGCACGCCGTACAACCAGCACCTGCTGCCCGTCATCGCGCCCATCGCCGCGCCCAAGACGCTGTTCTCGCCGCAGTTCGGCGTCGAGGCGATCGACCTGCCGGTGATGCGCAAGGCGTCGCTCGCCTTCACCGACGTCGTGCTCGACCTCGGCCCGATGGCCCAGTCGGACGTGGCGGGCGACGTGACCGCCATGCGCCAGCAGCGCGCCTCCGGCACGCCGGGGTGTGCGTGAGCGTGGACAGGAGGGCACTCGTGCGCCGGCACACCGTCGCCGACGCCGGGTGCCCGCTCACCGTGGGAAACGGGGAGTTCGCCTTCACCGCCGACGCCACCGGGCTGCAGACCTTCGCGCCGCTGGGCACGCAGGCGCAGTGGGGCTGGCACACGATGCCCAACCCCAAGGGCCACGTGCTGGAGGACGCGCTCACCGACTACGACGGCGTCGGTTATCCGGACCTGTACCCGGCCACCGAGGCGGGCGGCTGGCTGCACGTGAACCCGCACCGCCTGCATCTCGGGCGGATCGGCCTCGACGCCGACGAGAGCGCCGCGCTCGGCCGGTCGGCGCAGACCCTCGACCTGTGGACCGGCACGCTGTCCAGCTCGTTCGAGCTGGGCGGCCTGCCGTACGAGGTGGAGACGGTCTGCCATCCCGAGCGGGACCTGCTGGCCGTACGCGTGGTGGGCGGCACGGGGATCAGGATCGCCTTCCCCTACGCCAGCGACGGCTGGCACACCACCGCCGACTGGGACAGACCCGACCGGCACAGCACCACGTGCACCCAGCGCGGCTCGCGCTGCGACTTCACCCGCGTCCTGGATCAGGACCGCTACCACGTGGCGGCCGAGTGGACCGGACCGGCGCGGCTCACCTCGCCCGGCCCGCACGTGTACCTGATCCAGGGCGACGAGCTGGAGCTCGTCGTCGAGTTCGCCCGCGAGCCCGTCGGCGCCGCCCTGCCGTCCTTCTCACAGGTCCGTACGGCCGCCGCCGCCCACTGGGAGCGGTTCTGGACGAGCGGCGGAGCGGTGAGCTTCGCGGGCAGCACCGACCCGCGGGCGCCCGAGCTCGAACGCCGGGTCGTGCTCTCGCAGTACCTCACCGCGGTCAACTGCGCGGGCTCCACCCCGCCGCAGGAGACCGGGCTGGTCGTCAACTCCTGGAGCGGCAAGTTCCACCTGGAGATGCACTGGTGGCACGCCGCCCATTTCGTCCTGTGGGGCAGGCCGGAGCTGCTGGAGCGGAGCCTGCCGTGGTACCGCTCGATCCTGCCGCGGGCCAGGGCCACGGCCGCGCGGCAGGGGTTCCGCGGCGCCCGCTGGCCCAAGCAGGTGGGGCCGGAGGGCCGGGAGAGCCCGAGCGAGATCGGCGCGTTCATCGTCTGGCAGCAGCCGCACCTGATCTACTTCGCCGAGCTGCTCCGCCGGGCCCGCCCGGGGGCGCTGGAGGACTACCGGGACCTGGTGTTCGAGACGGCCGAGTTCATGGCCTCCTTCGCCGGCGGCGGGCATCTGGGGCCGCCGCTGGTCCCGGCGCAGGAGTCCTACCACGAGTCCAGGCGGACGGTGCGCGATCCCGCGTTCGAGCTGGCCTACTGGTGGTGGGGGCTGGAGACGGCCCAGCGGTGGCGGGGCCTGCTCGGCCTCGACCCGGACCCGGAGTGGGCGCGGGTCCTGGACGGCCTGGCCCGGCCGCTGGTGCGCGACGGCGTCTACGCGGCCGTCGGCGTGGAGCCGTACACGGTCAGGACGGACCATCCCTCGATGACCGGCGCGCTCGGGTTCGTGCCGCCCACCCCGCTGATCGACCCCGAGATCATGCGGGCCACCCTGCACGACGTGCTCGCCGACTGGGACTGGGAGAGCGCCTGGGGCTGGGACTTCCCGATGCTCGCCCTGTGCGCGGCCCGGCTCGGCGAGCCCGCCACGGCCGTGGACGCGCTGCTGATGGACGCCCCGAAGAACACCTACCTGGCCGGCGGCCACAACCACCAATGGGACGGCCTGCTGCCGCTCTACCTGCCGGGCAACGGCGGTCTGCTGGCCGCCGTCGCCCACATGGCGGCGGAGGGGTGTTTCCCCCAAGGCTGGCTGGTTCAGGCGGAAGGGGTGGTCGCCATGCCGTGATCGGGGCCCGCGAGCAGGGCGACCGTGTAGTGGTAGAGGTCGCCGGCCGACGACGTCAGGGTGGCGGCGCGGCCCGCGCGCACCTCCGAGGCGACGTACTCGGTGGTCCCGTAGACGATCAGGCGGGGGATCGGGGCGCGCAGCGGCGGCAGCGCGGGATCCTCCGCCCTGGCCCGCGCGGCCAGCGCCCCGAGCATGTCCAGGAAGGGCCGGTAGGCGGCGTCACGCTGCTCGACGGCCCGCTCGCCCGCCCTGGGCAGCTCCACGAAGTACGCCTGCGCGTACTCCGGGCGCTCCTGCCACCAGCTCAGATAGGCGACCATGCCCAGCCGCAACGCCTCGCGCCAGCGGCCGCCGGTGCCCGACGCGGCCGTGTGGATCGCGTCGATCATGTCGGGCAGGTCGCGCTCGCACCCGGCGAGGAAGCACGCCTCCTTGTCGGCGAACTGGGCGTAGAAGGCGTTGCGCGAGACCCGCGCGGCGGCGATCACGTCCGGGACGCTCGTGGCGGCGTAGCCGCGCCGCGCGACGAGCCGCAGCATGGCCTCCACGAGGCGGTCGCGCTGGGACTCGCGAACCGTGTCGGGGGAGAGCCCGTGCCGCCCTCTGGGAAGTGGCCGGACCGCCGGAACTTCCTTCTGTTCATCTCTTGACATCGCTCACCGATCGTACTTCCCTCTCTTAGGAGACGTTCACGTCTCCAAATATCCCACGAGGTGACCATGGAGAACTTCACCCGTCGGCAGGCGTTGCGGGCAGGGGCACTCGGCCTCATGTCGGCCGGATTCCTGTCGTGGACCACCGAGGCCGGCGCCGCCTCCACCATCGAGACGACCTACAAGGCGACGGGTCCGTGGCAGGTCGCCACCGGCACCTCGGGCGGCCACCGGCTCTACTACCCGGCCGACCTGGGAGCGGGCGGCGTCACCCACCCGATCGTGACCTGGGGCAACGGCTCGTGGGCCACCCCCGACAACTACCCGGGGCTGCTCAACCACCTGGCCTCCTGGGGCTTCGCGGTGGTCGCCTCCACCGACACCACCACGGGCACCGGCGCCGAGATCCTCGCCGCCGCCCAGCACCTCGTCGGCCTCGGCGGCGACCCCGCCAGCGTCTTCCACGGCAAGCTGAACACCGCCCAGGTCGGCGCCGTCGGCCACTCCCAGGGGGCGGGCGGGGTCGTCAACGCGGCCAACCACTCCGCCGGGCTGATCAAGACCGTCGTGCCGATCGCCGTGCCCGCGCAGTGGATGGCCAGCCCCGGAGACGAGTTCTCGGTGGCCGCCCTGACCTGCCCGGTGCTCTTCCTCAGCGGCGCGGACGACTGGCTGATCTCCTCGGCCGGGACCGTCCAGGGCTACTACGACCAGGCCACCGCCGGAGCGGGCCGGGCGCTGCTCAAGGGCGCCGGGCACAACGACATCCAGAACACCGGCGGCGGCTTCCTCGGCTACGTGACCGCCTGGCTGAGGTACCGCCTCCAGGCCGACGCCCAGGCCCGCGCGGCGTTCACCGGCGGCGCCCCCGAGCTCCCCACCAACACCGCCTGGCAGAACCAGGCGCTCAAGAACCTCACCTAGGAGAACCACCATGGCGGATCTGACGCGGCGTGGGCTCCTCGCCGCCGGCGCGCTCACCCTGCTCGCCGGATGCGGCAAGGACCAGCCCCGGCAGCAGGCCGCGGGCGGCGGGCCGCGCGGCGAGGTCACCGTCTGGCTGCACGGCTCGCAGGACACCGGCCAGCAGTTCCAGGATCTCGTGCACCGCTACATCGCCGAGTTCAAGGTCGACGTGAAGCTGCTCTACCTGCCCGTGGGCCAGCTCGACGCCAAACTGCTGACCGCCTTCAGCGGCGGCGCCCCGCCCGACGTCTTCAAGATCGGCCACTGGAGCTTCCCCGCCCACGCCAGGAAGCAGCGGCTCGCGCCCGTCGACACCAAGGCGCTGCCGCTGCAGAACTACGAGCCGGGCACGACCACCCCGCTCACCTATCAGGACGTTCCCTACGGCGTGCCCATCGACTTCAACCCCTGCATGCTCTACTACCGCAAGGACCGGTTCGAGCAGGCCGGGCTCGACCCCGACAAGCCTCCGGCGACCTGGGAGGAGATCGCCGAGTACAGCGCCAAGCTCACCTCGAAGGACCGCGCGCTGGTCGGCCTCCAATGGCTCTATGGCGACCCGCAGTGGGCCCTCATGGCGCTGACCGCCCTCGTCCGCGGCAAGGGCGGCGAACTCGTCACGGCGGGCGGCACGAAGGCGTCGCTCGCCACCGAGCAGGGCATCGGCGCCCTGACGTACATGTCGGGGATCGGCAACCCCAAGCTCTCCAACCCGCTGGGCGCGCTCGGCCTGTTCTACTCCGGCCAGGCCGCCATGGTCGTCAGCGGCGCCTTCCTCGGCCCGGCGCTGGAGAAGCTCGGCAAGGACAAGCTCACCTTCGGCAAGCAGTACGGCGTCGCGCCCATGCCCACCTGGGCCGGCGGCCCGTCCGTCGTGCCCGCCTACACCTGGGGCTGGGGCGTGGCCAAGGACTCGCCCAACCAGTTCACCGCCTGGCACCTCGTCAACTACCTCCAGGGCGGCCCGTCGGTGACGGCCAACCTGGACAACGGCATCATCATCCCCACCAAGGGCTGGCGCGACGCCGGGCCGCGCGGCAAGTCCGAGATCATGACGATCGTCGCCGACAGCCTCCCGCACGTCGACTTCGGCCCGATCATCCCCGGCACCCTCGAACTGGCGAAGGCCGCGGCCGGCGCCGTGGACTCCGTCGCGCACGGCAAGGCGACCCCCGCCGAGGCCGCGGCGACCTTCGACGCCGCCGTGCGGCCGGCCCTGTGAGCGTGCTCGGCGAGGTCGGAGCCCGTCCCCGTGGGCCGGTGGGCGTGCTCGGCAGGGTCAGGGCCCGTCCCGAGGCCACGGCGGGCGTGGCGCTGACCCTTCCGGTGGCCGTCTTCTTCGTGGTGTTCTGGCTCGTCCCGTTCCTGTCGGCGATCTATCTCAGCTTCACCGACTACGAGATGGCCGGGACGCCCAACTGGATCGGGCTGGCCAACTACGAGCGCATGTTCGCCGATCCCGGCTTCCTCAACTCGGCGTGGATCACCGTCGTCTACACGGTCTGCACGGTCGTCCCGACGATCGTGCTGGCCCTGCTGGTGGCCGTGCCGCTGAGCAGGCCGGGACGGCTCAACCGCTGGCTCAGGGCGCTCGTCATGATCCCGGCCGTGATGCCGCTCGCCGCGACGTCGATGGTCTGGGTGATCATCTACTCCGACCGCGGCCTGGCCAACACCCTGCTCGGCCTGGTCGGGGTCGCGCCGCAGTCCTGGCTGACCAGCTCCGGCCTGGCCATCTGGGCGCTGGTCGTGATGGTCGTCTGGAAGAGCATGGGACTGTTCGTGATCATCCTGACCGCCGGGCTGCAGGCGCTGCCCGGCGAGGTGTACGAGGCCGCCGCCATCGACGGCTCGGGGCCGGTGACCACGTTCACCCGGATCACGCTCCCGCTGCTGCGCAGGACCCTGCTGTTCGTCCTGGTCATCTCGGTGGCCGGATCGATGCAGGCGTTCGTGCCCGCCTTCCTGCTCACCGGCGGCGGGCCCGCCGACGCCACCCAGGTGCTGCCCTACTACATCTGGGCCAACGCCTTCCCCTACGAGCACATGGGCTACGCCGCCGCGATGGGCATGGTGCTGCTGGCCGCCATGGTGATCGTCTCGGCGCTGCAGTTCACGTTCCTGAAGGGCGGCGACGAATGAGGGTCCTGCGTACCGCCTGGCTGATCGTCGCGGTCGGGTTCATGCTGCTGCCGGTCTACGCCATGATCGTGGTCGCCTCGGCGCCCGACGACACCGACCTGCGCGGGCTGGTCTTCAACGGCTTCCACCTGCCCGAGAACATCGGGGTGCTGTTCGGCGACGGCAACCTGCCCACGTACCTGCGCAACAGCCTCATCCTGTGCGTCGGCACCGCCGTCCTGGACGTGATCTTCTCGGCCGCCGCCGGGCACGCGATGGCCCAGCTGTCCTTCCCCGGCCGCCGCCTGCTGTTCGCGCTGGTCGTCGGCACGCTGGCGCTCACGCCGATGGTCCTGGTCATCCCGGTCTTCCTCATCGTGAAGGAGCTCGGCTGGGTCAACACGTTCCAGGGCATGATGGTGCCGGGCATGATCAGCGCGTTCGGCGTCTTCCTGGTGCGGCAGTTCGCCCTCGGCATCCCCAAGGAGCTGCTGCTGGCCGCGCGGGTCGACGGCGCGGGGGAGTTCCGCATCTTCGCGCGCATCGCCGTGCCGCTGCTCAAGCCGGCGCTCATCACCCTGTTCCTGGTGCATTTCCTGGCGCAGTGGGACAACCTGCTGTGGCCGCTGATCGTGGCCAACGAGCAGGAGCTGTGGCCGTTGCCGGTGGGGCTGGCCAACTTCCAGAGCGAGGTCGGCGTCACCTACCACCTGACCACCACCGCGGCACTGGTCACCGCCGTGCCGCCGTTCGTCCTCATGGTCGCGCTGCAGCGCTACTACGTGGCGGGGCTCACCTTCGGAGGGCTGAAACGATGATCCCGGACCTGGTCCCCGGCGCCGCGCGGATGATGGCGTGGATCGAGACGGTCACCTCGCGGGGCGTCAGGCGTCCCGGCTACCCGGCCGACGACTGGACCGCCGCGTGGGCGGCCGAGCGCTTCACCGGGTTCGGGCTGCGCGACGTCCGGCTGACGCCGGTCGAGCTGCCCGTCTGGCGGCCGGTGACGGCGGCCCTGGAGGTGTGCCTGGACGCCGACCCGTCCAGGGGCGTCCGGGTGGCGGCCTCCGCCCTGCCCTACACCACGCCGAAGGCGGTCGTGCGCGCGCCGGTCAGCCGCGAGGTCGTGCCGGGGGCGATCGTCGTGCCCGAGTACGCCTTCACCGAGCTGCCGCAGTCCTACGTCAGGGACCTGGCGACGGCCGTGCACGACCCCGAGGACGTCTTCGGCGAGCTGGTCCAGACGCTGCCGTTCCAGCTCGACCACCTCGACGTCCTCCAGGGCGTCATCGACGGCGGCGCCGCCGCCTTCGCGGGCGCGCTGACCGGGGTGCCGTGGGAGACCCGCGACTACTACGTGCCCTACGACGCCGTCCACCGCGGCCTGCCGGCCGTCTGGCTGTCGGGCGGCGACTCGCGCCGGGTGCTCGACCTGGTCGACGAGGGGCCCTGCACGGGCACGCTCACCGTCGAGTCGGAGACGGGCCCGGCCGTCTCGCACAACGTGATCGGCACGCTCCCCGGCCGCTCCGACCAGTGGGTGATCATCGGCTCGCACCACGACGCGCCCTGGGCCTCGGCCGTCGAGGACGCCTCCGGGATCGCGCTGGTGCTGGCCGCCGCCCAGTACTGGGCCGCGGTGCCCGAGCGCGACCGGCCGCACAACCTGCTCTTCCTGCTGACCGCGGGCCACATGGCGCACGCCGCCGGCACCCGGGCCTTCATCGAGGACAACCGCGGCCTGCTGGACGACGTCGTCCTCCAGCTCCACCTGGAGCACGCCGCCCGGCGGTGCGTGGTCGAGGACGGCGAGCTCACGCCCACCGGCGACCCCGAGACCCGCTGGTGGTTCACCAGCAGGAAGCCGGAGCTGGAGAGCCTGGTGGCGGCGGCCCTCGTCGCGGAGGACCTGAGACGCTCGTTCGTGCTGCCGCCGGACGTGTTCTCGCCGATGCCGCCCACCGACGGGGCCTTCTTCCATCCTGAAGGGGTGCCGCTCGTGCACTTCCTGTCGGCTCCCATGTACCTGTTCGACTCGGCCGACACCCTGGACAAGGTGGACGAGGCCGGGCTTGAGCCGCTCACCCGGGCGGCCGTCAGAATCGTCGAAGGGACGGCCGGATGGCGCCGGGCATGATCGTGCGTACCGCGTCGGGGCTGGTCGAGGGCATGGTCGAGGAGGGGGTGCTCGCCTTTCTCGGGGTGCCGTACGCCGCCCCGCCCTTCGGCGAGCGCCGCTTCGGCGCGCCCGTCCCGCCACCGGCGTGGGACGGCGTGCGGCCCGCCGTCACGCGCGGCCCCGCCGCCCCGCAGGCGGCCGGTGAGGACATCGGCCTGTACGCGCCCGACGTCTTCCAGGCCGGCGAGGACTGCCTCAACCTCGACGTGCGCACCCCGCGGACCGGCCCGGCGGGGCTGCCCGTCCTGGTCTGGATCCACGGCGGCGCGTTCTCCATCGGCGGCAACGGGGCGGCCTGGCACCAGGGCCACCGCTTCGCCCGCGACGGCGTGGTCTGCGTGGCCGTCAACTACCGGCTCGGCTTCGAGGGCTTCCTGGCCCTGGAGGACGCCCCGCTCAACCGGGGCGTCCTCGACTGGCTGGCCGCGCTGGAGTGGGTGCGCGACAACATCGCGGCCTTCGGCGGCGACCCCGGCAACGTGACGGTCGCCGGGCAGTCGGCGGGCGCCGCCGCCGTCGCCACCCTGCTGACGATGCCCCGTGCCGCAGGGCTGTTCCATCGCGCGATCGTGATGAGCGGCTCGGCCACCCTGGTCGCGGGCGAGCAGGAGGCCCGCGACCATGCCAAGGCGCTCGCCGCCCGGCTGGGCATCGCCCCGACCAGGTCGGCCTTCGCCGCGCTGTCCCCCGAGGCGCTCGTCGCCGAACAGCCGCCGCCGCTGACCGGCGACTCCGGCGGGCTGAACGAGTCGGTGCCGGTCAAGCCGGTCGTGGACGGCGACCTGATCCCGGACGTCCCGCTGGCCGCCCTGCGCGCGGGCGCGAGCGGGGCTCTGCCCCTGCTGGTCGGCTGCACGTCCCAGGAGGCCGACGTGTTCGTCCGCCGGATGGCCGCCGATGTCGACGAGGCCGGTGCGCAGGCCCTGCTGGACCATCTCGGCGTCCAGGTGGACGAACCCGGCCGCACGCCCGCCGAACGCGTCGGACGCGCCGTCACCGAGCACCTGTTCACCCGCGAGACTCGCTGGATCCGCGAGGCCAGGCCCGCCCACGGCTACGAGTTCCGGTGGGAGTCGCCCGTCGAGAGCCCGGTCGGCGGCGGACGCGTGGGCGCGGTGCACAACCTCGACCTGCCGTTCGTCTTCGACGTGCTGGACGCGCCCGGCGTCGCACGCACCGCGGGGCCGGACGCGCCGCAGGCGGTGGCCGACGCGATGCACGCCGCCTGGGTGCGTTTCGCCCGCACCGGCGACCCCGGCTGGCCGCTCGGGCACACCATGATCTTCGGTGAGCCCGCCGGCGGGTGAGGTTCGAGACCGCCGGCCCGGAGGAGATGACCTCCGGGCCGGAGGTGGTCAGGCGACTACCTGGTCAGGACCATCAGCGTGAAGAAACCGGTGTACTCGCAGAAGTACGACAGGTAGGCGCCGCTGGCCTTGAGCTGCTTGCCCTTGGCGACGCACTTCGCCTCGCTGGAGTAGTCGCCGTACTTGATCCAGGTGGACGCCGCGACCGAGGTGGACGACGTGGCGGAGGTGGTCGCGGAGCTGGCGGGCGCGGTCAGCGCGGAGCAGGTCGCGGCCAGGGCGACCGCCGCGAACGTGGTCGCGGCGGCACGGGTGAGCTTGGGCATAGCATCCCTTCGGGGGTGGGGCGGCCATCACGGCGGAACGGTAGATCATTTCCGCCGCGATCTTGATCATAATCATGCGCCCGGCACTCGCCCTACGCCGCCCCCGGTGATTCCAGCGTCCTGGATCGCGAAATAGGCCGATACCTCAGGGGATACCGGCGGCACCGCGCACGGCGTGGACCCCGAGCGGAGCGACAGGGTCGCGTGGTACGCCGCCGCCACGGCGTCCCGGGCGGCCACGGGCGAGGTGTCGGTGGCCCCGCCGTCCCTGGCGAAGCGGAGGAACTCCGTCATCAGCGCCCGGTCGGCCCCGCCGTGCCCGCCTTCGGCCTCGGGCACGGTGACGACCAGGTCGCCGTCGGCGTCGTAGTCGCGCCGGCGCCTGTTCCACACCCGTACGACGCCGGTGCCCCGATGGTCGCCGAAGTTCTCCAGCCTGCCCTCGGTGCCGATCACCGTGTAGTTGCGCCAGTAGTCGGGCGTGTAGTGGCACTGCTGGTAGCTGGCCTGCACGCCGTTGTCCAGCCGCATCAGGACCATCGACAGGTCCTCCACGTCGATGACCGGGTTGAGGCCGCGCTGGCTGAGCGGCGGCCAGTTGCGCCCGGGGTCGAACCAGTGCTCGTCCAGGCCGGGTGAGCGGTCCTCGACGCGGCCGTAGACGCCCAGGGAGCCCATGGCCGTCACCAGGCCGGTGCGCGAACCGGCCAGCCAGTGGATGACGTCGAGGTCGTGGGCGCCCTTCTGCAGCAGCAGGCCGGTGGTGTTGCGGCGGTCGGCGTGCCAGTCCTTGAAGTAGTAGTCACCGCCGTGGCCGACGAAGTGGCGGCACCAGACGGCCGTCACCTCGCCGACCGCGCCCTGCCCGATCAACGAGCGCATCTCGCGGACGACCGGCATGTGACGCATGTTGTGGCCGACGTACAGGCGGGCGCCGTGGGCGCGGGCCGCCTCCAGGACGCGGTCGGCGTCGTCCACGGTCGTGGCCAGCGGTTTCTCCACGAACGTGGGCAGGCCCGCGCTCAGGGCGGCGATCGCGTGCCCGGCGTGCAGGTGGTCGGGGGTGGCCACGATGACGGCGTCCGCGTCGAGGGCCTCCTCCAGGCGGGTCGTGGCGCGCACGTCGTCGCCGAACAGGGTCCTGGCACGGGCGAGGCGGGCCGGGTCGAGGTCGCAGACGGTCGTGATCCGGGCGCCCCGGCCGGGGCGGTGCGCCTCCTGGGCGATGCTGACCCGCTGGCCCGCGCCGACGACGGCGATGCGGAGGTCGCTCATGACGGGTGGTCCTCAGGGTGCGGGTCGAGGGCGTCGCGGCCCTCGAAGCGTCGTGCGGGGGACACGGGCGCTCCTCTCTGCTTCGCGTGGCGCCGATCATACGTAAGGCAAGCGTTTGCGGCAATTGCCGACAAGCTCTTGATGGCGGCGTCATCCATGGGATAAACAGGTTGCGCAACCGCTTGCCGCGATGGGGGAGTGCATGGCGAGATACGCCTTGACCGGCGTCCGGACGGTCCTGCCGGAGGAGGTCCGGGAGGACCTGGCCGTCGTCGTCTCCGGCGACCGGATCGAGGCGGTGCTGCCCGCCGGATCGCTGGACGGCGTGCCGCGCGTGGACGCCGGCGGCCTGTATCTGACGCCGGGCCTGATCGACCTGCACACGCACGGAGCCGCCGGGCACGGGTTCGACCAGGGCGAGGCCGCCGACTGGGCGGCGGTGCTGGCCGCGCAGACGCGCTTCGGCGTGACCGCGGTCCAGGCGTCGCTGGCCACGGCTCCCTTGGCCGACATGGCCGACCGCCTCGCGCTGGCCCGGACGTTCACCGAGCAGGACGAGCACCTGCGGGACGGCGCGCGGCTGCTCGGCGTCCATCTGGAAGGGCCGTTCCTGGCCCCCGAGCAGGCCGGGGCGCATGACCCGGGGCTGCTCCTGCACCCGTCGGGCGAGGCGGTCGGCGCGCTGCTGGCCGCCGGCACGCCCGGCATGGTCACCCTCGCTCCCGAGCTGCCCGGCGGCATCGAGGCCGTGCGGCGCTTCGCCGCCGCCGGGAGCGTCGTGGCCGCCGGGCACAGCCAGGCCGCCGGGGACGTCTTCGCCGCCGCCGTCGCGGCCGGGGTCACGCACCTCACTCACCTGTGGAGCGGGCAGTCGGCGCTGACCCGGCAGGGGCCGTGGCGGGTGCCGGGGCTGCTGGAGGAGTCGCTGGCCAGCGACGGGCTGACCGCCGAGGTGATCGCCGACGGCCGGCATCTGCCGCCGCAACTCCTGCGGATCGCCGCGCGCTGCCTGCCGGGGCGGTTGTGCGTGGTGTCGGACGCCACCCCGGGCGCCGGGTTGCCGGACGGCTCGCCGTACCGGCTGGGCGCGCTCGACTGCGTCGTGCGCGACGGGGTGGGGATGCTGCCGGGCGGCGCGGCGTTCGCCGGAAGCACGACCGGGCTCGGCCCGATGCTCGGCCACCTGCGGCGCGAGCTGGGGCTGAGCGTGCCGGAGGTGGTCGCGATGGCCACGGCCACGCCCGCGCGGGTGCTCGGGCGGCGCGACCTGGGGGCGCTGCGGGCGGGCCGCCTGGCCGACCTGGCGCTGTTCGACGACGACTTCGGCGTGCGGGCCACGATCGTGGGCGGGCGCTGGCTGCTGGACGAGGACGGGCTCCGGGAAGGGACTGCGTGATGGGCGAGGATCTGCTGCGGCTGGACGAGGGGACTGCCTGATGGGCGAGGATCTGCTGCGGCTGCGCGAGGGGGACGACGTCGCGGTCGCCTTACGCGACCTGCGCGCGGGTGAGCGGCACGGCGGGCTGGTGCTCGCCGAGGACGTGCCGAGGGGACACAAGGTCGCGTTGCGGGCGTTGCGGGCCGACGAGCCGGTGCTCAAGTACGGCCAGCACATCGGCGTGGCGTCGGCCCCGGTCGCGCCGGGCGCGCACGTGCACACGCACAATCTGCGCTACGACGACACCGCCCCCCGCCGGACGCCCCCCGCCCCACCACCACCGACCGCCACACCTCACGAAATGTCGTACTTCAATGGCTATGTACGGCCCAACGGCAGGGTCGGAACCCGCAACCACATCGGCATCCTCACCTCGGTCAACTGCTCGGCCACGGTCGCCAGACTCGTCGCCCAGCGCTTCCAGGACCACGAGGGCATCGACGGCGTCGTCGCCCTGACCCACAACACCGGCTGCGGCCTGGCCGACGACGGCGAGGGCCTGGCGATCCTGCGCCGCACCCTGGACGGCTACGCCGCCCACCCCAACTTCGGCGCGATCCTCATGCTCGGCCTCGGCTGCGAGGTCAACCAGCCCACGACCGACATCCCCACGATGACCATCCAGGAGCTCGGCGGCACGAGGAAGACGGTCGACGCCGCCACCAGGGCCGTCGAGGAGCTGCTCCCCGACGTCGCCAGGGCCCGGCGCACCCGCGTCCCCGCCTCGGAGCTGATCCTCGGCCTGCAGTGCGGCGGCTCCGACGGCTACTCCGGCCTGACCGCCAACCCCGCTTTGGGGGTGGCCGCCGACCTGCTGGTCGCCCAGGGCGGCACCGCCGTGCTGGGGGAGACCCCGGAGATCTACGGCGCCGAGCACCTGCTCGCCGAACGGGCCGCCGACCCGCGCGTCGCCGCCCGGCTGATGGAACGCGTCGCCTGGTGGCGCGAGTACGTCGCCGCGCACGGCGGCAGCATGGACCACAACCCCTCACCGGGCAACCGGGAAGGCGGGATCACCACGATCCTGGAGAAGTCCCTCGGAGCGGTCACGAAGGGCGGTTCCACGCCCTTGACCGCCGTCTACGAATACGCCGAACGCGTCGAGGCCAAGGGCCTGGTCTTCATGGACACGCCCGGCTACGATCCCGTCTCGGCCACCGGCATGGTCGCCGGGGGCGCCAACGTCATCTGCTTCACCACCGGCCGCGGCTCGGTCTACGGCTGCCGCCCGGTCCCCAGCGCCAAGCTGGCCACCAGCAGCGAGCTGTTCCGCCGCATGGCCGGGGACATGGACCTCGACTGCGGTCCCGTCGCCGACGGCCGCGCCGATCTGGAGACCGTCGGCAGGCAGATCTTCGACCTGGTGCTGCGGGTCGCCTCGGGTGAGCCGACGCGCAGCGAGGAGCTGGGCTTCGGCGCCGAGGAGTTCGTGCCCTGGCAGCTCGGCGCGGTGATGTGATGCCGCGCGTGGTCCACGTCGGCCTGGGCGCCTTCCACCGCGCCCACCAGGCGGTCTACACCGAGGACGCCGGATGGGAGGTGTGCGCGGTCGCGCCCCGCTCGGCCGAGGTCGTGCGCGCCCTGCGCGAGCGCGGGCACCGCTACACGCTGCTCGTGCGCGACGGCGAACGCGCCACCGCCCGCACGATCTCCTCGATCCGCGCCACCCTGCACGCCCCCACCGAACGCGACCGGGTCGTCGCGGTCCTCGCCGACCCGGAGACCACGGTCGTCACGCTGACCGTCACCGAGAAGGCGTACCGGCCGGGCGGCGCCGTCGTCGCCCTGCTCGCCGAGGGGCTGGCCGCGCGGGCGCGGAAGGACGCCGGGCCGCTGGCCGTGGTGTCGTGCGACAACGTGCCGGGCAACGGCCGCCGCCTCCGGGAGCTCTTCCAGGAGTACGCCGGGATCGGGGCCGAGGTCACCTTCCCCGGCACGGTCGTCGATCGCATCGTCCCCGCCGCCACCAGGGAGGACCGGGAGCTCACCGGCGACCCCGCCGTCGTCGTGGCGGAGCCGTACACGCACTGGGTGCTGGAGGACGGCTTCCCGGCCGCGCGGCCGGAGTGGGAGCGCGGCGGCGCGCTGTTCACCGCCGACGTCACCCCGCACGAGCAGGCCAAGATCCGCATCCTGAACGGCACCCACAGCACGCTCGCCTACACCGGCGCGCTCATCGGGCACGAGCACATCGCCACGGCGCTCGCCGACCCCGCGCTGGAGGCGCTCGCCCACCGGCTGACCGCCGAGGACGTCCTGCCCTCGCTGACTCCGCCGGACGGGCTCGATCTGGCGGTCTACACCGCCGCGATCCTGGCCCGGATGCGCAACACCGCGCTGCGCCACCGGTGCGCCCAGGTGGCGATCGACGGCTCGCTCAAGGTGCCCATCCGGCTGCTCGGCACCGTCAGGGACCGGCTGGCGGCCGGGGCGCACCCGCGCTGGGCCTGCCTGGCCGTCGCCGCCTGGCTGCGGCACGTCCGCGGCGGCGTGGACGACCGCGGGCGGCTCCTGGAGGTCTCCGACCCGCTCGCCGACCGGCTGCGCTCGCTGCCGCCCGAGGAGGCGCTGCGGGTGCCCGAGGTGTTCGGCGCGGACCTGCCGGACGAGCCCGCCTTCACCGGGCAGGTCCTCGCCGACCTGCGCGACCTGGCCCGGCACGGCGCCGCGGCCGTCATCAGAAGGGAAACCACCACGTGAACGAGCCCCTCGCCCGATTCGACGCCGAAGCGCTGCCGGTCGCCGTGTACGACGACCAGCGGGCCATGGCCGTCGCGGCGGCCGGCCACACGGCGGACGTCCTGCGCTCGCGCGTGTCGGCCGCCGGCGCCGCCCGGGTCGTGATCGCCACCGGCAACTCCCAGCTCGCCTTCGTCGCCGCCCTGCGCGAGGAGCAGGTGCCGTGGGAGCACGTGACCGTGTTCCACATGGACGAGTACGTGGGCATCGACGACCGGCACCCCGCCTCCTTCCGCCGCTGGATCAGGGAGCACGTCGAGGAGCCCTTCGCCCCGGCCCGGGTGTGCTACATCGACGGCGACGCGGCCGACCCCGAGGCCGAGTGCGCCCGCTACGAGGCGTTGCTCCGGGAGGCCCCGCTCGACCTGGTCTGCCTGGGCATCGGGGAGAACGGGCACCTGGCCTTCAACGAGCCGCACGACGCCGACCGCGACGACCCCCGATGGGCCCGGGTGATCACCCTCACCCCCGCCTCCCGGCACCAGCAGGTGGGGGAGGGGCACTTCGCCGGGTTCGACGCGGTTCCGGCCACGGCCATCACGCTGACCGTCCCCGCCCTGCTCGGGGCGCGGCACGTGCAGGCCGTGGTGCCGGAGGCGCGCAAGGCGCACGCGGTGCGGCAGGCGTTGCGCGGGCCGGTCGGGGCGCACTGCCCGGCCACGTGGCTGCGCGGGCAGACCGGGGCGCGGCTCTTCCTCGACCGCGACTCGGCCGCGCTGGTCACCGACGAGCCGGCGGTGAACGGTGGCTGAGCGCCGGCGCTACGCGCTGTCCGGGCTGAGCAGGCGGGCGATGTCGGTGTTCGTCCGCCCGCTGCTCGGCGCCCACGCCGGGGACGGGGAGATCGTCGCGGTGTGCGACCCCGACGAGGCCCGGGTACGCGACCTCGACCCCGCCCTGCCCTGGTACCCGCCGGACCGGCTGGACGACCTGATCACCGAGACCCGCCCCGACACCCTGCTGGTCGCCGGGCCCGACTTCACGCACGCCGAGGCCATCCTCACCGGCCTGGCCCGCGGCCTGACCGTGGTGTCGGAGAAGCCCATGGTCACCACCGCCCGCGACGCCGCCAGGATCGTCGCGGCCGACCCCGGCGGCCGGGTCCGGGTCACTCACAACCTGCGCTACGCCCCCCGCCACCAGGCGATCAAACGGCTGCTCATGGCGGGCGAGATCGGCCGGGTGGTCGGCGTCGAACTCGTCTGGAACGTCGAGACCCTGCACGGCGCCAGCTACTTCCAGCGCTGGAACCGCCGGGCCGAGCTGTCCGGCGGCCTCCAGGTGCACAAGAGCTGCCACCACTTCGACCTGGTCGGCTGGTGGCTGGCCGACGTGCCCGTGCAGGTCTTCGGGTACGGCTCGCGCGCCTACTACGGCGCCGGCAGCCCGCACGCGGCCGACGACCCCTACCGGCGGCGCTGGGCCGAGGAAGGCGTGTCGCTGCCCGACAGCCCTCTCGGTCACATCTACGACACGGAGATCGACATCGAGGACAACTACGCGGCCCTCGTGCGCTACCGTGGCGGCGCTCATCTGTCGTACAGCATCCAGTTCTCCGCGCCGTGGGAGGGCTACCGGCTGGGCATCAACGGCACGCACGGCCGCATCGAGGCCGGCCTCGAATACGGCAGGCAGGCCGTAGGCCCGCCCGAGCCGATCGTCGTCCACCCGATGTTCGGCGACCGGCGGGAGATCGTCGTCGAGGGGGAGGCCGGGGGGCATCTCGGCGCCGACGAGCTCCTCGTGCGCGACCTGTTCGCCGGGGACGGCGACGACCCGCTGGGCCTGCGCGCCGGCAGCCTGGACGGCGCCAGGGCCGTGGCGGTCGGCGAGGCCGTCCGGCGGTCGTCGCAGACCGGTCAGCCCGTGGATGTCGAAGCCCTTCTCGCAAGCGGTTGCCTATGATGGAAGCGGCAGAGAAAGCTGCACAATCGGAAACCATGCGCAACCGCTTGCGCTAGCGTCGCACCATGAAGGAAAGATGCCCATGACCGTCACGCTGGCCGATGTCGCCCAGGCGTGCGGCCTGTCGCCGTCCACGGTCTCGCGCGCCCTGTCCGATCCGGGCAGGGTCAGCGCGCAGACCCGCGACAAGGTGGCCCGGGTCGCCCGTGAGATGGGCTACACGCCCAACCGGGTCGCCAGGTCGCTGTCGATGGGGCGCACCGGCACGATCGGCCTCATCGTGCCCGACGTGGCCAACCCGTTCTTCCCGCCGATCATCAAGGCGGTGCAGGCCCGCGCGGCGCGCAAGGACCTCGTCGTGGTGCTGGCCGACACCGACGAGCGGGCCGCAGATGAGCTCGACCGGGCCCGGGTGCTGAGCAAGCAGGTCGACGGCCTGATCATGGTCTCGCCCCGCTCGCCGGAGCCGCGCATCGCCGAGATCGGGCGGCTCGGGCCCACCGTGTTCGTCAACCGGCGCGTGCCCGAGCACCCGTCCGTGCTGATCGACAACGCCGACGGCATGCGCCAGGCGGTCGAGCACCTGGTGGCGCTCGGCCACCGGCGGATCGGCTACCTGGCCGGCCCCCGGCGTTCGTGGTCCAACCAGCAGCGCCAGGCCGCGATCACCGAGGCGTGCGCGCAGCTCGGGGCCGAGCTGGTGACGTTCGGCCCGTTCGAGCCGCAGGTGCAGGCCGGAGTGCAGGCGGCCGACCTGCTGCAGGGCAGCCCGGCCACCGCCGTCATCGCCTACGACGACCTCATCGCGCTGGGCGTGATGGCCCGCATGTCCGAGCGCGGCCTCAGCGTCGGGCGCGACCTGAGCGTCATGGGCATCGACGACAGCCCGCTGTCCGGCATGGCCTACCCGACGCTCACCTCGATCCACGTGCCCGGCGCCGAGGCCGGCGCCACCGCCGTCGACCTGCTGCTCGACGTCCTCGACGGGCTGCACCGCGAGCCCCCGCCGCCCTTGGTGGAGCTGGAGACCTACCTGGTGGTGCGCAGCTCGACCGGACCGGCCCCGAGCCGGTGATCCCCGGGTTCGGGCCGTTCCTCGACGGCCGCTTCGACGTCACGCACGACCTCCAGGCCCACGTCTACCGGCGCACCGAGCGGCTGCTGTCGCGGTGGGAGGCGGTCAACGACGCGCTGTCCACTCCGGCCGAGGTCCGCGCCCGGCAGGCGGCCGTGCGCGCCGCCCTCACCACGAGCCTGTACGGCGAGACGCTCCCGCCCTTCGCGGAGGGCACGGCCCCGCCGGAGGTCGAGCACCTGGGCAGCGTGCGCACAGGTGACCTCGTCGTCGAACGCCTGCTGCTGCACACGGTGCCCGGTGTGCCGGTGCCGGCCAACCTCTGGCGGCCCGCCCACCTGCCCGAGCCCGCGGGGGCCGTGCTGTTCGTCTGCGGGCACGGCGGTCAGGCCAAGGCGCACCCCACGTACCAGGCCGTCTGCGCCCGCCTGGCCGGGGCGGGGCTGGTCGTCCTCGTCATGGACCCCGTCGGCCAGGGCGAACGCGCCCTCGCCGACCGGGGCGACGGCGGCGTCTCCGAGCACACCGACGCCGGGGTGACCTGCTGGCGGGCCGGCCACTCCCTGGCCGCCCACTTCGTGCACGACGCCCGGCGCGGCCTCGACCACCTGTGCGCCCGCCCCGACGTCGACCCCACGCGCGTCGGCATCACCGGCAACAGCGGCGGCGGCGTGCTCACCACGCTCATGATGGCGCTCGAACCCCGGCTGGCCGCCGCCGCGCCCGGCACGTTCGTCACCAGCAGACGCGCCTACCTGTGGGCCGGGCAGGCCCAGGACGCCGAGCAGATCCTGCCCGGCGGCACCCTGCTGGGCGTCGGCCACGAGGACCTGCTGATGGCCATGGCCCCGCGCCCGGCCCTGGTGCTGGCGGCCGACTACGACTTCTTCCCGCTGGACGGCACGCTGGAGACGGTGTCCCGCGCCGCCCGCGCCTACGCCCTGCTGGACGCCCCCGGCGCGCTGTCGGTCGCCCGCGCCCCCGTGGCCCACGGCTACCACCCGGAGCTGGCCCGCGCGGCGACCGCCTTCCTGGCCCGCCACCTGGGCGGCGTCGTGCGTTCCGAGGCCGAACCGGAGACCCTGCCCGCCGAGGCCCTGGCCTGCACCCGCGACGGCGTCTTCCGCGACCGTCCCGGCACTCCGCACGTGCCCGAGCCGCCGGCGCGGCCGGCCTCGATCGAGCAGGTCGCGGCGCTCGTCCGCGCCCATCGTGAGCCGCCCGCCGAGTTCTTCCCGCGTTGGTTCGACCGTCCCGAGGCGCCGGTGCCCGTCCGGCACGTGTTCTGGCGCTCCGAGCGTGACGTGTGGAACGCGGGCGTCCTGGCCGGAGCGCCGGACCCGGCGGGCACCCTGGTCGTCGCCCTGTTCGAGCGCGGCACCGCGTCCCTGCCCGACCGCCAGGACTGGATCAGGGAGAGACTCGGCACCGGCCGGGCCGTCCTGGCCCTCGACGTCCGCGGCGTGGGCGCGCTCGCCCCGGCCGCCGTCACCGCCCGCCCCGACGGCGCCTACTTCGGCACCACCTACAAGCTCATGACCGACCTGCTCTGGCTCGGCGACAGCCTCGGCGCCGCCCGCGTGCACGACGTCCTGCGCGCCCTGGCCTTCGCCCGCCACGAGCGCCTCGGCGCCACCGTCGAGCTGTACGGCGAGGCGGGCCAGGCCGTCTACGCGCGATGGGCCGCCAGGCTCGACGACGCGGTGGCGGCCGTCGAGCTGCGCGACCCGCAGGACGGCTGGGAGTCGGTCATCCCCGGTGTCACGGGATGAACAGCGACCCGCTCACCCCGACCGGCTCCCACAGGTCGAGCGCCCGCAGCAGGTTCCTGGCCAGCGCCCGGTGGCCGTACTCGTTGGGGTGGCAGCCCGACCCCATCCAGTGCTCGCCGCCGTCCCAGGTGGCGTGGTGGTCGACCAGCACGTCGGCGTCGAGCGAGCGCACCGCCTCGGCGTAGGCGGGCAGGTCGGCCCAGCCGGACTCCGGGGCCCGGTTGGGCGTCTGGAGCACGACCTTCGCGCCGGCCTCCCGTACGCGGGAGATCACCGCGGCGTAGTCGCGGACGAAACCGGGCAGCCCCGCGGGCCCGGCCGCGCAGTCGTTGAGCCCGAACATCAGCGCGACCACGTCGGGCCGGTGGCGCAGCACCGCGCCCTCGACGTCGAGCTGGGAGACCTTCTGGCCGCTGACGCCGGTGTTGATGACCGCGTCGGCCGGCCGGTTGAGCTCGAAGCGCACCCGCTCGGCGAACAGCTGGGTGTAGTCGCGCCAGCCGAAGGTGTGCAACGCCCCCTGGGTCACGCTGTCGCCCGTGAACAGCCAGACCGTGCTCATCCCTTGACCGCCCCGATCAGAATGCCCTTGGCGAAATGACGTTGCAGGAAAGGGTAGACGATCAGGATCGGCACCAGCGAGATGACCAGCACGGCCATCTGCAGGGCCTGCTGCGGCGGCGGCAGCTCGCCGGTCAGCGCGGTGTTGTCCACGCCCATCGTGGCGTTGTCGACCACGTACGTGCGCAGCACGAGCTGCAGCGGCCACTTGGCCGAGTCGTTGAGATAGAGCATGGCCGAGAAGAAGCTGTTCCAGTACGAGACCGCGTAGAACAGGCCCACGACGGCCAGCACCGCCTTCGACAGTGGCAGCACCACCCGGCGCAGCACCTGGAACTCGCCGGCCCCGTCGATGCGTGCCGAGTCGAGCAGGTCCCTGGGCAGGTCGAGGAAGAACGAGCGGACGACGATCACGTTGAACCCGTTGACCAGCACCGGCAGGATCAGCGACCAGTACGACTCCAGCAGGCCGAGCTGCTTGACGATCAGGTAGCTCGGGATCATGCCGGGCGAGAACAGCAGCGTGAACAGCACGAGCAGCAGCAACGGCCGGGAGGCGAAGCTGCCCGGCCGCGACAGCGAGTAGGCCAGCAGCGTCGTGCAGGTCAGGCTCAGCAGGGTGCCGACGACCGTGACGCCCAGCGACACGAACAGCGCCCGCGACACCACGCCGCCGGCGAAGATCGCCCGGTAGGCGTCGAGCGTGGGGTGCTCGGGCCACAGGACGTAGCCGCCGGCCAGGTTGATCTGCACCTGGTCGGCCAGGCTGGTGGCGATCACCGCGACGAACGGCAGGATCACCACCAGGCAGGCGGCCAGCAGCACGACGCCCTTGAGCGCCCTGATCGGCCGGCCCGCCGGTTCCAGGCCGTTGCGCAGCTCCCTGGGGCGCGCGTCGCGGCGGCCGGCCGCCCTGGTGATGTGCGCGCTCGTCATCGCGAGTACACGCCCCTCTCGCCGAAGATGTGCGCGATCTTGTTGGCGGCCAGCACCAGCGCCACCCCGATCACGCCCTTGACCAGCCCGACCGCGGCCGACACGCCCCAGTTCCCGCCGGTCACGCCGTTGTTGTAGACGTAGGTGTCCAGCACCTCGGAGGCGTCCACGCCCACCGCCCGCTGCTGGAGCTGGATCTGCTCGAACCCGACGGTCAGCACGTCGCCCAGCTTGAGGATGAGCAGCAGCACGATGACGCCGCGGATCGCGGGCAGCGTGACGTGCCACATCTGCCGCATCCGGCTCGCCCCGTCGACCGCCGCCGCCTCGTAGAGCGCCAGGTCGACCCGGGACAGCGCGGCCAGGAACAGGATCGTGCCCCAGCCGGTGTCCTTCCAGATCACCTGGGACGTGATCACCACCTTGAACAGGCCGGGGTCGCCGATCAGGTCGAACCCCTCCATGCCCTTGCTGCGCATCCAGGCATTGAGCAGCCCGCCGTTGCCCAGCATGTGCTGGAAGATCGCGACCACGATCACCCAGGACATGAAGTGCGGCAGGTACAACACCGACTGCACGACCCGCTTGACGCGCTCCGACAGCAGCGAGTTCAGCAGCAGCGCCAGCGCGATCGGCACCGGGAAGACGAACACGACCTGGAGGAACGAGATGACCAGCGTGTTCACCAGGGCGTTGACGAACGCGGGGTCGAAGGTGAAGATGCCCTCGAAGTTCCGCAGGCCCACCCAGGGCGCCTCGAAGATCCCGATGTAGGGCTGGTAGTCCTGGAAGGCCACCACGTTCCCCAGCAGCGGCACGTAGTGGAACAGGATCACGATCGTCAGGCCGGGCACGGCCAGCAGCAACAGGAACCTGTCGCGCCGCCAGCGGCTCTCCTGACGTACGGCAGGCGGCCTTCTGAGCAGCATGCGCACCCTTTCTCAGCTGATGAAACCCGCCGACGCGACCCTGGCGTACGGCAGGCACTGGGCGATCGCGCCGCCGTCCGGATAGGGATCGTGGCGCTCGAAGTCGGGACGGCCGTGCTCGGCCAGGTGGTCCAGGCGGGCGAGCAGGCCGCCGTAGCGGCGGTCGATCACGTCCCAGCCGAACGGCTTGTTGTCGCCGCACCAGACCCGGCGGTGCAGCTCGCGCAGGCGGCGCACCCCGTCGGTCAGGGCGGGCAGGTCGGCGTCGTCGCCGGTGTGCAGCCGCACCTTGGCGGCCAGCACCTCGGCGAGCAGGGCGGGGAAGGCCAGCCGGGCGTCGCCGGGCCTGAGCCGCGCGGCCTCCCGCAGGCGGGCGGCCAGGTCGTCGTAGTGACCGGCCAGCCAGGGCGGCAGGCCGGAGGTGAGGAAGCCGAGCACCGGGTCGTGCCAGAGCAGCCACTTGGCCGGGTTGCCGCGCCAGGCCACCGGGTCGCCGGAGCCGGGCAGCAGGTCCAGTTCGGCCGCGGCCAGCCAGCCGTCCAGCGTGGCGTCGCACGAGCCGGCGAAGGTGGCCGCCAGGTCCTCGTCCGGCCCGCCGTACGCCAGGTCGGCGAAGCGCTGGACGGCGGGAAGGGCGGAGAACAGGTCGCACTCGGTGCCGTCGTTGCCCCACAGGGTGACGGCCGCCTCGGCCAGGCCGGCGTCGCGGGCGGCGGCCATCCCGGCCGACAGCGTCGCCAGGGCCTTCGGCAGCGCGGCCCACATGCGGTGATGCGTCCAGCCGCTCGCCGCGAAGACCGGGTCCTTGCCCAGGCCCTCCCGGTGCCTGCGGATCCACTCGTCGTAGAAGGCGCGCTCGCCGTGCTCGTAGTCCCAGTAGACGAGCTCGACCGGCGCGGGGATGCCGCCCGCCACCCAGGACGGGATCACGGAGGCGGGGTCGTAGTAGTGGTCGATCGCCGAGCCGAGCCGGAAGTACATGTCGCTCCAGATCATCGGCCGCAGCCCGCGCTCCGCGCAGATCGCCACCACGCGTTCCAGATGCGCGGACAGGATCTCGAACGGCGGCCGCTCGCCGAAGCGGCGGCGGTACTGGCCCGAGCCGATGCCGTGGGCCTCGTCCATGCCGATGTGCACGCGGCGGCTGCGGAAGCAGGAGGCGACTGTTCCGATCATCCGGCCGATCAGCGCGTAGGCGTCGTCGTCCCCGGCCAGCAGCACGCGCTCGGTGTCGCGCAGCGGCCAGAAGCGCGGCCACTGCAGGATCTGCTCCAGGTGCCCGAGCGTCTGCACGCACGGGATCACCTCGATGCCCAGCCGGTGCGCCTGGTCGTCGATCGCGCGCAGCTCGTCGGCGGTGTAGGCGCCGCGGGCGTAGCCGAACAGGGGCTCGCCGGGCAGTTCGTAGACGTCCTCCATGTACAGCCAGAGCGTGTCGATGCCCATGAGCGCGCATTTGCGCAGGTAGGAGGCGATCGACGCGGGAAGCATGACGGCGTTGCGCGACACGTCCAGCATGAGGGCCAGCGATCGGAACGGACTGGACGCCGCACGCGGGGACAGATCGCCCATCGCGACGCCCAGGGCCCGGTAGGCGTCGCGCGGGCGGTCGTAGGTCAGGCGCCAGCCGCCGTCCTCCCGCTCGATCGCGTAGCCGGGCGCGTGGCCGGGGACCATCCGGACGCGGACGGCGTCCGGCCCGTCGCCGAAGCGCTCCGGGTACTCGGCGGCGATCTCGGCCAGGCCGGGCAGCGGCTCGCCGGGGGAGGTGAGGTGGAGGCGCACGTGGTCTTCCTCAGCTGGTCAGGATCAGGCCGGAATTGGGGATCAGGGTGACCTGGCCGGTGTGGGCCACGCCGTGCGAGTCGGTCCAGGTGCCCGGGGGCAGGGTGACGGTCGCGCTCTGGGTGGAGGACGGGTTCACCAGCGCCTTGCCGAGCTGGTAGTCACGCCGCCAGGCGCCCGAGGCGTCCTGGACGGGCGCGCCCGTGGGGGTGCCGAGGTCGACGTCCAGCTCGGGCCGGTCCAGCCAGACGCCGTACTGGTTGCGCCCGCAGAGCGTGAGCATCGTCCGCTGCTCGCGTACCAGCAGGTAGTTGGCGATGATCCAGTCGACCTGCTGCTGACTGGCGTCGGCGAGCGCGGTGGTGGTCGTCTGGTTCACCGTCACGACCGGCTTGACGCCCACGACCGAGCGGTAGAGGGCGAACGTCTGCGCCCACTCGTCGTCGGTGATGTTCGCGTCGCGGGCGCGGGTGAACCCGCCCTCGTGCAGCCACAGGTCGACGATCTGCACGGCCTGCGCCGACTGCTGCCGCTGCCAGGCGTTGACGCCCAGAGGGCTGATGTTGCCCGCCAGGGCCAGGCCCAGCTTGTGCATCTCCTCCTTCATCCAGCACAGGTAGTCGAGGAAGGCCGCGGCGTAGGCGGGGTCGTCGGTGCCGGACGCGTACTGCTGCACCCAGGTGCCGGCCTGGTCGTAGTGGCCGGAGGCGGCGGTCCAGTTCCACGGCACCACGTTGTCCATGGCGATCACCTGGTAGCCGAGCGCGGCGGCCGGCTTGACCAGGTTGTCCAGCATGAACTGCCGGGCCGCCGGGTTGGCCACGTCGAGGGTGACGGCCTGGGAGCTGCCCGACTGGAGGACCGGCGTGACCCGGTCCTCCTTGTACATGATCCAGTCGGGGTGGTTGGTCTGGTACCACGACAGCGGACGGTCGGGGCTGTTGTCGCGGATGACCGGCATGTAGCGGCTGGGGACCAGCCCGGCGGGCTGTCCGGTGATGGGGTAGGCGCCCCAGGTGAAGGAGACCTTCCCCTGGTAGACCGACTTGTCCGGCACCTGGCTGTCGAACACCTGGGCGCGGGCGATGCCGTGCGCGGGCGGGTCCGGCAGCACGAGGGCGGTCCCGCGGGCGGCGTGCGCGGTGCCCGGGAGCACGAGCGTGACGGCGAGGGCGGCCAGCACTAATCGGATCATCAGTTCCTCCCTGATTGCTGTAGCGCGTCCTGGTATTCGGCGCGCGTCTTGTCCCCGCCGCCCGACTTCCAGGCGGCCACGCCCTCGTCCCACGCGGAGACGGGCTTGCGGCCCTGGATGATGTCGGCCTGCAGGTCACGCATCCGCTTGTCGAGCGTCGCGCCCTGGCTCTGGTCGGTGGCCGAGTACAGGCCCCCGATCGGCCAGGGCTCGGCGTCGACGAGGGCGGCCTTCTCGGCCTCGTACTCGTTCCTGGTGATGTCGGGGTGGCCGGGCGCGTAGTGCACGACCGGCGAGGCCGCGATGTAGAGGGTGGGCACGGTGGTCTCCGACTTGCCCGCGTCGGTGTGGATCGGGTCGGTGCCCTTGAGCGTGAAGTCCCAGTCCTTGACCCCGTAGACGCGCTGGCGGTGCTCGGCGGTGCCGAAGGGCGAGACCAGCCAGTTGAGCACCCGCAGCACCTCTTCGATGCGGTCCTTGGGCGCCTTCTTCAGCCCGGTGATGGAGAAGACGGCCGGGCCGAGGTAGGTGGGCGCGGGGCCGCCGCCGTCGAACTTCGGCGGCTGCAGGGCCTTGAGCTCGGCCTTCGGGTCGGCGGCGCGGGCGGCGATCGCGATGTTGGACCAGGTGGACGCGCCCACGTGGATCTTGGTGGCGCCGCTGGACATCCAGGCGACCTTCTGCGCGCCGGTGGCGGTGAAGGCGTCGGGGTGGAAGACCTGGTCCTTCCACAGTCCCGCGACGACCTCCAGGGCCTTCTTCATCTCGGGCTGCTCGTAGTTCTTGGTGAAGCGGCCGCCCTCGACCTTCCAGTTGTTGGCGACGCCGAGCATGGCGCCGACGAACTCCAGGGTGCTGAGCGGCTCGTCGATGGCCCACTTGTTGGCCGAGGGCTCGGTCAGGCCCTTGAGCAGGGCGACGAACTCGGCGCCCGACCGCACGTCCAGACTCAGGCCCTTGGCGGCGACGATGTCGGCGCGGGCGGAGGCGGCCAGGCGGATCGCGGGCAGGTGGATGGGGATGCCGTAGATGCCGCCGTTGTAGACCGTGGACTGCCAGCTCGTGGTCGGGATGTTGGCGAGACCGGGGTAGTCCTTGATCTTGTCGCCGGAGAGGAACTCGGACAGTTCCTGAAATTTCGCCTCAAGGAGGCCGGGGAGCTGCGGCGTGTTGGCCCGCACCTCCATGGTGTCCGGCAGGTCACCGCCGGCCATCATGGTCTGGAACTTGTTGACGTAGTCGGCGGTGGGCGCGCCGGTGATCTTCAGCTCGGCGCCGAGCGCCTGGTTGAGCGCCTGCCAGTAGCGGTTGCCGGCCAGCGGGGTGGGTGGGGTGTTCATGGTGCAGAGGGCGTGCACGGCGCCGCCGCGCGCCGGGACCTCGGCGGTGAACTTCACCGGGTCGGCCGGATAGGCGAAGAACGCCGGCAGTGCGCCGTCGGCCGTGCCCGGCAGGTCCGCCTTGAGCCCGGTGAAAGGCACGTGACCCGGCAACGTCACCCGCGCGTTGGCCTGTGCGCTGCCGCTCCCGGCGCCGCCGGTGGCACTGCCGCCCGAGCCGCACGCGCCCAACGCGCCCAGCGCGGCGAGCCCGAGCGCGCCCTGCAGGAGCTGCCGTCTGCCCAGTCGGTTTGCGTCCATACGGTCGCCACGTCCTTTCGTGATCGCCCGTTCGTCGGGGGGGTGGGCACAAGATTGCAAGCGCTTGCCTACATTGTCAAGAGATGACGGGAATGAAGCAGGTTGGGGCACATTGTTGCGTGGCAATCGCTTGCCACTGTTGCGCATCTCCTGGGGCGTCGCCGCCTCGCCGCTTCGAGTGCCCGGCAGCCACGATCCGTAACGTATTCGTCACTCAAATGACTATGGTCACGGTTGGTGATGCCTCGACAGCATTGAGTCTTCCCAAGAGTGGAGGCAGAAGTGGCCAGTGAGTTCCAGCGCAAGAAGGTCGGCGGAGTCTTCCGGGCGATGGACCTGGACGGCGACGGCCGGCTGACCCAGGCCGACTTCCAGGCGCTCGCCCACCGCTGGACGGCCGTCGCGGGGTCCGTGCCGCCGGAGCGGCTGGTCTCCGTCATGACGGGCTGGTGGCCGGTGCTGCGGGCCGCTTCCGGCCCCGACGGCGACGAGGCCGTCTCGCTCGACCAGGTGCTCCACGTCGTGGACGGGCTCGGCGACCTGGCCGACGCCGTCGCCGGCACCGCCGACGCCATGTTCGAGGCCATCGACCTCAACGGCGACGGCCTGATCTCCCGTTCGGAGTACGGCGCGCTCATCGAGACGTGGAACGGCGCGCCCTCTGCGACCGACGAGATCTTCCCGCGCCTCGACCTGGACGGCGACGGCCACCTCACCCGCGACGAGTTCCGCGTCCACTGGACGGAGTTCTGGGCCGGCGACGACCCGGACGCCCCCGGCTCCTATGTCTTCGGCGCCCTGGCGGAGTAACGCGCCCTCGGCTGCCGGACGGCAGGGAAACGCCCCGGCCCCCTTCTCGGGGCCGGGGCGCGCTGTCAGCTCACCCCCGTCGCCCGGTCTCCGTCAGTGAGCGTTCGGGGGTGGGCCGCCCAGCAGGTGGGTCGCGCGGTCCGTGCGCAGGTGGAGGGCGGTGCGGCCCTTGCGTTGCGTGGACACCAGACCGGCCCCGCGCAACGCGCCCAGGTGTTGGGAGACCGCGCTCGGCGTGATGCCCAGGCGGGTGGCCAGCGCCGCGGTCGCCAGGGGTTCGGCCAGGGCGGCGAGAATCTGCGTCCTCGTGTGGCCGAGCACGGGGGCCAGGCCCGTCAGCGCCGGTGGGGGCGACTCCCAGAGCAGGCCGACGCCCGTCGCCGGGTAGCGGATCGACGCGGCGGTGACCGGGGCCTTGTCGACGCCCACGTCGGGCCAGTTGAAGACGCTGGGTTGCAGGACCAGGCCGTGCCCGCCGGTGTCGACCGTGTGCACGGAGTGCGGGGCGCGCCGGCCGTGCACCACGAGCTGGCCGTCGTCCCAGGCGATGTCCCGGTGCAGCTCGGTGAACAGCGCCTGCACCCCGCCCTCCACCAGGGTCAGCGCGCGCCGCCCGATGTCGGCCTCCAGAACGGCGCGCATCCGGCCCCACTGTGGCGCGATCAGCAGCTCGTGGCAGCGGCGCAGCGCCTCGGCCAGCCGCGGCAGCACGGTCGCGGGCTCGGGGGCGTTCTCGGCCGGCATGCCCAGGACCGCGCCGTACTCCTGCCGGAAGAAGTCCTCCGGCGTGGCCCGTACCAGGTCCAGCTCGGACGCCATCGAGGGCAGGCGCTCCCTCGGCGCGGGGAACAGGAACGACGGCAGCGGTCCGGAGATCAGCGCCCGCAACAGCGGCAGCTCGCGTTCGCCCGCCAGCAGCGGACGCGCCTGGCGCACCCAGGGCCGATGGACGGCGTGGCCGCCCGTGCCCAGCAGGATCCGCAGCGCCAGCACCGTCTCGCCCAGCGGTGAGACGGCGAATCGCACCTTGGCGACCGACGCCGCGGTGAACCTGATCTCGACCGCCATCCGACCCTCATCATGTAGCTGTGGCTAAACGATAGCCGAGCCGTGCCGGTCTCCCGCAGGCTGCGGAGCATGCACTTCTTCACCTCCTACGACGGCACCGAGCTCGCCTTTCACACGTTCGGCGACGGCGCCCCCGTGGTCTGCCTGCCCGGCGGGCCGATGCAGGCTTCCGCCTATCTCGGCGACCTCGGAGGTCTCCCGGCGCACCGGCAGCTCGTCATGACGGACCTGCGGGGCACCGGACGGTCCGCCGTGCCGGACGACACCGCCTCCTACCGTTGCGACCGCCTGGTCGAGGACGTCGAAGCCCTGCGCGAGCACCTCGGACTCGACCGGATGGACCTGCTCGCCCATTCCGCGGGCACGAACCTGGCCCTGCTGTACGCGACCCGCTTCCCGGAACGCGTCGGCAGGCTCGCCCTGATCGCCCCGAGCGTCGCCGCCGTCGGCATCCCGATCAGCGCGGACGTCCGGAAGGAGATCGCCCGGCTGCGCGAGGACGAGCCCTGGTTCCCGGCGGCGTCCGCGGCACTGGAGAGCGTCATGGCCGGACAGGCCACCGGCGACGCCTTCCGGGCCATCGCGCCGTTCTGGTACGGCCGCTGGGACGAGACGGCCCAGGCGCACAGGGCCGCCGAGGACGAGCAGCGCAACGACGAGGCGGCGGCGGTCTTCGGCTCCGAGGGCGCCTTCGACCCCGACGCCACCCGCGCCGCCCTCGCCCGCTTCACCTCGCCGGTGCAGGTGGTCGCGGGGGAGGTGGACCTGAACTCCCCTCCCGTCGCGGTGACCGAGCTCGCCGGGCTGTTCCCGCACGCGGAGCTCGTCGTCCAGGCGCGGGCCGGGCACTTCCCGTGGCTCGACGACGCCGACCGGTTCGTGGCCACCACGTCGGCGTTCCTGCGGCAGGGCCGGCAGGTGGCGCGGAGGGCGTGAAAGCAGAACACCGCATCGGATGAGTAGGGGATGTGACTGCCAATTCGACGGCTCCGGATCTCGCCGATCCGCGGGAGACGATCAGCGACGAGGCTCTGGTGGAGCTGTCACGCCGGTCACCCGACCGCTTCGGCGAGATCTACGACCGGTACGTCCGCGAGATCCACGCCTACCTGGGCAGACGGCTCGACGGGCAGGCCGCTGACGATCTCACGGCCGAGGTGTTCCTGGCCGCGTTCAAGAAGCGTGGGACGTTCGATCCCCGGCGTGGCACGGTCCGTCCCTGGTTGTACGGCTTCGCCGGCGTCGTGATCGGGCTGCACCGGCGGGCCGAGGCCCGGCGGCTGGCCGCGCTGCAACGCGGCGCCGGCGTGGACGACGACCGGGAGCACGGCCACGAGGACCGCGTGGTCACCCGCATGGACGCCGCGAACGCACAGGGGCGGCTCGCGGCCGGGCTGCGGGCGCTGTCCGACGGCGACCGGGACGTGCTGCTGCTGAGCGCGCTGGCCGAGTTGAGCCACCAGGAGGTGGCCCAGGCGCTCGACATCCCGTACGGGACCGTCGGATCCCGCCTGTCGCGGGTCCGCAGGAAGCTTCGTGCCGCCCTGGGCGGTGTCAATCCGCTGCTTGGAGGGTCTGATGGATGATTACCGGGCGGTGCGGGACCTGCTGCCCCCGCCGCCGTTGTCGCCCGAGGTCGAGCGGGCCGGGCGCGAACGGCTGGCAGCCGCCTTCGCCCGGGAGCGTCCACGGCGTGGCCGCACCAGGTGGAGTGCGCTGGCGCTCGGCCTGGCCGGGGCCGCCGCGGCGGCCGCGATCGTCGCGGTGAACGTCGCGGTGAACGTCGCGCCCGCCTCTCAGGGCGTGGCCGTCCAGGCGGACGGCAAGCGGTTCCTGCTGGTCGCGGCCGCCTCAGTGGCTGCCGTGCCCGACGAAGGCGGGTGGTGGGGCAGCACGGAGGTCCGCGGCCGGCAGTTCCACGAGCCGGGCGGACGGTACGTCCTGCGGGAGAGCGAGTCGGTCGAGACCTGGATGCCCGCGGACCCCGAAGGGCTCACCTGGTACCGCTCGACCCCCCAGGGGATCAGGCCCGCGACGCCCCAGGACGAGGCGGCGTGGGCCGCCGACGGCTCGCCGACGTCCTGGACGTACGACAAGCCCTCGGAAACCGGGCGCTCCGGTGTCGTACGGTCCGGACCCGGCGAGCGGCGGACCTGGTCGACCGAGGACTGGGACTTCCGCATCCTCACGGCGGGCAAGCCCCTGACCAAGATGAGCGAGGTGCCCGACACCCCTGAGGGGCTGAAGGCGTTCTTCGCCGCCGACGACCGTACGACCATCGACACCGCGGCGCGGCTGCTGTTCTTCGCGCCGGTGACGAACGCGACCAGGGCCGCCGCGTACCGGCTGCTCGCCTCCCTGCCCGGGGTCGCCGCCGTCGGGCAGGCGACCGACGTGCTGGGCAGGGCCGGGCAGGCGGTCGAGTACGAGTCCGGCGAGTTCGCGCCGCCGGACCACCGAGGGGCGACCAGGACCCGGCTGGTGATCGACCCCGCCTCCGGCAGACCTCTTTCCCTCGAAGTCCGATCCGCCGCGGACGGCCTGCTTCTGACGTACACCGCGATCCAGGACAGCCGCTGGGCGGATGCCAACCCGTTGAAGGAGAACGCATGAGAATCACCCTTGCCGTCGCCGCCGGGCTGCTGTTGGCCGGTGTGGCCGCTGTCCCGGCGTCCGCCGACGCGCCGAAGGGGGCGTACTGGCGGGTCGAGACGATCTACACCACCACCCACCCCCGCCCGGTCGGCAGCGGCTACCACCTGACCCAGCGCAACGTCACCACCGAGTGGCTGTCGCCGAACGGCAAGGCCTGGACCGGAATGCGTGAGCTGGGAGCCAGGCCCGCGACCAAGAAGGACGAGGCGGCCTGGCGCGCCGACGGATCTCCGACCACCTGGGACTACCGCACGGAAGGCATGAAGATCCACCTGTCCACCCGGCCGGGCAAGGGATCCGTCAAGGCGCAGGAGAACGGGCCCGACGGGTTCCGGCTGGGCGAGAAGTACGTTTCCTATCAGCAGCTCCAGGCGCTGCCGACGGACGCGGAGGCGCTCAGGAAGCAGCTGGCCGCCGAGGTCGACGCCTGGATCGACGAGGCCGCCGAAGAGGCGAAGACCACCGACCCGAAGGCCACGAAGAACGACTGGCTGGTCAACCTCGACCGGTATGTCGCCGAGCGGGCGGTCGAGCTCCTGTACGTGAACCCGGTGCCCGACAAGGTCCGGGCCGCCGCCTACCAGGTGCTGAAGACCACCAAGGGCGTCGGCGATCTCGGCCGGGACAAGGACCCGCTGGGCCGCTCGGGCCAGAAGCTCGCCCTGCCCGTCTCGTCCAGGAAGGGGACGGTGCTCAAGCAGCAGCTCCTCGTGGACACCTCGGCCATGACGCTGCTGGCCGAGTACACCGACCTCAAGGACGGCGGCAAGGCGGTGCTCGGCAAGTCCGGCGTGACGACGTACAAGGCCGGCTGGACGGACGACAAGCCCGCCGTTCCGGCCGCGAGCTGACCGGTCCACGGCCGAAGACGTCGACGTGACGCGTCGCGGCACGCGGCGCGTCACATCAGGGGCTGTGCTTGCGGGGGCCTGTGCTGTCAGGGGCTGTGCGGTCAGGAACGGGCGGCCTGCGCCTGCGTCAGGCGCGGGCGCGGCGTGAAGCGGACCTGGACGGCCGCCGCAGCCGCCAGCACCACCGCCAGGAGCGCGCCGGCGGCGAGCAGAGTGGTCCCGTCGGGGTGGATGAGCGCCTGGCCGCGCTGTGCCTGCCAGATCAGCAGCCCGGTGAGACCGGCGTAACCGAACGCGGCCACGATCACCAGCGGGACCCGGCGCACCCACAGCGCGATCAGCGGCAGCACCTGCAGCGCGTGCAGCCCGACGAAGTGGGCCGCCCGCAGGTCGCCGCCGCCGGTCGCCCAGCCGAGCAGCGGCATCCCCGCGCCGCCGTCCGCCGCGCCGACCGTGTGCGCGCCGATCGTGATCAGCTTGAGGCCGCCGGCCAGCGCCTGGGCCTGCTCCGGCGTCGGCGCGGTCATCAGGTAGCCGACCGACATGCCCGCCAGCGAGATCGCCACCCCCAGCGGGATCGCCCAGGCCATCGCCCGGTTCACCCGGCGCTGCATGACCAGGAAGATCCCCAGCGCCAGCGTGAGCGCCCAGCCCAGGTAGGCGGCCCCTCCCATCAGCATGAACACCGACTTGTCGAGCGTGGTGGCGAAGTTGAAGTGGCTGCGCACCCCGCGCACCGCCTGGAAGGTGATCGCGGAGATCTCCGGCAGCACGAACAGCGCCACCGTGACCGTGCCCAGCCACCACAGGGTCCGCCGCCACCGCTCCACCTGGCTGATCATCCAGGCGAGGGTGAGCGCGTACAGGGCGAAGGAGGCGGCGAACTTGAACGGCTTGAGCCACACCCCTTCGCCCATGACGGTCCGCCCGTCGACCACCAGGCCGACGCCGCTCACCAACGCGAGCGCCGCCATCGCGAGGGCACAGGCGACGAGCGGGCCGTGCCAGGTTCTCCAGCGCAGGGAAGTCATGACGTCTCCTTCAGATCGACTGAAGACAACCCTGCTGGCCAGGGACGACACGAACCAGAGACGTGATCATCGGCTGCACATGACATCGTCATGAATCGGGCAGACGGGTCGCGGAGACGTCCGGACCGCCCGGGCACGGGCCCGCACGATGGTTCAGGTCACGCCTTCGGCGAAGCGGCGGGTGGCCACCAGCGCGGCCAGGTCGGGTGCGAGCCGCAGTTCCGCCGTGTCCATGCCGGGGTGGTCGAGCCAGTGCATCCGGGCCCGATCGACGCTCCCGTCGAACCGGGGCGGCCAGTGCCGGGCTGGGGTCAGGTCGTCGATGACCACCGTCCCGCCGGGCCTGAGCAGCCGGTGGGGGTCGGCGGGCGGCTCGCCGTGCTTGCCCTGGCCACCTCCGTCGAGGACGAGCAGGTCGTACGGCGCGTCCTGGTAGATCTCCCGCCAGTCGCCATGGACGACCGACACGTGTGGCTGGTCGAAGAACACCTCGGCGGCCAGAGCCGCCCGATCCGCGTCCCGTTCGACGCTGACCAGCCGGGCCCCGGGCCGAGCTCCTGACGCCAGCCAGGCGAGCCCCACCCCGCACCCCGTCCCGGTCTCCCCGATCACCTCGGCCCCGGCCGCCAGCGCCAGCAGCAACCGGCCTTGCTCGGGACGGCAGGACGTCACGAAGCCCGCCCGCCGCGCGACCTCGACCGCCCGCTGCACCAAAGGCGGCAACCGTGCGGGATCGGCGTACCCTGCCGTGCCCTCAAGTGACATCGGTCAAGGCTAAGCCTGCCGACCGCCTCACGGCACTCGGCGGTCGAAGCGGCCGATCGAGGGGCCGTAGACGAACTCGCGCGACATCTCGATGAAGTTCTGCGGGAACCCGAGCGGGAAGGCGCTGGCCTCGTCGAGCCGCTCCACCACCTCCGGCGGCAACCGCAGCTCACAGGCGGCGAGGTTGTCGGTGAGCTGGTCGAGCGTCCTGGCGCCGGAGATCGGATGGATCCAGCGGCGGTGCGCCCGGGTCCAGGCGAGGGCGACCTGGGAGGAGGAGACGCCGAGCTCGTCGGCGACGGCGTCGACCTCGGCGGCGATCGCCAGATGGCGGTCGGGTACGGCGTCGCGGCTGATCCTGGACCCGGTGGTGGCGTCGGTGCGGGTGAACTTCCCGGACAGCACCCCGCGGGCCAGCGGCGCCCACGCGGCCACCGACAGGCCCAGCGTCTCGGCCATCGGCAGCAGCTCGCGCTCGATGTCGCGCTCCAGCAGGCTGTAGGACAGCTGCAGTCCGATGAAGGACGTCCAGCCGCGCAGTTCGGCGATGGTGTTGGCGCGCGCGATCACCCAGGCGGGCACGTCGGAGAAGCCCAGGTAGAGCACCTTGCCCGCGCGTACCAGGTCGTCGAGGGCGCGTAACGTCTCCTCGATCGGGGTGGCGGGGTCCCAGATGTGCACCCACAGCAGGTCCAGGTAGTCGGTGCCCAGGCGCCGCAGGCTCTCCTCCACCGAGCGCCTGAGGCTCTTGCGGTGGTTGCCCGAGGCGTTGGGGTCGTCGCGGTCCATCGACAGCGTGTACTTGGTGCTGAGCACGTACCGGTCGCGTTCCTTGCCGATCAGCTCGCCGACGATGCGTTCGCTGGAGCCCTCGGTGTAGCTGTTGGCCGTGTCGATCATGTTCCCGCCGGCCTCGGCGTACGCGGTGAACATCCTGCGGCACTCCTCAAGGGGAGCGCCCCAGCCCCAGTCCTCGCCGAAGCCCATCGTCCCGAGGATCATCTCGGAGACCCGCAACCCGCTCGTTCCGAACGTCGTGTATCTCATGGCGAGGACTGTACATAGCGTCTAGACAGGCTGTCTAGACGCTAGGATTCCGAGAATGGAGGCGAGAGCGGGCCGGCGCGCCCCACAGCCGAAGGACGATGGCCGCGACCTGCGCGAGGTGATCCTGGCCGCCACGCGCGGGCTCCTCGACGAGCGGCGCTTCGACGAGCTGAGCGTGGCCGACATCCTGGCCGCCGCCCAGGTGGCACGCGGCAGCTTCTACTTCTACTTCGCGAGCAAGCACGAGGTCCTGGCCGAGCTCGTCCGTCGTGCCATCGCCCGTGGTCACGAGGTCGCGCAGCCCTGGCTCACGCACGACGAACCCGACCAGCGGCGGGCCTCCGTACGGCACGGCATCAGCCACGGCGCCCGTCTGTGGCGCGAGGAGGCGCCCGTGCTGCGGGCCATCGTGGAGAACTGGCGCACCGACCCCGAGCTCACCGCGCTGTGGCGCGACCAGATGGCGGGCTTCACGGCCGCCACCACCGAACGCATCACCACTGACGACGCCACCGCGCCCGGCGTCGATCCGGCCGCCCTGGGCGCGGCGCTGACCTGGCTCGGCGAACGCCTCTACTACCTCGCCGCCCTCGACGTGGCCCCCTTCGCCGACGAGGACACCCTCGTCGAGGTCCTCACCCACATCTGGATGACCTCCCTTTACGGCGAGTCGGCCCGGTAGACGGTCCGGGCACGCGGAAATCGGGGTGCCGGAACCCGGCGCGGGTTCCTACGCTCACCCCATGCGCCACGAATCCGCCCTGCTGAACGTCATCGATGTGGAAGCCACCTGCTGGGACGGGCAACCTCCGCCCGGCTCCGTGAACGAGATCATCGAGATCGGCCTCACCGTCGTCGACGTGCCGGCCCGGCGCCGCGTCTCCCGGCACCGCATCCTGGTCCGTCCTGCCCGGTCGGCCGTGAGTGACTTCTGCACCGAGCTGACCGGCCTGACGCGATCCGAGGTGGACCAGGGCGTCACCTTCGCCGAGGCGTGCCGGATCCTCGTCGAGGAGTACGAGGCCGGGCAGCGCCCCTGGGCGAGCTGGGGCGAGTACGACCGCCGGCAGTTCGCCCGGCAGAGCAAGGCCGAGGGGGTGGCCTACCCGTTCGGCCATCCGACGGAACGCACCCACACCAACGCCAAGGCCGTGTTCGCGGCGGCGTACGGGCTGCCCAGGAAGCCCGGCATGGATCACGCCCTGCAGATCGCCGGACTGCCCCTCGAAGGACGCCATCACCGCGGCGAGGACGACGCGTGGAACATCGCGGCACTCGTCCTCGACCTGCTGGACCGCGGAGCATGGCCCCTCGCGGCCACAATCCTCTAGCGGTGCGCCCGGCCTTGGCATGATGAGAGACGTGACTGCCATCGACGGCCCGGACGTTCCTCTTCGGACTCGGCTGACCGAGTTGCTGGAGGGCGTCGTCCCCTGGGACGAGCAGGAGCGCGCGCACCTCACCACGGCGGTGGAGTGGATCGCCAGCGGCGCTCCGCTGTACCGGCTGCGGAAGCCCGATGTCCCGCCGATGCACCTGGTCAGCTACTTCGTGGCCCTCGACGAGGCCCGCGCGGAGCTGCTGCTCGTCGCCCACCGCAAGGCCGGCCTCTGGCTTCCCAGTGGCGGCCACGTCGAGCCGATGGAGGACCCGTGGGACACGGTTCTGCGCGAGTGCAGAGAGGAACTGCACATCGAGGCCGTCCCGTCGGCGGTCTCCGGAAACAGGCCGTTCTTCCTGACCGTCACTCGAACCCGCAGGTACGAACAGCACACCGACGTGTCGTTGTGGTACGTCCTGCGGTCCGCGGCAGGGGCCGTCACCTCCTTCGACGAGGGTGAATTCGAAGCGATCAAGTGGCTGCCGCTGCGACAGGTCCTCGCCGAGCCCGGCGACACCCTCGACCCCCACATGCACCGGTTCACCGGCAAACTCATGGCTGCCCTGGCCCGGTAGCCGTCCTCTCCCCGCGGCGCCGCCTCAAGGTCGCCGTGAAGAGCGCTTGAGCTGGAGTGAATAGACTTGTCGTCATGTTCGACGACAAAACGCAGGAGACCCTGCGGCGCCTGCTGGACCTCGCCGAACACCCTTCCACCCCGGACGCCGAACGGGCGCTGGCGTTCACGCGGGTCCGCGCCCTGGTCGCCATGCCGGCCGACGACACCCGCCGCAGGGCGCCCGTGGCCGGAATGGACGCCCAACTGCTCGGCAAGCTCAAGCCCCTGCTCCGGCACGTGGACGAGGACCTGGTCGACGACGTGCACGGCGACCTGCACTCCTTCGGCATCCGCTACCGGGTGGTCTCGGAGGTGGCCGGGGAGCTGGCCCACATTCTCGACCTGCGCTCCCGCCTCGCCCCCGACAAGCGGCACCGGCACGACGACGGCGTACGCCAGACGGCCGCCCGGCTGACCTTCCTGCTGGAGCGCTCCGACGGGTTCCGCACCTCCCGCTGGCGCACCAGACGAGGCTGACCGTCCTCCGCCCCCACGAGCCACGTTCGGGGAGCGGAGGGCCTCAACGTCGCGCCCTCGGCGACGGTCTCAGGCGGTCAGAGGCTGTTGGTACGGTCGCCGCAGTGCGGGTCCTTGCCGCTGCGGTCGAAGACGAAGTTGAAGTCGACGTGCACCTTGTCGCTCCGCTTGACCCTGAGGTTGGGGACCGACCTCCCGCCGCTGCCGGGCGACACGTTGTCCCCGGACGTGTACGACCAGATCGTCTTGTCCGGCAGTCCACGCCGCTCCAGCCGGATCCGCAGCCGGACGTTGTTCTTGTTCCGCAGGCCGGGACCGCCGAGGAACCAGTTGATCCGGTTGAAGTAGTCGTACTTGCCCTGGGTGTAGTAGTAGGCCTTGATGTTCCCCCAGTTGCCCTTCGCGGCCTGGCAGCCGCCGGCCAGGGAGGCCGCGGCGCTCGCGGTGACGCTGGAGACGCGCGCGGTTCCGACCCGCTCCGACGCCTGCGCGGTCGTGCTCACCATGCCCATGGAGAGCGCTGTCACGGCCACGGCGGTGGTGAGCTTCATGATCGGTTTCATGTCCTGCTTCCTCCGGTCGAGATCTTCCGTTCGAGCTTGTGAGAGGAAGGTAGGACGGCGGCTGTTGACGTCCTGTTGAGGATCTGTGAGGAACGGCGAAGACGGGTGCCATTCAGGCCGGGGGGCTCGGGTCCCGTGCCAGGCGAAGTCCGAGTTCTTCTTCCCGCGGCCGCCCGCAAATCCAGCGCATGGCGGCAATCCCGCGGACGCGAGTGGATGGGTGTGTGGCCAGAGCGAAGGCCGGCACCCTTGGACCGTGAGGCCACGACTGCATGCCGAGATGCGATAGGCGCGGGTCGGTCGACGCCGAGAATTCGGGGTGGAGCGCACTTCCGTCCTCGGCGCTGCGGGTCCAAGTCGGGCGTTTACGCATGCGAGGGCGTACGGGAGGCAGCGCGATCAGCAGCATGATGGAATGTCTGACGGACAACGTCAACAAGAGAGGATCCGAGCGGGATTCCCGCTCTATCGACCTCATCCAGCTCTTTTGCTGGAGAGGCTTGGTGGATTCGGGTACCTGGCCAGATGAACTGCGGAAAAGAACCCTGAGGGGAATCCGCGTCAGCGTTCACCGGGGGCAGGGTTACATCTTCCTGGAGTGGAACCCGTAAAGCTGAGAACGGACTAGAGAAAGGTGGAGTTCGACTCCGGTACTTCGGTAGCCTCTGATGGATCGCGCGATGATCTGTGAGGATTGCGGTGCTCTCGAAGAGAAAAGCGGTCATCATCCTGGTAGCGCTGGTGACCCTGCTGGGCGCCGCGACCGTCGTGGCCATATACGTGTCCGGTGCGCCAGTCAGGCCGTTGCTCACGGAGTGCCGGGACAGGGACAGCGCCCCGGCATGTGACCGGGCCTACGCGGCCTTCGTGGAATGCAGCGGGACGACACATGCCAATTGGGGGCTGACTGCGTGCCGCACCGCCGTTCAACTGCATGACGACTGCCACGAGATCTATCGGCAGAACCCGGCCGCCTGCAAAATGATCGCCCTCGACATGCTCGATTGTTCGGGCGATCGTGTCTCCGTGTTCGAATGCGGTGACTACGGATACTTCTATCTGGACTGCCTCGACGAGCCCGGAGCCTCTGTCGCAGGGTGCAAGGGCGACAGGCGAGCGCTCATCGACTGCCTCAAGCGAGCGAGCTGGAACGAGCCCAGATGCAAGGAGCTCGAGGACAGGAGGCAGAAGATGTCGCCCGCCGCGCTCCGGTGACGCGTCACGATCGGCTATGGGCGCGCGGCGAGGCGCTCGACGTTCTCCGTCTCGGCCGGCGTAGGTGAATTCCTCATCCCGGCTCTTCATGGTCACCACCGCGACGCCGTACGTGCGCCGCAATCTGGAAGCGGCGCCGCCCGCGCCCTCGGCTACCAGGGTGCCTACACCGATCCGGGCTCCGGCAAGATCAACATGGCTTCCCGCTGGTACCAGCCCAGGCGATGGAACACAGTGGGTCATCCTGCCGTGCCCGCTCACGTATGCCACACGAGGCGCTCGCGCTTCGTCCGGCGATACCGGCTGTGCGCCCGGGCCGAGAGCGTCCGGCACGCCGGACACGAGGCCTCGGCCGCCGTGGTACGCACAACGATGAGTACGGCACTGCCGATGTCCTCAACTTCAGAACATCCACGTTTTACCCAGATCGTTGACGAGCGGCTACCTTGATGTGAGGCCCGTTACAAGATCGCGACGATCCGCACCTGGAGCAACGTGTGCCATGCCGCGGGGCCCAGTCACCGCCGTCGACCCGATCACCCTCAGCTCTCAGGAGAGGACCATGGCTGTCACCCTCTACGAGACCCCCAGCGGCTTGTTTGTCATCGAGCGTTGGGACGAGGTGGCCTGGTGCCCCCAGAGCGTCGATCGGGCAGACCTGACGGGCCGGTTCGCCGAGCATGCCGAGGCTTGGACCAACAGCGATTGGGAACCGACCGAGGCTGAAGGCTGGCAGCCTGCGAACGTGGACGACCTCGTGGTGATAGCAGAGTGGGATTCCATCCACGGAGTGACGATCCAGATCCACCGTCACGAGCTTGGCGAAGCGGCGCAGGACTACCTGCCTCCCCTCATTGTGAAGAGCTTCACCTACACCCGCGAAAACGCCAACCCCGCCTGGGGCAGCGACGTCATCACCATCACAGCCTCCGGTACCAAGGTCACCGAAGAACACACCATCGACGGCGTCACCCATAGCGATCGTCATAGCTGGAGCTTCGCCGATGAATTCGACGTGGAGACGCACTTGCGCAAACGCGACCTCGATTTCGCCGGCGAAGGCTACAAGGGCCGCCCCACCTGAACGGTCAACGAGCGTCCAGATCCCACTGACATCGTGCCGGGCCCACCCTGAGTGATTGATCATCAAAGTGAGCCAGAGCCTCAGGAGGTCAGGTGCAGGACGGCATCCGCGCAGCACTGCACCAGGAGGCCACCCTGTTCATACCGTGCCTCCCGGGGCCGGTTCAACGGCCGCACATCTTCGAGCAGCACGGGCTCTTCGGCCGCCTGACCAGGATGGGAGGTCCCGCGGATGACAGCGTCCCCCGCCCTGCCGGCGCCGAGAATGAAGTGCCACGAAAACGGAGATGAGGAGGTGCCGATTTCTTGATCGCGATGTCCGGTGGGTAAAGAATGAATTGATATGACCACCCCTATGAAGGCAGGGCAGTGATCAAGCTCGCTGTCGTGGACGATCACCCATTCATGCTTGAAGGCATCACCCGCTTCTTCGAGCAGTCGTCGCAGGTCACCGTCGTGGCGAGCACCGCGGACCCGGCCAAGGTGCCCCATGAGGCGGATGTCCTGCTGCTGGATCTCTATCTGCAGAACGGCAGGCCATCGGTACCGGTCATCGCCGACTGGTCGGCCAGGTCCAGAGTTCTGGTGATGTCGGTCTCGGGCGAGCAGGCCGACGTGGTGGCGGCCATCCAGGCGGGGGCCAGCGGCTATCTGACCAAGAGTTCCGAACCCGCTGAGTTCCACGCCGCCGTGGTGTCGGTGGCCTCAGGGGGGTTCGTGCTCGGCAGCGGGCTGGCCGGCATCCTGCACGGCCAGCTCGCCACTCCCTCCTCGCTGCTGGCGGGCAGGCCGGCGTTGTCGCCGAGGGAAGCCGAAGTGCTGGCTCATCTGGCCAAGGGGCGGACCCGCAGGCAGACCGCCAGCAGAATGGGCGTGGCGGAGTCGACCGTCGACACGTTGATCAAGCGCATCAGGGTCAAGCTGGGGCTGGGGGCGATGGCGGACCTCGTTCGCGCGGCGGACGAACTCGGCCTGCGTCCTCCGGGGGAATGAGCGGCGCGGCCGGCCTCGCCGGTGGCGTGGCGGCCGCCGAACGCTGGCTGCTCGTGGCGTTCACGGTCGTCAGGACCACGTCGGCGGTCATCGTCGTGGCCATGGCGTTGAGCGGCGAGTCCCGCCACTGGCTGATGGCGGTCGCGCTGGCCGAGAGCGCGGTGGTGACCGGGCTGTCGTGGCGGGCTGGCAGGCTGCCGCCGGGCTGGGCCGTGCTGGCCGACGGGCTGTTCCTCGCCGCGATGACGCTGGCCGTGCTGACAGGCAGCGCCCGGCCGCACGAGTGGGACAACTGGCCGTTCGACTACGCGGTGCCGTACGTCATCGGGATCGGATTGGGCGGCGGCGGATGGCGCGTCTCCCTGCCCGCGCTGGCGCCGATGCTGGTCGCGGTCACCGCGGCCGCGCCGATGACCGGCAATCCTCTTCCGGACGCCTCCTTCGACCTGGCCACGCTCACCGTCAACACGATGGTGGGGGTTCTCGTGGCGCGAGCCGTACGCAGAAGGGGAGCGGAGGTGGACGCGGCGCGCCAGGAGGCGATGACCGCCGAGGCTGCGGCCGCGATCGTGAGGGAGCGGGCCGCGCACGCCCGCGTCATCCATGACCAGGTGCTCCAGACCTTGGAACTGCTCGGTCACCAGGGACGGGTCGCGGGGTCGGAGTTGCGGGATCAGGTCAGGGCCGAGGCGGGGCGGCTCAGAACGCTCATCGGCTCAGGCGGGCGGGGTACGGCTGGGGACGGTGGAATGGGCGCGGTCGCGGACCATGCCCGCCGCCTCGGTCTCGCTGCCGAGCTGACATCGCCGGACGGGCCGGCGGTGCCGGAGGAGATCGCCACCGCGGTCCGCGAATACGTCACCAGGCTGGCCGCGGCGGAGCGGGTCCCGGGCAAAGTCGTGATCTTCGCTGAGGTCGTGGACGCAGGCCCGCTGGTCACGATCACCCACCCGGGGCCGCCCGCCCAGGAGGGGGCACATCCCGGGGTGGAAACCGAGGTGATCTTCACACCGGGCGAGGGCAGCGACGTCGAGTTCCGGGTGGCCCGGCCATGAGGCCGTACGCGCTCGGCAGGAAGGGCACCGAGCACTCGCTGATGCTGGCCCTCGTCGCCCTGCGGGCGGGGTACGGCGTGCAACTGGTGGCGGCGGCCGTCAGCGGCCGTCTCGACGGGTTCCCTCTCTTCCTCGCCGCCGCCGTCGTGGAGGCGACGGCGCTCGTGGTGTGGGTCGCCCGCCGTCGTGCCCTCTCACCGGGGTGGATCTTCGTCGCGGACGCGGTCTTCGTCGCGGTCACGGCCGTGTTCTGCAGTCCCGCCACCGGTCAGTGGTGGACCTTCCCCTACGCCTATGTGGTCGTCGTCGGCGCGGGTCTCGCCCTGGCTTCCGCTCCGCTCCTCGTTGGCTCGATCACGCCGCTGACGGTGGCGGTCTCGGCCGGCGTGCCGCAGCCCGAGCGCCCCGCCGTGGCGGTCGGCCTGCCCGTCATCGCCGTGATGTCGTGGTACGTGGCCAGGACCCTGCGGAACTACTCCGACGAGGTGGACGCCGCCCGGGAGAAGGCGGTCGAGGCGGCGGCGGACCTGGCCGCGCAGCAAGAGCGCGCCGCCCACGCCGAGCTGATCAGTGAACGGGTGCTGCGGCTGTTCGACCGGCTGACGGGGGAGCATCAGGTCGCCGATCCGCAACTGCGTGGACACGTCGCCGACCAGGCCGTTTGGCTGCGTCGATACCTGGAGGGGGAAGACGGTCCCTCGACCGTGCGCGAATCCCTGACGGCGGTGATCACGCGTGCGCGGGCACTCGGCCTGGAGGTGGTCTCCGACCTCGCTGACAGCCCGCCGTTGCCTGCCGGCAGCGTCGCCGCGATGGCTGGAGCTGTTCAGGAGGCCCTGGCCAACGTGGTCAAGCACGCCGGCACCAGGCACGCCCAGGTGACCGCGCGACTGTTGGGTGGACGGCTCGTGGTACGGGTGGCCGACGACGGGTGTGGCTTCACCCGCGGGCACGGGCCAGGTTTCGGTCTCGGGCAGTCGATCGAGGGCCGGATCGAGAGCGCGGGCGGAACGGTGATCATCGACTCCGCGCCGGGGAGGGGCGTCACTGTGGAGATCGTCCTTCCTCTGTCCCCCGAAATGGGGACAGGGGCCGGGACAGACGCGAGTGGTGCCGTACGTCCATGATCTGGATGTGAGTACGGCACCACGGGAAGCAGGGGCCTGCTGGACGTCGGGAGGCGCCTCGTGAACCGGATGGAAGAGACCTTCGAACGGGCGCTGGAGCTGTACACGCGATCGGAGCACGAGTTCGCCGGCGGACACCTCAGGCTCGCCCTGGACACGACGACGGAGGCGATCGTGCTGCTCCGCGGCCTGACGCCGGAGCAACCACGCCTGCTGGCCCGCGCGCTGCACGGGGCCGCCCGCTACCTGCTGGCCCTGGACCGGGCGGCCGAGGCCCTGCCCCTGGCCCGCGAGGCGGTCGAGCTGGCCGCCTCCGTCGGCGCGGAGCAGCTCCGTCTGGCCTGCGCGGCCACCCTGGCCGCCTGCCACCGGGCCATGGACGACGTTCGCTAGACCGGCTCGGCGGCACAGTGGCCGGGTGCGATAAATGGTCCACGACGACCACCCACCCCCCTCCGGGAGAGAACATGTTCTGGAAACGAAGCACCGTTCTGCTGGCGCTCCTCCCGCTCGCCACCGCCCTGGCCGGCCAGTCCGCGGCCGACGCCGCCGTCGTGACCGGCGTCGTCCGCGCCGTGCCCGACGTGGGCCTGCGGTCGGAACCGCGCGTCGATTCGAAGGTGCCCGCACGGATCCCGACCGGTCACCGGGGCACGGTCAGTTGCTACGTGCGCGGCAGCCAGAGCATCAGCGGGTGGGGCGGTACCAACCCGTACTGGAACTACACCGAGATCGACGGCAGGACCGGGTACATTCCCGACGTCTGGCTCGACACCGGCGGCGACATCACCACCCAGGTGCCCGAGTGCGGCAGCCGGCGTACCAGGGAACCGGACGACGCCCGCGAGGGCCGGAAGGGCACGCCCGACGCCGAGGAGCCGCTCAAGACAGGGCAGGCCTGCGTCTTCCTCGCGCCGAAGCGCCCGGCGGTCGGCCCGGTGACGCTGGGCCATGTCGGCTGGGGATTCCAGGTCGGCCGGGACGAGTACGTCTACGGCGCCACGGAGAACCCCACGGCCCAGTGGAAGATCGACCCGGGCAAGGACAACGGAGCCTGGCGGGGCTCGGGCAACCTCACCACGATGCGGGAGGCGTTCCGCAAGGCCGAGGGATACAGCCAGTACAAATGCGCCGAGGTATCCGCGTGGAAGGAGTCAGCCGCCAGAGCGGCCGTCTCCGCCGCGGAGAACGGCGGTTATCTCATTCTCGCCAACAACTGCATGGACCACACCTACAAGATCCTCACGGCCTACGGCGCCGCCCTTCCCAACCCGGGCCCGAGGGAGAAGCGGACCTATACCAACCTGGTCCATGACGCGAACGTGCCGAGCTGGATCCCCCGGCTCTGGTTCGCCTCGATTCCCTGGGACCAGAAGTCCTTGTGACCCTGCTGCCCTCCCCCCGATTCCAGCCACGGACAGGATGTCGGATGAAATCGCGTGATGATCGTCCAGAGCGTCATGACGACCAGGCGAACGCGGCACGAGAGGCTGACGCCGGAACGCCGGCCGGCCCGAAATGGGGCAAGAAGTTCGCATGGCTGGCGACGGGGTGCGCCGCGATCGCGCTCGCGGTGGGGGGAGGCTGGTCCACGACGCTGTTCGGCGTGGTTGCCGACGCGGGTGCGGCCGGCGACCACGTGAACGAAGCCCTCGGACGCCCGGCCCTCGGCGTGACCGTCATCGAGTTGCGCGGGCAGCTGCCCACCATGGCGCTCGGGACGAGCCCGCGCGGGGCCGACAGGAGCGTCCTCCTCGGCGGACAGACCGAGGAGGGACAACTGCTCGGCCTGGTGCGGCGGCACGAGGGCGCCGTGGTGGGCAAGGCCGTGGTGCGGGTGGAGCTGACCGGCGGGCGCAAGGCGGTACGAATCGTCGGCGCCCGCCCGATCGTCAAGCGCGTCGGCAAGCCGCTGACTGCCGTCCTCCTCGCCTGCGAGACGCAAGGGGAGGAGGACACGGTCGAGATGGTGGCGCGTCTCGATCCGCTGTCACCGGCCTTCCTGGGCGCGCCGCCGAGCAGCCGCCCGTACTTCGAGACCAGGACCATCTCGCTGAAGCGGGACGAACAGCAGACGCTCGACATGACGGTGATCCCGGGACGCGGCGTCTACGACTTCACCATCCTGATCGACTACGCGTACGACGGCAGGACGGAGACCAGGGAGGTCTTCGACGCCGACGGCAGGCCGTTCCGGGTGACGAGCGCCGTCACGCCCGGGACGTACGGCACGGTGTACGTCCCGGCAGGAGGCTCGCGAGGCTACCGCGCCCTGCGCGCGCCTGAGGTCGCAGCCCGGTTCGCGCAGGGCGCCAGGGGGCCGGGATGCTGAGCGTGCGGCGTCTCCTGCCGGTGATGGCGCTGGTCGCGGCGGCGGCCATCGCCGTCGCGGCGAACTTGTCACCGCTTTCCGCCTGGTGGGCGACGCCGCCGACGCCGCCCTTGCCCACCCGGATCAGCCAGACGTGGTCGTTCGCCTCGCCCAGGCTCGCCGGTGGCCTGCCCACGCGTCTCGCGGCGGTCGTGGGAACCGAGGTGATCCTGCCGAGCGGGCCGACCCCGTCGCTGTCCGGAGACCTGGAGGCGCACGATGTGGCCACCGGGCGGACCCGGTTCTGGCGCCAGGACTTTCCCCTCGACGACGACCTGTCGGTGCTGGCCGGCTCCGTCCTCGTCCAGGCGGGGAACCGGTCGGGCCCCGGCGTCGTGACCGGATTCGGCGTGGGCCGGGACCGGAACCTGTGGACACGGGTGCTGCCGGTGCACGCGAACGCCCTGGTGGTCGCCGGCGGCAAGGCGGTCCTGACGTGGGGTTCGACCATTCAGGCGCTGCTGCCGGACAGCGGGCGGACGGCATGGGAGAAGCCACTGGACTGCGCCCCCACCGGTCTTGAGTCATGGGGACGGTACGCCGTCCTGGACGAGCAATGCGGGGGCGAGCCCGGCTACAGGCGTCTGGTCCTCGACGCGCGCGACGGCACGCAGGTGCTGGAGGAACGCGTCGGTGAGTGGAAGACGACCGCGTTGCGCGGGGCGCTGGGGGATCTGGTCGTACGGGAATCCTCCGGCGGGCTGGAACTCGTCGGAGCCGGTGGCGTCGTACGGCACCGCGTCCCCGGCGCCGGCCTCACGGTGGATCAGGTGATCCGGCGTCCGGAGGGCGGCCTGGTCATCGTGGCGGGCAAGGACGGCCGGTCGCTGACGGCCTATGACGGGACGGCGAAGCCGCTCTGGAGGCAACCCGGCGTGGCGGGATTCGACATCGACGACGAGGACTCCGTGGTGAGCCCGGATCACCGATTCGCCTATTCGCTCCTGAACCCGAACACCGACGACGTCGTGACGTTCCTCGACGTCCGCTCGCTGGCGGACGGGCGACGCGCGATCTTTCCGCTCCCGGTCCATCGACGGGGTGCCACGATTCTCGGCGTCGCGGGCGACTCCGTGGTCGTCAGAGCGGTCGGAGCGGACGGGCCCGCGGTGACCGTTCACCGCCTGGAGGGGGCGGACCGCGAGGAGAAGGCGGTCCAGGTGTACGGAACGCGCTTCGACGCCTGGCCGGACCCGTGCACGCTGCTCCCGGAGAACACGCTGCCCGGTGGCGGCAGGCCGTACGACCGCCGGCCGGCGGCCCGGTTCTCCGCCCCACACGCCACCTGCACGCTGATCCCGCACGACGAACACGAGCATGTCGTCCGGATCGGCGTCGCCTGGCTGTCGTCCACGCCTTCGTTCGCCGACCGGATCCTGGCCGCCGTGCGCGCGTCCGACGAGCAGTACGGTCCCCTCATGCGCCGCCCGCCGGACCTCGGGAAGGGCGCGTACCTGCGGCCCGACGTGAACGTGCACAACCAGCGGGATCAGGCCCTCGTGGCGGCGGGCGGGCTCGTCGTCGTCCTGCGGGTCGAGGACGACGAGCAGGCGACCATGAAGTACGCGAAGATCCTGGCCGCGCGCCTGCGCACCGAATGAGGCCGGCCTCGGATCGCGCCCGAGCACAGGTCCTTGCATCGTCCCGAACCCTCATGAGCCGGTGCGGCAGTCGGCGAGAGGTCTTCACTGCGTGAAGTGCACGGTGATGGACAAGCCGCCTTCGGGGCGTGCGCGGACGGCAAGGCGGGCGCGGTGGGCCTGCGTGACGGCGTTCACGATGGCGAGGCCGAGGCCGTAGCCGTCGCTGAGGCCGCGACGATCGGGCGCCAGCTTCTGGAAGGGCTGGAAGAGGCGCTGGAGGTCGCCTTCGGGGATGACCGGCCCGCTGTTGGTGACCGTCAGGGCCACCTGCGTGCCGGAGGTCCGGGTGGTGATCTGTATCTGCCCGTCCGGGTGGTTGTGACGGATGGCGTTGTCGATGAGGTTGGCGACGAGGCTTTCGACCAGTCCCGGGTCCCCGGCCGTCACCGCCGGCGTCAGGTGTTCGGCGAGGTCGATGCCTTGTTCCGTGGCTTGACGGCGGCGGGAGGCGAGCACTCCCTCGACGATGTGGGCCAGGTCGAGGGTGACCCGGCGGGCGACGCCGCGCTCGCTGGTGGCCAGGGCGAGCAGTGCCTGGACGAGCCGCTCCTGGTGCTCGCCGAGAGCGAGGGCCTCCTGGCAGGCCGAGCGCAGGGTGCCGGTGTCGGCATCGGGGTCGGCGAGGACGACTTCGAGCAGGGTGCGCAGGCCGGCGAGAGGGGTGCGCAGCTCGTGGGAGGCGTTGGCGACGAAGTGGCGTTGGGCGTCGAAGGAGGCCTGAAGGCGGGCGAACAGGTCGTCGAGGGTGTGGCCGAGTTCGGTCAGCTCGTCGATGGGCTCGCCGAGGTCGAGGCGCCGGTCGAGGCTTCCGGTCGAGATGATCTCGGCGGTCGCGGTGATGGCGCGCAGCGGGCGCAGGAACCGGCCGGAGACGAACCAGCCGAGCGCCAGGGCGACGGGAACCAGAAGGACCAGAGCGACGGCGGATCCCGTGAGGAGCTGGGTCAGGCTGATCCCGGGCCCGGTCCCGGTGATCGCACTCGATGAGGGGCGCCCTACGGGTGTCGCCGCATCGATGCCGGCGAGCGGGACGGCGACGAGGACGAGCACGAAGACGCCGGCGGCGTAGAAGCCCGCCGCGTAGGCGAGTGCCAGCCGCGTCTGAAGGGATCTTCTGGCGCGCCGCCGCGAGGTCATGACGGCCCGATGCGGTAGCCGCCCGCACGGACGGTCTCGATCACGGGCGGATCGCCGAGTTTGGCGCGCAGCCGGTGCATGGTGTGCTTGACGGCGCTGGTGAAGGGGTCGGCGGCCTCGTCCCAGACGCGTTCGAGCAGCTCCTCGGCCGAGATGACCAGGCCGGGCACGGCGAGCAGGCATTCGAGCAGGGCGAACTCCCTGGGGCTCAGCTCAAGGCGCCGCCCGGCCCGTGACGCGACACGGCGGCCCGGATCCAGGGTGATGTCCCCGCACGACAGGGTCGGCGGCAGCGGCGGGGTGGCCCGGCGGCCCAGGGCACGGACGCGGGCGACCAGTTCGGCGAACGCGAACGGCTTGGGCAGATAGTCATCGGCGCCGAGGCTGAGCCCGTTGACGCGGTCCTCGATCGTGCCGGAGGCGGTGAGCATCAGCACGCGGGTCGTGCCGCGGCTGTGGGTGAGTCGCCGGCAGATCTCGTCGCCGTGGACGCCGGGCAGGTCGCGGTCGAGGATCACCACGTCGTAGCGGGTGGCGGCCAGGCGGTCGAGGGCGGCGGTTCCGTCCAGGACGACGTCGACGGCCATGCCCTCGCGGCGCAGCCCGGTTCCGAGGGAGCGGGCGAGGACCTCGAAGTCCTCGACGACGAGGACCCTCATCGGCGCTCACCGCAGGTCGTCGTGCGGGCGGGGCCGCCGGGTCGGGGTGCCATGGGCCAACGATGCCAGACGCCCGGTCGCAGCCGGGTCGCGGCGGCCGCGACCCGGCTGGAACCGGGGGCCGCGTACAACCGTCGGCATGAGTTCGTTCTCGCCTCACCGATCCGGCCCGCCGTCCGGGCGCTTCCTCCAGATGTTGCGCGCGGAGTGGGTCAGGTTCCGCTCCGCCCGGGGCAGGGTGCTCGCCGTGGCGGCCTCCGTGCTGGTCACCGTGTCGCTCGGACTGCTGATCGCCGGGGGCGCCCACAGTGCCTGCGTGACCGGGACGGGCGAGGGCCCCTGCCCCCCGCCCTTGGTGGGACCCGACGGCACGGCGGTGAGGGACAAGTACTACTTCGTGCACCAGCCGCTCAAGGGGAACGGCAGCATCACCGCCCGCGTGTCGGACATGACCGGGCAGATCCGGCTGCCGGACGCGGTACCCGGGGTGCGCAACGTCAAGGAGGGGGTGGTGCCGTGGGCCAAGGCCGGCCTCCTGGTCAGGCAGAGCCTCAAGCAGGGGTCACCGTATGCCGCCGTCATGCTCACCGGGGATCACGGCGTGCGGATGCAGTACGACTACGTCCACGACGTCCCCGGCGGTCCGCACAACGGTCCGCAGTGGCTGCGGCTTACCAGGTCGGGCGACACCATCACCGGCTACGAGTCGGACGACGGCAAGACGTGGACGGAGATCGGCACGGCCGAGTTGACCGGGCTGCCGGAGACGGTCGAGATCGGGCCGTTCGCCACCTCGCCAGGCGCCTTGTGGGACATGGCGCAGGCCTTCGCCCAGACCACCGCCACCTTCGACCGGATCGAGCTGCGGGGCGCGAACGGTTCGTGGCGCCACGACGACGTCGGCGTCGTCCTGGAGTCCGACGGCAGGACCCCCCATCACCCGGGCGGGGTCGTCGAGTCCGGCGACAAGCTCATCGTGACCGGGAGCGGTGACATCGGGCCCGCCACGGTCGAGGGCGGTCTGCGCGCCGACCTCATGCTGATCGGCGGGGCCGTGGGACTGATCCCGCTGCTCGTGGCGGCGGTCACGTTCGTCACGGCGGAACACCGTCGCCGACCGACCAGGCCCGGCCCACCGGCCGAGCCGCATCAGGGTGAGCCGCATCAGGGTGAGCCGCATCGGGGTGAGCCGCATCGGGGTGAGCCGCATCGGGGTGAGCCGCATCCGGCGCGGCTGCTGGCGGCCAGGGCCGCGGTGGTCGGCGTGGTCGCGTTCGTGGCGGGGCTGGTGAGCTCGGGGGTCGTGGTCCCGGCCGGTCTGGCGATGTTGCGTGCGAATCGGAACCCGGTCCAGCCGATCACGCCGGGCACCGAACTGCGGATGATCGTCGGCTACGCGGCGCTGACGGCGGCCGCCGCCGTGCTGGCTCTGGGCCTGGCCGCGCTGGTCAAGCGGGCCGTCGTCGCCGTCGGGCTGGCCGTCGTGCTGGTCGTCGTGCCGTACCTGCTGGCGACCGCGGGTCTGGCGCCGTGGCTACTGATGATCACCCCTGCCGCCGGCTTCGCGATCACGCAGAGCGTCCCTACGTTCGCGCATGTGGACGTGGGCCCGTCACTGCTGGCCGGGTATCACCCGCTCCCACCCTGGGCGGGCTTGGCCGTGGCCTGCGGATACGCCGCCTTCATCCTTGGGTCGGCGATGGCCGCATCCCGTAGGAAGGTGCCGCACGCCGTCCACGCTGATTGACCCCACGGGCATGTTGACGCCCTTGGTCCGGCATGTTGTGATCCACATATGCGAATTTCGTACTTATTTAGTAGGAAATGAGGCGCTTGTGGGGTTCCTCCAGCGTGCCGCCGCGGTTGTCATGCTCCTGGTGAGCGCGGCGGGCATCCAGGCCGTGCAGAGTGGACCGGCGCAGGCGGCCCTGCCCACCACCGCCGTAGCGCTCGGCGACAGCTTCATCAGCGGGGAGGGCGCGGGGGACTACCAGCCCGTCGTCGACGCCTCCGGTACGGCGCAGGCCTTCCCCGGCTGGTCGGCGGCCAACAGCAACGCCTACTTCTGTCACCGGTCGGCGAACGCCTCGGTGTTCAAGGCGTCGCTCCCGGGCATCCAGCAACGCTTCAACCTCGCGTGCTCCGGCGCCCAGCCCGCCGACATCGCCAATCCCGCCAGCGCCCGGGACGAGGGCCGCACTGTCGCCTCGCAACTCAATCAGCTGCGCACCCTCGCGCAGACGCACGACATCGACGTCGTCCTCGTCGGACTCGGCTCCAACAACACCCAGTTCACCTTCGGCGACGTGGCCACGCTGTGCGCCAACCGCTTCATCGCCGACGCCTGGACGGGTTGGTGGGAGTTCTGGGCCTATCTGAAGGGCGAGGTGCCGCAGAAACCCTGCACCGCCTCGGACCTGGCCACCGACACCGAGGTCGCCGCCGCCACCACCGAGACGGCCGCGGCCCTGCGCCAGATCCTCGACACCCTCGACCAGATCGACGCCGACGGCACCCACCAGGTGATTCTGCAGACCTACACCAACCCGCTGCCGCCCGACGTCGCCCCGCAGTACTACGACGAGGACGGCCGCACCGACACCCGCGACAAGTTCCGCGCCCTCGGCGCCGAGCGCTACGCCGCCGGGTGCCCGATCCACCGTGCGAGCCTCGCCCCTGGGCACGTGTTCTCCCAGAACCTCGGCTCCCTGGTCAAGAACGCGTACGCCACGCTGGCGGCCGAACGCCCGGCGGCCGACCTGCGCGTGCTGGACGTCCAGAAGGCCTTCGACGGGGCCAGGCTCTGCGAGAACCCCGACAGCCCGGCGGGCGCGCTGGCGACGCCGGTCCGGGTGCAGGACGGGCCGTCCGGCACGTTCATCACGAGCCTGTCCGGCTGGGACAAGATCGGCATCCAGCGGGCGGCGAACACCTGCGTCACCTACTTCCAGACCTGCCAGGAGTCGTGGCACCCCAACGCCGCGGGCCACACGGTCCTCGGCCAGTGCCTGACCGGCGCGTTGGCCGCGGCGCCCCGCACGATCGTCACCTGCGCCCGCAACACGAACGGCACCCTCACCATCTCCTGACCTCTCCCCGCTACCCGTCCGGCTCCCCGGAGCCGGACGGGTCGCCCGGGATCCGGCCGGCGGCTATGCGTCGCGCATCCGCAGGAGCAGCCCGCCGCCCAGGAGCGCCGCGGTGGCCCAAGCGGCGAGTACGCTCAGGCCGGCCCATGGGCTGAGCGGGAGGCCGGCGAGGTCGGTGGTGGCCTGGATGGCGAGCCCGGCGTTCATCGGGGAGATCTGCCAGAGGAGCCGCTGCCAGTCCTCGTCGGCGATCACGAGAATGAGGGCGGGGAAGAGGTAGAGCAGGCCGAGCACGACCCCGATGGCGGTGGCGGAGTCTCGTACGGCGGTGGCGACCCCCAGGCTGAATAGGGCGATCAGCGCCAGGTAGAGGACCGAGCCGACGGCGGCGCGCAGCATGGGACCGCTGGTGAGGAGGAGCGTGTCGGCGGGGAACCCGTTGTCGAGCAGGATGCGCCGCGCGGCCAGCGCGGAGGCGAGCACGGCGACGCTCCCGGCGATCAGGGTCAAGCCGGCCAGAATGATCGCCTTGGCGGCCAGGACGCCGGTCCGGCGCGGCATGGCGGTCAGGGTGAGGCGGATCATGCCGGTGCCGTATTCGTCGGTGATCGCCAGGACGGCCAGGATGGCGACGACCGCCTGGCTCACCTGGACCCCGAACAGGCCGATCTTGGCGGGGTCGTAGCCGCAGTCCTCCGAGGCACAGGACACGACGGCGGAGGCCGCGACGCTGACGGCGACAGTCAGCACCACGACCGTGAGCAGCAGCCGGCCGGTGCCGGCCAGGGTACGGAGTTTCGTCCACTCCGCATGCAGGTGCTCTCTCACGCACTCCTCCCGCGACACCGGAGGAGGTCCCCATGGGGATGTCTCATGCGTCCCTCCTGCGGAGTCGAAGGACGGCCGATCCGAGGGCGAGCGCGGTATAACCGGCCAGCACGGCCAGACCGGCCCACGGCGGCAGCGGGTAGAACCCGGCGATGGGCGCGTAGTGGCCGAGCACGTGCGCGTACTGCGGGATGCTCTGCTGCGTGGCGAAGCCGGCCGCCGGGGTGAGGCGCAGCAGCCATTGCGCCGCGCTGTCCGGCAGGACCGAGGTGGTGGCGAGGACATGCGGGACCACGATCACCGCGACGGCGGTGATGACCGCCGCGACACTGCGCCGCAGGAGCGCGCCGAGGGCGAGGGCGAGCACGGCGGCCAGCGCGAACAGCGCCGCCATGCCGACCACGATGCGCACCTGGGTGAGCCCGGACACCGGGAGGACGGCGTTGCCGTTGTCGCGCAGGATCCGCCCGCCGACCGTGAAGGTGATCGCCGTGGCGGGCAGGGCGGCCGCGAAGGTGACCAGGCCGAGCGCCAGCGCCTTGGCCGCCAGCGTCCGGCCGCGGCGCGGGCCGGCCAGCAGGGTGAGGCGGATCAGGCCGTGCCGGTACTCGGCGGTGACGAACATGACCGCCACCACGATCACCAGGATCAGGCCGGTCAGCGCGCTGCTGAGGGGACGTTCGAGGGTCGGGCCCTCGATGGCCGGCGCGATGTCGCCGACGCCAGTGACGGAGAAGGCGCCGCCGGACCAGCCGGCGCGGCCCGGGTGGTGCTCGGCACCATCGGGACCGATGGTGACGCCGATGTCGTCGTTGCGCCACGCGCCAGGTGTGCTGCCCTGCAGCGTGACCTGGTCGAACTCGCCGGTGGCTTCGGTGAAGCGGGCCGCCGCGACGGACCCGCCGAGATCCCCCTGCGTGACCGTCAGATCCCCGGGGGAGGTCGCGAACAACCCGACCTGGACGGTCGCCGGTAGCCCGGCCAGGGCTGCGGTGCCGATCTCGGTCCAGTGCGTGCCGTCGGTGGACTCGTACCCGGTGAGGGTGTCGCCGGCGCGGGTCAGCCGCAGCCAGCGCGGCGACTGCCGGGAGACGCCGCCCGGCCGGCCGGCCGTGTCATGGGTGAAGTTGTGCTGCATCCGCACCCCGTGCGCGCCGGTCATCATCACCGCCGCGTAGGCGGAGCCCTGCTTGGTGCTCTCCTTGATCATGACTCCGGCCTTCGCCCACGGCACGAGCCCGGCAACCTCGTTGCGCGCCCCTGGGGTGACGTCGGGCTTACGGATCCTGCCGGTCATGGAGGTGAGGCGGACGGTGATGCCGCCGTCCCCGGCCAGCGGCCGATGCACGAAGGAGAACTTGTCGTCCACCGCTTCGCCGTCCGGCCCCGTCAGAGGCGGTGGACAGGCGACCTCGACCGGACCGGCGCTGCACGAGGCGTGGTTGCTGGACGCCGACAGCAACCCGAGCAGCACGGTGACCAGCGCCGCCGCCGTCAAGGTGACCACCCAGCCGCGCACCGTCCTGAACTTGGTCCACTCGGCGCGCAGCAACCGCCCGAACCCCCCGCGCCCGGTCCGCGGTTCCGAGCGGTGTGAAAAGGCGCTCATCGTGCCGTTCCCCGGTACTCGACCGCATCGGCGGTGAGGTCCATGTACGCCTGCTCCAGCGTCACCCGACGCGTCGCCACCTCGGAGAACGGCACCGCGTTGGCGTTGAGCACGGCCACGACGTGCTCCGACGGCAGCCCTGAGACGACGATCGTGTCGCGATCGGTGACGGCCGTCGTGGCGCCGGCCTGGCCCAGTACGGACATCGCCGCCGAGGGCGCCGCCGTCCGCAGTGTGACCCGGCCGCGGGAGGCGGTCGTGATGAGATCGGCCACGCTGGTGTCGGCGATGACGCGGCCCCTGCCCACCACCACGAGATGGTCGGCGGTGTCCTCCAGTTCGCTCATCAGATGGCTGGACACCAGCACGGCCCTCCCTTCGCCGGCCAGCGACCGCAGGAAGCCGCGCATCCACACGATGCCCTCGGGATCAAGGCCGTTGACCGGCTCGTCCAGCATGAGCACCGGCGGATCCCCGAGCAGCGCGGCCGCGATGCCGAGCCGTTGGCGCATGCCCAGCGAGAAGCCGCCCGCCTTGCGCCGGGCGGCGGAGTGCATCCCCACCTGCTGGAGCACCTCGTCGACCCGCCTGCCGTCCAGGCCCTGGGAGTGGGCCAGCCACAGCAGGTGGTTGCGCGCGGTGCGGCTCGGCTGCAGCGCCCCGGCGTCCAGCAGCGCGCCGACGTGGGTGAGCGGGTCGCGCAGGCTGGTGTACGGCCGGCCGCCGATCAGCGCGTGGCCCTCGTCGGCCGCGTCCAGGCCGAGGATCACCCGCATCGTGGTGGACTTGCCCGCCCCGTTGGGGCCGACGAACCCGGTGACCTTGCCGGGCGGCACGGTGAACGACATGCCGTCCAGCGCCAGGGTCGAGCCGAATCGTTTGCGCAGCCCGCTGACTTCGATGGTTGCTCGCATGCGATCGGTTGTACGGGCCCGGCTGTAACACGGGCCGAACGGAGGCTGTCACATCGCTGTCAGGTCCGGCACGGCCTCCTGGAACTCATGCGAAAGCGGCGACGAGACGGTCGTGGCCGTCCAGGATCACGTAGCAGTGGAGCCCGCTGAACCACCAGAGCAAGGCGGGCGGCAGGATTCCCTCCCGAGCCTGCTTGCGGTAGGCCTGCACTCTGCCGTGGCCGGGCGGTGACATCTGCCGCAGGGGCATGACCTTCCATGAGCCGGTGAACCAGTCGATGGAGCCGTCTGGATGATCAACGAGCAACAGGGAACGCCATCGGTCGGCCGACACGTCCTCCCCGGCAAGCCGCAGGGAGAGCACCCACCGCCCCTCGTGGAACGGACCGATGGGGGAGGCCGCCAGGGCGTCGGCGAAGCGATGCGCCCAGCGGGCGTACCAGGGCGGTTGCCCCGGCTCGGTGATCGCGCGCGTCTCGGCGGCCCGCAAGGGAGCCAGGGGTGACCGGTAGTTCTCCGTACGGGAGTATTCGACTCCGCCTCGGTCGTCGTCGATCTTGGCGAACAGCACCGCATCCGGCCCCTGCGACAGGACCATCCGATTCCCGTTCGCCGCCTCCGGCCGCAGTCCCGGCAGGGCCGCGTGCTGAAGCTCCAGGCCGAGGCCGACCCAGGATTCGCTGTCGGCCGCCCCTGTCAGATCCGTCCGGCGCACCCGGCCGATCCTATCTGCGGGCCGCCGTGGTGGGTGGTGAGGTCCGTGTCCGTCGCGGGGAAGCGGAGTCAGGCGATGGTGAGCGGCCCGCCGGCCAGGTACGCCGCCAGCGGACCGGTCATCCGGGTCCGTGCCGGCGGCTGCAGGGCCAGCTCATTGGCGCAGGTGGCGAGGTGGCCGACCTCGTCGGAGGCCGTGGGGTCGAGGTCGCCGAGCAGTTCGACCGCACGCGGGACCACCCGGGAGAGGGCGTCCTGCACGCAGTACCGGACATACAGCGAGTCGGCGAGCGTCGACTCGTCCGGGCCGCCGTCGTCGATCCGGCAGGCGACGGCCTCCGCGGCCGACATCGCGCCCTCGGTCTCCACCAGCAGCCGGACCCGTTCGGACTCGGGCACCCGGTCGTCGAGCAGCACCCGCTCGACCAGTGCGCTGGCGGCCCCGAGGCGGCTGCCGGTCATCAGCAGCTGGTACCAGGCGAAGCTCGCGGTCAGCAGCACGTCCAGTTGCCCGTCGAGGGACGAGGCGCGCAACGGTCTCAGGTGGTGGGGTGCGGGCAGTGGTTCATGAACCGTCGCGTCCGGGGCCGAGGAAGTGGCGGATCACCGCGGCCACGCGCTCGGGGCGACCGCGCTGGGCGGCGTTCGCGGTGGCGCTGTGGTCGAGCCCTTCCAGGAGCGTGCGCCGGGCGTGCGGCAGGACCCGTTCCAGCCGCTCCAGGGCGGCACGCAGGTAGGCGGGACTCTTGCTGCCGCCGAGCAGCAGCACCTCGGGCCGTACCGTCCCGTACTCGGTCAGGTCGCCCGACGCGTCCGCGGCCAGCCGGATGTCCTGGCGCAGTGTCGGAGCGAGCTGTCCGAACGTCGGTGGCCCGCCGGGCACGGCGTCCTTGCCCTCGCTCCTCAGCATCAGGCCGGTCAGCAGTTCGAGCACCCGGCGCGGCAGGACCTGGAAGATCGGCGGCCCGAGCCGGGCGGCCTTCATGCCGGTGACGAGCGCCGCCGCGGTCCGGCCTTCCACGATCTCCCGGTCGAGGCGGGGCAGGCAGGCGGCCGGGGCCGACCCGTCGGTGAAGAGCGGCGGCTCGAAGACGACGGCGCTGTCCAGATCGGGGCGGACGAGCAGGGTGCGCAACGTGATGATCGCGCCTGAGCTCACGCCCGCGACGTGGCGTGCGCCGGTGGCGTCGATCAGCGCCTCCAGGTCCTCCACCTCCCGGTGCAGGCCGTAGCCGGGGCCGACGGGACCGCTGCGGCCGCGGCCGCGACGGTCGGGCAGGTAGCAGGTGAAGTCCTGGGACAGGGCCTCGGCCAGTTCGAGCTGGCTGTCTCCCGTCTGCATGGCGCCGTGCAGGATCACCAGGCCGGGGCCGTGCCCGATCTCGCGGTAGCCGATCGTGGTGCCGTCGGCCGACGTCACCGAGCCGATGGTGGTCGTGGTCATGATGGCTTCCCTTCGTTGCGGTACGGGAAGGGAGCCCGGCTATCGTTGTCCGTGGTATCTCGTGGCCGGGGCTCCGCTTCGCGGTTTCTTCGGTTCCCGAGGTCTCCCGGCGGTGGTGTTGCAGCACCGCCGCCGGGATCTTTCACTCTTCGGTCGTGTGGAAGGCGCGCCAGGCGTCCAGGTCGGGGAACGTGCCCTCGGACAGTTCCGTCAGCAGCGAGTGCACCCAGGCGGCCTGTGCCTCCAGCATCGCCAGCGCGTACTCCGACTCGATGAGGAAGAGCCTGGGCACTTCGCCCCGCTCCTCCGCCAGGGTCCGGCGGGCGTCCTCGATGCGTTCCGCCAGCAGCCGCGACCGCCGCCGTAGCAGCGTTGCGACCTCGTCGGGACGGAGGCCGCCCATCACCGACAGCCCGGCCTCGAACGACGACGGCTCCCGTCGGGGGGTGGACAGCAGTTCGCGGGTCCAGTCCTCGGCCTCGCGGCGTCCGGCTTCGGTGACGCGGTAGACGGTCCGTTCGGGGCGGGCGCCCTGCCGGCCGCTCTCCACCGCTTCCAGCAGTCCGTGTTTGGCGAGGTTCCGTACGACGGTGTAGAGCGAGCCCCACTTGATGGGCATGTCCTGGTCCTTGCCCCGGGCCCGCAGTACGGAGGCCATCTCGTAGGGATGCATGGGCCGCTGGACGGCGATGGTGAGCACGGCCAGCGCCAGCAGATTCCTCACCGGTCGCCGCTCGGCCATCCTCATCACCTCCTCACTCGCACACGATTACTCGTAGACGAATATACGTACGCGAGCATCGAGCCGCAAGAGGCATCCGCAAGGCGCGGCCGTAGCCGTGCGTTCATCGAAGGTCGGTGAGCGGCCGGTGGTGGCGGTGGGCGGGTCGCCCTGAAGCGCCGCCGGCGGTTCCGCGCCTGCCGACAATCCTGTCCGGCCAGGTCATGGCCTTGCGTAGCCCGGACTGGCAGAGGCGGTCTCCACCCGTCCAGGCAGGAAAATCCGAGCGGCATGGTGATCGTTCGTGCGTCTTCGCCCGGCGTGTTTCACCGTCCGGATCAGCGCCATCTGGCGTGACTGTAGGGAGATCGATGTCGCGCTGTGCAACCGAACGGAATCCGGCGTGAGCCGCGTTCGGCGGCGGGAAGACGCTCGGCTCGTTGACCAGCGGGAACGTCGCGAACGCCGGATTCCGTTACCAATCTCTGCCTCCCGAAACGGGTCCCGCCTTCGAGGTGTACGGGTCCAGGGTGCTCGGCCCCGTCTACGGAGCCGGTGTGGCCTCGTCGGCCAACCCGGCCTGCCCGCCGCAGAACACCTGCTTGAGAAGGTTCGGCAGCGCCTTCGAGAACGCCTGTGCCAGGTCGGGCGCGACGTCCCCGAAGGTGATCGAAGCGGTCAGGGTCTTCTTTCCATCGGGCGTGCTGAGCATCGCCGTCGAGTAGCCCCCCGTGGCGCTGCCGTTGTGGTTGAGGACGATGCCGCAGCCCGGACCCAGGTCCTGCACGTACATCCCGAGGCCGTAACTGCCGAAGATGCCGGCGCTCTTCGGGTGCGGCTCGCGCATCTCGGCCAGCAGCCGGGCCGGCAGGAGCTTGCCGCCGTTCAGCGCGGAGAAGAACGTGTGGAGATCCTTGGTGGTCGAGATCATGTCACCGTTGCCGGCCTGCAGGGAGGGGTTCTGGCGGGTGACGTCGACCACCTTCCACCGGCCGCCCTCGTCCTGGTAGCGGTAGTAGCCGTGGGCGTGCGGGGCGGGGAGATCCGTGGTGCCCGGCACCACGGTGCCTCGCAGCTTGAGCGGCCGCAGGATCCGTCGCTTCATCTCCTCGGCGATCGAGTGGCCGGTGACCTTCTCGATCAGCAGCTGGGCCAGTGTGTAGTTGGTGTTGGAGTAGCTCCAGCCCTTTCCCGGCTCGAACCGCGCCGGCCTGGACATCGCGAAGCGCACCAGCTCCTCCGGCTGGTAGGTCTTGAACCGGTTGTCCACCCACTCCTTGCCCGCCGCGGGGATCCCCGGCTCGACCGAACCGTCAGGGCGGAACTCGCCGGTGTAGGCGTACAACCCGCTGGTGTGCTGCAGCAGCATCCGCACCGTGATCCGCCGGTCCAGCTCGAACTCGGGCAGGTAGTCCGCCACCGGCGCATCCAGTCCGATCTTGCCGTCGGCCACCAGTTGCAATACCACGGTCGCGATGAAGGGCTTGGTGGCGCTGCCGATCCGGAAGTGCCCGTTCGTCGGCGGCTTGGCGCTCGCGCCCAGCTTGCGCTGCCCGGCGCTGCCGACCCACTCGCCCCGCTCATCGTTCACGCGCGCCTGCATCCCGAGGAATCCGGCATCGACGAACGCCTGGATGGCCTTCTGCAGTTCCGGGCGGTCTTGTCCGGCAGCGGCCTTCGGCACGGCCCTGCTGTCCGCGGCGGCCACGGCCGGGGCGGCCGCCCCGGCCAGCAGCGCGGCCGCCAGCGCCGTGACCGCCACTCGCGGGGAGACCCGCGGCCTCCGCACCCTGATGCTCTTGACGGTATGGAGAGATTGACCCATGACCACTCCTCGCTACGCGATAGTACGTGTCTTGCACAGCTCGAAAGCTACGTTGCATTCAGAGATGGGTCAATCCGATGAACAACGTTTTCCCAGGTAAATGGCGACAAATTAGGCGCAATGACCCTGCGCTCGAAAGCAACACCATGTTGCAATGAATGGCGGCTAAGGCAACACTGGCGGCATGCCAGGACGACGATTGACCCAGCAGGACCGCCAGCGCATCGCGGCCGGACTCGCTGACGGACTCTCCTACCGCGAGATCGCCAGGCGGCTCGACCGGCCGACCTCGACGATCACCCGGGAGCTCGCACGCAACGGCGGCCCCGCCGGCTACCGGCCCCAGCAGGCACACCAAGCGACGATCCAGCGGGCCCGGCGCGGCACACCGGCCCCTCCGCTCGAGGCCACACCACCGGTCACCACGATGGAACAGGAGATCATCGAAATGGTGGTCAGAGCGGGGATGCCGAGGACGGCCGCGCGCGTGCACCACGACCTGATGCTGGCCGAGGACGGCAGGCGCACCGCCGCCGAACTGGCCCGCCGACTGAAGGTCAGCCCGGCCTCCGTCTCCGTGGCCGTGAACTTCCTGGCCCAGCAGGGATTCGTCCGTCGCGAGCGCGATCCGCGGCGGCGTCGCGACATCTACGTGATCGACGACGAGGCCTGGTACCACGCGATCATGATCAGCGAGCGGCGGACGCTCGAGACAGTGCGGGCCGCGACGGCGGCGGCGGAGACGTACGGGCTCGACAGCCCCGTGGGGCGACGGCTGGCCAAGACGGCGGCGTACCTGGAACACGTCAGCCTGGACATCATGGAGTCAGCCGGCCGCTGGCGCCACCTCCTGACGTGACGGGGCTCAGCCGAACCACCTGGCGAGCGCAAGATCAAACTTCGGCGACACCCTCTTGGATCTCAAGGCGCCGGACACGGCCATGGAAGGTGGTCGTCTGCGTCCGGAATCCACCGCGCCCGGATCCGTCAGGCGGCGTCCAGCGCGGGCCCGTTGCACCGCCTGGCCGGACGTCGTCGGTGGTATCGAGTGCGACAGAGATCGCGTGCCTGACCGGCTGGGCGAAGCTCAAGCACGTCGAGGATGTGACGGTGGAGGGGGCCCGGTACTGACGCCACTCGGTCCTCAGGGTCGCCACCATCGAAAGACGGCTCACCGCCCCCCTGCCCCTAGGCACAGCCCGCCTCCGCAAGGCGATCACGGCCGGATCAGGTCGGCGACCTCCCCGGGCAGGCCGGGTGAAGTCAGGACATGCCCCATCCCTGGCACGACGTGCAGTACCGCTCCTGGAATCGCGGCAGCCAGGGCCTCGCCGTGGCCGACAGGACGCCCCGCTCCAAGGTGTGCGCCAACGCCCAGGACATCCGTGCACTGGCGGAATTACTCCGCACTTTCGGTGCTCGGAAGCGTACGGAGGTAGAAGACCTCAGGATCACCTTCATCGAGGCCGTGCACCATCCCTACCGGCCGCCAGCCAACCCGCTGGAGCAGCCGCTGCATGGGATGGTTGGACAGGTTCGTTGAGGTGAACAGCTTCGCGGTCCGGCATGAAGCTGCTGCGGCGCGCAGTAGCCTCTCGCCGACGCCATGCCCCCGGGCGGCCTCAGCCACCATAAGCATCGTCACGAAGCCCTGCTCGAAGAAGGTGTACTCGACGACGCAGTAGCCGACCAGGCCGGCCGGAGTGCCGGCCACAAGGACGGACCCGTCGCGACACCAACGTTCGATGCTGCCGCGCCGCTCGCCTCCATCGGATCTCGCGACCGAATCAAGGACGACGAGGGCCTCGGCATCGACCGCTCCGCCGGCTCGAACAGACAGCGCACGGAAGTTGTCGGTGTTCATAGGTGCGATCTTCCTCTACTGACAAGATCCCTCCTGGTGCAGGGATGCATACGGCGCCGCCACCGTGGCGATGGTCTACAGCGCCGGCCCCGTCAACGGGCGCATGCCGGCGGCCGGGTCTCCGTCCTGTACTGGGGTGTACTGTCGGCCCTGGTAGCGGCGGTGATCCGGTCCTGGCCTGCGACACTTCGCTGTGGAGTGATGAGGTGTGGGTGGCCGACTCCACGCCGGTGGAGTGCGGCCGCTCGGCGGAGACCCGCGCGGCGCAGCGCCCTGGCCGGGTGGGCCGAGTCCGGCTACCGTGCCTCCCATTCCCGCTACTTCTGGGGGCTGCGCCTGCACCTGGTGGGCACCCTGGGCGGGTTGCCGGTGTTGTTCGCGCTGAGCGGTGCCAAGGCCGATGAGCGCGAGGTGCTGTTGGGCATGCGAGCCACCGCTCCCCGGGTACTGGCCGAGCATCGGCATCCGACGCTCAGCGCCGACCGGCAGTTGGCCTGGTCAGCGCAGTCGGAGACCAGGCCGCAGGGGGCGGCGTCGGCCGCTAGGTTCCGGCGTCGGCCGCTAGGTTCCGGCGGCGCGCTCGCGTTCGTATTCGGCGTTGATCCGCAGCGCCTCGGCGAGCTGGTCTTCCAGGATGATGATCCGGCAGGCTGCTTCCACGGGAGTGCCCTGATCGACGAGCTCTCGGGCGCGCGTGGCCAGGCGCAGTTGGTAACGGGAGTAGCGGCGGTGGCCGCCGCCGGAGCGTTTCGGCTCGATCAGGTGGGCGGCGCCCAAGGCCCGCAGGAACGTGGGAGTGACGCCGAGCATTTCGGCGGCAGCGCCCATGCTGTAGGCGGGGTAGTCCTCATCGTCGAAGCGGTCTTCGGCCGTGCGTTCGGCCGTTGTTTTCGTAATCCTGCCGCGAGCCAGTGTGTCACCCTCGGCAGCCGAGCGACGTTGATCCATATATTCCCTTCTCGTCACGCGTACAGGGGCCCCGGCGCCTGTTGCGCCGGGGCCCCGAAAGAGTTCAACACCATCTACCGGCCATCCGGCCGGCTCACTGTTGTGCGCATCCGCCGCAGAGAGCGGCGGTGATGCGCGGATCGCGGATGCGTGACCGTAGACCACCTTCCAATCCCGTGGAACTGCGGTACCCGAGCGGCGGAACTTCAGCCGGCAACGGGCGATCCCGATGGCGTCAACACTCCCTTCTTCTTTCTCTTCCGGATCACTTGCCAACTTCACCTTCGGCAGCGCGTCCACGATCAGGGCCCTTATCCACTGCGCTGGCCCGTCACGTCCGACCTTCTGCCGTCAACCTCTGACTTCGTCTTGCTACGGGCAGTTCGTCGTGATGCCAAGGAACTACTTCGCTGCCCGGTGGATCCGTTTCTTGCGATGTCAGAAACCATAATGCCCACACTCGCGAATGTCTATCCCCGCCACTACAGATTTTCGGCTCCGGGCGTGGCAGCGTTCCGACCGGCCGGCGGCGAGGGCGGCTGGGATGGGTCTCCAGCTGGGCGGCATTGGACGCGTCGTCCTCGCCGGCCATACACGACAGGCGGCCAGGGCCGGACAAGAAGCGGCCGCTCCGCGCGGCGCATCCGACGGTGTTCGACGACGGCACGGCGGCTTACGCGCGCAGACGTCGGCTGATGTGGCGTTCGTCGATCCGGGCAAGGGGTGGAGCGCTTCGCCGTACAGGGTGTAGATCTTGGGAAAGATGAGGCACTCGACGGCGGCGTCGTGGTCTTCGAGGGTGACGATCGCCCAGGGGCTGCCCTGCTTGGTGATCTCGCGCTGCAGACCGGAGACGATGCCGCTGACGCGGACGGGCGCGTCCTGTCGCCCGGAGGACCGCAGCTCGGCGATGGTGGTGTCGCGGTTGGCGTCCAGGACGTGTTCGGCTCCGTCGAGCGGATGGCTGCTGACGTACAGGCCGAGCATTTCGCGTTCGAAGGCGAGCAGGGTGGCGCGGTCCCATTCGCCCTGCGGGATCGCGATCGAGAACGCGCTGCTCCGGCCGCGCTCGCCGAACAGCGAGTCCTGGCCGTGGGTCTCGTTGCGCCTGAGGTCGACGACCGCGTCGACGGCCTGCTCGTGCACCGCCACCAGGGCCTTCCTGTGGTGGCCCAGGCTGTCGAAGGCGCCGGAGCGGATCCGGGCGACGTTGCGGGCGGCGCTGAACCACGCGGTACGTGAGGAACCTGATCGCCGTCGATCCGGCGCAGGGCGTCCGGTTGCCCGCGCCGGTGCGGACGCATCCGGTGGTGTGGACGGCTCGTCGGGAGACGGCCTGGCGGCGCGGGGAGGTGGCCGGACTACGTTGGCCGGAAGATCGGCAAGCCTCGGGAGGCGACGTGACTCACATGCGGCTCACCATGACTCGCGATCGTCTGACGCGACTACGGATCCGCGTGAAGCCGCAGGTGGGCGTGGTAGGGCGGGTGGGACTTGAACCCACGACCCACGGATGGCAGGTCGTTGGCGGGCGGCACGTGCGATCGGGTCGGTACAGGCTCCCTGGGGGCCACGTGCGGCCGGTCCTGGTACTGGTTCAGCGCCCACAGCCCCACGATGTCGGTGATCGCGAGGACGAGCACCACGAGGATGACCAGGATGAGCTGGCGTCTGCGCTCACGCCGTCGCCATTCGCCCTGGACCCGGCGGTAGGCGTCCGGGGCCGGCTGGACGCCGTTGGCGAGTTTGTCGAGAACCTCGCGTAGCTGGTCCTCGGTGCTGGCGGGGCCGGTCGTCATCGTCGCTCCTGCATGATCTTGGTAAGGGTGGCCATGCCGCGGCTGGTGTGCGCCTTGACCGCACCGCAGGAGATGCTCATGGCTTCGGCTATGTCGCTTTCGCGTAGACCGAGCCAGTAGCGCAGGACGAGGGCCTCTCGCTGCCGGGCCGAGAGCCGCTGCAGGGCCTCGATGAGCGCTTTCTGATCGTCGTGGAGCAGGGCGACGCTTTCGGCCGACCGCTCGAGGTCAGTGGTCCAATCGGTGTGCTTGCGGATGACCTGCAAGTGGCGCAGTCTCATGCGGGCCAGGTTGCACACCACCGAGCGCAGGTAGGGCAGGGCGGCCTCGGCCGAGCGCAGCCTGCTCCAGCGGCGGTGCAGCTGGCAGAACGCCTCGGCGACGATGTCCTCCGCGTCGTCGGCGCCGAGCAGCACGGCCAGCCGGAGCAGGCCGGTGTAGTGCGTCTCGAACAGCCGCGTCAGCGCGGCCTCGCGTCCGGCGTCCGGCGGGCCGGGGGTGGGCGGTCCCCCGGCGGACGGCCCGTCCGTCCGTGCCGGGGGCGGCGTGTCGACCGATACGGAGCCGGATTCGGCGAACGTCGGCAATGGTATGGGTGGCCGAATCCCGGTCATGTGATCGTCTCCGCTTCGGGGGGTAGGGGGACCGGAGAGCTCGACGCCGGAGTGTGCGTTCTGGCCACCCGGTTGAAGAGCGGGGTCAACGTCACGACGACGGTGAGGTTCAGTGTCATGGCGACCACCGCGGCGTATGCCTGGATCTCCTGGCCGCCCACGCCCAGGGGCACCAGCGACGAGAATCCGCTGTGCACCACCAGGAGGGTGCCCGCGGCCATACCGCTCATCCACCCGGCCAGTAACGCCCAGGGGTGCAGACGGCGGGTGAACACGCCGAGCGCCACGGCGGGGAAGGTCTGCAGGATCCAGACGCCGCCCAGCAGTTGAAGATTGATGGCGTCCTGGTTGCGCAGTCCGAACACGAAGACGACCGCCCCGACCTTGGTGCTGAGCGAGACCATCTGGGCGATCCGTGTCTGGTGCTTGGGTGTGGCCCTCGGATGGAAGTACTCGACATAGATGTTGCGAACGAACGAGGTCGCCACTGCGATCGACATGACCGCCGCCGGTACGAGCGCGCCCACGGTGAGAGCGCCGAAGACCAGACCGGTGAGGGCGGCGGGCATCAGGTCCTTGACGAGCAGGGGGACGGCGGTTTCCGCGCCCGTGGATGGGGGCTGGATGCCGGCGGCGAGCGCAGCGACGCCGAGCATGGCGAACAGTCCGAGCACCGCCGTCCACAGGGGCAGCGCGACCGCCGCGCGGCGCAGCGTGTCCGGGCCGGACGCGGCGAAGGCGGCCGTCAGCACGTGGGGGTACATCAGCAGGGCGAGGGCCGAGCCGAGGGCCAGGGTGGCGTAGACGGGGAACTGGCTCGGATCGAGCGTCAACGACGCCTGAGTCGTCTCCCCGCCGGACAGTGCGCGCTCCGCGCTGTCGAACATCGGCCCGGGCCCGCCGAACCGATCGAGGACGAGGAAGGAGACGGCCAGGATCGAGCAGAAGACGGCCGCGCCCTTCATCAGCGAGATGATCGCCGGCGCCCGCAGCCCGTGCCGGTAGGTCGCCACGGCGAGGACAGCGAACACGGCGACCAGCGCGAGGTCGCCGAGCGCCCCCCTCGGGTACAGCCCGACGGCGGACAGGATCGAACGGATGCCCACCAGTTGCAGCGCGATGTAGGGCATGGTCGCCAGCACGCCGGTCGCCGCGACGACCAGTGCGAGGGCGGGGGAGCCGTAATGACCCCGGACGAAGTCCGCGGGGGTGATGTACCCGTGCCGACGCGCCGCCGACCAGAGCCGGGGGAGCAGTACGAACGCCAGCGGGCACATGATCACGGTGTACTGCAGGGCGAAGAACCCGAGCGCGCCCGTGCCGTACACCAGACCTGGTACGGCGGCGAACGTGTAGGCCGTGTAGATGGTCCCGCCGAGCAGGAACCACGTCGTCGGGGTGCCGAACTGGCGGCGCGCCAGCGCCCAGTCCTCCAACGTGGGCAGCTCGGGAGGCGGCCGGAACCAGCGCGCGGCGACCGCGAGCAGGGAGGTGCCGCCGAGCACGGCGAGGAACGTCACCGTGCTCATCGGCTCAATCATCGGCCACCGTCCACAACGCCCGGGAAGTACTTCTAAGTTGCGTAATCCGCACTGCTGGTTGACACGAAATCTCCTCGAAATCGGCGTAAACCAGATCGGAACCGTCCGCAACCCTTGCAACAAGAACGCGGGAACATTCCGGAGGACGACGATGGTGAAGCCGACGCGGCGGGCGCGACGTTTCGCGGCCGGTATCTGTCTGGTCCTGCCCATCGTGGCACTCCTGTGGGTGCCCTGGTATTCCTACGACGCGCCACATCTGGCCGGAATGAGGTTCTTCTTCTGGTACCAGCTCATCTGGGTGCCAGGGAGCGTGGTGTTCATGGCCGTTGCCTACGTCCTGAGACGTGGCGCGGATCGCCCGCCTCGCGATCGTCATCTCACCTACGACCGGCGTCGCCGGTAACACCGACCACATCACCTCGTTCGGATCTCCGGGCGATTTTTCCCTCGTAGTACCGGCTGCTCTGCCATGCCCTGAGTTCAGGAGAATCAGCCATGCCCGAAAACGGCACCGCGAAATCAAGACCAACCCCCAAGTCGATCCTCATATGGACGGCAGTCGCCCTGGTAGGTGCGGTCGCCTGGGGGGTCGTCGCCCTGTCACAAGGAGAGGAGATCTCGGCGATCTGGCTGGTGGCCGCCGCCCTCGGTTCGTACGCGATCGCCTACCGGTTCTACTCCCGGTTCATCGCCCGCCGGGTGCTCGGCATCGACGACCGTCGCGCGACTCCCGCGGAACGGCTGGACAACGGGGTCGACTACCATCCGACCGACCGGCGGGTGCTGTTCGGCCACCACTTCGCCGCCATCGCCGGTGCCGGGCCGCTGGTGGGCCCGGTCCTCGCCGCGCAGATGGGATATCTGCCGGGGACCATATGGATTATCGTCGGGGTCATCGTGGCCGGGGCGGTCCAGGACATGGTCACCCTGTTCTTCTCGATGCGCCGTGACGGCAAGAGCCTGGGCCAGATGGTGCGCGAGGAGATCGGCCCGGTGGGCGGGACCGCCGCGCTGGTCGCGGTGTTCGCCATCATGATCATCTTGCTCGCGGTGCTCTCCCTGGTGGTGGTGAACGCGCTCGCACACTCGCCGTGGGGTACCTTCTCCATCGCGATGACCATCCCCATCGCCCTTTTCATGGGCTTCTACCAGCGCGTTCTGCGGCCGGGGCAGGTCATGGAGACCACGGTGATCGGGGTCGTGCTGCTGCTGCTGGCCATCGCGGGCGGCGGCTGGGTCCAGAACTCGGCCTGGGCCGACGCCTTCACGCTGAGCCCGCAGACGCTGGTCATCTGCCTGGTGGTCTACGGGTTCCTGGCCTCCGTCCTGCCGGTGTGGATGCTGCTGACGCCGCGCGACTACCTGTCGACGTTCATGAAGATCGGCACGATCGGGCTGCTCGCGGTCGGCGTGGTCATCGCGGCGCCGCACTTGCAGAACGAGGCGATCACCACGTTCGCGCTCAGCGGCACCGGGCCGGTCTTCGCCGGGTCGCTGTTCCCGTTCCTGTTCATCACCATCACCTGCGGCGCGATGTCGGGCTTCCACTCGCTCATCGCCTCCGGCACCACGCCGAAGATGATCCAGAAGGAGTCGCAGGTCCGGCTGATCGGCTACGGCGCGATGCTCATGGAGTCGTTCGTCGCCATCATGGCGCTGATCGCCGCGTGCGCGCTCGAACCCGGTCTCTACTACGCGATGAACGCTCCCGCTGGTCTGCTCGGCACCTCGCCGGAAAGCGCCGCCGCCGCCGTGGCGAAACTGGGCTTCGTCATCACCCCGGATGACCTGCGCGCCGCCGCGGCGGCGGTTCAGGAGCAGACCGTGATCGCCCGCACCGGCGGTGCCCCCACCCTCGCGATGGGCATCTCTGAGATCCTGTCCGGGATCTTTGGGGGCGCCGCGTTCAAGGCGTTCTGGTACCACTTCGCGATCATGTTCGAGGCGCTGTTCATCCTGACCACCGTGGACGCCGGCACCCGCGTCGCCCGCTTCATGCTTCAGGACTCCCTCGGCAACCTGTGGAAGCCGATCGGGCGGGTGAGCTGGAAGCCCGGCCTGTGGGGCGCCAGCGCCGCGGTCGTGCTGGCCTGGGGCTACTTCCTGTACACCGGCGTCACCAACCCGCTGGGCGGCATCAACCAGCTCTACCCGCTGTTCGGCCTCTCCAACCAGCTCCTGATCGCCATCGCGCTGACCCTCGGCACCACGATCCTGATCAAGTCGGGCAAGCTCAAGTGGGCGTGGGTCACCGGCGTACCGCTGGCCTGGGACTTGGCGGTGACGATGACCGCCAGCTGGCAGAAAGTCTTCCACGATGACCCCAAGATCGGCTTCTTCGCCCAGCGGGAAAAGTACGCCGACGCGCTGGCCGTGGGGAAGGTGATCGCGCCCGCCAAGAACCTCGACGACATGCAGGCGGTCGTCGTCAACTCCACCGTCGACGGCGTGCTGGCGGCGATGTTCGCGCTGCTGGTCATCATCGTCGTCGGCAACGCCGTGGTCGTGTGCCGGCGCGCCCTACGGTCCCGTGACCCCCTGCCGATGGCAGAGGCGCCCTATGTCGAATCCAGCATCGTGGCACCTGCGGGGTTATTCGCCACCGCGGCGGAACGGCGCGAGCTGGCCGAGGTGGGTGCGGGGAACAACGGAGCGGACGGCCAGCGATCATGACCGTGGTTTCACTGCTGCGCTTCGCCCGCTGGTACCTGCGCGAACTCACGGGTTCCGGTGAATACGACCGGTACCTCGCCCAGCACCGATCCCATCCGCACTCGCCGCCGCTGTCACGGCGGGAGTTCGAGCGGCACCGATCCGACCTTCGGGAGAAGAGTCCCGGCATCCGGTGCTGCTGAGGCGGGATCCGTCACCTGATCCGCTATCCCCGCCGGCCCCCTCCCACCTGCCCGCCCACCACTCTCGGGCGAGCGGGTGGGAGGGGCCGGCGTCCTGTCCTCACCTCGGGAGAGACGACGACACTTCAGGAGACGACGTGGCAACCCCATCGTCACCGCCGGCCCGGCCGGTCAGACACAGGACCTCCGGGCCCTGGGCGAAGCTGAGCATCGGGGCGCTGTGGCTGCCCTTCCCGGCGCTGCTCTGGATCGAAGGTTATGCGGGTGCTGAGCCACGGCTGTTCGGCCTCCCGTTCTTCTACTGGTACCAGTTCCTGTGGATTTTCCTGTCCTCCAGCCTCACCTGGTGCGCCTACCTTCACACGACCCCCACCCGCCAGGCTCGAACCGGCGCGCATCGGCCCGCCGGCCCCGGAGAGAGAAGCCGATGAACCGAGATAGCATCGACTGGACCGCTCTCACGATCCTCGTGATCTTCTTCCTGATCGTCACGGTCACGGGGTTCGCCGCGGTCCAGGGCAGGAAAGGCCGCCACATCACGGGCACCGTGAACGCGCTGGACCAGTGGGGGCTGGCCGACCGGGGCTTCGGCACCCTCACCTCGTGGCTGCTCCTGGGCGGCAACATCTACACGGCCTACACCTTCATCGCGATACCGGCGGCGATGTTCGCCTCGGGCGCGGTGAGCGGCTTCTTCGCCGTCCCCTACACCATCATCGTGTATCCGTTGATCTTCACAGTCATGCCACGTCTGTGGTCAGTGGCCCATCGTCGCGGCTATGTCACTCCCGCCGACTTCGTGCGCGGCCGCTACCGGAGCAGAGGGCTCACGCTCGCGGTGGCTCTTACCGGACTGCTGGCCACCCTGCCCTACATCGCGCTGCAGTTGGTGGGGATCCAGGCCGTGTTCGAGGTGCTCGGCCTGGGGAGCAGCAACCCTCTCGTCAACGACCTGCCTCTCGCCGTCGCCTTCACCGTCCTGGCAGCCTTCACCTACGTCAGCGGGCTGCGGGCGCCCGCGTTCATCGCCGCCCTGAAGGCCTTTCTGCTGTTCCTCGTCGTGACCGCCGCGTTCGTCGTCCTGCTCCCACGGCTGGGCGGCCTTGAGACGATCTTCGCCTCGGCCCAGGAGAGGATGGCCGCGCCCGATCCGAAGACCGGGCGCCCCACTGGGGTCTTCATCCCGGGAGCGAGCGGCTTCTGGCCGTACGCCACGCTGGCTCTCGGGTCGGCGATGGCCCTGGTGGTGTATCCGCACACGGTCACCACCGTGCTCGCGACCAGAAGCCGCGACGTCGTGCGCCGCGGCGCCGCACTCCTGCCGGCCTTCACGCTGGTTCTCGGCCTGTTCGCGCTGCTCGGCTTCTTCGCGATCGCGGCCGGTACGCGCCCTGTCGGCATGGACGGTCAGCCCAACCCCCAACTCGTGATCCCGCGGCTCTTCGCGGACCTGTTCCCGAGCTGGCTCACCGGCATCGCCCTGGCCACCATAGCCATCAGCGCTCTCGTACCCGCCGCGATCATGTCCATCGCCGCCGCCAACCTCGTCAGCCGTAACGTCTATCGCGAGTTCATCAGGCCGGACGCGAGTTCCCAAGACGAGCTGCGCGTCTCCAAGGCGGCCTCCCTCTTCGTCAAGTTCGGAGCGCTGGCCTTCGTGTTGTTCCTCGACAGGAAGTTCGCGCTGGACTTCCAGCTCCTCGGCGGAATCTGGATCCTGCAGACCTTCCCGGCGATCGTGGTCGGGCTCTACACCCGCTGGTTCCACCCCGGTGCGCTGCTCGCCGGCTGGGCGTCCGGCATGGTGTACGGCACCGTTACCGCCTACGGCATCGTCAACCCCGGAACCGGCAGGCACTTCGGCGGATCGCTCGCGGAGATCCCGGTCATCGGCGGCGGCCGTCTCGGCTACGTCGCCCTGACCGCTTGCGTGCTGAACGCGGCCGTGAGCGTGGCCGCCACTCTCGCGTTCCGTGTGGCGAAACGGCCGGCTGGCCGCGATGAGACCTCGGCCGACGACTACCATGCGGATATCGACGATCCGCGCGTCGAACCCCTCCGGGAACTCATCCGGTGATTCCGGCTGGCGGGAACAGGATCATGGGGGCGCGGAGCGCCCATGGGAGCCCGGGCGATGACGTCGCCGAGGCGCAGCGGCTCCTTCGGTCGTGGCAGGAGGTCGCGAATCTAGCGAGGCCTCTGGTCGTATCGGTACTTGGCGGCGAGGCGGACAGACGTGATCTGGCGTGCTGCGCTGCGCATGGTTCGTGGGGAGGACCAGCCAGACCAGAGGGTGCAAATGAGGATCGATCCGATGGAAGGGCCCTTCCCGCGGCATGCCTTCCCCTGGCGAACAGAGGCTTCCTTGTGCGCAGGCTAGAAGGTGTAGCGGGTGTGGCTGAACACCTGGCTGTCGTGCCCGAAGCTGTACGCCGTGCCGGGTGCCACCGCGAACAGCAGGTCGTCGCCCTTGCGGATGCTGTCGCCGAAGCCGTAGAAGGTCCCCTCATGCGAGGTGATGTGGTCCCCGTACTGCGCCTCGAACGCGGTGATGACCTCATCCTGCCGCGCCGGATCCGTCACCCGCTCCGCCATGCCCTCGATCACGATGTCGAGACCTTCGGAAAGAGAGTTGTGCCCTGTGGTGAGTGCGCAGTGGGCGTTGCCGGCCAGGTTCTTCGCCTTCTGCTCGTCCCGCCCGGTGCTGAAGTGCAGCGCCCCGTCGTGCCAGGCGGCGATCAGCGGCGTGACGTGCAGCCGGCCGTCCGCCCTGACCGTGGTGATCCAGAAGATCTCGGCGGCCCGCAGCCGGCGCTGGGCCTCGGCCCACTCGGTGGCGGTGACGTTCTCCGCGCCCGGGCGCGGGTTCAACGCCGAGCTGTAGCGAGCATCGAGCTCGGTCCTGGGCTGCTTCGCCGTCATGCGGGACTCCTTTCGCCTTCTTGTGACGAAGCCTACGCAACCCGGCGCCCAAGCCCGGCTTCTGACACAGATCGAGCTCTTCGCGAGTCCCGACGGATGCCTCACCCCGCACCATCCACTCCGGCTGTGTGAGTCAATGACCAGGAAGTGCGGCGCTGCCGACCGCTCGTGCCAAGGCCCTCCACCTCGACACCGCACACCACTGCTGGTCCACCGGCCGGTCACGTCCACGGAGGTGGTGCATGAATCAGCCTTCGCGTGATCCTGTTTCTGCGGGTTAGGCGGGTAAGTGCCTGCGGGAGTGAGTTCGGGGCTGGTGTGTCACTCGCGAGGAACCGGACGCGGGCCTTGGCAAGCACATCAGGCCCATGTAGCGGCGAGCCTCGGTCCATTCGTCGGTCTGCTCGACCAGCACCGCGCCGACCAGCCGGATGATCTCGGCCGAGAGCGGCTTTGCGAGCCCCTGGACGGGCCTGAGGGTAAGTCGGGCGCGGCCTGCCATGCGCCCCTTGCATCGCACCCCTTGCCTTGAATGCCTGGCGGGTCCGGCTTTACCCATCGGGGCCAGGCCGCCCGGCAGCCGCCTACGCGAGGCGGGCATTCCATCCCTGGACACAGCCCACTGACATGCCGAACCCGTGCCGAAGAGCATGTGACGAGCATGATCTCGGCCATTCTCACCTCTCGGAGACGAGCCGAGAATCGAGAAAGCCCAGGTCAGATGGGGTATGGAATGGTAGGGCGCCCGGGGCTCGAACCCGGAACCTACGGATTAAAAGTTCGTGAAGTGATTTCGGTCTGATCTCGGCCCGGGCCGAATGCTCAGCCACCAGCGGCCCGCTGCGACCAGGCCACACGGACGCCCGCGCCGGATTCCGCATCGGAATACTCAGCCTGTCATTCAAGCAGGTCCGGACATCGGTGCAGGTGCGTGCAGGTACGCCCAGTGTCGTGGTGCATCGCCACGTACACGGGATGTGTCCGCCAAGCGATGGCGTGTCGTGTTCCCCGAAAGTGGCCTCGTCGCACATCGACCTACCTGGGCCACATGCACCGGCAGGCCGGGGCCCGGGCCCGGACCTCTACGACGAGGCCACGCTGGATGCCGGGCGTGCCCGGGCACTGCCGTCGCTGACGCCGTCTGTCGTGCGGCGGATGCGGATCTGCCGCCGCCAGTGGTTGGCTGAGTGGACGATGTCGTGGTTGACGTGTCCGAGGAACTGGCTCACGTCCTGCAGGCGGGCGCCGCCGGGCGTGGTGGCGCCAAGGACCTTGGCTCCCTGCTCGGCGATGTCGGCCAGTTCGGCGTTCACGCGGGCGCTGTCCAGCACTGCCTGATACCAGGCCTCGTCGTCGACGATGTAGCGTTCGCGCCCTCGCTGAAGGGCGCGTTCCCGCTGGATCAGTTCTCGTTTTTCGAGGTAGCCGATGGCCTTGGAGATCGAGGCTGGACTGACCCGCAGTTGCTGGACCAGCTCGGCTGAGGTGAGGCTGCCGGTGTCGGTGGCGTACAGACAGGCCAGCACTCTGCTCATCATCGACGGGATCCCGGCCCTGCCCAGCACGGCGGCGAAGCGCTCCCGGAAATCTTGCACAGCTTCGGCGGCCCGTCCATGCGTGGCGGTGGCTGGTGGCGCCGGGGACGGTGTCGGCGGTGCCGATGTACGCCGCTGGGCACGCCGCTTGGTGGCCTGATGGGCCTGGTCTGCCCGGTAGCCGACAGGCCCTCCGTTGCGCATGATCTCGCGGGTGACGGTCGAGGCCGGGCGTTGCAGGCCCCTGGCGATCACGGAGTAGGTGAATCCTGCGGCCAAGCCGGCGGCGATGTCCCGGCGATCCTGGTAGGTCAGCCTGTCTCCCGGCATACCTGTGGCTCCCTTCGCTGCCGCGGTGTCGCCGCACAGTATGCATTAACTCGAACCTCATTGCAAAGACGCCAGTATTGTGCATTAACTATGACCCCATTGCAAGAAATCATCGGCATCTACCTGGAGTTTCATTCAAACGAAGAGCTTTCACATTGAATGAATAGCGAACGCGATATAGCGTGTCCGTCATCCGCAAGGCGAGAACTCGCGTACTCGCCCCCACAAGGAGTTGAGATGACCACCATTGGCCCCAAGCCGTCCCGCTCGCGCACGACCTGGGCGAGCGCCGGTCTGCTCACCGCCGCGGTTGCGGGCGCTGCCATGGCCGCACCCGCAGCAGCGGCCGGCTCAGGCCCCACCTCCGACCACCCCGGAGTGCAGCAGGCGCTCGATCGGGCCGTGACCGAAACCGGCCTTCCCGGCATCCTCGCGACGGTCCGCGAGGGCGATGACCAGTGGTTCGGTACGGCGGGCGTGGCCGATACCCGAACCGGTCGCAAGCGCCTGCCGCAGGAACGCTTCCGCATCGGCAGCATCACCAAGACCTTCACCGCCACCGTCGTGCTGCAACTGGCGGCCGAAGGCAAGCTCAGCCTGGACGACACGGTGGAAAAATGGCTGCCCGGCCTGGTGCGCGGCAACGGCAACGACGGCCACCGCATCACCATCAAGCAGCTGCTCAACATGACCAGCGGCCTGTTCAACCACCTCAACGACAAGCAGATGCTGACCCGCCTCGCCGGCCCTGGCTTCCTCAAACACCGCTATGACCGTTACCAGCCCCAGCAACTGGTGAAGATCGGCACGGCCAACGCACCCGACTTCAAGCCAGGCCAGGACTGGACCTACACCAACACCGGCTACGTCCTCGCCGCCATGATCGTCGAGAAGGCGACCGGCAAGACCTACGCCGAACAGGTCTCACAGCGGATCATCCGCCCACTCGGCCTGACCGGCACCCACGTACCCGGAGGCGAGGAAGTGCGGATCCGCGGACCCCACGCCCGGCACTACTCCACGCTGTACTCCCAGGAGCCGAAGCCCACGATCTACGACGTGACCGAGCTGAACCCCTCCGCCGGCTGGGCGGCCGGCAACATCATCTCCACCGCCGCCGACCTCGACCGGTTCTTCACCGCGCTGCTCAAGGGCCGGCTCCTGCCGCAGGCCCAGCAGCGCCAGATGTTCGCCACCAATCCGGTCCCCGACGGAAAGTGGATACCCAACACCACCTACGGCCTCGGCATGTCGTCGGTGAAACTGTCCTGCGGCACAACGGTCTGGGGCATGGGCGGCGCACTACAGGGTTCGTGGTCATACGCCTACGGCACCCGCGACGCCACACGCATGCTCGTCCAGAACGTCAACGGCGACTGGAACAACCCCATCGCCGCCTTCACCAACGTCCTCGAAGCCGAATTCTGCGCCCCCTGATCCCGCTGACACCCCTCTGAGCGGGAGGTGAAACCCTGCGCGAACGTCCACTTCAGGCCTCGCAGGTCATGCCTTGCCCCCAACTGTGAGGGCCCAGGATCTGATGGCGGGCGGCTGCCGGCTTATCGTCCCGCAGACCGGACGGCGCAGAGGCAGCCGCCATCCAGGTCCCGCTCAGCCGTACCAGCCGCACAATCCGTCATCGACCATGCCCTCGGCGGCATTCACGCCGGCACCGCGCACGGCAACATCCAGATCGGCGAACCTTCGTCTGACCCGGGAGAATCCGCCATGGGGTTACCGGCGGATCGCAGGGGAACTCGCCGCTCTGGGCTACCGGGTAAGGGCCTCCACCGTGTGGCTCATCTTGAAGCAGGCCGGTATCGACCCGGCGCCGCGACGTGAGGGACCAAGCTGGAGTGAGTTCCTGCGTGCGCAACCGCTTCTAGAGGCTCCTGACGGACGTCGGTCTCACCGATGTCGATCTGGCCACCTGATCGTCGGCGTGCAGCGGCTCGGTGCCCATGTTGTCGCGTCCTACGGTCCAGGCACCCTGGTCTTTCCCAGGACGAGCTGCTGTTGCCGCCCGGTGCGCCACTCGACCATCAGCACGGTGGCGTCGTCCTGGAGTCGGCCGTGCTGGTGCTGCAGGATGCTGTGGATCAGCCGGCGGAGCGTTTCCGGGGCGGAGGTGCCGTCGGCCTCGTGACGGACGATGAAGTCGATGAAGCGCTCCAGCCCGAAGGGTTGCCCGTCCGGGTCGGTGTAGAAGAGCAGTCGGTCTCCGGGTTCCAACTGGTAGCGCAGCAGTCCGGTGGACAGACTCAGGCAGAAGCCCATCGGCGGATCGGGCACGCTGTCCAAGGTGGCGACCTGCTGGCTCTTGCGGATCACCAGGGGCGGATGGTGCCCTCGGTTGACCCAGCTCAGCCAACCGGTTCGCAGGTCCAGATCGGCCAGGACGCCTGTGGCGAAGCGGTCGATGAACTGCTCGTCGATCGCCTTGCTCGTCGCGGGCAGGCCCTTGCCCTGGCGGCGGCTGGTGCGACCAGCCCCCATGGCGACGGTGGCGGTGAGGCCGGCCGCAGTGTCGTGTCCCATCGCGTCGAAGATCGACACGCGCAGTGCCGCTGTCGATCGCGTAGTCGTAGGCGTCGCCGCCCACCTCGTAGGCAGGTTCCAGCGCGGCGCTGACCACCACGTCGTCATCGGCAAAGGCTCGCGGCGGGAGCAGGTTCCACAGCACCTCGGCCGACAGCGTCATCGGCCGAGCGCGTACCAGGCGCGCATAGGAGTCGCTGTGCGGGCGTTTGCTGATCACCAGCAGCGAGACGAGGGAGGCCAGTCGGCCGGCCAGCAACCCCACGCTCTCCGACCCCTGCGCCACGGTCACTCCCAGGACGCCGACCCGCTCGGTGTCGCTCAGCAACGGCACCCACAGGCGCTGCGGCCCATCACCTGCCGGCGACGTCGGCGCGGTCTCGGGCGCGGCGGGATCCAGCACGTGCCGGGCCTCGACGATCTCCATGTTGCGGAAGGCACGTCCTGCCATGGTGGCGTCGATCCGGATCGGTTCGAGCGGCTCGCCGAACACATCACGCTGCCCGGTCAGCGGGACCAGCACCTGCTGCTGCAGGTCGGCTACGTAGACCATGGTCTGGGAGAAGCCCGCCGACCGTCCGTACTCGGCGACCAGGCCTGGCAGATCCTCCAGCGAGGAGAGTTGGCTGGCGCTCAGCGAGCCGCCCAGCAGCTGCTCGCCATCACCGGTCACCGCGATGCCTTCCCTGGAGGCCCTTCCTCTTGCACTAGTTTCTCTTCCCACCTGTACGAGCTTCTCCCCAACGTGCTGACCAGGGCTAACGTCTGTCAGGTCCGCCCTGGGGCGGGGCGCTGGTGCGCAGCGTGTGCTTGTCGGCCACAGGTCGATGGAGCGGGTCGTGGCGGCGGGCCCGACCGTCACCCCCAGCCCGGTCACGACGTAGAAGGCGACGGCCAGCAGCAGGTCGGTGGGCTGACGCCGATTCCCCACGCCGGCCAGGGTCCGGCGCCCAGTGCGAAGAACGGCGCGATCACGATTGCGGCGGTCAGTGTCACCGGGGGTGATGCCGGCCCGCGCGGGTGTCGCAGGCCGAGGGAAGGGCGAAGTGCCGTCATGGCCGGGTCGTCGCGGCGAGCTCGCGGGTGGGTGGTATGCCGGTCATGCGATGATCGGGAATCGGTGGCCCAGGCCGGTGATGTGCAGCAGCCGGGTCATGCGCGGCGGAACGCCGGTCAGGGCGAGCGTGATGCCCAGTGACCGGGCCCGGCCTTGAGCGCCGACCAGCACGCCCAGCCCGCCGGCGCCGCAGAAGGTCACCTGGGACAGGTCCAGGACGAGCAGGTCGGTGCTGTGGGCGAGAGTGTTGATCAGCCGCCTGCGCAGCTGAGCTGTGGTGAAGATGTCGATGTCCCCTGCCAGGTGCACGATGGTCGGCGCCGAGGCGCCCGCCTCGCCGAGTGGGGCGGTGTCGATGACGGTCATGGAAGCCTCCTGTGGCTGGAAGGGGATGAGATGCCTGCCGGCCGGAGATCGGCCCGCCGCCGGACAACGGGCGATGCCTGGACCGCTCAATCCGGCCGGCAGGCGGCACGTGGGTCACGCCAGGACTGGTCGTGCCGTGAACGAGGCCGCCTTCTGCCCGTTGACCGCCCCGCCCTCGTTCTCCCAGCGGGCTGAGTCGGCCGTCGCACGCGGACCGGGGCCCGCCGGCAGGTGCGCCAGAGTGAGAATGGCGTCGGCCGTCAAGCCGGCGGTGTCCTGGGCGGTGAGCTTGAGAATGGCCTCGGCGGCGCCGGCGGCAGTTCCTGGCGGGATGATCAGCAGGACGACCGGCTCGCCGGACGTGAAGCTGAGAGTGATCATGCGCGGGTCGGTGTGGCGGAACCAGCCGACGCGGACCTGCCGCCCGCGGGCGGGGATGCGGCGCGGGATGTTCTGCCACGCATCGCAATGCACGCCGACGCGGAGCGTGACCTGATCAAGCAGCCGGTCGACGGCGGCGATGAGACCGGGCAACTCCGCGGCGGTGTCACTGGAGTAGGGCCACCAGGCCCCGTCCACCACCGATCGCCGATTCGGCACCGGGTGGAGACTGAGCCGTAGTGCGGAATCGGCTCGAGGCATCGCGGACGAGGTGGGGCTGAGCGGTGCGGGCTGAGAAAGAAGTGTCGGCGTCATGGTCGCTGACCTATCCGGGCCCCTCAGAAGGGGCCGGTGGTGGTTCGCCGGGGGCGACGCAGACCTGAGTGCCAACGCTCGAGAAGTCCTCGGTAGCTTCATTCTACCTCCTACTTCCGGAATCATGTAATTCCGGAAGTAGACTTTGTAGATGACTTCCGGAAACTCGCCCTCGGGAATCACGGAGCCGGCCGGAGTCGCTGCCGGAAACCTGCGCCGGTCGCGGACCGTCCCGCTCCCCGCTCCCCACGCCGCCGTCCTGGCCGACTACACCGCCGCACTTGAGCGCGCCCCGCTGGCCGACTCCACCAAGACCAAGTACACCTCCCGGCTGCGCGGCTACCTGGCCTGGCTGGCCGTCCAAGCCGACGCCGCCCTGGGCGGCGATCCGCTCACCGATGCGGTTGCGGCCGCCGGCGCGGTACGCGACTTCCGCCGCCACCTCAAGGGCGGACGCCGCGCTCCCAACACCGTCGACGCCTACCTGTCGGCCATCGACGACTTCTACGCTCGCCGCGGCCTCGGCAAGCCCCAGACCCGCCGCGAACGCGACTCCCGGCGCACCACCCCCCGAGTCCTGGACGCCCGGCGCACCCGCCGCTACATCCGCCACGTCCAGCTTGCCGCTTCCCCGCGCGACAAAGCCGTCGCCCTGCTGCCCTACTACGCCGGACTGCGAATCTCCGAAGTCGTCGGCCTCGACCTGACCGACGTGCGCCTCTCAGCCCGCACGGGCGAACTGCGCATCCACGGAATGGGCCGCGACGGCGGCAAGATCCGCCTGCTGCCCGTCCATGCGGACCTGCGCGAGGCCCTGACCGACTGGCTGGCAACCCGCGCCGGCTGGAAGGGAGCCGGCTCCCACCCCGCGCTGTTCCTCAACCAGCGCGGCGGTCGCCTGAGCGACCGTGCAGCCCGCGACATCATCACCGGCCTCGGCGACGCCGTCGGTCTGGGTGACGACCCTACCGAGCCCTTCAGCTCGCACGTCCTGCGCCACACCTTCGCCACCCAGCTCATCCGCCACGGCACGGCCCCCATCCTGGTCGCCGAACTCCTCGGCCACGGCTCGTTGGACACCACCCGCCGCTACGGCCTGCCGACCGAAGCGGACAAGGCGGCCGCCTTGAACGCCCTGATCAGCGACCATTAGCCTGTACTGACCACAGAGGTCAGGCACAGGCACGGCACGATATCGATGATCTTGTGAATGGGTGAGGGCCTTCGGTTCGGTGTGGATGGCGACATCTACACGCCGACCAGAAAAGCCCTCATGATCCACCGTAACGCGCCGCTGACCGAACTCGGACGCCTGCGCCTGGCCCGCAGTGCCCGCCCGGCTGAACGACGCTCTGGTCCGCCGGCGCGTCAACGCCCGCTTCCTGACCGCGGTGTACGTGATGCTGCGGCCGGGCCCTGACGGCGGCGTCGGGGGTCTGGTCAGTCTGGGCGGTCACGCGCCCGCTCTGATCCGGCGTGCTGACGCGACCGTGGAGGAGGCGGGTCGGTCCGACCTGCTGCTCTGCACCGATGGGGTCACTGAAGCACACGGCCGCAGCGGGCACGCCGTCCGGGGGCTGACCGCGCTCAGCGCGGTCCTGGCAACTGCGACGGCTTGAACGCCGAGCAGGCGCTGGAGCGCATCACGACCGCTTTGAGTGGGTATGGAGGGACCACCGCAGCTGCTGCTCCTGCGCGTACCCCCGCTGAGGAGAAGCCATGACGACCGGCCGTACCGAACCGCGCCGGTGACAGGACGGACGCCGCGACACATCAGAGAGCGGACGCGGGGCAGAGGGCCTCCCGAGAGGAGGCGTCGATGCCTTCGCAGCCGATGTCGAACGACCCGCCGCCCTTGCGGCTCAGCGTGCGCGCGGCGCCTCCAGGCCAGGTGGTGGCCATACATGGCGCACTGGACCTGAACACTGCCACGCACCTGGAACACGAAGTGGTCAAGGTGTGCCGGCAGCAGAACCCACCGTTAGTGATCATGGACATGTCCGGGGTGGAGTTCTGCGACTCCTCAGGACTGAGCAGCCTGGTCCGGGTATGGAGACAGATCGACCATGACGGCGGCGCGCTGGCCTTGATCGGCCTGCACGGTACATGTGAACAACTGCTCCGCAGGACCGGCCTGCTGGGGCGCATATTTCCCACCCACCCCACTCTGGCGCAGGCACAGGACGCGCTGGCCCGGACACGGCAGTGATCGGCAAACCGCCATCGTCAACCCCGGAACCAAAGACGTCGGTGACCTCGCCCGTGCCGGCCGCCTGATGGCGTTCACCCTTCCGCGGTGCTCACCGCAAGCCAGGCCGGCACCACGCAGACCGCGGGGCCGTGACGCAAATTATCTGCTTCAGCTTTCCCTCGCCGAAGCCGGGAAGTGCGCCTGTCTCCGACCGGTGGGGAAGTTTCCCGAGCGTGAATTCACCTCAGGAGCGCCTGTTGCGGTTGGTGCCTGCGACCTTGGCGAGGATGGCCGCGTGGGGCGCGTGTCTGATCGTCATCGGCATCGTGGCCAACTATGTGCTCGGTTTGGTGGCGACGATGCGCATCGTCGCCCTGCCGGTGGCGGTCGCCCTGTTGCTGACCGCGCTGCTCTTCCCGCTCACCCGGCGGCTGCGCGAGTCGGGTCTGCGCGCGATCTACGCCACCTGGGTCACCATGCTGGTCGCGCTCGCCGTGCTGGGCGGGACGGGCTGGATCATCGGCGTGCGGGCCAATGAGGAGTTCCCCGGCCTGTTGACACAGGTCAGGCAGACGGCCAAGACGGTGGAGGGCTGGCTCTACACCGGCCCTCTGCACGTGAAGCCCGTTCAGCTCAGCGGCTGGGTGGACGAGATCGCCAAGCTGGTCACCGAGCGACAGCAGCAGATCACTTCGACGGTCGTGGCGGGGACCGTGGTGGTGGTGGAGGCGCTGGCCTCGATCGTGCTCCTGCTGTTCGTGACGTTCTTCCTGCTCAAGGACGGTGACCAGATCTGGTCCTGGTTCCTCAAGTGGTTCGGCCGGATGGCGTCGCGGGTCGACCGGGCCGGACGGACCGCCTGGACCACGCTGTCGCACTACGTGCAGGGCACGGTCGCTGTGGCCGCGGTGCACGGCGTGCTCATGGGTGTGGTGCTGGCCGTCATGGGAGTTCCGCTGTGGGCGGCACTGGCCGTACTGATCTTCCTGGCCAGCTTCGTCCCGATCGTCGGCATCCTCTTCGCCGGCGCGGTCGCGATGCTGGTCACGCTCGGGGCGAAGGGCCCGATCTACGCGCTGATCTTCGTCGGCATCCTGATCGTCGAGCAGCAACTGGAGAACCACGTGCTCCAGCCGCTGATCGTCGGCAGAGTGCTGCACTTCCACCCGCTGGCGATCATCATCGTGCTGGCCGTCGGCGGCATCCTGGCCGGGATCGCGGGCGCGGTCGTGGCCGTGCCGATCGCCGCCATCCTCTACCGGGCCGTGCCCGAACTCTTCAAGGACGACCCGCTCGCCCTCCCGGCGGGACCGGTCCCCGAACCACCGGAGCAGACGGCGCCTCGTGGGAAGGAACCCGGACAGAACGACTGACGGGCCCGGAGGCAGGTGCGGGTGGTGTCCGGGTCGTGGCGGGCTCATGCGGGACGGGCGCGCCCAATCCGCTTGCGGCGGGATGACAACGCCGGTCATCGGGTGCATCGCCGAGGGCCCGCGTCGGTCATGACGCCGGATTCCGCTAGGTTTCACGGCGCGCATCGATCTGCGGCGCTGGCCGCCGCCGTGCCGGTGGCCTGGGGGTGGAGCGGCGGGTCCTGCGCGTCGGCCTGCACTTCGACACCTGACACAACATCCCGCATCGCATCGCCGCCCCCGGCCGCCAGGTCAGAGAAGGCTGGTTCCGCGCCATCGACCCTCACCTGATCAACCTCATCATCCCGGGGATTGAGCCGATCAACCTCCTGGTCATCCCACCCGCAGCCCCCGAGAAGGCACTCGCCCTGGTCACCCGATGCCGAGGCCGCGCCCGCTCCGGCGACGTCCTCACCGCCGCGGACCACGACGGCCCCACCGACACCGCCGCCGAGGAGGAGCAGCGCCTGGCCGGTTGGGACAACGAAGGCGGCCGGACCCCACGGCCCGCCCGCGAGGACCCCACACTCTGATCACGCATTCGGTGGCGCACTTCAGCGGCGACGCCGCCTACTGCTCAGCGGGTGGTCGTGCGGCGGTCCTGGTGGTCCTCCATCGCGTTCACGACAGTGCCGCACCTGACACGGAAAAGTCAGTCCTGCAGACGGACGACGATGACGACGGTCGTGCCGGCCGGGCCGGTGGTCACCGTGAGCGAGTCGCTGAGCTCGGCCATCAGCCACAACCCGCGGCCGTGGTCACGGTCGCGGGCAGGCATCGATGCCCGCTGCTGGTAGTGGCGGGCCGGGATCCCGGGGCCATGATCGCTGATCTCGCAGCACAGCAGGCCATCGGCCTGCCACAGGCGGACCCGCCCGGATCCACCACCATGATCGAACACGTTCGCCACGCCTTCTTGCACCGCCAGTTCAAGATCTGCCCGCCGAGCCGACGACAGCCCCTGCTGGGTGGCATGGGCGCTCACGCCCTTCCGTAACGCGCTCTGATCGTACGCGGCCGCGCCACCCGGCCCGGACGTACTCAGTGCCCAGGTCAGCAGCGGGTCTCGGCATTCCGGCGGCGGCCCGAACAACCCGCTCACCGGTCACGCCCACTCATCGCCGGTCACCGGGACGGCCGGCTGCTGTCCGAGGGAACTGCCGCCTGAACGCGCCGCACGCCCGCCCCTCGTCGCGACATGTCGACAGCGGCCGGGACATCAGATGTCGGAGGGGCCGCGACGGTCGGCACGGGCATGGGACGGCTGACGGCGCCTTGGACATCATGGTCCCTTCGATGGCGCGATCAGCGTGACTTGCGGGAGCGACGACAACCGCTGTGCAATCAGATCCTGGCTCGCGACATCCCTGCCCCTGCGGCGAAAGGGGAAACGTCCCAGGGGAAGTGACAGATGCCCAGACGGACCGTACAGCCCTCGCAAGATCGGTCACGGTCGGGGCCGGAGGGGGTCTGATGTCGCGGGGACGGGTCTGCAACGGGGCGCGGGGCGGTCACGTCCAGCAGGAGCAGCCCGTCGAAGTCGGAGATGCCGGGCTCGAGCCGACCCGCTCACCCAGATCCACGAGCAGGTTGCGGGCCTGCTGAGCCGTCCAACTGCCGGCGGGGTTCGCGGTCACGCCCAGGATATACACGCGCCGAGTGGCCACCTCCATGACGAACAGCACGTACAGGCGCTTCAAGAAGATCGTGTCGACATGGAAGAAATCACAAGCCGACAGGCCTTTCGCCTGGGTGCGCAGGAACGTCCGCCACGAGGTGTCGCCGTTTCGGGGAACCGGGCCGAACAGCCGACTCCGGAGGATCCGCCGCACGGTTGCTTCGCTGACCTCGTGGCCGAGCCGGACGAGCTCACCGTGCACCCTGCGGTATCTCCGGGCTGGGTTCCCCCGCGCCAGGCGCACCACCAGGTTCCGGATCTCCTTGCTCGTCCTCGGGCGGCCAAGCCGCCTCGGATACGTCCAAGGTGTCTGACCAGGCGGCGGTGCCAGGCCAGCAGCGTGCTTCAAAATGGTGACCGAGACGGCCGACCACGTGACCACGAGGTTGGCGCAGACCCTGATGATGGTCGTCATCGCCGCGGCCGTGCCCGGTGCTCTGACGGCAGGCCTCCTGCGGCTTGCCTCGGCGCCCGGGTGGCTTGTCGCCATCGCGGGAGTGGGCGTCATGGTCGTGGTCGGGGCCGTGTGCTTGAGGTGGATCAGCGCCCAGCACCGCAAGAGCGAGGAGCCGATGAAGGTGGAGGAGCAGCGGCCCGGCTCCTAGCCGTCATCGTGGCGGCGCGCTTGTTGTGAGAGCCGCCCGGAGCATCCGGAACGCCGAGCCGAACATGGCCGACGCCACCGGCTGCTCGGGGCGGCTCTCAACATGAGCGCCCCACCTCACATGCACCTAAGAACGGCACTTTGCGATGCTGGCCTGCCCCTGATTGTCCGCGGACGATTCTGGGGTTCGACCCGATGTAAGGAACAGCACCTCTTGCTGGGCCCTCGTACTTCAAGGGTGACGGGAAGCTTCTTGGCGAAGATGGGCGTGGCGTATCCCCGGAGCTCACGAGGTGGGGGATGCCGACGAGGCGAGGTTGCTTCAGCAACAGCAGCGAGTACGCCGACGCCCATCGAGGGACAGAATGTGGGTGCTTGAGTGCGGCCCCCACAGACGCTGCCTATACGGCCCCCCGGTTTCGTCGCCCACCATCGGGTTGGCCCTGTCTGGTCGCGTGCCCGGCGTACGGGCCCGCGCTGCTCGACGAGCACGCCGTCTCACGTTCCGCTGCTTCTTGTGCGTCCTTGTGCGTGAACCGGGACTGCTTCGGTCCTCCAGTACTGTCAGGTCCGTCGTGCGGTGCTGTCACTGCTCAGAAACCGTAAGCCGCCAGAACTCCACCGGCGTAGGCGGCGATCGGTGCCGCCACGTGCTCGGCGTCGCGGTGGACGCCGCGCAGGGTGTTGGAGGCGAAGGAACGCTGGAACTCCAGTCCGACGTAGCCGAGCCCTAGGTGAGTGGTGGACAGGCCGCCGGTGTGCCGGGGGAGTCCCGTCTTGTCGAGGGCGCCGAGCGGGGCCAGGTAGTCCAGGTGCGGCAGGTAACCGGTCGCGTAGATGACCGTGTCGATGGTCTCGCGTTCACCGTCGGCCCAGATGACGTGGTCGCCGTCGAAGGCGGTGAACATGGGACGGCGCTGCAGGCGACCGTCGTCCAGGGCTGCGGCGTAGTCGCCGGTGTCCATGACCAGGGTGCCGGTGGCGATGCGGGCCAGCCAGGCGGGCGGAAGCTGGTCGAAGCCGGTGGTGGTGTGCCAGTAGTGCACGTCCTTGCCGCCGACGATCTGTGGCATGAGTTGCAGCGGCTGGCGTGAGGCGATCGTGACGTCGGCCATGTCGGCCAGTTCGTAGGCGACCTGGATGGCGGAGTTGCCGCCGCCGACCACCACGACGCGCTGCCCGGCGTAGTGCTTGGGGGTGCGGTAGTCGGCCACGTGGAGGGCTTGGCCGGTGTAGCCGTCCTGGCCGGGCAGGGCGGGGATGTAGGTGTTGCCGAAGGAGCCGCTGGCGGCGATCACGCCCATGGCGTGGAGGGTGTCCCCGGCGGCGGTGTGGACGTGGAAGCCGCCCGAGCCGTCGGCTTCCGCCGCGGTGACGTGGGTGCCGGTGCGGATCTCGACGTCCAGGCTGTCGGCGTAGCGCTGCAGGTAGGCGACGACTTCGTCGCGGGTGGGGTAGTGGTCGCCGTCGCCGGGGAAGTCCTGGCCGGGCAGGGCGCTGTAGCGGGCGGGCGAGAACAAGGTGAGGCTGTCGTAGTAGCTGCTCCACGAGCCGGTGGGCGTGTGCCCGGCTTCGAGGATGACGGGGGTGCGGCCGGCGTCGCGCAGTGCGCGGGCGGCTGCCAGGCCGGACTGGCCGGCGCCGATGACGATGGTGTCCATGCCGCCGGATCATATCCTCATATACAGAAATGACAATACGGTAGAGTCGTGCCATGCAGACGGCAGGCAGCGGCATCCAGCTCACCGACGCGGCGCGAGGCTTCCTCAAGGCCCTGGCCAGCGACACCCGCCAGCAGATCCTGTTCCTGTTCGAAGGCGGGGTCGAGTTGACCGTGGGTCAGGTGGCCGAGCGTCTGTCGCTGGCCCAGTCGGCCACCTCCACGCATCTGGCGACGCTGCGCGAGGGCGGGGTGCTCGCCTCGCGGCGCGAGTGGAAGACCGTCTACTACCGGGCCAACCCCGATGGGGTGCGGCAGGCGCTGGCCGACCTGCAGGCGGCCTTGGCTGCGTGCTGCCCGCCCGGCGAGGGGCCCTCTGTCGGCGGTTGCGGCTGACGGGAGGAGGCGGACGTACGTCAGAGTCTGAGTGCTCTGCTGATTTGACAAACTTCTAAGCAGTGGCTCAGAATCTGAGCTGTTTAGATGAAGTTCTATTCAGGAGGTGCGCGATGCGCGCTCTGCTCACCAACCTGCGCCGCCCGGCCGACACCTCGGAATTCACCTTCAACGAGGCCACCGCGGAGGTGTGCGACCGCGTCTGCCGCGCCGACGCCGCCATCGAGCGCGCCCGCACCTCCGCCCTGTCGTCCTTGTCCTTCCGCTGACCCGCACGCCATCTGGAGAGCCGTCATGAGTGACAGTTGCTGCGGCACCGTTGCCGTCGAGATCGAGCAGTTCGCCACCCCTCAGCAGGCCACCTCCGGGCAGACGGGCGACCTGCCCGTCGCCGTGATCGGCGCAGGCCCGGTCGGCCTGGCCGCCGCCGTCCACCTGACCGAGCGGGGCATCGACTTCCTGGTTCTGGAGGCCGGTGAACAGGTCGCCGCGTCGATCGCGCAGTGGGGACACGTACGGGTGTTCAGCCCGTACCGGTACAACATCGACGCCGCGGCCCGCCGCCTGCTGGAGGCCGACGGCTGGACGGCTCCTGTCTCCGAATGGCTGCCGACCGGCGCCGAGATCATCGACGACTACCTCGCCCCGCTCGCCAAGCTGTTCGGCGACCGGGTCCGGCTCGGCGCGCGGGTGAGCGCGATCAGCCGCCTCGGCTACGACCGGGTCCGCACAGCCGGCCGCGAGCAGGCCCCGTTCCTGATCCGGCTCGACGACGGCACCGAACTGCAGGCCCGCGCGGTCATCGACGCCTCCGGCACCTACACCAGCCCGAACGTGCTCGGCGCGAGCGGCCTGCCCGCCCACGGCGAGAACGAGGTGTCCGTCGACCACGCCCTGCCCGACGTCCTCGGCGCCGACCGCGACCACTACGAAGGCAGGCGCGTGCTGGTCGTCGGCGCCGGCCACTCCGCCGCCACCACCCTGCTCGCCCTGGCCGAACTGGAGAACACGCCGATCACCTGGGCGATCCGCGCCGGCAACGCCACCCGCACCTACGGCGGCGGCGACGCCGACGCCCTCCCCGCCCGCGGCGCGCTCGGCACCCGGCTGCGCGCCCACGTCGAATCCGGCCGCATCCAGTTGCTGCCCGGCTTCTTCACCCACCGCGTCAACGCCACCGACCAGGGCGTCGAGGTGGTCAGCCGCGACCCGTCAGGCCAGGAGCAGGCCGTCATCGTGGACCGGATCGTGTCGGCCACCGGCTACCGCCCCGACCACTCCATCGCCGCCGAACTGCGGCTCGACCTGGACCCGGTGCTCGGCTCCCCCCGCGCCCTGGCCCCGCTGATCGACCCCAACCAGCACTCCTGCGGCACCGTCCCGGCCCACGGCGTGGACGCACTCGCCCACCCCGAGCCCGGCTACTACGCGGTCGGCGTCAAGAGCTACGGCCGCGCCCCGACGTTCCTCATGGCCACCGGATACGAGCAGGTCCGCTCGATCGTGGCGGCGATCGCCGGGGACTGGGAGGCGGCCCGCGACGTTCAGCTCGACCTGCCCGAGACCGGCGTGTGCTCCTCCAGCCTGGTCGAGGCCCAGGAGCAGCGGGTCGGCCTGGCCACCGGCATCAGCGGCGGCCTGCTGTCCACCCCGCTCCCCCTCGCCACCGTGAGCGCCACCGCCGAGTCCGGCGGCAGTTGCTGCGGCTGAAAGGAAACCCCGGATGTCCGACGGCTACCCCACCGCCGCCCAGAAGGAGGCGCTGCGCCTCATCTGCGACCACGAGCCGATGCCCGCCCGCCAGTTGGCCGACGACCTGGTCGCCGCCCGCAAAGCCAGCACCAACCCCGGCTACGCACCGGCCATCGCCCGGATGGCGGGAACGCTCGCCTGGCGGCTGCAGGCCCAAGGCTTCATCGCCGAGACCCGCGCGGGCGGCTGGGCGACCACGGCTGAGGGCCGCGCGCTGATCGCCTGCCCGGCGTGAGTTCCCCCGCCGAGACCGCCGCCCTCGAACGGCAGGGCGGCGGTCCGCCGCGTTCCGGACACGGCCGGCGGGTCGTCGCCGCGCTGGCCGTCACCCAGACCATCGGATACGGCGTGCTCTACTACGCCTTCTCCGTCTTCCTCGCCCCCATGGCCCGCGACCTGCACGCCAGCAACACACAGATCGCCGCGGCGCTCACGCTGTCCGTCCTGATCGCCGCACTGTGCGCGCCGCTGGTCGGCCGTCTGCTGGACGCCCGCGGCGGGCGCGTCCTGATGACCGCAGGGTCGGTGCTCGGCGCCGCGGCGGTGCTGGCCTGGTCGCGGGTGGAGACCTTGCCACAGTTGTACGCGGTGTTCGCGCTCGTCGGCCTCGCCTGCTCCTTGGTGCTGTACGAGGCCGCCTTCGCCGTCATCGTCTCCCTGTACGCAGGCAACGAGCGTGGCCGGGCCAACGGGCTGCTGGCGCTGACCATCGTGGCCGGGTTCGCCTCCTCGATCTTCCTGCCGCTGACCGGCCTGCTCGTCGACCGGTACGGCTGGCGTACGGCGCTGGTGATCCTGGCCCTGGTCTACGGGCTGGCGGCGATCCCGCTGCACGCCCTCGTGCTGCACCGCCGCGCCCGTACGGCGAGGACGCAGGCGTCCGCTGAGGCGCAGGAGCGGGCCGCCATCGTCAAGGCAGCCACCCGCCGGCGGCCGTTCTGGCTGCTGGTGATCGCCTTCACCGCCAACGGCGGCGCGGTCGCCATCGTGGCGGTCCTGCTCATCACCTACCTGGTCCACCTCGGCCACTCACCGGTGCTGGCCGGGCTGCTGGGCGTGCTGTCGGTGACCGGACGGCTGGTCACCACCGGCCTGCAGACCCGGCTGCCGGCCGCCCTCATCGCCGCCGCCATCTTCGCCCTGCAAGGCGTGGCCGTGCTGTTGCTGCCGCTGGTCGGGCGCAGCGTGGCGGGCGCGATCGGCGCGGTGCTGCTGTTCGGGCTGGGTTTCGGCATCGCCTCGATCACGCTGCCGCACCTGCTGGTCGGCCGGTACGGCACCACCGCCTACGCCTCCCTCGCCGGCCGCATCGCGATCTTCTCCGTCGCCGACAAGGCCCTGGCCCCGCTGGGCGCGGTCGCCCTGGCCCAAGCCGTCGGCCATGGCTGGGTGATGGGCGCGGTCGCCGCCGCCTGCGGGATCGCCGCGTTCGCGCTGCTGGCCTATCATCGCCTAGGATTTAGACAAGCTTCGAATCAGGAGGGCTTGTCATGATCGTCCCGACGGGCCAGTGCTGCGCCCCGATCGCCCGCGAACCGCTCGGCGAGGTCGACGCCGCCGAGCTGGCCACGCTGCTCAAGGCCGTGGCCGACCCGGTGCGGCTGCGCCTGCTGTCCATGATCGGCTCCCACGCCGGCGGCGAGGCGTGTGTCTGCGACCTGACCGGAACCTTCGACCTGACCGCGCCCACCATCTCCCATCACCTGAAGGTGCTGCGCACCGCCGGGTTGATCGACGGCGAACGCCGCGGCACCTGGGTCTACTACCGGATCATCCCCGAGGTGGTGAACAAGCTGGGCGCGCTGTTCACTCCGCTCGCCGAGTCCGTTCCCGGGCCCGCCCCTCAGCCCGCTGAGGGACGCACCGAGCTGGAGCTGCTGCCCGCATGACGGCCGCCCCCCGGCCCGTCGACGTCCTCGTGATCGGCGGCGGGCAGGCGGGCCTGGCCGCCGGCTACTACCTGCGTCGCGCGAAGGCCGACTTCGTCATCCTCGACGCCCAGGACAGCGCCGGTGGAGCCTGGCAGCACGCCTGGGACAGCCTGCGCCTGTTCTCACCGGCCCAGTACAGCTCACTGCCCGGCCGCATGATGCCCATTCCGCCGGACGGCGGCTACCCCAGCGCCGCCGAGGTCGTCACCTACCTGACCGACTACGAACGCCGCTACGACCTGCCGGTGCTGCGCCCGGTGACGGTGAACGCCGTCCGGCGCGGCGACGGTCACCTCCTGGTCGAGACCGGCCACGGCACTTGGCAGGCCAAGAACGTGATCAGCGCGACCGGCACCTGGTGGCGCCCTTACGTCCCGCACTACCCCGGCATCCGCGACTTCCGCGGCGAGCAGCTGCACACCGCCGGCTACCGCGGCCCCGAGCCCTTCCATGGTCGCCGGGTGCTCATCGTGGGCGGCGGCAACTCCGCCGCGCAGATCCTCGCCGAACTCTCCCGGGTCGCCCGGACCACCTGGGTGACGTTGCGCCCAGCTGTAGGTCTGCGGCCCCGGACCATGACCCGGCCTACACCTGCGCGTTGACGCCGTGAGGGTCAGGCGTGACGGGCCATCTTGACCGCTGAGATCAGCAGGACGACAGCAAGAGCCGGAACGAGAACGGGAGCGGGGATCGCATCGAGCATCAGGCCACCCAGGAGAGCGCCGGCGACGGACCCGGCGGCCATCACGGCCAGGAAACGCAGATGCGCGCCCAGCACTGCGAAGCTGCCATCGCGGCTGTAGCGGGCGAAAGCCGCCAGCATGGTCGGCAGCGATACCAGCAGCGACAGGCTTCCGGCGGTCTTGATGTCGAGCGCGTACAGCAGCACGATCGTCGGGATCAGCAGCTCGCCGCCGGCCACGCCCATGATGGCCGCGACCACGCCGATCCCGAACCCAGCCGCCACCCCGGCCATCGCCTGGGCCGCGCCGGGAAGCGTGAGCGTGCCGAGGGTGGTGGTGTGGGTCAGAGCGAGGGCGGCGGCCATGAGGACCATCAGGGCGGCCAGCACCTTATACAGGGTGGCGGCGCGCATCCGCACCGTCCAGGAGGCGCCCGCCCATGCGCCGACCAGGCTCCCGGCCAGCAGGTTGACCGCGACGGTCCAGTGTCCGGTCAGGTCCGCGAACGGGACGGCGGCCAGCCGGGCGGGCAGCGCGACGAGCACCACGACCAAGCTGACGGCCTTGTTGAGGATGACCGCTGCCAGTGCCGCGAATCCGAACACGCCGATCAACAGCGGCAGCCGGAACTCCGCCCCGCCCAGGCCGATCATCCCGCCCAGCACGCCCACGACCGCCCCGGCGGCGAAGACCAACGCGGGCGAGCGCAGCGCACGGCCCGGCACTCGGCTGTCCTGCTCGGCCGCCCCCGTCACATTTTCCTCTTTTCGAGTAGGAATTACTCGATGGTAGCGGGGATCGGCCGGCTCACGGCTGTTCGCGGATGGTCACAGCTGTTCGTGGAAGGCGGGCAGGCCGCCGGTGACGTCGGCGCGGGCGAAAGGGAAGTGGTCAGGAGCGCCAATTCTTTCGTCCTGATGAGCGACCTGAAGATCACAGTCGACCTCGGAGTCATGCATATCCTGCCCCGTACCGCCGCCGCCGTAGGTGCCGCGATCGTCACCGCCACACTGATTTCCGTGCCCGCCCAGGCGGCCGGGGCCTGTCCTGAGCACTTCGACCGTCGGCAGAACCGCTGGATCAATGACGGCAGGGAGGGGGACTTCGGTATCCCCAACGGCCCCGGCAGCGGCATCTACGTATGCCGCAACGGCGTCTGGGCGAGGTGGTAGCAAAATACTCACGGCACGAAGAGCCGCACCCGGCTGTGTGTGGGCGACGCCTCGGCCGGGTGCGGCCACGTGATGGCCTTACCTGTTTGGGCCACGCCCGTCCGGGTGACCTCAACGCCCAAGGGGTGAAGTGTCACATGATTGCGGCCCCTTGGCGCTAGGCCCACTCGGCGCAGGGGGCAACAAGAGACGGATGCCGATACGTCGGGTGCAACGTACATAGTCAGACAGGTAAACGTATTGTAATCATCCAGCTACCGAACGTATCTTCTAGGTGGTGCTTCACAGACGACGGCCCCTTCACCTGCCGTCCCACCGCCCTCTGATCGGGAGGTAGCCATGCCAAGCAATCCCACCACCCCCGCCGCCAACACCACGGGTGGCTCGACCTGGCTCCAGACGGACCCGCTCAACTTCAGCCACACCATCACCGGCGCCGACCGCGTCTACGAGCGGATCTCCGAGGTCCCGGAACTCAAGATCCCCTTCCCTGGCGTGTGGGAGGTCTCCTACCACGCCCGCCCCATGCTCGCCGTGACCAGCAGCGCGAACGCACTGTTCGTCCACACGGCCATCTTCAAGAACGGCGCCGTCATCTCCGGCAGCGAGGCAGTGACCGGCATCCAGAGCCCAGCCCACGGAAGCCAGAACACCGCCGGGCAGACGTTCCTGCACATCTTCGCCGCCGGGGACGTCGTCACCCTCCACGGCTTCCGTATCGGGCAGGCCGGCACCGCCGCCGTGGCCAGCAACTCCGACGGACGCACTGGAGTGATGGCCCACTGGGTGGCCCCCGGCTTCTAGGCCATTTCCCGTCAGAGCCTCCCCCGCCCGGTCCTGGGCGAGGGGGCTCTGGCTTGTGATGTGACGCGCCGTCTGGCGCTGAGCCGTTCCCCATAGATTGCCCGAACTCGGAGCCGCAGGTCGATGCCGTCCCGGGTGCTGGAGGGCGACGACACGGGCACCCCTGCGGTTTGACCGCTCCGCATGCAACGCGGCCTCCGGAGCGGTTCTCCAGAGGCCGCAATGGCAGGCGACGACGCGGTTCTACGGCACAGGGACTTCGCGCACGAGCCTGGAGGTCCAGGGGCACCAGACGAGGCCGGGCAGGAACGCCGCGCCGGCCTCGTCCAGGTTGTCCTCGACGTACGGGATGGTCGCGTCGCAGACCTCGAACGCCTGGTCGAAGAAGTCGACGGTCTCGGGGTTGTAGTGGTAGCTCCAGCGCGGGTTGTAGAGGGCTTGGCGCTTGAGGATGCGCCCGATGACGTGCGGTCGATCTGTGGTCTCGCCGTTCACCAGGTCGCGGGCGTGCTGGATCTTTGCGGGGTCGGTGAGCCTGATGATGAAGCGCTCGCGGGTGATGTCGGTCATCTCGAAGTAGGCAGCGTTTGCTGCTTGAGCGGGTGCGGGGGCGGCGACGCCGAGCGCCGTGATGGCGGTGAGAGTTGTGACGACTTTTCTCAGAGTGCGGTTCATGGCGCTGCCCACCTCGCGTGATTACTTAGCGTTGTATTTATGTGCGCTAAGTAATCACGCGAAGATCGGCCATGTCCTCTGCCGTGATAGTGATAAGACCGTCACTTTCTGTTGTGGCGCATAGGGCATGCTGACCGCCGCGGGCTTGGGGATTCGGTCGATGCCTCCACAAGGCCCGCCATCCACCTAAGCGGCACAGAGGGATACGACACCGCCATCGCCGCACGCCTCGGGCTGGACAACATTTCCCGCACCCCGCTGTACGTGCTCGGCGCCGGACACCCAGCCCCCATCCCGACCCTGACAGCGGACACGCATACCTCGGCGGGCAGGACGCCTTCCGCGCCACACCCCTCAGGTGAGCCAAGGCATGCAGACCTCCGGCAGCCTTGAACGCGAGCCCGGAGCATGCGCGCCGTCCGCTCTGCGGCGTCGCGGTCCATCGGCGGGCCGGGGTGGCTCCGGCACATGTGCAGACGGGCGCCGGATCCAACAGTACGGATGAGACGGATATGGGCGAATCCTTTGCAGTCGGACGTGACGAGCCGAGAACATGCACCGTGAGCCGAAGAAGAAACCGCCCGCCCCCCGACAGGCCCTGGCTCGCTGGGGCGCCGTAGGAGCACGCATTACCGCCATGGTCTTCGCCGCTCGTTCGGCTCGTTGACGCACGCCAGGCGCTGGGGCATCGGACCGAGGATCGTATGCTCGGCTCCTGGAGTCCGCCGGCAGATGAGCAGGGTCTCGTCGTACGGTGCCCGGCCTCGTCCTGAGCCCTCGCCGCGGGCAAGCGCCGGCCTCCCGTGCAGCCGCTGTACGACTTACGAGTGGCAGGGTCCGGCGCGGTCATGGCGATCCAGGCGTACCACGACCAACACGTAGCCGTCTGGGGCCCATCTGCCCGCCCCCGTGCCCTCAGCCCGTGGGCAGAAGCTCGTTGATCAGCTTGTCGACGCGGGTGCGGATCTCGTCGCGAATGACGCGCACGGCATCGATGCCCTGACCGGCGGGGTCGTCGAGCTTCCAGTCCTCGTACCGCTTGCCGGGGAAGATGGGGCAGGCATCGCCGCAGCCCATGGTGATGACCACGTCGCTGGCCTCGACCGCGTCCACAGTCAGGACCTTGGGCTGCTCAGCGGTGATGTCAATGCCGACCTCGCGCATGGCCTCGACGGCCGCGGGATTGACCTGATCAGCGGGAGCAGAGCCGGCGGATCGCACCTCGACGCGCCCCTCGGCCAGCTGGGTCAGCCACCCGGCGGCCATCTGGGAACGGCCGGCGTTGTGCACGCAGACGAACAGGACGCTGGGCTTGTCATGCATGTACGGGCTCCTTGGTGAACAGACGGCGGCCGGCCAGGCTGACGTAGACCAGGGCGACCAGGACGGGAACCTCGATCAGCGGGCCGACCACACCGGCGAGCGCTTGACCGGAGGTGACTCCGAAGACCCCCACGGCGACGGCGATGGCGAGCTCGAAGTTGTTGCCCGCAGCGGTGAAGGCGAGCGTGGTGGAGCGCTCGTAGCCCAGGCCGATCAGCTTGCCGATCAGGAACGAGCCGCCCCACATGATGGCGAAGTAGGCCAGCAGCGGCAGCGCGATGCGGGCGACGTCTCCAGGCTGGGAGGTGATCGTGCCGCCTTGCAGGGCGAACAGGATGACGATGGTGAACAGCAGCCCGTACAGCGCCAGGGGACCCACGCGCGGCAGGAAACGCTCCTCGTACCAGGTGCGGCCCTTGGCGCGCTCGCCCAGCTTCCTCGACAGATATCCGGCCAGGAGTGGGATGCCGAGGAAGATGAGCACGTACTGGGCGATGTCCCAGGCCGAGACCTCCAGCGCGGACTGCGCGAGGCCGAGCCAGCCGGGCAGCACCTGCAGGTAGAACCAGCCGAGCGCGCCGAAGGCGATCACCTGGAAGACGGAGTTGAGCGCGACCAGGACGGCGGCGGCCTCGCGGTCGCCGCAGGCCAGGTCGTTCCAGATGAGGACCATGGCGATGCACCGGGCCAGCCCGACGATGATCAGGCCGGTGCGGTACTCGGGCAGGTCGGGCAGGAAGATCCACGCCAGGGCGAACATGATGGCCGGGCCGAGGATCCAGTTGAGCACCAGGGAGGAGAGCAGCAGGCGACGGTCGCCGGTGACCGTACCGAGGCGGTCGTAGCGGACCTTGGCCAGCACCGGGTACATCATGAGCAGCAGGCCGAGCGCGATCGGCAGCGAGATCTGTCCGATCTTGACGGCGTCCAGCGCGGTGTCCAGTCCGGGCACCAGGCGTCCGAGCAGCAACCCCACGCCCATGGCCGCGATGATCCACACCGGCAGGAACCGATCCAGTACCGACAGGGCGCCGATCACGCCGGCCGACGGCGCGGTGGCCTGTGCGGGGCGAGCCGACATCACGGCGACACCACCACCGCAGGGGCCGGACCGCCGGCGGGCAGGGTCAGCAGCGCCGACAACTCACCCAGCGTCTCGGGCACCAGGCGGTAGTAGACCCAGGAGGCGCGCCGCTCGGAGGTCAGCAGCCCGACTTCTTTGAGCACCTTCAGGTGGTGGCTGATGGTCGGCTGGGACAGCTCGAAGGCGTCGGTGATGTCGCACACGCACACCTCGCCGCTGGCGCGGCTGGCCACGATGGACAGGATGCGCAGCCGCACGGGGTCGCCCAGTGCCTTGAACACGCGCGCCACCCCGGCCGCCTGCTCGCTGTCCAGCGGTTCACGGGTCAGCGGCGGGCTGCACTCCAGGATCTCCAGCAGTTCCATCCACTGCCCTTTCCGTATAGACGTTCATCGAAATAGGTATATGTCTATATTGACATCTGTCTCTGCGTGCTCGGAACGAGGAGTGCTCTCAGCCGGCCGGGACGCCGATGTCGGCCAGCAGGGCGCGGACCCTGCGCTCGACGTCGTCGCGGATCGGGCGGATCTGCTCCGGCGTCTTGCCGTCGGGGTCGTCCAGGTCCCAGTCCAGGTAGCGCTTGCCCGGGTAGACCGGGCAGGCGTCTCCACAGCCCATGGTGACCACCACGTCGGCGGCCTGGACGATCTCGCTGGTCCACGGCTTGGGGAACTCGCCGGTGATGTCGATGCCGCGCTCGTGCATGACCTCGACGACGGCCGGATTGATCAGCTCGCCGGGCTCGGTGCCGCCGGACCAGCCGAGCGCTCGTTCGCCGGCCAGGTGGGCGAAGAAGCCGGGCGCCATCTGGGAGCGGCCGGCGTTGTGCACGCACAGGAACAGCACGTTCGGCACGCCGCTGCCATTCTTGCCCTCGACGCGGGCCGGCGCGCGCAGCCGCTGGCGGGCGAACCGCTCGGCCAGCAGCGGCAGGTAGTTGGCGATGACGGCACGGCCGGCGAACTGGTCGTAGCTGGTGTGCAGGAACCGCTCGATGGTCTCGGTGCCGAAGGTGCCGGCGAACTCCTCGGCGAGCGTGCGGGCTGCGGTGAGCAGGGCGTGCTGCTGATCGACGGTCAGATCGGCGTGGCGGTAGGTGCTGTCCATGAAGGGCTCCGGCGGCGTCGCTCATATCGACGGCTGTCGATTTCGATGCTCATCGATATTGGCAGCCGTCGATGTCATGAGGATGAACGCCAGGCCAACTTCGGCCCTCGTGGTTGCTCAGGCGCCGATCAGCGCGCTGCGGCGTTCGATCAGCATCACGTCCCGCCAGACGCCGTGGTGCCGGCCGATGCGCTCGCGCGTCCCCACCACGTGGAACCCGAGTGCCTGGTGCAGGCTCAGGCTCGCGGCGTTCTCGCCGAACACGCCCGACTGGATCGTCCACACGCCGGCGTCCTCTGTGGCGGCGATGAACGCCGTCAGCAGGGCCCGCCCGATGCCGTGGGCCTGGCAGCCGGGATGGACGTAGATGCTGTGCTCGACCACGCCCGCATACACCGGTCGGGACGACACCGCCGAAGCCGCCACCCAGCCGAGCACCTCGCCGGAGTCGCCATCGGTCGCCACGTACCGCAGGTGTGGCAACCGGCTCGCGGTGAATCCTTCCCAGCTGGGTGCGGTGGTCTCGAAGCTGGCCTGGCCGGTGTCCAGGCCGGCCTGGTAGATGGCCAGCACCTCGGCGGCGTCGCTCTCGCGCATCGGCCGGATCTCCAGGCCGGGCCCGATGGCGGGCTTGACGGCCTGGACGATGGCCGAGTGCACCCCGTCGCCGTGATCGGCGCTCAACGTGATGGCGACCTGGACGAAGCCGGCGGCGACGAGCAGGTCCCGGTACTCCTGCACGGTGAGCGATCCGGCGGCGCAGCCGATGCGTTGCTCGGCCCGCTGCCGCGCCTGCTTGTCGAGCACCTGCGCGGTGACGACGTCGCTCACGCCGAACCGGCCGCCAGGCCGCAGCACCCGGAACGCCTCGGCCAGCACCGCCGCCTTGTCGTCGGACAGGTTGATCACACAGTTGGAGATGACCACGTCGACCGTGTGGCCGGGCAGCGGGATGGCCTCGATCGTTCCGTGCAGGAACTGCACGTTGGCCACGCCTGCCTGTTCGGCGTTGTGCCGGGCCAGTTCCACCATGGCGGGGCTGGCGTCCAGGCCGAAGGCGGTGCCGTACGGGCCTACCCGGCGGGCTGACAGCAGCACGTCGATGCCGCCACCGGAGCCGAGGTCGAGCACCGTCTCACCGGCACGCAGCTCGGCGACGGCGGCCGGGTTGCCACACCCCAGACTGGCCCGAAGCGCCCCGTCGGGAAGGGCGGCGGTGTCGTCGTAGCCGGCCGGGCCGAAACCGCCGTCGGTAAAGGCGGCGGGGTCGCAGTCGGCGATGCGTTGCCCGTTGAGCGCGTTGCGGGCCAGGGCGGAGTAGTGGTCGACGATCTCGTCGTGTGCCATGGGATCTCCTCAGTCGCAGACCGGTGCGGCCGGCACGGGGTTGCCCATCACCACGTCCGCGGCGGTGGGGAAACAGCTCACGCAGTTCTCGTTGATCCGGTACAGGCTGGAGGTCCCCTGCCGCTCCACCAGGACGAACCGCACCTCGGACAGGATCTTCAGGTGGTGCGACACGGTGGACTGCCCTACTCCGGAGGCGGCCACGATCTCGCCCACGCTCATCGGCTCGCGCCGCCGCGCCAGCAGCGACACGATCTGGATGCGGGTGGCGTCGGCCAGGGCCTTGAACCAGCTCGCGTACTCCTCGGCCTCGGCACGTGGCAGAGGCTCCTTCGCTTCATTCATCGAACATCGACGATAGACGATTAATTGCGAAGAGGGAAGCCCGGCTTGCGGACTTCGACGTAGGGCATCGGCCGTCGCGTTCGGGATCTACGCCATCCGTGCCGAGAGCCTGGTGCGCATCTGCCGCAGGCCCCCTGGACTCGCGCGTCTCGTTCGGGAGGACGGCGCGGGAAACAGACCCAGATGCCAACAGCGACCTTCGGCGCAGGACGACCCGCACCGGCCTTCAGCGAGTAGGCAACAATCGCCAGACAGGACAACCAGTAGTCATGCCGGTCAAGGCCGGGACGGTACTCGAAGGAGCCTTGGAAAGTATCACCGAGCCGCATGACTTGACCGGAGAAATCTCGGATCGATTTGATGCGCGAAGTAGAGCACAACAGGCTTGACCGGTGCTTGGGCGAGTATGCGATCAAGCCCGGCGTGTTCCGGCCGTTTATCTTTCCATCCGGCCCTGCTGGTGGGCGTTGTGCGGTCGAGGCGCGCGGTAGTCGACAGCTCGAACCCAGACATTTTGCCCCGCTGTCGGGTCCCAATGCGCCGGGCGCGTGCCGAAGAGCATGTGATGAGCATGAACTCGGTCATTCTCGCCTCTCGGAAGAGGCTCAGGAACCGAGAAAGCCCAGGTCGGGTAGGGTGTGGAGTGTAGGGCGCCCGGGGCTCGAACCCGGAACCTACGGATTAAAAGCCCGCAGCTCTGTTTGTGCGTGTCAGAGCATGCCGCATTGTGTCCCACGCGTTCACAAGGTGTCAGCGCGAATGCGTCGATGTCGGGACATGCATGCACGAAGCGACCGTCGGTGATCCGTCCGTATATGTCGAGAGTAAAGCCATGCGCTGCTGCTGATTGCTGGAGCTGCTCGGCTCGGAGTCCGATGCCGGTTTGACCAAGAGTTGGCCTCCCATCCTGTCCTAACTCGGCCTTTCTGGCCGGTATTTAGATCAGTGACAGGGGTGATTGGCCCGCCAGATCGGGGCGTCCGATGGTGACCGTACAGTCCAGCTACTTCGCCGGATCTTCATGTGCCTGTCGCGCAAGCTGAGGCTGCCGCCGTGCGATCGGCGAGGGGCTCTCTGCGTGAGGCTGGCGTTCTCCGGCGAGGCATGTAGCCCGAGGGCCCGGTCCTGGGTGCGACGTGGGCCGGGGCACTGTGACCAGCGGATATCGCTTGACATGGGTGGTGAAGGTGGGCGTCGATATCGACCGCCCCGGGTCAGCCGGTGGCGCCCGCGTCCCCCGCTACGGTCCCTTAACGGCCCGTACGGGCCGACCGGTGCCGCTGTCGGTGGCGTCTAGCAGCGGCCGAACCGTACGGGGCGCCGGTGTGGGAGCGCCGCAGGAAGCGCGACGTCAGGCAAGCCGGCGACGCGAAATCAGCGAACAAAGGAAGGCGCAACAGCGACGATGAACGGAACCACCTTCAAGACGTGTTCCTGCCGGAATGAGGCGACCGGCAAGAAACTGGGCAAGGCATGCCCGAAGCTGCGCCGCCCCGGCGGTGGGGAGCGGTGGAGCAGCACCCACGGCCGGTGGGCCTACCAGCTGGAGCTGCCCGCGCACGCCGACGGTCGGCGACGCAACCCGCTGCGCCGCCAGGGCTTTGCCACGCTGGAGGAGGTGGAGGCCGAACTGGAGCACGCCCGCGCGCTGCTGGCGCTGGATGAGGACCCGCACATCCAGCGGAAGATCACCGAGCTGATGCTCTCCATGCTCAAGGACACCAAGGCGCTGCCGCCGGTGGAGGAGGTGCGGCGCAAAGTGCGCACCCGCCAGGACCTCAACCCCACTGTCACGGTCGTCGAGTGGATGGACGAGTTTCTGCGGCGTAAACGGAAGATCGACGTGACCATGCGCCGCTCGTAAGAGGCGCACATCCGCCTGGATCGGCTTCGGGTGTCCGATGTGGCGGGCATGTTCGATGCGATCGAGGAGTTCAACGATGTCATCACCACCGCCCGTGCCAGCGGCGACCCTGAGGAACAGGCCAGGGTTCGGTATCGGCGCCCGGTCGGTCCAGCCACCATGCACCGCATCCGCGCCACTCTCCGGCATGCGCTGAACATCGCGATCAAGCAGGACCGGCTGATCGACTTCAAGCCGGCTGCGGTGGTCGAGCTCCCCGACGCCGAACGCCCGAAGGCGCTGGTGTGGACCGATGAGCGGGTGGCCGACTGGAGTCGTGACCTGCTGCATCGGCTCGGAGTGGAGGAGCGGCGGCGCGGGGCCCAACTCAGCCGCGCCAGCATGATCAACGTGTACGCGTCTGTGCCGCGGCCATCGCCCGTGATGGTCTGGACGCCCTCCCACACCTACACCTTCCTCGCCCAGGCGGCCACCCACCGGCTGTCCGCGCTCTACCGGCTGATCGCTCTGCGCGGGCTACGCCGGGGCGAGGCGGTCGGGCTGCGCTGGAAGGACGTCGACCTGAACGCCGGAACGGCAGGGGTGCACTGGCAGATCACCCAGCTAGACCGGGAACCGGTACAGGGCAGGCCGAAGACCGAAGCCGGCGACCGCACCATCGCCCTGGATGAGGACACCGTCATCGCGCTACGCGCGCACCGCAAACGGCAGACGGCTGAGCGGCTGGCCGCGGGCGAGGCGTGGACGGATAGTGGGTTCGTTTTTCACCGACGAGACTGGCCGGACCTTGCATCCGCAGCAGGTCAGTGACCAGTTCTACCTGCTGGCCTTCCAGGCGGGGTTGCCGCCGGTGCGGCTGCATGACCTCCGCCACGGCGCCGCGTCGATCATGCTCGCTGCCGGAGTCGATCTGAAGGTCGTGCAGGAGACGCTCGGACATGTCTCGTCCACCTTCACCCGAGACACCTACACCAGCGTCTACCCAGAGGTGGCCCGCGCCGCCGCTGAATCCACTGCCGCCCTCATCAACACTGCAGCGGCTGGCGCTCAGAAGGTGCGGCTGATCAGCCTGCCGAGTCGAATCGGTGCGTCCCCCATCTGAACCGCTGAACGACGCAGGCCCGCCGACCCTTCGGCGGGCCTGCGTGCTTGGTTCTCCACGGCCAGCATACGGACGGTTCAGCTGGTCTATCCCTAGCTTGCGCTGCAAGGAGGCGAAAGGATCGGTGCGAGAAGCGGCGGATCTTTTATCTGCTGGTCAGAAAATGCCTGTTGAGCTCGACGGGGCGGCTTGGGTAAGACTTGACCCGGCGAGAGCTCATCGCTGACTCACGGGCGCCGTGCAGGTCTTCCGGCTTGGTCTTCTGTCGGTCGTCGCCGGGGTCTGAACTGACGATGGCGGTCTAAATGATCTACCGGCATACACGGTGCGTACACAAGAGCAACCATCGAGCAACCAGCCATGATCAACAACAAGATCCGAGGGTGGCGAGAAGCGAGAAACCCCAGGTCGGATGCGGTTTTGATGAGTAGGGCGGGTGGGACTTGAACCCACGACCCACGGATTATGAGTCGGCTCGATTGGTGCCGCTCCGTGCCACTGAGTGTCGTTTTGTGTCGATGGAGCCGGGATTCTCCCCGCCGTCGTGTTGTCCTGTGCCGACGCGTGCCGTGCTGTATCGCGTACACGCGAGCAACCGCCGAGCAACCCTGCGTTCTTGACCATCGGCATTATGTGTCATTTATCCCTATGGCGAGACTGTTGTGTAGGGCCCTGGTTCCGAGATGAGGCCCGAGCCCCACGTAGATTGCATCGTATGAGCACCCGCCGAGCAGCCCATCGGCCGGCGATCCCGTCCGTGAGCCAGGAGGACTTACCGTTGATCTCGGGTGTGATGCGCAGCCTGCTAGGCGTGCATGGATGTGGGTTTTCGGCAGGTGCAGAGTTGCGGGGTGAGTGAGGTCGTCACGGTGGTGCCGTCCACGATCTGCGCTGGCGTGATGGCCGGGGCCGAGATGTCGACTCGGAGGCGGGCCCGCTGGTGGTGATGGTCAACGTGGGCGGGTAGTCGTCCTCGTCGAGTTTTCCGACGCGGTGAACAAGTGCGCGCTGTGGAGTACTCCTGATCGCTGGTGAGCTAAACCGGCATCCCCCCGATGTTCGCTACCGGATCCGGAGCTACGAGATTGCGGTCGCTGGTCGCTGGTCGCTGGTCGCTGGTCACGCAGAGGCACGGTTGCTCGGTACTCAACCAGCGCCCGAGGACCAGTCAGACGTACTCAGACGGCCGAGGTTGTGTCACTTGAGCTGTCCAACGACTATCCGTCGTTGGAGGATACTGACGCGTCTGTCGGCTGTGCTGCTAGACCGCACGGGCGCGGGCATCATGGAGCTGGTGAAGGAGTCCAACCAGGCTCGGGCAGATCTACCGCGTCCGGGCGACGTCACGGCTGAGACGACACGCCAACCAGCTGAGGGCCGGGTACAGGCGGGCGTGAGAGCCTTGGCGCAGGCCATCCGAGCTTGACAGAGGACCTGTATGCGGAGCGGATGATCGAGTAAACCATGAAAATTGTCGGTGTTCTTGGGCAGAATTACCACAGAGAGGAGGGGGCATGTCTCAAGATGGCCGTGACGTTGACCAGCACACACCCCCGCCGAACGGGTGTAGATGGTGCGGAATCGAGGAACGCAATCACCTCCAGCGCTGGAAGCCTGAGGTGGGCTGGCATCAGTGGGTGGCGCCAACGTCGGAGCAGCGCAAGGAACGCATGCTGGCCCGAAGAAAGCGCCAACGAGCTGAAGATAAAGCTCAGTTCCTACAGCTCAAGCCGCTCTTATCCTGAGTTCTCTGAATATATCACGCAGTTGATCGGGTACCTGTGAAGGCTCTGTCAGGGCCAGCGCAAGCTGGAACATCATGTCCGGCTTCCCGCCCGGTCCCTGATCGCTCTGTTCCTGCAACATAAGCTGCACCTTCGCGCTGAATTTTCCATTGCCGCGGAGCACCTTGAAATCTTCAGCTCTCCAGGAGAATTCGTTCCTGGGCCATATCTCATTGGCGACCGAAGCCCACAAATCGTCGTTGAAGAGTTCCTCGAACTCGTTGAATTCTCCGGGCTCTCCGATCATTTTCACGATCTGACTGGTCTCTGCGCCAAAGGTCTGACGCAGCCGTTCTTCCTTGAACATGCCTCGCCCCGCAGTGCGACTGTCGGCGTCCACGGCAACCATGACAGATCGACCGTGTTCGACCAGGTAGCGAGCTAGATGCAGCGCCCCCTCGTTGTTGCAGCACGCCCAGAGGGCGATCCCAGCCGACTGAAGGGACATTCCCTCGGAGAGACGGAAGAGTAAGGGAATCGCCCGCTGCTCCGAGGGGCCCTCGACCGCGAGGAAGCAGCGTTCGTGCAGGAGGACAGAGTTACGAAGCCCCAAAGCGGCGGCGATCTGTTGCAGGTGCTTGTCGATGCTGTCGTGGTCGCTCGCTCCGAGACGCTCAACCACGGTACGGCCTTGCTGCAGTTTCAAATTCACCACGTCAGAGATGTCGACGCCATCGATCAGGTTCATCGAGTGCGTGGCAACCATGACGCTGACATGGGGAAGTGACGACTGCTCACGGATGAGCTGCATGATCTGACGCTGATGACCGTAGTCCAGATGGGTGTCTGGCTCGTCGTAGACAATGATCGTTTGCGTGCGAGGCGGGCTGGCGCTGCCGTCATCTTCCTCGGTGACGGTCGGCTCCACACTTTTCTGGCTGGACAAGAGCTCGCTGGTCCATTCCCAGACGGCGAGTGCGACACGCCGCGCACTGCCCTGGCCGGAGCGTTCCAACCCCACATGCTCGCCAGAAGATCGCGCCAGCCGTATGCGGGCCGCTCGAAAGCCCTGCGTGAAGGAAACCTCCGGCTCGACGAAAACATCGGTGAAGTCAGGGCAGCGACTCTGGATGTGATCGCACAGAGACTTGGCGTCTATGCGCAGCCGCTCTTTGACCTCGGCTTCAACTGTCTGTAGCCGCTCCTGCAGGGACTCATCCGCTACGTGTGCTTGGAAACGGCCCTGCAAGACGGACCTCACAGAGTCTTCGGCGGGCTTATGGCCGCTGAAGGCCACTACCTGCGGCAACCTGCTCGCCACGCCCGATGGGACCCCCACCCAGCCGACGGGGCCTGAATGCTCGGCGGCATAGGCGCGAAGGACCTCCTCTAGGTCGGCGCGCAGCTGCGGGAGAGGCGAGATCCCGAACTCTTTCGCCAGTTCTTTCAGCCCGGGCACTCTGTGAACTGACAGATCGCGCAACCGATCATCGTCAGGGATCGGTAGCCAGCATTCGAGATGGGGGATCAAGTCCTCGCCTGCGTACCGTCTGATCCGGAGCCGAGGCGGGAGCTTGAGCGTTTGCTGTTCCCACTCGTCGAGCGTGAAGACCCCTTCTACCTCGGTTTTCTCATGACGCTGCGCAACGTCAGTCTCGCCGTCGTCGCGATTGCGCGCCATGTACGTTCGGTCGTCCTCGACCACGCTGTAGTCGCCGACCAGAAACTGCAGAGCGGCGAGTACGGCAGTCTTTCCGCCATCGTTGTGACCGGCCAGGATGGTGGGTGCGCTGACAGGGATGTCTGCGACCTTGGTGAGCGAGCGGAAGCCGCTGACGGAGAAGCTGCTGAGATGCACGGTTCCTGGGCACTCCGTTCGTTGCGTAAGGGCCGGTAAGCGGACCCAAGAAGCCCTCTATCCGTGGCAAACTCCATACGCCAAGGGCTCACGTGTACCAGAGCCATCGTAGATCCCATTCTCCACACTGCGTGACAGTTTCCGCCACCAAGTCGGAGCGAAGAGCCACTGCGGGAGCAGCGCTTCCGCCGAGGCTGAAGGCAGTCGGATCTCGAAGGGCCGACTGCGTCCTGAACGACGGACGTCGCGACATCACCGCATCCTCCACCGGCAAGGCCCAGACTGGCCGCCCAGCGTCTATCCCGATGGCCACACGTATTCGGCTTCGGCGCTCGACGGTACAGCGGGCAAACCGATGTCCCTCGGCGGTAGTTGCTGCAGACCTTGCGGGCGCCGTAGACGCTGTAGTCGTCGGCGTGGATGCCCTGGATGTGGGTGTCCAGTTCGGCCTCGCACAGGAATCGAGTCGATCAGCGCCCAGGCGCACATCCGTGCGTGCCATCCTCTCTGAGTAACAGTCTTCTCACCATCTGCTGTCATCAAGCGGACATGCTCGATAGTGTCGGCGTTCATGGCGTCCAAGATCTGGGAGGCCTCGATGTACATGGTGCAGGGCCCTGCCTGGAGCACCACTGGGCTCGACGTTGCCGCGGGCAGGTATCCGCTGTCGATCGAGCGGCACGTGATGCGGATGGCCGATCTGCTGGTGCCGGGTGTGACGACGGTGACGCCGCACGCCCGCTACTACAGCCTGCACGCCCTCGTCGCCATCGAGACTGAGCGCCGCCGGCTGTCCCCCCAGCAGGCGCAGGACCTGCTGCGCCGTAGTGAGGTCGTCATGGCGGCGGTGTCGTACGCGCACGACCACGGTGAGACCGGGCTGCCGCGGGCTCACGGCCTCGATGCCCTCGTGGGCCGGTTGCAGGGCGGCGAGGTTGTCATGGCCGAGGCGGCGCTGCCCGTGAAGGGCGGCTATGTGCGCAACGTGTGGGGCTTTTGGAATCCGTACGCGGCTTCCGAGGTCTCCCTTGGGATCCTCGCGCCCGCGAGCATGCCGACCCCGGGCCCCGCCTGTGCGGCCGAGCAGGTAACCGCGGGGCTCGATGGCATCCTGGAGCTGGCGGCTCGCCAGAGCCTGGCCGTGGACGAACTGCGCGGCCATCCGCACCTGTGCGTGTGCGCCGGTGGTGGAGCGACCGACGGGACGTGGCTGGCGAGGCTGCTGTGCCTGCCTGGCGAGCAGCCCGCCGAAGACGCCGGGCTCAGCAGACGGAACACGATCCGGCTGCTCGTGCGGGTGATGCGGACCCACGAGATTGGCGACGTCACCAATGATGCAGACCGTTGATCGCGTATGGCGACTTCCTGACGAGCGACCCCGTCACTGCCCCATTGGAGACGGCTCCGCTCTGGCGCGGGGTGGTGTTACGCAACTACGCGGTCAGTGCCTGGCGGCGCCTCTGGTCATGGCTCGTATCCCGGGTCGACGGCTTGATGCCCGCCGACGACTTGGCCGAGCGGTTCGCCGACAGCATGCCGGACGGAACGCTGGCCGCTTTCATGGATGGGCTGCCCTCCACCGTCACCCCGACGGGCGCCCCCGCCCCGGCCGAGGAGCAATTGCGGACGAGCGACCTGCCCGATCCGGTACGCGAGCTGGCGGTTCTGATTGTCAACGCCCGGCGGGTGAAGGAACTGTCCGGCCGGGTACGCGACGCCTTCCTCGGGCAACGCGGCGTCGAGCTCGGCCCCGAGTGGACGGCGTGGCGGCTGGCCGAGTCGCGGTCCGGCTCCTCGCGTGACTTCGCCCGGCGGCTCACCCACGACCTGCTGACCCGCGGCCGGCGCGTGGCCCTGTCGAAAGCCCGTCGGCGGCCGGATGGGACGTTGTGGCTGCCCACCCGTCTCCACGAACGCGACGGGTTGCTCTTTCGGACCAGCCAGGAAGGGCGCGGCGATGTGGGCCTGCGGCTGGCGCAGCTCACCTCCGTGCTGGCCGGCGCCGGGGTGCTCGAACTGGCCGAGGGGACCTGGCGAGTGACCGATGCCGGGCAGGTGCTCCTTGACTGAGCCGCTGGTGGACTTGGAACTCGCCTCGCCGCTGACGCTGCTGATGGAGGAGGAACGGTACGGAGACCGGCAGGCCGAGGAGGCCTTGTTCCTCAGCTTCACCACCGACCTCGGTTTCTTCGAGACGGTGGCGCTGGGCGTCGCCCAAGCATGCGAGGCACGGGTGAGTCTGGTCGGCGATGCTGCGATGAGCACGATCGATCCGAGGGCCGTGCGCCGTGCCGGACGCGCCTACCTGCCCGGCCAGGCCGTGTGTGGCGGAGCCTTTCATCCCAAGCTGATGGCGCTGGTGGGCCCCCAGCGGGCCACCATCGCCATCGGCTCCGGGAACGCCACGCTCGCCGGCTGGCAGGCCAACGCGGAGTTGTGGACCGTGCTGCGGGCAGACCGACACCACGTCCCCGACCTGTTCGGCGAGCTCGTGTCGTGGCTGTCCGGGCTACCGGACCGGGTCCGGTTTTCCAGGGGCGTGCCGGAGGCGCTGCGCCGGGTCGCCGCCGGTCTCGCGGCGCTGCGCGAGCGGGCCGAGGTCGTGCACCCGGACCTGCGGCTGGTGTCGTCCAGCGGACGGCCCATTATGGACCAGCTCCCCGCAGGCCCGGTCGACGAGCTCGCGGTGTGTGCGCCGTTCCACGATCCCGGCGCCGTGACCCTGCGCCGCCTGGTCGAGCGCATGCGGCCGCGGCGGTTGATCGTCAGCTTTCAGCCCAGTTTCACCGAGCTCGACGGCCAGGCGCTCGCCGATCTCGTTGCCGAACTCGATGCCGACGTCCGCCTCGACGATGAACCTCGCTACCGGCACGGCAAGCTCATCGAATGGGTGGTCGAGGGCCGCCGGTATGCGCTCACCGGCAGCCCCAACCTTTCGGCCGCTGCGCTGTCCACGTCCCTGGAGAATGGCGGCAACTGCGAGCTCGGCCTCATCGCGCCGATTCACGCTTCCCGCATTCCCGAAGGCGCGACCGTGCCCACCGCCGATCTACGGCCGCTGAAGTTTTCGATCCGCCCGCGCACAGAGCGGAAAGGCCCGCTCCTGCTTGGCGCCACCCGGGTCGAGCAGGGCCTGCACGTCATGTTCGCGCGCACGCTCCGCACCGGCGGATACCTGGAGCTGTCCGTCGCCGCGGCCCCGCCCGAGACGTGGGAACGCGTCGGTGAGGTGCCCGCCGACGTCGCCGAGGTCCTGCTGACCAAGCCCGCCGACGGCGGCAGCCGGCTTCGCCTCGTCACCACCCTGAACGGCCAGGCACGTCCCAGCAACATCGTCTTCGTCGTCGACCCCCTCCGCGCGCAGAACCGGTACGGCCTCAGCGGTACCCCCGCACCGACGACCGAGCCCGGCCAGCTGTTCACCAACGAGCAACTGGCCAGTAAGTTCCTCACAGACCTCAGCACACTCGCCACCACGCTGACCCGTCCGCCCGCTTCGACCGCCGCGCTCTCGGCTATGGCACCTGCCGAGACCGTGCGTGCCGAGGTCGTCTCCCGATCCGGTGGCGGCTGGGCCACCTACCTTGACGAATGCTCTGGACGTCTCGGAACGCCTCTGCTGCGTTTCGCCCTCGGACTGCCCGCCCTCCCGGTCGAGCAAGAAACCGCCTACGAGGAGCTGCTGCCGGTGTCCTGGGACGAGCAGTTCGCGGACGACGCCGACGCCGGACTCGACAACGACGACCCCGAGACCGTGGCCGACCCGCCGACCGCCGTCACGCCGCCTCCTGACCTGCGCATCACTGGCGCCGCAGTACGCCTTCGCTACCAGCGGTGGGCCGATCGTCTCACCCAGCTCGCGCCGACACTGGAGCTGCCGGAAAGGATGCTCGTCACAAGGCTCCTGCTCTGGACCGCTGCGGCAGGCGCCTGGGACCGCGATGACCACGCCTGGCTCGGCCTCCTGGCAGGCGCCGTACGTGAAATGGGTGCCGACACGCCTCCCGCCGAGGTGGAACCGCAGGTAGGCAGCCTGGCGGCGGTCGGTCTCGCAGTGCTCCGCGCCCACGCGCCCCGCCACGTCAGCACCGCCACCACGGTCGCCTTCAACCGATCCGCCGCCGTCGTGGACCACCTCCTTCCCGCCGCTGAACCCGAATACGTCGAGCAGTACTGCAAACTGCTGCGGGAGGCGTTCGGTCCGACGTTGAGCCCGGAGGCGGTGCTAAAGCTCGCCGCCGAGATCGTCCAGGCCGACCCTCACGATGAGGCTGTGCGCACGCTCGCAGAGCAGGGGCGCGACGTGCACCGGCACGGTGAACGCCTGCTGCACGTCACCGGCACCTTCGGCAACGCACGGCTCGTTGCCCTCCAAGCTGTCGCGGCAGCCCAGGCATCTGACCTCGTCGGCGCCTGGGCCACCACATCCGGCGGCAGTTGGGCGCTCGTTGTCTGGCGTCGGCCGGATCTCTTCACCATCGAGGCCGGGCCCCGCACCTTGTGGCGCCACTACCGGCTCACCGGTCTTCGCGATCCACGCAGCCTAGCCGCTCAGCGCAGCTTTGACGGCGCCCCGACGGTGTCGCACGGCCCGCTGCGGGGGCCGTTTCCCGAGGCACTCGCCGTGCTGGCGGACCTGAACCTACCTCCTGATCCCCGACCTCCACATGACTGCACTTGGGGCTGAGCGCCGTGCGCCAACGACGTCCTTCCTGGTAGGCAGCTCACCTGTCGACATATGCCGATCCCTGACACGACTTAGATTGTTCTCGCGGGGCCATTGCGGATGCCTGACGTGTGGCGCTTTGTGGTAGTTGGAGGCGATTTTATAGCTGTTAGGATCGGTTGTCCTTTAGTGGATGTCCGGCAGCTTCGCACGCAAAGCAGGTACATCCTGTTCGTTTTGAAGTGCTGTTCAGAAAAGCGCGCTTACAAGCTCAATCGCGAGACATCTTGTTTGTTCCTATGCCTAAACTTGGACGCCGCGCCCCGCGTCGGCGTCGAGCGCAATGAGGTCCGTGTATGGCCGGAGACAGGAGCGATCGCGTTGACCGACCCGCCAGAGCTGACCTTGGACAATCTCGCCGGTGAGGCAGCGGTGCTGCGGGTCTACCGCCAGATCTTCGCGGTGCTCGCTCGCGAGGCCGGAGCGATGATCGTGGACTCGAGCACGATCGATGTTGATGAAGCAATCTTGGAAGCCTTCGCCGAGGCGGGCAGCGAAGGGCTGACCGCGGAACAGGCGGTCGCCGCCTGCCGACAATGGGGCGCTCAGATAGCAGGGCGGCGGTTCGAGGTTCTACGTGAGTACGGCGCGATCAACAAAGTCGTTGACCGGCCGAATGAGCGGTACCACAGGGCAGCGTTTGCGCCTTATGTGATGCTGCTGTTCTTGCGGCGTATGGCAGAACAGGGTGGCCAGTCGGAACTGCGCCAGCTCCTGACGCTGGAGCAATTGAACGTCAAGAGCACCAACGCCACATCCGCCGACGGCGCGGCCTCGGTGCGCCGGTTGACCAAGGTGTTTCGGTTACTGGGTAATGAACTGGCCATCCTGGCAGCGGGCAGCACAGCCGAGACACTCGGCGACAACGCCCAGCTCCTGTGGGGTAACGAGTCGCTTATTGGCCAGGCTAAGGACGTCCATGCTGTCGTGCTGGGTAGATGGCCCGAACTCGATCGCGATTGCGCGGAACTCCGGGTCGCGCTCGCCGCCTACGCGGATGCGATCGACGCGGCGGCGGGCCGTCTGATCGCGCAAGCAGGCACCACTCGCGCGTTGGGCCTGCTTTCAGTGGAAGCATGGCGTACCTTCGGCCGCGATTCGAGCCCCAAGGCGCTAGCCGCGGTGCTCGACCGGTTCGTCTTCGACGCGCCCGCGCCCTGGTTCTCACCACAAGCGCTGATCGAGGCAGTGGAGGCGGGACGCCAGATCAGCACGGCGCGGGTTCCGCCTCCCCGCTCGGACGACACCGAGCTGGAACCTGAGGCCGATGCTGGTATCGCTGATGACGCGGAGGAACTCAGGGCCATCGCGGAGCGATTGCTAACGCACTCGGACTCGGTAAGCGTTGTCGATGTGCTGGATGACGCTGGTGACTGGATGTCCGCACGTCGCGTGCTCGCCGAGGTCACCGCCATTCATCACCACCCTGATCTCGACTACGAACTCGTGTGGCGGGACGGCGTACGGATCGAGCTGTCGGCCAGCCCGTCCTGGACGTCGCATGGGCGCTTCCGGCGCGGTAACCGGGCGTGGGGAGACGTGGGGTGAACGAGGCGGAAACGGCACTGTGGTGGGCGCGCGTCCGCGCCGCCGGCCCGCAGCGCGTAGCACCGAGCAGCGCCTTCCCGGCGGGAATGCAGCGCCTGGTCGAGTCCGATGCCACGGCGGTGTGGCTGCTGGCCGTGCTTCCCGAGGGGGCGAAGCCGAGCGTGTCGGAAGAGTTGGGGCTGTCTGTGCTTGCCATCGAACAACCCAACGACACCGCGCGCGTGCTCGCCGCGTGCCTGCGCTGCTGCTGGGCGGAACCGACCGGACCGATATGGCCAGGGACGCCCGCGTCTAAGGATGAGGTGGCAGCGGTGTTCGGGGAGATCACCAACCGGGACGAGGCCGCCTCCAACCGAGCCTTGCTCGCGGCGCTCCGGCGCCTGGCTGGCGCCGCCTGGCTCCTGTGGGACGAGCCCGGCCAGACGGTGCGGCTCGGTCCGCGAGTCGCGGCGTGGGGATCAGCGGATCTCAGCGCCCTGCGCGAGCTGAGGCGGATGTTGCCCTCCTCCGCCGGCACCGGCCACAGGGACGCGGAAGGGTTGCGATGACCAGCGCGAACGCGGCGCATTCGGTATTCGAGCCGATCCTCGCCGAGCTGAGCGAACAGCACCGCGACGAAGTCCTGGCCGCATTTGCGGCGGTGGAACACAGCGCCCACCCGGTGCCTGAGGTGCAGATGCTGGCGTTGCGGGATGCTACCCTACGCCGGGACCTGCAGCGGCTGTTGCATCGAGTAGGACGGACGCTGGTACCGGTGGGAGACGCGCAGTGGACGTCGGGGTACCGCGACGACATCGCCGCCGAACTGACCGCCGCAGGCTGGAACGCCCTCCCGGTCCTCGATCGGGCCGTGCTCGTGCTGGTGTTGATTCACTCGGTCGCGATTCCCCGTAGCCAGGGAATACTGTCCGGCGACTCCTGGATCTCCGCGCAACCGACGCCGGCCGATGAGTTGCTTCGCTACGCACAGCTGGGAAAGGGCGACGTTCGTGCCGCTCTGCAGAGGTTGCGTGCCGCTGGACTCGTGCAGCTCGCGTCTACTCGTGGACAAGGTTCCGTCGGCGGGTCTGCCTACTTGCCCGGTCCCCAACTTCACCGGCTGACACCTGTGGCACGTCGATCGTTGCAGCAAGAGCTGATTCTGGCCGCCGCACCGCACAGCCCGCTGGCTGCCGCGATACGAGCGCGCCGCGCACATCCCCGAGGAGAACGGTGAGCACAGCCGGAACCTGGTCTGCGGCGGGCGGTGATTCAGGCCCGTTTGACGTTGTCGGCGAGCGGGTGTTGGTCGGCGTCCAAGTGGTCAACATCTCCCGGCTGTCCACACACCCCGTACCGATGGTCAGCCAGGGCTTGGTCACGGTCGCGGGCCAAGGCCCGAAGGACTCCAACGGCGCCGGGAAGTCCTCACTGATCGCCGCGGTGAGCCTGCTGCACGCTGATGAGCAATGGCGGCTGGCCAGTGGCGCTGCCGGGGCCGCGGAGCTGTTGTTCACCGCCGAACTTGCCGCGCAGGAAGGCCGCTGGTCCAACGTCGACTGGGGATATGTGATCGGCGTGTTCGCCGCCCCCCGCGCTGACACGGCCGACGAGCTGTCGGCCAGCGCCCTGACCGTGTGGCTGCGGATCAATCGCAAAGCATCGCACGTACACCTGCGCTGGCAGGACGGCCTCTATGTCCCCTACGGGGCGACTGAGTCAGAACGTGCCGCAGGAGCTGACGCACTGTGGGATGCGCTCCCGACCAGCAACGGACGCACCGACTTTCACGCGAACCGGCTCGCGTCCGTCCTGTACGGCAGACACGTGCGGTGCGTGTCCTTCCTGTCGACCTCGGTGCGTTCCAGCCCAGCGGCCAACCTGCTCGCCCAACCTCTCAACGACCTGGACCCGCGCAGGATCTTCGACGCCATTGCCACGCTGACCGGGTTGGATCGCGAACTCGAACAAGAGCAGGCCCTCAGGTCGGCTGAGCACACTCACCGCACCGACGTTCACGACGCGGTAAGGGATCTCGGTAGCTGGGAAGACGAAATGGCGGTCGTTGAGGCCGGCATCGCCCTGCGCGGGGAAGCTCGTCACCTATTGGGCAATGCGAGCGCGTCGTGGCAAGCCCGTTGCGCCCGGCGCTTCCTCGACGGGGTCGCACGCATCGATGAGATCCGTTTCGAACTCAGCGCGCTGGACGTCCGTGCCGCAGAACTGCAGACACAGTTGTCCACCGTGGATGGCGACCTTTCCGGGCTGACCGACGACGAGGAGTTCAACCGGAACTTCCGCGAAGTCGAAGGACGTTGGAAAGAACTCAGTGGGCGTGACCAGCGCCTGGACACCGATCATCAGGTCGCCGCCCAGAAGTTGGAAGACCTGGACACGAAGTATCGGAAGCTCCGGGATAAGGTTCGCGCTGCTGACGGACGCAGCGTCGAGATCGCGCAGGCTGAGGAGGCCGACGCTCACACAGCCGTTGAACAAGCGCTCGGGGCCAGGGGAGTCGCCGAAGATGCCGAGAAACGAGCGAGCGCGCTGCTGGCCGCCGCCGAATCCGGTGAGGACGTCGCCGCGGACGAACTGCAGGTGCTGCGCGAGGAGGGTATCCCCGCCGCCGCATTGTTGGACGTCGTCCAACTTAACCCCGACCAGCGACGTAGTTGGGAGCCCCGCCTCGTGCCCTATCGCGGTGCCATCGTGGTCCCACGCGGGCTTGCTGACAAAGCCCTGGAGAAACTCGCGGGGCGGCCAGAGGCGGCGACCCTGGTTATCGCCGACCCGCCTCGCCCGCACGCGCCCACCCACAGCACCAGCCTGCCCGCTAGCGCAGATAAGAGGTTCGACCTCACCACGTTCTTGACTGCGATCGTCGACCGGGCGGGTACCCAACCCGCGGAGATCGACGTGGCCGCCGGGGTAATCGTGGTGGGCGAGTTCGCAGAACCACTCACTGGCCGAGCAGCGCGCATCGCCTCGGCCCGCGCTGAACATCGCACGAGAGCCGATCTTCTCTCCGAAGCCAACAAGCTCGTCACCACGGCCCGGCACACGCTGTCTCGAGCCACAATCCGTACCGAAGCAGCCGTGGCCGGTGAAGAAGCGGACGCGACCGCGCTGGAGATGTCCGAACTGCGAGAGGCCAACCGGAAGAGAGAGGAACGACGAGATGCGCTGAAGCCCGTGCTGGACGCCGCCCACCTGGCCTATGCCGACGCGCTGGGCGCAGGGAAAGCACGCGAGGAACGGATCGAGAACCTGCGCGGCACCAGACGCCGTCTTGAGGGTGAGCTTACCGAGCAGGACAAAACCAAGACTAAGCTCACCGATGAGCGGCTGGCTCTGGACCTGCCCGGCCGCGAGGCGGCCTGGGGAGACTCACCCGCATCCGCGCACCGGTTCCTGCTGGCCCTGGATACCGAGCAGCAGGCCCGTACCACCGCAGCGTGGAACGAGGAGACCTGCTATCAAGTCAACGAGGTTGTCCGACGGTGCTTCCGCGAGGGCACACCACACGACGAGATGCCCGCCGAGATCCGGGAACTGCTCATCGAACAACGCTGGCAACACGGCGGACTGGACACTCGAGTCGGACTGGTTCCCGCGCTCATCCGCGCGCTACGTACCCACCTGACCCAGACCGAACAGCACGACCTTTACCAGCAGCAGCAAATCGCCATCCAGCGTACACAACGCACCGGTGACCTGGAGGCGGCTCGGAAAGGCTTGAGCGAAGCTGAGCAGACCTCGCGTGCGCACCGGGCTTCGCTTGCCCTGGGAATCAAGGCCAGGCTCAAAAAAGTCAGCGAAGAATTCGATCGCCTCGACCAGCGATACGGCGGCTACGGAGCGAGCCTGGACTACCCGGAACCAGAGCCGCCCGCAGAGCCTGATCGGCCGTGGCGATGGACCGTTACACCAAGGTGGCGGCGCGCTGAGGGACAACGGATGTCGGGCTACAACCTTCGCAGCAACACCGCCCAAATGGACGAGAAGGCCGTCAAGCTGGTGTGCGCCGCCGCGCTTGCCGGAGGAGGCAGTCGCCCCTTGCTGCTCGTCCTAGACGAACTCGGCCGCAACCTCGGCAAGGAGCATCGCCGTGAGGCGGTCGCTCTGTTCGAGCAAATCGGGAAGGACCGCAACATTACCGTGATCGGTGCACTACAGGATGACATGGAGCGCTACGCCATCGAGGCAACTGGGCTCTACATCAAACTCCGTCGCCGCTCCGACAGCATGGCCTACAACGAAGCACCTGTCATCGTCGGAGACGAAACTAATCGCGCCCGCGTCGAACTACTCCGGGAATGGTTGACCTCCTACCGCCCTGCCGCGGACATCGCCGACGATGAGTCCGACGAGAACAACTCGAATGAGGGCGCGGCATGACCGATTCTTCTTACCCGACAGGGGAATTCCCCATGCCTGGCCACCCCGGCGTGCCCGAGGGACTCCGCGCCTACGCGCAGCCGACACACCCCGATGGGACCTTCGACCACGACCGAGCCGGCCGGCCCAAAGTCCGGCGAGTACACCTGCGCGCGCACCCACCCACGCCACCAAAGCGGCCAGACGGATTCGTCAATAACGCCGACTGGAACTGGGCCACCAGCGCGCCTCGCCGATGGAACACCATCACGACCAGACTCGATGATCGTGCCGATGGCGTGGCGCTCGCCTTGGCCCGAGCAGGATGCGTTGGCCTCGAACACGACTACCGATCAGGCACAATCTGTCATCCACCCCGAGGCTGGGCCCCTAATCCTGACCTGCGGGCGGCCCGGCAAGAGCAAAACAGCCAGCGCGCCGCCCGCCGGGCCGCTCAGGACGACGAGGCATGCCGTCTCGCTGCAGAGCTCACCCGCTATCCCGCCGCCGCGCCACTGGTAGCTCTGCTCAGAGCACAACGGGACGGGCCCTACCGTGACCACGTCATCGAAGCAGCTCGCGCCTTTCCTGCCGACGACGCCACGACCGACACAGGCGGAGCAGCGCCGTGGGCCGCTGTGCACTGGCTTAAGCGCGGAACGAAGGCGGACTACAACAGGGACCACGAGCCACTCGCTGAAGGTGGTCAGGGCGCAGTTTACAGCGGTTCGCACAAACACGCTCAAATCCCCATTGCCCTGAAGCAACTCCGCTACAGCGATGAAGACGCCCTACACCGCATGCGCCGCGAGATCTCCATCGGGCACCTCTACGGAGAGCACCCAAACGTCATGCCGGTCCTCGACTCCGACCTAGACGGGCGGTGGTTCGTCATGCCGCTCGCGAACGGCAGTGCCGCCAGCCACGCGGAACGCCTACGGCGGGAAACAGGAGCCCTCCGGGAGCTCGTCATAGCGGTCTGCAAAGGACTGCGCCGCCCACACGCCGACGGCAGGATCCACCGCGATATTAAACCAGCCAACGTCCTGCTCCTCAACGGCAAGTGGGTTGTAGCGGACTGGGGGCTAGGCAGACAGCCCCGAGGGGAAACTAGCCTTCCGCGCCGAACTCGGACCGGCACCGGCTTCGGCTCCGAGGGATTCGCTGCCCCGGAGCTGTCGTCCGGAAACCCCCACAACGTTACGGCCGCCGCCGACATCTACAGCATCGGGCGGCTCATCGCAGCCATCCTGACCGGGGAACGACCGGAGCAGAATCTCCCATTGCTGCCCGCCAGGGGACCATGGGTAGCCGCAGTGACGGAGGCTACCCACCACAGGCCAACCGACCGGCCACAAGATGTGGACGAATTCCTCCGCCTGCTCAAGGACATCCCGTGACTGTTCCCTCGCCGTCCCGGCACTGCCAGGCACAGAAAGTTCTGGTCCACCTCAGCTGAAAGGATCATGTTGTTGATGGTGCGCATTGTGCTCGAGCCATACTTCCTGCACCAGGACCAGGTTCAGTCCCTCCTCGGAAAGCAGCGGACGGAGTCCGCGCGGGCGCGGGCGGCCCGCAGGAGCGATCCCGAGGCGGCGCTGCTCTACGTGCTTGCCGCAGAACTCGCCGAGGCGCTCTCCTCACTGGGAGTCGGCGAACTGGCGAGGCGTGTACTGGAGCGGGATCTACGTGTGGGGCAAGTCGTCGGCACCGAGCTGGAGTTTGCGTTCCAGCGAGACCGGGACTGCGACGCTCCAGGCTTCAAGCCCGCGAGCTTCACAGCGGTGCTCGACGCGGGCGACCCGGTGCGCGTCAGCGGGACATTTAACGCGGCAAGAATCGCCAGTTCCTCCGCGCCCGGTAGCCTCAGCGGGAACAGGCAGCTCTACCTGATCGGGACGGTCACCAATCTAGATGCAGAGCGAATCGAGCTCAGGCCGGTCTTCATCGGAATTAGATCATTCGTTGATGACGACCTTGCCGCCGGAGGCCCAGCGCCGGGAGCGCGGGTCTACCCCAGCGATATCAGCCAGTTCAGCGGGATCGACTTCGCCTCTCCCTTCACTGAGGCCGAGGGCAAAGCGGTCCTCCGTGTGCCGGAGGACACAGTGAAACGCGCCTTTGCCGGGCTGGTCGGCGAGTCGTACGTTCCGAAGGACTGGGGTGGCGAGCGCTCCGACCTTTATACGTCACGAGTGTTCGCCCGCGGGCGCCAAGTGTCGGCTGCGTGGTTGTTTAAGGGACCGGGCTTCCCTCGTGCGATGGACGTCAAGGCCCTGGGCAAGAACGGTGACCAGATCGACCGGCTGTTCACCGAGCCCGCGGAGCTACTCGTTCTGCAGCACTGTCACCAGATCAAGCCGAGCGTGGTTGGCATGATGGACGCCTACGCCCACGACGTCCGGCACCCCCGTTTCTACATGATCATTGACGGAGCCGATACCGGACGCATACTGAGGTCTCTGGGTCTGCTCCCGGTAGCCCCAGCACGTCCGCCTCTGTAGAACCAAAGGAACAGGAGCCCCACTGCCCTGATGCCCAGGGCGGAGGCCACAGGAAATTAGGGTCGGGTGTCAGAGAGGTGAGGCAGCAGTGCTCATCGGCATCGCCGCTGAAGGCCTTTACCACTTCATAACTCTGCGTCTGCCGACAATCCGATCCGGCCAGGTCATAGCCTTGCGAAGCCCAGAGTGGCATAGGCGGTTTCCGCATCCAGGCAGGAAACTGTGTGCGTGTACCGCTTCATAACCCACCATGTGGTGCTTGGTCTGTGGCTTCCCTCCAGGCGCTGCGTAAGCAAGATCGCGGTCTATGTCGCGCAACACCCCCGAGTCGGTGGCCCTGGGGATGCGGCGTCGGCAAGACCGGCGACACCGACGCCTCCTGCGGGGGCGATGCAACCAGCGGGCGCGAATACCCGAAGGCTTGCGACTATGAGTACCACGGCAATCGGATCAGAGGGCCGTCCTCCGAGCGCATCAGGGTTGTGAAGTGGTCGACGAGGTTGGCGATGGAGCTGGGGTCGTGGATGACAGCGCCGATTTCCAGGTTATCGGTGTAGGCGGTGTCAGTTAGGTTCGCGCTGCCGAGGAAGGCGGTGGCCCAGTCGGCGGCGATGACCTTGGCATGCATGCTGCCATGTCGGCCTCCGAGGCCCTGCCGCTGATCGTTCGCCCATTGCCATAGGTGTACGTCCGGGTGGAAGCGGAGGTCATGGAAGGCGGTGCGGCCGTCGCTATCTCCTCGCAGCTTTCCACCGGCAGAACGAGCAGTCTCCAGGATGAGATCGACGCTGACGCCCCGGTCCGCCGCGGCCCAGATTTCGCTAACGATCTCCCGGACGCCGAACGCGGCGTAGCTCGTAACCAGGAGCTGACTGGTCGCGATTCGGATCACACTGACAGCAACAGACGCGGTCAGTCTGATGGGGACAGCCTCGCTCACTGGGCCGGAGACGGCGATTTCGACACGGTGGGAGGCGAGGTCCTGCTCGTAGCGTTGGCTAGCGGCTTCGAGAGCGAGAGCGACGGCAGGACCCGTCAGCTGTGCGTTGGTGGCTCTCCATGAGGTCGCCAGTAGGCTGGCACGAGGTCCGATTCCCGCGCCCGGGTGGGCAGCGACAAGGAGGGACTCAGTCCGCTCGTCGGGGGTCGCGACAGTGTGCAGGACGCGGATCCAGGCGGCGAGGTGGGTTGCCGGGAGACTGGCGACGAGCCCAGACAGTACGTGGGACAGCGGCGGTACTGCCGGGGGATCGTCGGGGCCGGTCACGTCGTGGAGAACTGTGTGAAGAACCCGCCCGCCCGGCCGCTGAACGTTTCGACGAGCAATTCACGGTCCAAGAAATGGTTGCCGCGCTCGCAGGAGGTTTCTGCGGCGAACAGGCAGGCGTGGCAGGCCGCGCCATGTAGGCGACTGTGGACGACCGGGTTGTGGTCGGCGCACAGGGGGTCCGAGCCGCACAGCCGTGCCGCTTCAAGTGCCTGACCGATCAGTGCGCTGAGCCGGTGCTGTCCGCCGAGGCTGACTAAGCCGCCGAGGGTGCCTTCGCTGTCGGGGGCCGCCGTGTAGAGCAGGATCCCAGCCATGGGATCTTCGCTGGCACGCGCGTAGATCCGCTCTCCGATTCCGGAGGCTCCATACCCGCATTCGAGGGCGACCTCGCGGATCATGACGTGGGCGAAGGTATGCAACAGCACGTAGCGGATGCCCGGCCACTCTGCTTCGACGCGACGTTGGGCGCACCATTTCCGGTGTGCTTCCATCAGGGTTTTCGTACGCTGGATGACGCTTGGATCCTTTTCCCAGGCGGAGATCTCCTGTTCATCGAAGCGTAGAAAGATGCCCTCGCCTCGAGTCTCTGCGCACGGCACCCAGGTTGGTGCGGCGCTGGATAGAGGGGCCCGGTTGATCTCCTCCGCTGAGCCGCCGCTGGTTGCAGAGCCCCATTCTGGCGCGTCGATCCGGCTGAACCCGTACAGGGCCGACACTTCGCGCAGCCGCTTCACCAGGCGGACTTGGCTGAGCCAGGCGTGGTGCGCCGGCGGGACGGGTTCGTCGCTCACGCTGAAGTCTGGGTGGTTCTGTGGGGCGCCGGTGAAGGCCTGCCACTCTGGTCCGGCGATGTCCAAGGCGTCGGAGTCCTCGGATGTGGGGGCCTGATGCGTGTTACCGCGTCGTTTGACCGCCTTTAGCACCTGGTCCACGCCGAAGCGCTCAAGTTGTGGCCACATGATCTGGGTTGGCAGGACCATACGTGCGACCTCAGGTGACAGATCCGCCAGGACGCGCAGCCCGTTCCAGTGTTCGGCCACGGCGCTGTCGACCGGGTCGTTCGCGTGTGGGATGGAGAAGACTCTCAGCTGCATCGCGAACCAGCCGTTCGTCGCGCCCAGTGCCATGGTCCGGGTCTGTTCGGAGCACGGCTCGAAAGTGCCTAGGTGCGGGTGGCGGCCCCGGCAGGCCGGCAGCACCTGCTCGCTGCGAATGCCTATTGCCTCGGCCATGGACCGGGCGTTTACCTCGCAGGAGCATTCGACGAAGATGTTCGCCGCTTCACCGGTGGTACCGCGCTCGATCAGCTTGAGGGTGTGGCCCGGCCCGTACGGTGCGCCGCGGTGAACGAAGTACAACCAAGGAAAATCGTCCACGTGCCCGGCGGGGCAAGCGGAGACGAATCTGGCGGGCACCGCGGTGGGCCTTTTTCGGCCGCTATCGCGGCAGGAATGGACGTAGCGAGTCTGGTCGGGTGCGTAACTGTTGGACAATAAGTGAAAAAGGCCGGAGCCTGCAGGGGCGAGCCGGTTGCACCGGTTGTCGGTACAGCGCAACCAGCCAGGGAAGACCGCGACTGGAACCCCGATCCGGGACCAGGTTCCGTTTACATCTCTGGGATCTTCCGGGATGTACGGCGGCATCCGCAGGTTCCGCACCTGGGAGCCGAGCTTACTGCGCACCGCCGCCAACAGCCGCTCCTCGGGGATGATCGCGGCCTTCTCCAGCGCCCATTCGTCCAGCCCGAGGATCATCACCGAGAGGTTCGGCAGGTCCGCGACCGCACCGACCCCATAGGTGTGCAGCAGCTGGCTGGGCCTCAGCTCCCCGACTCGCAGGTCATTCGCCGACCGTGAGCCGTCCTCGGTGATGGTCATGACGGGTCCCCTTGCTGTTCAGCGTTGTCGGCATCCGGCTTCGGGCGGGGAAGGAACGGGTGCTCGTCATGATCGTCGGCACTGCCCGGCGCGTCCCGCAGCACTAGCCGGATGCCCGGCTCGACCTCCCGCAGTGAAGTGGGGCAGGTCATGCGCCGCCATGGGCCGGAATCCGGGCCATACAGCAGGGCGACGATGTCGTCGGCCTTGCCTTTGGCGTCGAAGACGAGCCGGGTCGCTGGCCGGCGCTGCTCGCGGGCCCACAGGTCCAGGATGCTGTCGAGCTCCTCCCGGACTCGGGTGGCCACCGCCCGTTCGGCGGCGACGTCGCCCGCTCTGCGCTCTAGGTAGCGCACGATGTGGTCGGCCTTGCCACCGCGCGTATCGAAAGTCTGCGCACCGGGATTGCCGTTGTCGGCGGTCTCCAGGTTGCGGGCGAGCGAGACCAGCACCCCGGTCAGGCCACGGTCGATGGCGCGTTCCGCGAACGGGGTGACCGAGAGCGCCTCTACGTGCCGATACACGGTGGCGTGGAAGTGCTCGAAGGTCTCGTAGTGCGATAGGTCGCGTGGCCGGGCCCAGTTGAACACGGTGAAGACCAGGCCGGGGGCGGCTCGGCCGACGCGGCTGGTGGCCTGAATGTACTCGGCGGTGGACTTGGGTTGGTTGGCGACGACCATGACGCCGAGCCGCGACACGTCGACCCCGACCGCGATCATATTGGTGGCCAGGAGGACGTCGATCGGCGTCAGCTTGTTCACCCGCGGGAAGGTGTACTCCAGCTGCTGGAGGATATCGGGGATTTTCTCCGAGCTCAGGCGCGAGGTGAGTTCGTCGAGCCGCAGGTCGTAACGGCGGGTCAGCCCGCGTTCGTTGATGCGCTCCAGCCGGGTGGAGACGTCATCTTCAACCGACAAGCGCATGCCACCGAGGTCACGCAGGCTGTTGAAGTAGCCGACCAACGTCATGTACGGATCGGTCACCGGGTTGTGGCCGTACTTCTTGTGCACGGTCTGCGCGGCGGCGAGCACCGCGACGTACACACGGATCATCGTGGACTTCGTGCGCACCCCCTGAGCGCAGATTCCGATGTAGCGGCGACCCGGATGCGAATCCGTGGGCCGCTGCCGGGCAAAGAAGCTGTCACTGATTTCCAAGCCCTGTGGTGGGAAGACCTCGGTACGCCGGTCGAAGAGCGCGTGGATCTGCCGCTCGGCACGTCTGACCGTGGCCGTCGAGGCGATCACCTTCGGCCGCGCCGACTTGCCGGGCGCATATTCCCAGGTGGCCAAGCGGTCCACGGCGGCTTCGTACAGGCCGGTCAGCGAGCCGAGCGGGCCGGAGATCAGGTGCAACTCGTCCTGGACGATGAGGTCCGGCGGACGCACCTGCATGGCCACGGTGGTCGTCGCGGCCGGATGGCGACCCTCCGCGAGGTGGCTGCCGGCCTCCCAGTCCTCATCAGCCATTTGGGCCGTGATGTAGCCGTGCCGGGAGCAGCTTCGTGAGGCCCGTCCGAACAGGGACTGGGTGCGCCCGTTCCAGGCCAGCTGCGCGAACTTATCGACGGTCGCGATCACCAGGCTCGGCAGCAACCGGTAGATCTCCTCGTCGACCACGACGGCCGGCAGGCCCTCTCCGTCCGGGTCGGCGCTACCAAAGGGGCACTCGAACAGGTCGGGGCAGCGCAGGTAGGTGCGGCGCAGCGTCTTGTCTACCTCGATGTCCTTCCCTTTCTCGATCTTCGTGCCGCACCACGGGCAGCTGGTCAACTGGTAGGGCGAGCCGGAGTCCTGCGCGGGTCTGCCGCTGGCCCGGCGTACTTCCCTGACCCAATCGGAAGCCTTGTCGGTGGTGTTCGGGGAGACCTTTCCCCCGACCCACAGGCCGATCCGGAACGGCGCCTCGCCCCACTGTGTCTCGTCCTTGCGGCGCAGCACCTCGCACGCGCAGATCAGCGCGGTGGCTCGCTGGAACTGCTGGATCGTCAGCAGCCGCAAGGTGTAGCGCATCAGGACCGCGACCCCGTGGGACGCGTCAAGACCGCCCAACCCCGGCCGCAGCCTGCGAATGGCCAGGGTGTAGGCAGTCAGGCCGAGATATGCCTCGGTCTTGCCGCCACCGGTGGGGAACCACAGCAGATCCGCCACCGCCTCAACCCCCGCGGCACGCTCCGGATGCGCCGGATCGGTCAGCGCGGGTAGGTTCAGCAGCAGGAACGCGAGCTGGAACGGACGCCAGGACCGGTTGAGCAGTTGATCTTCGTCGAAGAAGACCTCGTCAACGCTACGGGAGTCGCCCCGTCTTCGGGCTGCGGCGACGCGGGTGTGGATGCGCTGCAGGTGCATCGCACTGTTCGCGAACCGGAACGCGGCCAGGGCCTCCGCGTCCCCCAGCACCAGCTCGATCCCCGCCTCGATCCGGTCCGCCGCCCGTTTAGCCTCAACCAGCACCTCCCCGGCCTGGATCGTGTAGCCGTCGAGATGCTGGCCAGGCTGCCCCATCCGGGCCTCAGCCCGCCAGATCCACGCCCGGTAGCCGGCGACCAGCGGCGTCAGCCCCGCTCGCAGCTCCTGCGGGTCGCACTCGGACAACTTCTTCATGTCGACGAGCAGCTCGGCCAACTCCGGCAGGTCCGGGTCATCCTTGATCGACGGCGCATCAGTCTGCGCGATGTCGTACGCGGGGGCGGCTTTCGTCTGGATCACGACCGCGGTCATCGGGTCGGCACCGCTGGCCGTCGCGTGCACCCCGGTGCCGTGCCCAACCGCGAACTCGGGGCTGAACCGGTAAGCCATCGCCAGCCGCCGCAGCTCGCCCCGGTCAGCGGTGTCACCGCCGGAACCGGGCCCGTGACGAGGTAGGAACACCGCTGCGCCGTCCACTCCGGCCACCTGGAGCTCTGCCTGGAAGACCCAGTGCGGCGCGGAGTTCGCCTCGGTCTCCGTCGTGTTGACCAGGAACAGCGAGACCAGCCAGTCCTCCTGGAAGCGACGCACCCGCCCTCGCAGCACCACGGCCTTGTCCTCGGCGCTGAGAACAACCGGCGCCACCGGCCCCTCGGCCAGCTCGACCTGGGCACTTCCCCGATGTGGCTTACGCCGCCAGATCAGCTTCTCGACGCTCGGGTTCGTCGAGTGGTCGCGGACATAACGCGCCCAGTGCCCAGTGACCTCCAGCTGGTCAACGTCTCCCCGCACCCGCGCGGTGAACCCGACCGACGACGGACTCAGGCTTGGCACATTCGGCGCGTCGGCGTCCAGCGCCCCCTCCTCCATCCCCAGCAACTCACTGTTTCCAAGCGATGCGTCCTGCTCCTCCGGCACGATCGTGGTGCCGTTCGGTGCGAGCCGCCCGAGCACGTACCAGTCGGTTGGCGAGTCGGGGACCTCCTCCAGGTCGCCGCCCACCGGCCCGAGTAGGTCTCGCACCACTAGCTCGGCCAACTCGTCCCGGATAGCCCCCGGCGACGGGACCGACAAAACCAAGCCGCCGGCTCCACCGGAAAGCAGATCATCACTCATAAGTCACCACCATAAGATTCCGCACCGACAGCCCTATCGCCTATGCCACACGTTCATTACGTCAGAACAAGGCGCCGTCCACGGGTCCGGCAAGCAGCTTCGACTTGGCGGCAGCCTTCTTCTTGTTGTGGAGACCGCGACGAACTTCGTCGGCATACAGGGCGTGATTGAGCTCCAGGAGCCGATCGTTCATCTCGATCTGGACATCCGGATCCACGGTCCAGCGCAGACCGTGGGTGGTTTCATGAAAGTCGTGGTGCAGGACCAGCGGTGTCCAGCCAAACCCCGAAGCCAGGGGATGCGCGAGGTAAGACTCGGTGACCGCCTCGTCAATCTCAACGTGGATCTCCCGCAGTCGCTGGATGTCCGCGTCCCGGTTCGCCTGGTTGTGGACCTCGTTGTACAGATCCGTCATGCCGAGCTGGGGTGTTCGCGTCAGTTGGACCTGACACCGGTAGGTGTCCAGCTCTTCCCCAGCGGTGCGAATCCGGGGAGTCAACTCCGGCTGTGGAAACGTGTCGAATCCATCGGACGGGGTATACCGCGGATCCCCCTTGATCGTCGATTCGCCCTTGACCGTCCACCAGTTGAAGTGCCAGGTGCTAGTCAGGAGCGCGAGCTGTCCGTGCTGGTTAGGATCGCAGAAGACGACGAGAGAGTCGGAATAGACCTGATGATTGGAGACAAGGCATGGCATCCCATACTTGCTGTGACGGCCGATAACAAGCACGACGGGGAAATCGGCGATCGCTGTACGTAACTCCGGGCGTCGCCGATGGTGCTGCCACCAACGTGAGGAATTCCCCGTTCCAGATTCGGTGATCGGCTGGACACGACGCTCCAGCAGGGTGAAAACTTCCCGAAACGATCGAGCGGTGTCGATAGGCATGTCGTCGAAATCGATCGCACAACGAGATGCGCGATAGCCGGGATCGCTATTGACATCATCGTTGATGAGATATGGGAATATTACTTGATCGTTACGATTATCGGCGGCAAGCAGTAGCTGAGCCTGCCCATCATCGATCACAAACGACGAGCGAACCTGATATCCGTTCGGAGCTTGGCCAGCCCAGGCGGCCAACGAGTGGGGCGAGCCCGAGACTCGTGACGGCTTGGTCAGGCTCGAATTGATATGTGGCACGGAAGTCCCGTCGAGTATAACTTTTTCGGTACTGTCGGCATTTCCGAGCCAGATCAGCGAGACAAAGACGCTCGCTTGGCCTGGCCACGGCTGGGATTTAATTGCGCGAAAAATTGTCCGTTCATGAGTTGTCGCCCGCGCGAGGCCGACATCCCGCGAATCACCCTGAGCGATAGTGTTCACGACGATGAGCCCAGTACGTCGATCCTGGGCAAGTTTCAGGTTGCGCAACAGGAAGTATGTGCAGAGGTCAGCGCGGCCGCCGGAGGTAAAGCCGGCTGAAACCACCTGGCCAATGTAGCTGAGGCTGTCCTTGCCGATGCGGCTGCTGATATCAGTGCCGCTTATGAATGGCGGATTGCCCACCACAGCATCAAATCGGTGGTTACCGCGGATCGGATCGGCGATGATTTCGGGGAACTCGAGGGGCCAATGCAGCGGGCGCAGAGGCGCGGTGCGGGGTCCATCGATGGGACCGAGAAGCCAGCCATTGATGATGGTGCGGGCCTCGCCTTCGGCGTCCTTGTCTCCCGATAGGGCTCGTTCGACTAGGTCGGCGATGGAGGCGAGGCGGTCGTTGTAGGCGTCGTCGGACTTCGTTGTCGCGGTAGAAAGTTTTGCCGCCACTACCGCATCCGCGGCGAGACGTAGCTGATCGGTCAGTGCTTCGGCTTCCGCGAGTTTTGCTGCCTTAGCGAGCGCGTCTCGGATATCAAGTACCTCGTGCTCCTCGATATCGCGGCGTAAATCTGCAGCCTTGGACAACAGCGGGCCAAGTATTTTATCGATTTCGTCGGTCAGGCGGACCTTCATTCGGCCCTCGCTGGGGATGAGGTGGAATGCCTCAATCTGATCGGTGGTAAGGCAGCCGATGAGGGAGTCGCCGCAGCGCAGAGCGTGGTCCACGAAGTTAAAGGGACGGCCTTTGGCGAGAGTGACGAGCCACAGCGAGAGCTTGGCGAGTTCCACGGCCATCTCGTCGATGTCGACGCCGTAGAGGCAGCGGTCAGCGACCATACGGCGGGCTTCGAGAAGCAGCGCGTCGCGATCCTCACGCTGTTCACCGAGGCGTGAGAGGACCAGGTCCGGCAGTCCGTCGCGCTCCCAGGCCTCAACGACGCGTTCGGACAGATATCGGCATGCTGATACCAGGAATGCACCTGACCCCATCGCGGGATCGAGGACCTTGAGAGACAGGAGTTCCGAAGCCGCCCGCACCTGCCACTCGGACGGCTGAGTCCCGTCGACGGGCCGGGGGATACCGTCTGGGGAACCTGGTGAAAAACACAGTGGGTCGAGGGTGTGCAGGACGACCTCTTCAGCGAGGACGCGCGGTGTGTAGTGCGTACCCTGATCGCGTCGGTCGCCGACCTGGGCGACGGTGACCGTCCCCGCAGGATGGACGATCGGCTCGTCACGCAGATCGGGACGGAGCAGGCCGAAGAATGGGCGGACGCGGGCCGCGAGCACGGGGTCGTTATCGCAGGCCGCGTCGATTTTTCCGATGTCATCACTGATAGGTTCAGTCGCGAGATGGCTGGCGAACTGCTTCGCTGTCAGCCCGGCGAGCTTCGTGACCTTGTTGGCGAGGCGACCGGTGGCGTGCCAGGTCTCCAGATCGGCGAGTTTGACGTCGGCCCCTACCTTGCCCTTGAGCCCGAGATAGGTTTCTTCATACCGGACCGCGGAGTGTTCCAGGAGGCCTTCGTAGACGTGGCCGATCTGTTCAACGTCGAGACCCTTGTAGGACAGACGCTCCGTCGAGGTGACTTTGCCCGTCGACGAGACGCGCTTGAGCCTGATCAGCGCGTCGAGCATGGCGAAGACAACCCGGTCGGTGACCTTGGTCCGTTCCAGCCAGGAGAACCGGACTGGGTCAAACAGAGATCCCCCGTACGCAGGGATCCACATGTCCGGGTGGCGGGCACCGCCGTGGATCGCCCGGAAGGTGGCCAGCAATGCGGGCCAGGCGGCCTGCCAGCGGTCGGCGATGGCCGCGTCGTCCTGGTCGAGGCGGTCGTGGAGCTTCGTGACCGAGTATGAGTCGGCGTACAGTTCGTCGCCCGAGGGCAGTAGGTTCTGTTCCTCCGCGTACAGGAGGAACACGATGCGCATCATGACGGTCAGGGCGGCGCGGTAGACGGTGCGTGGAGGGATGTCCGCCAGCAGGGTGCCGCCGGCTTCGCGGTCGAGGCGGGAGAGTTCCGCGACGAGGAGTTCGACGGCTTCGCGGACCTGCTTGCCGAGGGTCTTGGTGACAGTGGTGGTGTCGTCGGCGGTGCGGGTGAACAGGGCGGCGAGGGAGCCGGTGTTGTTGCCGTCACGGTCCTTGGGCACGATGGCGGCGCAGCGGATGCCGAGGAGCGAGACAAAGGCGCGCAGCAGCAGCGGTTCTTCGGACCAGGTGTCGGCGTCAAATACCGCGACGGAGGTCGGCGCGGCGGGCCGGGCGTGGACGAGAACCCACCGGCGGCCGTTGGTGAGCAGCGCAACGGGGACAGCCCGGCGGCGGCATAACTCAGCGGCCTGCTCGGCCAGTGAAGGCAGCCCTTTGACCGCGCGGGTGAGCGGCTCGTCCCAGGGCCGACGGTAGATCAGGGCGCGTTCGGCCGCGCCTGGTAGGCCGCTGGTAGGGTCTGCCGGCCCCATTAGCAGCGCGTCGGGGCCGGTGCTGGAACCGGTGGCCAGCTCACGCGGCAGCATCGAGCCGTTCCGTAGGGCCTGCCCCTGGTAGCCGAGCAGTTCCTTCATCACCAGGTGCTGCCAGGCGGAGCAGAGCGTGGCGGGATCGGCCTGGAGCTCGGCCCACGCTTGACGGATCCGGGCGCGCAGCTCGGTTTCGACGACGACCAAGCCCTGCGGGAACGCCTCGGCCAAAATCTTTGCGGAGAGGAATGGGCCGTCAGGGCGCAGGAGGTTGAGCCACTCGGCGTGCTGTTCGATCGGCGTCTGCTGCGTCGACTTCGGGAAGCGCGGACGCTTTGCTGTCGTGGGTGCTGACATTAGCGGCCTGCCTGGGGTGAGGTGGCGCCTACTGTCACGGAGGCGGGAACGAGGAAGGTGACTGCGACGGGGAATCTGCGGGCAACTGGGTCGGCGTAGCGGTGGCGCAAGGCATCGGTCTCGGACTCGATCTGCCCGGGGATCGCGGCAAGGCGTTCGGTGAGTTCGTCGTGGTCCTTTTTGAGCTGATCGCGTTCGGCGTCGATGGTGAATAGGGTGTCTTGACGCCAGAGCGGGTCCGTTTTCAGAGCATCGCGGATGTTGCGTTCCAGCTCGGCCAGGACCGCCCGCATCGCCTTGACGTCTTCCTCGCAGCGTTTCTCCAGGACCTTGCCCTGCTTGGTCGCGATCTTCTTGGATTCGGCCGCGAGGGCTCTGCCGAGCGGGGCCTCCAGCGCGGGCCACAGCCCGGCCAGCCGGTCCAGGAGCTCCGGCGGCGGCGCGTCCTGCGACGCGGCGGCCAGCCAGTGCTCCAGAACTTCGGGGTTCTTCTCCACGACCAGCTTGCCCTGCTTGATGGTGCCGCCGGCCAGGGCGATCTGCTCGTGCAGGCGCACGCCGCGGTTCCCGGTGAGCACCACACGGCCATGCGCGATCACCGCCGGGGTACGCAGCAGGTCACCGGGGACGACTCGGGCGGTAACCCGGGTCAAGTGCGCTCCGTGTTCCCCTTGAGACCACAGCTCGGCGCGGAGCAGCCTCAGGCACAGGTCAACCAGGCGGTGATTCAGGTGCAGCAGTACGACGTCGTTGCGTCCGGCGTAATTCTGGTCGAAGGTGACCGGCCGTTCCTTGCCGCTGACCGGGTGCCGCAGGCCGTCGTTGCGGGCCTGCGCCCACCCCTCCTTCAAGTCAGGGAGCTTGAAGCATCGCGCGTTGACGCCCTTGGGCGATGGGACCTCGACGAGGTCTTTGTTGTGGGCCAGGCGCAGCGCGGTGCGTACCACCTGCTCGATCGTCTTGGGGTTCAGGTTCAGCTCGGTCCGGGTCTGGGTGAGCTGTTCCTGCGCCTGCTGCAGGTCATGCGCCAGATTACGCTCGATCTTCAGCACGGCCTTGCCAGCGCGCTGCTTCATCTCCTTGTCGCTGCTCTGCCAGCTGGAGCGCTTGCCGAGCATCTTCTGCGTCACCTGGCTGGCGATCACTTCGCCGACGCTGCCGAGGTCGGTCCGGATCTGGTTGACCTTCCGTACAGCGACACCGAGGAACGCCATCGCGTCCTCCAGGGTGCCCTCAGCGAACCCGGTATCCTCTTCCTGACTTCGGTCCCAGCCGCTGGGCACGAAGTGCACAATCTCGACCTTTGGGGCGCTCTGCCCATGCCGGTCCACGCGGCCGTTGCGCTGTTCGAGCCGGTTCGGATTCCACGGGATTTCCCAATGGAGCACCCGGTGGCAGTGGTTCTGCAGGTTGATGCCTTCGCTCGCAGAGTCAGTGGCGAGCAGGATCCGCATGGGGTGCAGGTCTGGGGAGTCCTGGAAGACGTTCTTGACGCGCTCGCGCTCGTCGCGGTCCTGGCCGCCATACAGCTGTCCGATTGCCTCGCTCGGAACCCCTGCGCCGATAAGCAGGTCGAGCAGCCAGCGTTGGGTGTCGCGGTACTCGGTGAACACGATGACGCGTTCGCCGTCCCAGCGGCCTTTCGCCCCGCCTGTGCCTCCGGTCTGTACGATCGCTCGTAGCCAGTCGAAGAACGCGGTGAATTTGCCGTCGTCTCGGCCCGAGTTGTTCCGCCCCCAGTCGCGCAACTCCTCCAGGAGTTTCCGTTCGGGCAGAGAGAGCGGTGGGACTAATCGGCGGACGGTGGTCAGGGCCTGGCCCTCCGCGTCCCCGAAGGCCTCGTCGTCTTCGGCAGTCTCGTCTAATCGCTCGATCATCGTGGCGAGGATCTTCTCCACGACTGAATCCGTGCGGCGGTCGTCAGCTCGATCGTCGTTGTCCTGCCTCTCCCGTGCGGCCATCGACTTCAGATGGGCCTCTACGGTGTTGGCGAACGCCATTGGGCTGGACAGGAAGCGTCGCTTGAGCAGTGTGACGACGAAGTCCGTGGCTCGGCTCGGTGCGAGCCCAGCCAGAGACTGCTGCCCGGAGACCGTCTTCCGACGAGATTGCGCGTACTCGTTGAGCTTGGCGTAGGCGTCGCGGGTGGCGGCGTCGTAGACGACCTCCATGGGATGGTCCAGATCCCGTTCCGGAAAGCGCGGGGTACCGTCCCAGCGTGGTGGCAAGTCCCGCTTAAGTCGCCGCACCATCACCTGTGCCTTGGCCTCTTCCGACGGCACCAAGGTGCGGGCGAAACGGTGGTTATCCAGCAGGGCCAGCAGCGCGGTGAAGGACTCCAGGTAACCGTTGTGCGGGGTCGCCGAGAGGAACAGCCGGTGCTCGGTGTGCGGGGCGAGCGTCTTGATCGCGACCGTGCGCTGCGAATCCACCGCGTATTTCCCCGTGCCCGAGGGAGCACAGGTATGTACCTCGTCGACCACTAGGAGGTCGAAAGTTCGCGGATATTGCGGCACCGGTGGCAGGATCGAACGCAGCAGCGCTAGAGGCCGCTCTCGCTTGAGCCAGTCGATCGAGACGATCAGCCGCGGGTAGTGCGTCCACGGGTTCGCGTACACACCGCGCGCTCTCCGAAGGTTTCTCAAGAACTCCGCGTCCAGGACCTTGAAGGCGAGGCCGAACTTGTCGCGCATCTCGTCACGCCACTGCAGCGTGAGCGAGGCCGGGCAGACGATGAGCATCGTGCGCGCCCGGTGACGCAGCATCAGCTCCTGCATCACCAGCCCCGCCTCGATGGTCTTGCCAAGACCGACGTCATCGGCGATCAGCAGGTTCGTACGAGGCATCTGCAACGCCCGCACCACCGGGTCAAGCTGGTAGTCCTCCGGCTTGACCCCGGAGCGGAACGGGGCCTGCAACAGCGTCTTGTCCGCCGTCGCCACCGAGCCCCAGCGCACCGCGTCCAGGAACGCGTCCAGCTTCGCGGGCTCATCGAATCCTCGAAGAGGAGAAGGCAAAGCGTGTTGCTCTCGCGCCGTGGCGCCGGGCTCGAGCTCCCAAAGGACGCGCAGTTCCTCGTCACCGGCATCACCGTCCACAGATACCAGCGAGACAAGGTGTTGCGCTTCAGCGAGTAGCGGACTACCCGGCTCTTCGGCGGCGATAGAGGAACGGTCCACCGCCGTCGCCACCCAGTTTCGGTTACGCACTGTTACTAGCTGGCCGACTGCCGGCACCGCCGTGTCTTGTGCAAAGAGAGGAGCCTCGTTGAGCACTTCGGCACTCATCCACTTCCGTCGTTCGATGCGTGTGTCCCGTGGGGCTGCTGAACTTCTAACAGATCGAGGGAACTACGTTTTTATCATCCAAATAGAACTATCGCGGCAACTCTCTGCTGCTACCCGATATCGGCTGGCCTGAAAATCATATTTTGGGCATTCAGAGTGGTAGCGAGCCGTTTCTCCATGCCTGCGCAAGGTATGTGTGAGGGCTGCAGTGCCATCCGTGGCCGGGGAAGGCGTTGCTTGTCGCAGGCGGCATGAGTGCTGAGCCGACGGGGTTGGGAAGAGGTGATCGGTGGGTTTCTGGACCGCTTTCGCCATGAACCCGCTCCGCGGCAAGATGCGTCTGCGCCTGTGCTTCACCAATTGGATCCTCGGCATGGTCGCCGCACACTGCGTGCCCGCGCTCCAACAGCACCCTCGGTACGCCGTCCGCACCACCATGCGGCGGCGCCTGTACGAGGACACCACGGTTCTGGCGTACCTGGACGCCACCGCCCAGCGCCTGCTCGCTGAGCATCGCGCCCGCCTAACGCCGCCTTGGCCTGCACGACACCCCGCTCGTCGGCTACGGCAACGGCACCTTGCTGTTCCCCTTCCGCGGCGACGCCATCATGACCACCCTCGCCCTGGCCCTGCAGGCCTACGGCGTCGACGTCGTCGGCTACGGAGCCGTACTGCTGATCAGCGACACCCTCCCGCACACAGCCGCCGATCTTCCGGCGAATTTGGCCGCCGACGACGTTTCCGATGCCCTCGCCCTGGGCGCGCTGATCCCCGACAAGCGCGTAGACAAGTACGACGACGTCATAGGGCAGGAACTGCTCTTCCTGCGTCCGCCGACTCGACGTGCCCGAGACCCAACAGTCCATTAGCGCTCCGGCAACCACAACCCGCGATACCCGAGCGGTCAGCCAGGAGCCGCCGCAGGCCGCCGCACCACAGCGTCAGCACCGCATCGGGTCGCTGCCATGCGCCGTTGTCGACATCGAGACCACTTGCCTCGACACCCGCAAGGCTCGCGGGTGAGCCGTCCTCAACCAGCCCCCACCTGTGCCGCGTTCGAGCATCGGGATTGTCGGTGCCGCCTGGCATGCTATTGACCTGTCAGTATGCGTCGCGTCGTTCGGGTGGCGAATCTTGCAGCAAGGACGGACTGGGCGTTGATGACGATGTACGTCGTTTGAGCCCCGGTGCCCAGGGAGACGAGAGATCCGTTTGAAAGGGTGGTGCAGTAACTGATGCAGCCAGGTAATCGCAATACGCCACTTCTGTCCTTCAACTACCTCCCTGTCCGCTTCAGGGCGAACAGCTTCGAGGGCGGTGTGATTACGTTCGAGTCGAAGGAGCAGCTAGCAGCGATCCGGGCCGAGCTGGCCGACAGCCATGTGGTCGCTCGGACGAAGGGCCAGATTGCTTGTATCCCTTGGGTCGCCAAAGCAGAGGCGCATGGCACGGAGACCGTCTTCGCAATCAAGGAGCATCAGGCATTGACGATGCGTCTGGTGCAAGAGGCGCTGCTGCGGGCCGTCATCGGTTGGCGCTACAAGTTGCGCCGGCTTGCCCCACCCACCTTTGTCTCCCGGATGCCGGGTAAGGATCTCCTCGAACCGTTGATTCGAGGTAGCAGGGTCGGCGAGTTGGCGTCGCTCCATGTTTACCCGCAGTTCCGGCTGGATAGCCGAATGGTTGGGCCGTCCGGGCGGCCCGGCGTCGTGGTGGGTATCAAGACGCGCTACGAGATCGACATGACGGTCCAGGACCTTCTGCGATGCGGTATCGATGTTATCGGACACTACGTTCTCGGGCATGATGACAGGCTGGCCCTTCATCCAGTGCTCGATGCCTATGCCACTCGACGAGCCGTCGGGGCTGTCGAGCGGGTAGAAGGAGATCGGCTCATTCTTCGTGATGCTCCCGAGCTAGCCAGTATTTCGGCCGACGCAGCTTGGTTGGAAAGCCGCCGAGAGACCTTCATCGATGTGGTCACGACTTTGGCTGGTGTGGATGCCTCCCGGATTGCTAAGGAACTTGAGGTTGCTACCTTCGACCTCTTGGGTGCTGCAGGCAGGTTGGGGAGAACGGTTGACATCGCCGACCGGCTCTCCCGGCGCGGCGAGGTGGAGATCGCCAACGGGCTTTCGATCGCTATTGAGCAGCCTGTGGGCACATCCAAAGGTCGGAAGGTATCTTCGGCGCGTTACACTTCACCGACCTTTCTGTTTGACCAGGGTGGTGACAAGACAAGCCACTCGGCCGACCGTGGCCTGGACGAGTACGGCCCGTTTGATGCGGAGTTCTTCGCCAAAAAACAGCCCCGTATTGCTGTAATCGCACCCAAGATACACAAGGGCACAGTTGAGAATTTCATAGCCAAGTTTTTGAACGGTGTCCGCGGAGCGAAGGTCTTCAATCTGGGATTTGTTCGCAAGTATCACCTGGGCCGAGTTGATATTTCTATGCACACCTTCTCAGGTGACGCCACGGATGCCGCTGCTTATCGCCAGGCATGTCGTGATGCCTTGAAAAGTGGTCCCCCGGATCTCGCTATCGTAGTGACGAGTGAAGCGCAGGAGCACTTGACTGGTGACGATAGTCCCTATCTGGTTGCCAAGTCCGTTTTCATGGGGCAAGGCGTGCCTGTACAGGATGTGCAGATCGAGACCATGCGGTTGGGCAACATTGCCTACCCGCTCAACAGCATCGCCTTGGCATGCTATGCCAAGCTTGGTGGTATCCCCTTCGTTATCGCTGCGCCAAAGGCTCTTGCTCACGAGCTCGTGTTCGGCATTGGTAGTGCGCATATCAAGTCGAGTCGGCTGACCGACCCTGAGCGCGTGGTAGGCATCACCACTGTCTTTAGTGCAGACGGCAACTATCTTCTATCGAATAAGTCCCGTGAGGCTGACTATGATGACTATGCTGATGCACTCCTGCAGTCGCTCAAAGAATGTATCAGCGATATCAAGGCCAGAAATGCTTGGCAGAAGAGTGATGAGCTTCGGCTTATATTCCATGTTTTCAAGCCGCTCAAAGATATCGAGACTATTGCTGTCAAAAATCTGGTCGAGCAGCTAGCGAAGCAATATGCCAAGGTTGAATTCGCGTTCGTGCATATTAGCACTGATCACGATTGGACTATGTTCGACCGAGCGAGTGTCGGTATCAGAAGCTCTGGCGCTGCCAAGGGTCGTCTGGTGGCGGATCGTGGACACGCAGTCCCCATCGGCGCAAGGGAGATGCTGCTTTCCGTCAGTGGGCCGTACGACCTCAAGAGCGAACTGCACGGTGTCCCAAAACCGTTGCTAATCAAACTTCACAAGGAATCGACCTTCACGGATATCGAGTATCTGTCAAGGCAGGCGTACCGTTTCACATCGATGTCGTGGCGTAATATGTATCCGTCTCATATGCCAGTAACAATCCTTTATTCGGATCTCATAGCACGCCTACTCGGTCAATTGCGCCACGTCCGAAACTGGAACGCCGATGCCGTCGCGACTCAACTACGAGGTAGCCGGTGGTTTCTCTGACGCACCAGCCCGAGGGAGATGACAGGTCATCCTTCGGGCAGCAGCTGAGTGAACGGATTGCCCTGCTAGAGGATTTGATCTGTCGATCGAATCAGCCGGGCCATCTTGACGGGTTGCTTGCCCACTATATTCTGGGTGACAAAAGTATGGGATTTCAGTGGAACGTTGATCCCATGGCCGAAGCCTGGTTTGCAGACAATGAGCATCGCCTGTCCTATACTCCGGCTCTGGCTGTCCTGGGCTATGGACTAGCAGCCTTTTCCTCTGCTCTGTCGCAGCGGGCAAGAGATCTTCTTATCGATCGCCTGCCGCACCTGATGCGCAAGGACCCCTTCCAGCTTGACGGGGTGACCTTTGTCAACGATCCGACTCAAGTAGTCGGCATAGCGCTTGCCGTCAATGCGATTCGCGACCAATTTCCTCATGCCCGGACCTGGCTGACTGGGGTCCTCCAGGATGAGCGACTTCAGGCGGCCACGCCTCTGCTGGGGATTTTCCATCAACATGCTCGGCAACTCCTTGGTGTCACCGTAGACCAGAACATTGAGTTGCGAACAATCACCGACCCCGTCGATTTGGCATCCGTGTGCTGGCTTGCCGCAGTAGACCGCGACCCGGTAACGACCGACGTGAAAGAGCTGCGCGAGGCGCAGAACCGTATCCTCAACGGTCTTGTGACGGGTCGAACTGACCAGCTGACGGCACCACGTGCAGCGGTTCTGATGGCGGCAGTCTCCCGCATCCTCGAGATGAGCATTGATCAGAGCGTCTTGACGAGCAGTCATGTCGGTTCAGTCCTTCGCCGTTTCCAGGATGCAATGCGACGATGGCGTTACGATGACGGCGGCCAGGACCAGCCGATTCGCTGGCCAATCACCTCCGAGCGAGAGGTTCAGGATATTCTGTGGATGATTCTTCGATCGATATTTGATGACGTAGTTGACGAAGAGACGCTTCGGAAGGTTGGACATAGCTCCTACCGTGCCGACTTTGGTATCCCATCACTCGGGCTGCTGATCGAAGTGAAATATGCGCGTAAAGCCAGCGACTTCAAAGTATACGAGAAAGAGATTTTTCAAGACTATGTGGCATACCTTAAAGACAATCATCCCTACAAGGAGATGATTGTCTTTATCTACGATGAATCCTCCTCGGTGCAAGAGCATGGCACTACTCGGCAAGCTCTTCTGGGCCTAGAGAACGTCACTGACGTGATAGTTGTTTCTCGTCCGAGCCAGCTTCCATTGCCCGCTCCTGAGTCGTCTCGGCCACGCCGAAGTCGTGGATCGAATAGGAGCCGGCGGCCGTCAACGTAGAAATGTTGCGCTCAGTTGTAGGTTCCTTCGCATGTTCGCTTGGCCTCTTTCGTCAATGATGTAGAAGATGTTGCCGTCGCCGGTGGTCCCTGGGATGATCATCAAGCCGCGTAGTCACTTTGGAGAACTTCAAATCGAATCTGATGCGATGAGCTTTGGCGTGGTGGAGGTTCTGGTTCTTGGAACTAAATCAGAAGATATTCGTCCGCATGAATCGTTGCAGGGTTACATTGCGCCTGTCGAAAATCTCATCCATGCAGGTCATGCGGCATGTGAGTACTCGTGGAGGACGCCACCGGGCCGTTCTCTTCGGCGGATGTTCAGGTCGACAATTTTGCTCGGGATCTGTGATCGAATCGGAGACGGTGCGTTGTGGAGCCGCTTGGCCCAGGGTTTGGTGGGCTCGAGGTCGGTTGTAGGGTAAGCCCGTACTTGCGAAGAGCGTGCCGCAGGTGGTGTTCGTTCCACGGGGGGCAGCGAGCCAGAGGCGTTATTGAGACACTCCTTTTCAGGGGGTTGATCATGCCTTTTCTTAAATCTAATGAGTCGCTGAGTCCACTCGCTTCACGTCCCGGAAGCTCATGCCGAAGAGCACATTCGGTGCCTCGTACTTGAAGGTGTAGCCAGCGATGAGAGCGGCGGCAATGAAAGCGCCATTAGTGACGTATCTGCCGGTTGCTCGCTCCATCACGTGCTTCATGGAGTAGCTGCCGACGGTGGGAGTCTTGATCGGCGTAATGTTCTCACGAAGCCACGCGGCGGTCTCCATCACCATGGCCTCGCTTCCGGCCAGTTCCTCGCAGTCAGCGGCGATCTCGGTCCGGCGCTGCTCAGCTGTTTTGCGCAGCGGATTGAAGGCGCCGATGCCGAAGGAGTTGAGCTGCGGATGCTGCTGCATCACCTCGGCAAGAGTCGGCGGAGAGATCTGTCGGCGGGCCACCATATACGCCGTTCCGGTGGCTTCCTCGTGGGCGCTGAGCTTGATCTTGCGGCGACGGTTTCTGGTCATCATGTGCTCCATGTCGCGGGACAGCCCACGTCCGCCCCGCCGCGGATATCGGATGATCTGGCGGAACGCTGCTGCACGATTCGGGGAACCTTGTCTTCGCCGCAACGATGGACGTAGGCCACCATGACTCCAGGGCTTCGGCAAAGTGGCGTTGACGGCCATGGTGTCCGGTTCGAGCTGAAGGGCGGGTATGGCCAAGCCGAAGCGCGATACGACGGCGGTCGGCGTAAACGAACAGGCACGACCTTCGGGATCATGAGGTTCTCGACGCCAAATGATCAGAGAAGACCGTGCCTGCCCCCTCATCATTGCCGATCAACCCTGCCCTGGACCACTTGACCGCGATGAGCGGCCGCTCCTTGCCCGTAGCGGTCGCCGAGTACGCCAGCCTGCTGGACCAGCTGCGGCAGGTTCCCGATCCACGCGGACGGCGCGGGATCCGACACGCACTGGCCTCGGTTCTGGCGATCGCCGCGGCGGCGGTCCTGGCCGGGGCGCGGTCCTTCACCGCGATCGGCGAGTGGATCGCCGACGCCCCGGTCCAGGTCCAGGCCGCATTGGAGATCCGGCACGACCTCGTACTCGGAGTTCATCAGCCACCGCACGAGGCGACGATCCGCCGGGTGCTGGAGGTCATCGACGCCGACGCTTTGGACGCGATCCTCGCCGCGTGGCTGGCCGCTCGCCTCCAGGCGCAGGCCGGCACCGCGCCCGCACCCCGGCATGGGCGGCGACGTCGCCGGGCCATCGCGGTGGACGGCAAGGCGCTGCGGGGCGCCCGGCTGGGCCAAGGCGCCACCGTGCACCTGCTGGCGGCCCTCGACCACACCACGGGCCTGGTGCTGGCTCAGAGCGATGTGGAGGGCAAGACCAATGAGATCACCCGGTTCCGGCCCTTGCTTGAGGGCCTTGACCTGGACGGATGCGTTCTCACCGCGGACGCTCTGCACACCCAGCGCGATCACGCCACCTTCCTGGTGACCGAGAAGAACGCCCACTACGTACTGATCGTCAAGAAGAACCAGCCCACCCTGCATACCCAGCTCAAACGGCTGTTGTGGAAGCAGGTCCCGGTCGCTGACCGTCAGTGCGACCGCGGACACGGCCGCGACGAGCGCCGCACCTGCTCTATCTGTTTGGGACGATCCGCCGACGCAGTACCAGGCTCGAGATTCGAGACCGCCGAGCTGCACATGCTGGTGGCTCACAAGGTCACGGACTCGGGGGTCGCAGCTCTACCGGCAGCGCAACACGGTGGAACGCTGCATCAACAAGATCAAAGAGTGGCGCGGGCTGGCCTTCCGCTTCGACAAGGCACCCGAAAGCTATCTGGCCGGCCTGCATCTACGCGGAGCCGTCCTGTGGATCCGCAGCCTTCAACCCATCTGAAGATCCAAAGTTCGTACAGGCCCTAGCTAAGTGGCGTAGATGGAGGCGACGATGTCGCGTGCGAGGGTGAGGCTGGAGGCCGCCACGAACTTCTGTCGTCTGTCCATCGCCTTGTTGATGTCAGCCATGCTGCCGAACTGGTAGTCCAGTGGCAGGGGGTTGCCTTCGAGGTCGAGGACTGCGCCGCCCGCGGCGTTGAGAACGTAGTGTCCTGGTGCCAGGTCCCAGACGGCAAAGCCCTTCGCGAACTCGATCGTCGCGTCGGTGAAGCCCGCCGCGACGTGGCACAGGCTGACAGACCCGAAGTCGACTCCGATGCGGCCGCGAACGGCGCCGTCCGCCGAAGGTTGGTTGAGCGCGTCGAGCAGGCGGGTCTGGCGACCGAGCGGCTGGAGTCGTTCAGCAGGCTTCATCAGGTAGTTCGTGATCAGTGCCTCGCGCAGTTCTGCGAGGCGGCGCACCTTCAGCTCGTGTGCCTTGCCGTCTTGCGTGTAGACGAACGCCTGGTCGTTGCCGTCCTCGTCGCGGGCCGCGAGATACATCTGGAGATGATGGAAGATGTCGCCCACCACCGCGGCGATGGGCCGGGCAAGGCTGCGGGAGTACACCATCACGTGCGTGTAGCCGTAGAGGGCGCGAACGGCCAGCTCGCTGGTGTCGAGGGGATCGACCAGGACGCACAGATCCGGCTCTGGGTCGGCTCCGACGACTTGAGGGTCGGCCTCTTCGGAGGCGTAGATGTATGAGGGGATGATCGGGGTCAGGAGCTCTCGGTAGCGCTCATGCATCCACAGATCGTGGGCGGACAGGAAGTTGTCGGAGTGGCGCAGGTTGGCGGCCTCTGATCGTTCACCTGATAGCGCGGCCTGGATCAGGCGGGGACGGATCTCCCCGATCACCTGAGAGACCAGCTCGGCGAGGCTCTGGGCGAGGCCGGGGAGGGCGGGAGAGGTTGTCACGATGGGACCTCCGTACTGTTAGCGCAGCTCCAGCGGCGGTTCGATTCCTGGTGGGCTCATCGTCGCGGCGATGAACACCGCCTTGAAGCTTGCCGCTCGCATGATGCCAGCGCCGGTGAGATCGTCGAAATCGCTGACTTCGAGCTTCCCCTTGGTCATGGCTCCGAACACCGCGAAATAGATCTGCGCGCCGGGATAGCGGTCACGGATCTCGCGTGAGATGAATCCGACCACATCGGCATGCTTGACCTCAAAGTCGCACAACACTATCTCTGGAGCGTCTGGCAACTCCGGGAAGATGGACGCGGTGTCGAGGCTGATGAATTCGCGGCTCTTGTTGCATTTGAGATAGCCGATGGGGCAGCGCCCGAATTGGGCGGAGGCGAGGAAGGTGGCCATGACCAGGCCGGCCTCGTTGATCCCGAAACAGGCGTCTACATCGGTACGGCGCCCGAGGTTTTTGATCTGGTGGATGAGGCGCTCGATGCCGTAGCCGAAGGACGCCCATGTCAGGTTAAGAAGCTGGCCGGGGGCGGGGTTGGGCAGGGAGTAGACAAGCCTGTCGGGAGTGCCGTATTCGACGGTGGGGGCCGCGATGATGAAGTCGTGGCCCATGGCGCTGGATTCGGCCGGTGTCGTACTGGCGGTTGTGTCATCTGGCTCTGCCGTTGCCGGCGCTGTGACGGATGGCAGGGGAGCGGACTGGATGGTGGCGTACCTCTTCAAGGCGAGTTGGTCTTCTACGGCCAACCGCTCGTACGCTTCGGCTACCAGATCGCTGGGGGAGACGTCCTCCTCGGCGACACCTGTGGGGCCACCTCCGTAGGCGGCGGCGAGGATCAGCAGGCTGGTGAAGCTGGGAGCCGATCCGGCCCTGCTGCGTTCACGGGCCCAGGTCTCCCACGCATTGATGGACGTGCCGCCCAAGCTGGTCTGGTGGCCGGTCATCTGGTTGTAGCGGACGGCGGCTTGACCCTGAGAAAGGCCACATGCATACCGGTGCGCCTGAAGGCTACAAACGACCGGATAGCGGCGCATAAGTTCCGTAGCTGCCTTCTTGACCGATCCCGTCTCTAGCCACAATTCGTTTCCGATTCGCGCCAATCGGCGCCCTCGCGCCTGCGGACTCGAGTCCTGACCCTGCTTCGACATCTCACTTCCCCCTCTCGGAAGCGCCACCAGGTTACCCATTGGCATGGGTAATGGCAGATGCCTCCTGAGAATATGCAGGTGAGGGCCGCCCAGAGACCGGGGCGATTGCGGACTTACTCCGAGGTGTAACAGATACGCGCCCATGACTACTGTCAACTGTCATGCTGCTGGCACAAGCAACTGCTTCGGAGAACCCGATGACTACGCATGGCGTAGAAGCCACGAGCCCTAACCGCCTCGCCGTTCGCCGAGTGGCCCGGTCGACGACGATCCAGATGTGCGATCTGATCGACTCCGAGGACATTGCGACGATGGGCGCCAAATGCTGGCTTGATCTCCTGCGCGACATTCGGAATGACAAGCTACGTCCGAAGCAGGACGGTGAGACCGTCATCATCGCCATCCACGATGCGGCCGCAGGTCAAAGCCCTCACCCGGTGCGTACCACCAAGCGGGCATACACCGAGTTCCAGAAGGCCGCCGTAGATGGCCGATTCGATGGGTTGAAGCCTGCGCCGTTCGGCCTGGGGTTCGGTCCGTGGATCTGGGCGGAGGGTGTCGTGGAGGAGACAATGGCCAAGGCTCTGGACGGGGTCGCATGAGCGCCCCCGGCCCGGGTCTGGAGGGGACCCCGTCGAGTGCATTGGGGCCGCTCAAGAAGGCGCGTCTCTCGGCCGTGCTTACCCCGCTGTGGGGAAGGTCCCGACCCTCCAAGCCGGTGACTTGCCGGCCGGGGGGCTTCGCAAGAAGACAACTTGGGCTGAGACGTCGGCATCAATCGATTCGACAGGTCCGCACCACAGCCGGTTTGGTCCCCAGCGACTCTTCCGCGGGCTGGGGGAGGGGCTTTGGCTGTCTTCACATGCCCGTGCTGACCGGCCAGAGCTCCGTCGAGTTCATCTTCGACACCAGGGCGCGACGACCGAGGCCGTCTCTGATAAGGCTACTGCCGCGCCCGTGACCGGAGGCGCCATCAAGGCCTTCACACGCAGAAGGAGTCCGTGACCGAGGCCTGCGCGGAGACCTCGGTCAGGTCTGCCAGCAACTCACCAGCCAACGCCGAGCGAAGGGATACGAGCTCATTACACAAACTCCGAGATCTCTTACATCGCGACCTCAGGCAAGGCCTCCTCGGGTGAGGTCCGCAGAGGTACCGCATACCTCAAGGCGCGGACAGTAGCGCCAGGTCATCAGGAGAAGCAGCGAGGCCCCGGCCGAACCCCTTCAGCGCTACCGCTGGAGTCGGCCGCCCCCTTCCTCAGGTACACCAACACAGGACAGGAGCAGAAGCGGATGAGCACTTCAACCATCGAACAGGGCGCCGATGGAGCGGCCGAGGTCGCTGGCACGTACACACCGTTCGACCCGTTCGACCTCGACATCAGGCTCACGGAGAACACCCCGGCGGCCAACACCTCGTTGAGGTGCGGTACCGGTGACACGTGCGGCAGCTCCTGCCCGAGCGCCTGCACCACTTCGTAACCCCGCTGGCCCAGGTCCCTCTCGACCGGACCCGGGATTCCCAGATCAGCCCGGATGGTGACAAGGAAAGGGAGTGATCAGGATGACGCGGACGCGGATCAGACGGTATCGGCGCACCGGTGTCGGGCTGCTGCGCGCCACCGTGCATCTCGCTCCTCCGGCCCGTCCGGGCTGGCCGAAGCCAGGCTCCTCGGTCGAGCAATGGCGGTCATGGCTGGCCCAGGTATGGGCGGATGAGCCCTTCCAACAGGCGGTCAACAGCGCCAGCCCAGACTTGGCCCGACAGCTTCAGGCGATCTTCGATGGGCAGGTGAGCAACGTCCGCCGGGTGCGTCGCGCCGCGCTCTCCATCGCCCGATACGCCATCCGCTTTGCGCACCGCTCCACCCCGTTCGGCCTGTTCGCGGGTGTCGCCCTGGTCGAGTTCGGCAACACGCCGTTCGTACGCGTCGGGGATGCGCACGAGGCCGTCGACCGGCCCGACCCCACAGAACTCGACTTGGCGATCACGGCGTGGGAGACAGACGAGAAGGGAATGGACGACGTCGAGGTGTGTGTGAACAACCTCGCCCGCGTGCGCGACGGCCGCGTCCATGTACCGGCCGAGGGCGCGGACGAATTCTCCCTGGTCTCGACGGCAGCGGTGGAGCTGGTGTTGGAAGCGGCCGGCTCTCCGATCCCGCATGCGGCCTTGCTGGGGAAGCTTGCCGCCGAATTCCCGCAGGTCGAGCCTTGCCGCAGGGCCGAACTGGTCGCTGAACTGCTGCGCACGCGGCTGCTGCGTTCCCGGCTGCGTGCGCCGGCCACTGTCACCAACCCGGCCAACGTCGTGTCGCCCGCGCTGCTGGCCGCCTGTGAGCGCACAGCGGTGGACTTGCGGCTGGACGCCGAGGTGCGCCTGCCTGAAACCGTCGCGGCTGAGGTGGAGACCGCGGCGACCGTGCTGGCCCGGCTTGCGACCCATCCCGCTGGTACTACGGCCTGGCGGCGATACGCCGAGCGATTCGTCGGCCGGTTCGGTGAGGGGACCGAAGTCCCCGTCGAACAGCTCACCGACCCTGAGCGGGGGTTGGGCCTGCCGGACGGGTTCGGCCTGCTGTCGGAGCCGCCCAGGCCGATGTCACGCCGCGACCGGCTGCTGCTGGATCTGGCCGGGACCGCTGCCGTCGAGGGCAAGCAGGCAGTCATCTTGTCCGAGGCGCTTGTCGAGGAGTTGGAAGTCGCCGCGGCCGAGCCGTTCGGCAACATCGCGCCTGCGCCGCACTTCGAGGTGTGCGCGCAGGTCCAGGCCCGGACGGTGGGCGCGCTCGACTCGGGCGACTTCCGGCTGCGCGTCCACACCGTCTCCCGCGCGGCCGGTTCCATGTCCGGGCGCTTTTGGCATCTGCTGCCGGGCCTGGCTGCCGGATACGCTGCCCTGCCCACCGTCGCGCCCGGCGCGACATTGGCGCAGTTGTCGTTCCACCCCACACGGGCCGAGGCAGACCTGCTCACCAGGGCACCGCGCGTTCTACCGAAGCTGGTCAGCGTCGGCGAATACCAGGGCGGCGAGGATGTGCTGTTCCCACGCGATCTGTCGGTCGGCTTCCGCGACGGTCATCTGTATCTGGCGGTGGCCGCGACCGGGGAGCGCCTGGAGCTGTTGGCCCCCACGGCGATCAATTTCCTGTGGAACAACTACACGCCGCCGATGGTCCGGTTCCTGGCCGAGATCAGCCGCGCCGCCACCACCCAGGTGACGTGGTTCGACTGGGGCGCTGCGTGGACGCTGCCATTCACTCCGGCGCTGCACTATCGGCGCACCATCCTGGTCGCCGCCCGCTGGCAGCTCCACGCCCGAAGACTGCCCGGCCGTACGGCACACCTGGACGAGTGGGCCGAGCACCTGCACGCGTGGCGCGTCCGGGCCGGGGTGCCCGAGCGGATACTCCTGGCCCTTGATGACCAGCACCTGCCTCTAGACCTCACGCGAGAGATGGACGTGGACCTGCTGCGCGCGCACCTGAGCGGCAATCCGATCGCGGTGCTGTTCGAGGCGCCGCCGCCTGATGCCGACGGGTGGCTCGGCGGCCGGGCACACAGCATCGTCGTCTCAGTGGTGTCGACACTATGAACACCCTGGCGACGCAGGCCCTGGCCGAGGGCGCGCTCGGCCAGGCACTGCTGCACATCGAGCGCGCCGATCTCGCCGCCGCGCGTCCCCTGTTGCAGGAAGCGGTATGCGGCGGCGTCAGCATCGGCTCCAACGCGAGCTTGTATCACGGAGCTCCCGCGCTGGAGTTCGTCCTCAGCCGCGCCGGGCGCGTCGACCGGGGTGTGCAGGCGGGCGTTGACCGGGTCGTGGCCGCGCGTCTGACCGCTGCCCGGCAGCGGCAGCAGGAGGGGCTGTTGCCGTCACTGGCGGAGTTCGACCTGATCAGGGGACTAACGGGGTTCGGGGCACTGCTGTTGGCCCGGCCGGGCGCCTCACCTCTGCTCAATGAGGTCTTGACCTATCTGGTGTCGCTGGCGCGCCCGGTCACGGTCGATGGGCGGATGCTGCCGGGGTGGTGGTCGTCGGACAACCCCACGCACGAGGCGCAGGTCTCCGGCGGTCACGGCAACAACGGCATCGCCCACGGCATCGCCGGGCCGCTGGCACTGCTGTCGTTGGCCGGTTGCCGAAGCGTTCAGGTCGACGGCCAGCGCGACGCCGTCCAGGTATACGCGACGTGGTTGGAGGAGTTCGGCAACTCCTACTGGATCACCCTCGACGAGCTGACCGACGGCAAGCCGCTGCCGGTACCGCCTCTGCGGCCGTCTTGGTGTTACGGGGACCTGGGGATCGCCCGCGCCCTGCAACTGGCTGCGCTCGCCCTGTGTGACCCGGCCCGCGGGCAGAAGGCTGAGGATGTCGCGATGGCGGCGCTGCTCGACTCGGATCGGCTCGGCCGGGTAAGCGATGCGTCGCTGTGTCACGGCTGGGCCGGGATCTTGACGGTCGCCACCGCTATCGCCGCGGACAGCGCCTTCCCGGCTCGGTTCACCACAAGTATCCGGCGAGTGCGCCAACGCCTGGCCGCCGGACTCGGCGACCTGACCAAGCCCGGGTTTCTTGAGGGGCGTGCCGGGGCGCAATTGGCGCTGGAGGGCTCCAACCGCACCGGCTGGACCTGCGCCCTACTCCTTCACTGACCCTCACCGTCCCACCGACCCGAACACGGAGCGAGCAGGAGCGACTCGACACCATGAACAGTTATGAGGACAACCTCGCCCCGCTGGCCGGGCCGGAATGGTGGCAGGCCACGATCAGCTTCCCCGACCGCATCGGGGTGAGCCCCGAGGCGGCGCTCGCGCTGTCGGCCGCCCTGGTCGGGCGGCGCTTCCACTTCCTGCGCAAGGAGGGCGGGCTGCGGCTGCGCACGGATAAGCCTGTGGACGTCGTGCTCGACCGGCTCATCGCCGACCAGGTGGTGGCCACGTGGGTCAGCGGCATCTACGAGCCCGAAACTGAAGCGTTCGGCGGCCCGCAGGGCATGGCTATCGCCCACGAGGTGTTCAGCGCCGACAGCCCCGCCGCGCTGGCCGAGACCGGCAGTCCCGACGGCAGGGAGCGATGCATTCTGCTGCTGTCGGCGATGTTCCGGGCGGCAGGGCTCGACCCGTTCGAGGTCGGCGACGTGTGGGCGAAGATCGGCGAGCTGCGTCCTGCGATTGACCCGCCCGCCGAAGCGCGCCGAGCGGCGGCGATCACCGCGATGCGGCGCCTCATGAACGCCGATGCCGCCCAGCGGCCTCTACCTGAACCGGGGTGGGCCGAGCGCGTGGCCGCCTTTGAGGACGCAGGCCGCCGCCTCGCCCGGTGCGCGAAGGACGGGCACCTGAAGCGAGGGCTGCGCGCCGTCCTGGCTCACCACGCCATCTTCGCGTTCAATCGCGCCGGCACGTCCGTGGCCGAGCAAGCCGCGGCGGCCTGGCTCGGCTGGCAGGTCGCCTTCGGAGAGGACGGGCCGGCCGCCGTGTCCACCAGCCCCTCCTCGCCAGTAACACCTACCTTCACCAGGATGGAGACCACCATCACTACCGCCGTCGATCCGACCAAGCTGCGCGAGGCCATGGTGGCCAAGTACATCGAATCCGGCCACCTGCGCACGCCAGAGATCATCGAGGCATTCCGTGCAGTCGAGCGCCACACGTTCGTCCCCGACGCTCCCATCGAGGCCGCCTACGTCGACGACGCCGTGGCGATCAAGCACGACCCCGGCGGAGAGATGATCTCGTGCATCTCCGCGCCGTCCATCGTGGCCACCCAACTGGAGCAGGTCGGCGCTCGCCCCGGGCACAAGATCATGGAGGCCGGGGCGGCCACCGGATACAACGCCGCGCTGCTCGGCCACCTGGTCGGCCCCACTGGACGCGTGTGGACGATCGATGTCGACCAAGACCTCGTCGACACAGCCCAGATGCACCTGCAAGCGGCCGGGGTGGGCAACGTGACTGTTCTGCTCGGCGACGGCGCGGCCGGGCTGCCGCAGCATGCCCCCTTCGATCGCATCCAGTTCACCGTGGGCGCCGGCGACATCCCCACCCAGGTGCTCGACCAACTCGGCCCGGACGGTCGTCTGGTCATCCCGATGCGCATCCGCGGCAGCATCTCCCGATCCTTCGCCTTCGAGCGCGACGGCGACACCTGGAAGACGGCCTCCTGCGAGATGGCGACCTTCGTGCCGCTACGCAAGGGCATCGGCGATGACATCTACACCCGCGTCCCCGTCGACGGCGAAGGCGATGTTCACCTGGAGACCTTCAGCGAGCAACTCGTCGACCGCGAGGCGATGCGTACGATCCTGGACACCCCAGCCCACCCGGCCTACACCGGGGTGAAGTTCCGGCAGGGCGACCCGTGGCAGTGGCTGTATCTGTGGCTGGCGTGCGTCCTGCCCAACGGGCTGTCCCGGATGCCCGGCAACCGGCCAGGGTTCACGCCGCACTTCGCGTGGGGCTCGATGGCCGCGCTCGACGCAGACACCCTGGCCTACCTGACCATCCGCGAAGGCGAGGACGGCGAAGGACGCTTCTGGCAGATCGGCGTCATCGGCCACGGCCCACGCGCCACAGCCCTGGCCGAGCAGGTCGCCACTGCGATCGAGGAATGGGACCGCGACTACGGCAACCACGCCCCCGCCCCCAGTTTCCGCATGGCCACCAGCGACAACCGTGACCTGCTCAAGGCCGCCGATCCGCGCTTCATCATCGACAAGCCGGCCAGCCGCCTCGTAGTCGACTGGCCGTAGGGAGGAGTCAGCGTCGTGATGAACCCGGCGATCGCCGCCCGTATCCCGCTGGTCTGCCGCACCAAACCGCCCGGCAAGCCGTTGGCGGAGCGCATCGCCGATCTCACTGCGCTGAGCATCGAACCGGCAGGTGCTGGCCGCCACGACCTGGTGGCCCGCGCCTGCGGGGTCCTCAACATCTCCGCGCTCATCGCCTCCGACGCCGCCCTGCCCGAGATGGCTGCCGATCTGTGCTGGAGGCAGCACCAGGTATTCGCCGAGGCTGGGAATCTCGACCGGGAGATCGCCGTCATGTCGCTGATGCCGCTGATCAACCTCGGCCGGCTACTGATTCGCGAAGGCGACGGCAAAGGCGCTTACGAGCTGCTTGATCAGCTTTACCGTGCGGCCCAGCAGCGCGCCGCTACCGTGATCCATGGACATGACGTCGACCTGTCGCCCCTGACCCGCACCCACGACGACCACGGTGCGGTGTGCATTGAGCTGTGGGTCGCCCTGCTCATCGACGGGGCCCGCGCCCTGGCCCAACAGGGTCGCTGGAGTGAGGCTGCCGACGCTATGGCATCCCACCGTGGTATCGGTGACCGGCTGCTCGACGGCCGCCAGCTCAAGATCATGGCCCTGCTGGAGCAGGGACGCCCGGTCGACGCGATTGCGCTGATCGACTCGACGACGCCAGCCGAGCCATGGGAGACGGTCGTGGCGTCGCTCCTGCGCATCGCCGTCCGCCCCGGCACCACAGCTACCTCGCAGGACGAGGTCGAGCACATGCTCGACCAGACGTACAGCCTGGTCGCCGCCCAGGAGCCGACCACAGCTGCGTTCCGGGCCCGCCTCGCGTTGACCGCTCTCGACGTGGCCGCCAGCCAAGGCCAGCCGAGCGGCGCCCAGCTGGCCGATGCCGTCATCGACGTCGCATTGACCGATGCCTACGTGGCCCGCGATGTCCTCGCCCACCCGGTGATGCGCTCCCGCATGACAGGCCAGCAGCACGAGGACCTCCTCGCCGTGATCGCCGCCGCGGCGCTCGGTACCGGGAGCATCCCGGACGTCCATCTCAAAGCCCTGACCGAGGCGGTGGAGCACGCCGAGCAGCGCCTGCGGAACCTGCTCGCCACAACCGTGTGCCCCCGCCCGACATCTTTGGAGAAGACGTGACGCGTCAGCCTTGGACCACCGCGCCACTCGTAGCCCTCGACCTGGAAGGCACCGGCGGCCAGGATCGTGACCGCGAGCAGATCCTGGAGATCGCGATCGTCCCGCTGGACGGCGGCTTCCCGGACATGACCGCTGCCTGGGACACTACGGTCAACCCCGGCCGCATGGTCGCGCCCCGCCCGTGGATCGCACGAGAACTCACTGGCAACTTCCTGTTCACCGCGCCCGCCTTGGACGACATCCGTGCCGAGATCGTTGATCGTCTCGACGCGCGGATCATCGTCGGGCACAACATCGGCGTGGACTGGCGGCTGCTGCGCCGTCTCGTGCCCGAAGCCCAGCCCTCGGCCTTGATCGATACCGCCCAGCTCTACCGTCACGGTCACCCGGCGAGCCGACGCTGGAATCTGGTCCGGCTGCTGGAGAAGTACGCCCTCAACGCCCAAGTCCACCAGCTCGTCCCCGCCAGCCGCCCGCACCGCGCCCTCTGGGACGCGGTCGGGGCAGCCCTGTTGCTGCCCTCACTGATCGAGGACCTGCCCAGCACGACTTCTCGCACGATGGAGGAACTGACCCACCTCGCCGGGGTACCCCCTACAGGGCAAGGCATCCCGCATGGGTGAGGCCGAGCAGGTTGCGCTCGATGTCTGACGGCCGCCCTGCCCCGGAGGAGGTCCGCATGAACGTTGCGCTCCGCGACGAGCTGCTGCGGCGCATGGAACGCGATCAAGCCGTCCGTACGGCCACTCCCCTCGGGCAGCCGATGACGGAACAGGCCTGGCGGGAATGGGAGCAGGTCGACCACGACAACACTCGCTTCCTGAAGGAGGTCATCGCTGAACATGGCTGGCCGGGCCGCGACCTCGTCGGCGACGACGCCAGCAAGGCTGCATGGCTACTCGCGCAGCACGCTGACCACGACGTCGTCTTCCAACGCCACTGCCTGGAACTGCTGCAGGCTGCTGCCACAGCCGGGCAGGCCGCGCTCCCCGATGTCGCGTATCTGACCGACCGGGTCTACGTCGCCGAGGGGCGCCCGCAGCTGTACGGCACGCAGTACCACGAACCCGACGGACGACTGCAGCCGCGTCCCATTGAGGACGCCGAGCATCTGGACCAGCGGCGCGCTCAGACGGGGCTTGGCCCGCACGCCGAGTACGACCAGCACATGCACGAGCAGTACGACCTACCTCAAGAACAGCCCCGCGAACTGCCATGACCGCCTGCCGCACTCGCCAGCCGCCTGACCCCGTCGGTAAGCGAAAGTAGCGTTGTCCGATAACCGCCGACGCCGTCTCCCTACAGCAGTCTCCGGATCACCCGCGGTCCGTCATGGTCGCCAGACTCATCGAGCGAGGCACGACTCAAATTGCCACAGGTAGAAGCGGCCTTCGCGAAGGTTCGCCGCCACCTGTTCGCTTTCGAGGCACCCCTGGCCGACGCCCACTCAGCCCAGAACACCGTCACGACCAAGCACGACACCTCAGGCGTGCCGACCAGCTCGATCAGCGCCCGCTGGCTCCAGGCCGAGATGCTGCAGGCCGTCCAGCTCTTCCGCGGGGCGAAGGTCACCGAGATGAGTCTGCAAGGTCGGCCCCAGCCTGCTGACGACGCAAGCTGAACGCGGCGGTGCCGTTGCGCACGCCTCACCGCGGTCCCGGCATGCTGACAGCCGCCTCGGCTGCCGCACCGCCGGACCGTCGTTGCTGGCCGACCCGCCCCACCCGCCTCAGGCCTGGCGCGTGCTGCTTGGCACCGTGCGCTCATGGGATAGAGGAACGATTACTGCTGTGAGGCGATCAAGCGGAATGTCCTCGGTGAATCAGTTGAAGACGTGGTGGCATGCGATATTGCGTAGCCGGTACTCGCGTGCGCGAGGTGGGAACAACTCGTCGCATTTCGTGCCGATCATCGATGGGCTGATACCCCAACTGGACAGGTCCCATGAGGGTGGGCGTGGGTCGTCCGCTACGCGTTTTGCCTGGCTGCTCGGCTTCGATGGGTGGCGGTCGGCTGCGGGACCGGCTGTCGCTGTTGAGTGCGGAAGCCCGTGGCGACGGTGCGGCTCAGGCAAGTGTGCACGGGTTCTGGCCGTGCTCCTCTCCTTGGCGCTGCTCGTCCTCTCATCTCGGTCGAAAGTTTTGTGGGGGAGGGCGAGTGACACCTGTGCGGGGAGAGCGGATGAGACGCTGGCCTTGTGCTCTAGCGGAGCCGGCCTGGAGGCATCGTGGCCGGCGACGGCTGGCCGAGCGTCCACGGCTTGAGGTGCAGAGCCTCGCTGGTCGTTGGGGTGGGCCGTTCCGGCGCCGCTCAGCGCTATCGCGGCGGTTATGACGGCAGCAGCTCCGCCTCCTAGAAGCAGAGTCCGGATGCGAACACCACGCATTCGCGGGCCGATGTCAGGCATGTCCTTGACCTCCGATGCTCTTGATCGTTACGGGGCGTAGCGTAGCTGCGACTCCGCGGACATCCGCTCGGCTTTGGCCGTACCTTGAGGACCCGTGACGCTGCCATCTCGTGTGCGTCGCTGCGTTTCTGTCGGGTCGCTTCGCCAGTGATCGTCGAGCCTGATCTTGGGTGTGTCCGTGAGCGGCCGTGTCTCGCCAGGACAACCCCCTGGGCGACGGATTCGGGGAGGGGGGAGGTGGATGGGTCCGCTTCGCGGAAGCCCCTCCTCGAAGGAGAAGCGATTCAGTCTCGTGAGGCTTACTCGGTAGATACCAGACTCGATGCAAGCACTTAATGTAGCCTTGCAACTACTTTAAGTCACCGAGCGTTTGGAGCGTCGATGCGCCTGCCTCTGCTGGCCGCCAATGTCGGTCTTTGTGCTGGTCTCGTCCTCGCAGCCGTCCCGGCCTACGGTGCTGCCCGGCCGAACGCGGTCTTCCTCTCCATTACGGCCCATGGAGGCACCACGATGAGGGCCGTCTACGTGCAATGTCCGAATCCGACGCAGGGGCACCCGTACGGCGAGGCTGCATGTGCCTCCATCGATGCCGTCGACGGAGACTTCGACCGTCTCCCCAGCCGTCCGCCCCGTCGGTGCCCCGAGGGGCAAGGCTCGGTCACGGCGACGATGAATGGCATGTGGCAAGATCGGCCAATCAGCTGGCAGAAGACCTTTCCCAATGTCTGTGAGCTTTACGCTAAGACGGGTGCAATCTTCCTCTTCTGAAAGGGCCTGCACGCCTGGACCGACCTGTTGAACGGTTCAGTCGGAGATCGCGCGGGCGCTCACCCCGCAACGGTCGATAGTGCCAGATGCTACGGCGGTTTCCCAGTTCCCGCCGGCTGGCCAGAACGGGGAGAGGTTAGCCCCTACAGGACGTCCAGGCCGTGGTGGCCATTATGGAACCCGAGACGGGCAACAACCTGCGTACGTCGCTCTCTTGATGGCGAGGGTGGGGGTTCTAGCGCCTGGCAGCGCATGCCTGACGGCGATGACGCGGTACAGCCCTCGTGTACTAAGGGCACTTGACGACTCCGGCTACTCGGTCGCTGAGGCGTCCTGCCCGGTGGCGCAGGCGGCACCTTCAGCTCAAGGAGGTGTTCCCTTCCACCGTTGTGCGTAGCGCATATGCGCGCCCCACGCTATCTCGCCTCCTATTATGCGCTTGCCGAGGTGCTTCAGATAAGTGACCTCGAAAGCGTATGGCGTGCCCTGAAGGTCGGTGCAGATTAGCAGTGCGATCACCTTGCCTGCGGCGTGCTCACCGGCTCGCAGGTCATGCTGTAGGGCTTAGCGTCGGGGTACTGGAATGAGAGCCGACGAGCGCGTGGTTCGGCGCGGTTTCAAGTCTTTGTGATGCGCATTCCGTTTCCTTGTCGTCATGCGAGGGGTGTGGTGGTACATCCTTGACGTAGACAAACCCCTCTGGAGGAATCTGGTGATTCGGGAATGCCTTACAAATGACCGAAAGAGCGAAGCTTCCGAGCTTTTGGGTCGAATTATTATCGCCGGTGCATTGACGTTTGAATTGCTGAGTGAACCAAGCATGGCCTTGGCCCATGCAGATCCCGCTTGTCCGACCGAATACGTCTCCGAGCAGGCACGCCAGATGTTCGACGTCGAGAAGCTGTGCGCGTTGGTCCGCGGGGACCTGGCGGAGGGGCGGCCAGTCGATCTCGGAAGGCGGATGGCCGAGACCCAGCGGCTACCAGGATTGACGGCACCAGCACCAGCACCGGGGCCACAGGCGCAATCCATACCGAAGAGCTCGCCCTCCAGAAAGAAGCGTCCCCGGCCAACGCCTGTGCCCGTACCTGCGCCTGTGCCGAGCAGGCAACAAGGAGTAGACGAGCCGGGCAGAGACGAGCCGCGCAAGCGGCGGGAGATGGTCCCACGGCCAAATCGTCCGTCGAAGCCTGTTCCGAGCCGAAACGACACCATCAGGCGCGTTCATCGCAGGCACGATCAGGACAACAGCGCGCCTTCGCATCGGCGTCACGCGCGAATGAAGCCAGCGACTCCGCCGCTGCCCTCCCCATCGCCCTCGGTGTCACGATCGCCTCTCTTGCCTGCGGCGGGCGGCGGTGCAGAAGATGTATCGGCCAACCGTGCCGGCGCCACATCTGAGGTGAGGCGACCGCTTGGAACCGCGCTGGCGTTCGGGCTGATGGTCATGCTGCTGGGAGCGGCACTGATCATCCGTCGACGCCTTCGAGCGGGTACCGCGCTTCCGGCCTCCCGGGCTGGGTCTACTGCGCACCCCCTTGAGAGCGGGCAAGGCCACGGCATGGTGGCTGCTGCCGATGTGACGGCACCGGAGATCGATGGGCCGTGGCGGGGTTCGTCGCCGGCGACTGTCGCATCGGGCAAACAGAAGAGAAGGCTGAAGAAGAGGCTGATGTCGATGCGCCTCGGTCGGGCAAGGCCAAGAAAGACGCAGGTGAGACGGGCATCGCAGCGACCGAGGCGCCGGCAGCTTCTTCCTCCGCAGCGCTGATGGCATCGCAGTTCGTCGCGGCCCCTGGAAAGGCGAGGGCCGAAGTGCTGGGAGCACTGCGGCTGTCGTACGGTGACTCGGAGCTCTCCTTCGGCCGGGCAGAGGCCTCTGATTTGTTCGCGTTGCTGTCGGCCACGCGGGAAGGCATGTCGACGCAGGGCATCATCGACACGCTGTGGCCTGGCGACGATGATCGTGGCGGTCGCCTGCTGGAGTCGGCGGTTCGGCAGCTCAACCAGGTGATGCGGCAGGCGTCCGGCCTGGGGGTCGGCGTGAAGTTCGTGGTGAAGGTAAGACAGCAGAGGCAACTGGCGGCTGCCTACTTCGATGTGGACTTGTGGCGGTTCGAGTCCGCCTTCGTCCGAACGGGCACCGTGGAGGGGAGGGCCGCCCGACTGGCTGCCCTGCAGGAGATGCTGGCCCTGTATCGGGGGCCGTTGCTGGCTGGGCGTGATGATCTTTGGATGCTTCCACTGCGGCAGGCGGCACAGCGGCAGGCGGTGAACGCTGCCGAGCGCTTCGCCGAACTGGCGCGGACGGAGGACCCAGACCGAGCGATTGACGTACTACGGCTGGCAGTGGAGCGTGTTGATCCACACAGCGAGGTGCTGTGGTGCCTGCTGATGTCGATCCAGGGTGAGCTGGGGCGCCTGCACGCAGTTCAGCGGACGTTCGAGCTGTTGAAGGAGCGGATGGCGGAGATCGACGCGGTGCCGAGCGCGCCAGCTCGGCAGATGTACGAACGGCTCATCCGCTAGGCGTGTCTCGGGAGCTGTCGGTGCACCTGAGGTGGCGGATGATGTGCTGGTCGCGCTGCGAGTAGGTGGCCAGAGCGTCGCTCGTGATGAGGTGCGCAGGGCGAGTGCCGTAGATGCGGGCCAGCAGGCGCAAGGTCAAGATCGAGGGGCGCCGGCCCGCTTGTGGCCAGTTCTCGTAGTCATACAGGCGAGACTCGCGCAGTCCTGTGCCGTCGGTGCGGGCGAGGCGATGGAAGGCGTCGACCGTTTGTGCTGCGGTGAGCCCGGCGGCGTATCGGTAGAGGCGTAGTGGGGTGGCGGGGTGGTCCAGGCCGAGGATGACGGCGATCTGGTCGGTGGTGAAGCCGTGCTGGCGTAGGTAGCGGCTGCGGCGTCGGCAGTCGAGCAGGGTCTGGTATCCGGTGCCGGACATGGCCTGGTGTCCCTTCGCGTGTGCGTGCGGTTGCGCGTGGCGGGCCCGTTGGGGTTCGGGTTGGGGACGGTAGGCGGGCTTGGTAGAGGGGCTCCAGTCTGGACGTGGGGTGATCGCCGAGTGATCTGCAGGGTGTGGGCGGCGGGAGCGCCGGTGTTGCCGCAGGTCGGGGGGCGGTGTGGGTGGGGTGTGGATTGGGGGTGTGATTCGGGCGGCGAGGTGGGTGATCGTGCTGGCCGCTCCTGGATCGGCCGGGGGCGTGACCGGAAGGGATATCTCCGCATGGACAAGCTCACGCAGCACGCGTTCTCGGGCGAGGCGGTCGACGCCCTCATTCCGCGAGGCTGTCAGCAGCCGTCGTTGATGGAGGAGTTCCCGGATCTGGCGCCGGGGCTGGTGATGTCGACGTTCCGTTCCTCGCGGTTGTGGGCCGGGGTGGCCTGGCGGCGGGCGTTCGCCGGGAGGGCGGATCAGTCGGCTGCCGCCCGCCGGATGGTCGGGCAGCTCCTGGCCGACACCGGGCTGGCCGACGATGCTCAGTGGGTGACGGCCGAGCTGGTCAGTAATGCGCTGCGGCACTCCTTCTCGGGTCGAGAGCGGGGGTTCTTCGTGGTGGAGGTGCTGCGCGGGGCGGAGTCGGTACGGGTCGTCGTTTATGACCTGGGTGGCGGCCCGGTCCCGGACTTTTCTCAGACGCCTGGCTCGGTACCGGAGACGGCCGAGGACGGCCGGGGGCTGGCCGCGGTGGCCGAGTTGGCGGACCGTACCGGGGTGACGGGGAATGCGGCGACCGGGCACGCGGTGTGGGCGGAGCTCTCCCTGATGGAGGGGGTTACCGGACCGTCCTTGGATGACGTGGTGGGTGACCGGGGGGAGGAGCCGAGTGGCGTTCTGGAACGGCCATCGGCGGCTAGACCCGGTTCTAGCCGTCAGGAGGAGGGTATCCGGCTGGACCCTTCCGCGGCCCTGCGGGAGAGGAGTTGAGGTGGAAGGCGGACCAGGTGTCCGCGTACGGGCAGGAGCCGTGGGCGCGGCAGGCACTCGCCGCGCTACGCCGGGGCTGGCCTGACTGGGCCTTCCTGGTGGTGGGCTACCAGTGGCTGGCGCTGCGCGGCAAGCAGGTGATGATCAGTGCCACCGGGCCGCAGGCACTACGGCATGCCTTGCCGCCGATCCCGGCCCAGCCGGTTTTCGAGCCAGGATCGCAGCTCTCTGGCCTGGCCGAGCACGGGCTGCATGGGGTCTGCCCTCTGGCGAGATTGGCCGAGTTGTTCAACGGGGCACCTGGTGTGATCTCGGCGAAAGCTAGCGTGCCGCCGCTGTTGGCCTCAGAGTCCGCACCCGACGCGGGGGCGGGTGCGGCCAGTGTGGGCGGTGGGGGCGCTGCGGGGATGAGCGGCCCGTGGACGGCCGATGCGGGGCCGTTGGGGGTGGCGGCGGAGCGGTCGGTGACGGGCACGTGGTCGGTCGCGGGCGCTGATGGGGCACGGGTGGCGTGGCGGCAGGGTGGATGGTGGCCATGGGCATTGGGTCGGCGGCGTGACCGGGCACGGCCAGACTCGCGAACAGGAGCCCCGGCTCGTCCGGACTGCCAAGTCGAGGCGGAGGAAGGTCATCGGCGTCGACGTCGTCGCGGCCGGTCCAGGTCCTCGGAGTTGGCTGGCGGCATCGCGGCATAGGGTTGCGGGCCGCGTCCAGGTATGGGTGTGGGGGCGGGCTTGACACCTGGGGTGCAGGTGGGTGTTGATACCGGTTCGCCCGCCCGTCCGGTGCGGGGTTGCCCGGGGGAGGGCTGGGATGGGGTTCGCCTCACGTAAGGGGTGAGGCGGACCCTGCCGAGCATAAGAGCAAGCACGGCATGATCGGTGTCGCGTGCACTTTTACGGGGTGTTGCCGGTTCCGCTGGTGAGGTGTTGATCGGTGTCGCATACGGTGTCGCGATTTGTTGTCGCGTCCGGTGTTGTTGCTGAGATCGCGACACCCTTTGGCGTGTCATCTGCTCAGGTCACGCGGTTTTCGTCTGTTGCGCTGGCCGCCCCGAATCGCCTATAGGCGACTCCTTTGAATATGTGTGCGCGCGTTCTCGTGCATGCCTGCACCATCAATTTCTCTTCTCTCATTCCGCCTCTGCGTCTCCGCCCTCCCCTCCTCCATCGGTAGCTGCCGGCCAGCGGCCCGGCCGCTGGCCGGCCCATCCGGTGACCTCGTCCTGTGCGGCGAGCAGTGCCTTCGTCTCGGCTGATCACGGAGCGGCCCCGGTGCCGCCGTAGGGCAGTACCGGGGCTGGTTGCGTTGCCCCGGGGTGGCTAGACGGGGCGGGCGTGGCGGCGCTCTCAGGCCCGTCCGCGCCGCCTCTGGTGGCGTCCGGGGCGGTGGTGGCGAGTGGATGTCCACGTAGGCGGCGATCATCCGGGCCACGTCAGCGGGCGGGATGTCGGCGCGGAGATCAGTGACGGGGTACGTGCCGCCGGGAGCGATGCGGCCGAGGTAGATCCATCGTCGGTCATGTGGTAGGCGACCGTCTCGAAGTCGGGTGCCCATCCGGCATGCATCCACGCAGTTGTGGGCGTCATCGCAGGTGGCGCAATCGCCACCGAGGTCGAACATGTGCTCGTAGACACAGATTTCCAGCAGGGTGCCGTCGTCCCCGCGTTCGGGGCGGACGATGACGGGTTGATCATGACGGTCGTCCCGCATGATCGCCCATCGGGGGCTGTGGTCGCTAGGGCGCGGGCGTGCGCGGGTTCGACAGTGCGGCGGGCGGCGGTGCCGGTCCCGTTGCAGGTTCCGGAGGCGGTGTGCGTCATCTGTGGTGTGCCCTTTCGTGTGGCTCGGCGTTATTCCGGGGCGGTGTTCCGGCGGTGTTTCCCGCCTAATTCCATGGACGCTCGTTTCCGTATTGATGTCAATCGGGATTGGCGCTCATCTCGCAGATTCTTTGTGCGGGAATTCGGGCAATCCGGCATCGTTCAACGTCGTCTTCTTGTTCGGTGAAGAGTCGGGCCGGCCCGGGATGTCAAGTCGATCCTGCTACCTTCTCGCCAGATGTTTACGCAGATCAGCGGTTATTTTGTTAGGTCAGCCTCTCCAGCCGTCGGGGTGACAATATTTGTTGCCGGATCGACTTGCCGCCCGCGTTATTGACGAGGGATGGTCGTGGTGCAAACGAAAAACACCGGCCCACACGGGCCAGAAAATTCGACCGGAAAGGGCGTCACGCAATGGCTATCCAAACCTCGGAAATGACCGCTACCGAAACCGTCCTCACTGATTCGGAAATCGCCGTTACCGGAACGGCCGCTACCGCGTCCCTGACGGGCCCTGACAGCCCCGACGCCGCCGCGCCGGGCGCTGACCCCGCGACGGACGCTGACGGGCGTGTAGTGGCGGTGTGGGCGGCGCTGAACGCCGAGCCGGGCGGGTCGGCCACAGCGATCGGGGCGGCGGCGGGCTTGAGCCGGATGGCGGCCGGAAAGATCCTCAACGACTTCGAGGCGGACGGCCGGGCGCGGCGTGAGCCGGGCGTTAGCGAGGGTGGGCGCGGGCGGGCGGCTGACCGGTGGTTCCCGATCATCCCCGACGCCGTCACCGCCACGGCCACCGACGTTGACGCGGAGCCGACCGGTACCGCTGACGCGCCCGCCATGCCTCCTGAGACGCCGGATGCCGCGCCTGACGCGGTCCCCACCCCGGACGGGCCAGAGAAGGCGTTCCCGGCCGGGTCTGCCTCGGTGGACGAGCCAACCGATGACGAGGAGCAGGACTCTGCCGACGATGACGCGGACGATCACGAGTCGGACAGGACGGACAGTGGCCTCGACGCGGTCGCCGTGGCCGACGCCTCCGAGCCAGTGGCAGACGATCCGGCGTGGGTGCGGGCACGTGCGGATCTGGCGGAGCTGGTGAACCTGTTCGGTGGGGTGATGTCGGCGAAAGCGGAGGGAAACGCCGTGATGGCATTGGGGTGCCTGGAAATGGCAATGACGAAGGTCGCCTCGGCGCACCGGAATGCGCGGGCGGCGCTGACCGGCACCGCTGCCCCGGCCCGTCCCGTGTCGGCGGCCCGTCCGGGTGCCAGTGGCGGCACGGGCGCGGGGGATGCGGTTCGTCCGGGTGCGTTGCGGGATCTGGTGTACGCGCACCTGGCCGAGTTCCCCGACAAGGACTTCACCCCGTACGAGATCGGGAAGGTCATCAACCGTTCGTCCGGCGCGGTGGCCAACGCCCTGGACCGGCTCGTCAGCCTCGGCGAGGCGGTGCTGACGTGTGAGCGGCCCCGCCGGTTCGGCCTCGCCCCCACCGCCAAGTCCACCCCCGCCGCACCCGCCGACGCCCACGACACGGACGCCGACGCGGCCTGAGCCCGAGGGGGGCGGGCCGCCCTTACCGGCCCGCCCACCCCGGCCCGGTAGCAGGCGGGACACCCTTACCGCCCCGCCCGCACCGGCCCGCAACGCGCCCGAGCACGGCCCCGGCCCCCGCGCCGGACGAACGCCCCTCACCCACTGATCACCGGCACACCGGCCCGCACGGCGCCGGGGCCGAACCCCGCTGACAACACCCATCGCGGCATCGCGTCTGTTCCGCGTACCCGCATTTCAAACCCCACATCAGAAAGGCACTGTCATGGCTCACGAGATCGAGATCTTCGCCAACGGTTCAGCCGGATTCGCCGCCGCCGGGAAGCCCGGCTGGCATGGGCTCGGCTACACCGCGCCCGGTCCGATGACGGCCGAGGAGCTGTTGTCCAACGCACAGCTCGCCGGGTGGAACGTGCGCAAGGTGCCGGTCGGTCAGGTGACCGACCCGGTCACCGGCCAGCCGGTTGTCACGGACGAGGACTTCCTGGTCGTCCGTACTAACCTGGTCACCGGCCTGCCCGAACGCCTCGGTCGGGTGGGACGGGACTATCAGGTCCTGCAGAACGAGGACGTCACCGACTTCCTCCAGACCCTGGTGGACGAGTCGGGAGCGATCTTCGACACCGGCGGGTCGCTGAACGGTGGGCGGCGCGTGTTCGTCACGATGCGGCTGCCCGAGCCGCTCATGGTCGGAGGGTTCGACCAGATCGATCTGTACCTGGCGGCGTTCTCCCGGCATGACGGGTGGGGCGCGTTCACGACGGTCGCGACTCCGGTCCGGGTGGTGTGCGCGAACACCGAACGGGCCGCGCTGGCAAACCACGCCTCCAAGTTCACCGTCCGGCACACCGGCAACGTTGCCGGGCGCATCGCTGAGGCGCGCGAGGCGCTCAAGCTCACGTGGAAGCACGGGGAAGCGTTCGCGGCCGAGGCAGAGAAGCTGCTCGCGGTCCCGATGGGTGTGAAGGAGTTCCGTCAGTTCGCCACCCGCCTCCACCCGCTTCCGGCGGATGCGAAGGAGCTGGCCAAGCGGAACCACGACCTGACCATGCAGGAACTGGAGTACCTGTTCAGCGAGGCGCCCACCCAGGAGCCGATTCGTAACACGCGGTGGGCGGCCTACAACGCGGTGACCGAGCGGCTGGACCACAAGAGCCCCGTGTTCGGCAGCCGCGACATCGCCACAGTCCGCGCCGAACGCGCCCTGCTCGATGACCACGACAACGCCAAGATCAAGGCCCGAGCCTTCCGGATGCTCGCCACGGTCTGACCGGACTGCCCGGCGCGGCCCCGTCGCGGGGCGCGCCGGGGACCCCGGCCGGACTCCGTAACCCTGCGCAGCCATACCGCCCACGCCCACACGTGGCGTGCGCGCTGGAACGTCCCCACCGCCCTATGCCCTCGGTCGACAATGCCCCGCGCCCGGCCGGGTGGCCCGCCCGAACGACCCCATCACCTGATCGCGAAGGAGTTCATCATGGGACGACTCGAAGACCTAGCCATGTACAACGCCAGCCTCGCCCGGCATGACCTCAGCGAAGCCCTCAACCGCATCGCCTCCCTCGACGACGTAGGAACGTTGCGCGACAAGGACCTGGGCCGCATCGCCTATGCCTACCAACGGATGTCGTGGTGGCAGCAGGTCACCGACCTCACCCACGGCCGCGAGGAGACCGTCGACGGCGCAACCGCGCTGCTGACCGTCCGGCAACGGGCCGAGCAATTGCTGATCAACACCCGCCCGCTGACCAACGGCGGCTTGTTCGCCCTGGCGATGGCCGAGTCCCGTCGAGGTGGCGCGCGTGCCTTCCTGGACGCCACCCAGAATCTCGCCGAGGCACTCACCCTGCCGCCCACGCGAGACCGCTGCCCGGATGACGACGCCACTGCTCACACGACATCGCCCGCCACCGCGAAGCCGGGGGGTGCGGCGGGCCAGTACCAGCCGTGACTGTGCGCCTGGTACTCCCGCCCACGTTGCGCCCGCCCACCCCGCTCGATGCGTTGGGGGCGGGCCGCCGGATGGAGGCCGCACCATGCCCTCACCCCTCACCTGCTCATGTCACCCGACGAGAGGAACCACGATGAACGACCTGCACCAGCCCGGCCCTCTGCCCCCGGAAGGCGGGTCGGACGCCGCCCCGGCCTCGGGCATCACCAACGTCTCCGGGCAGACGCAACGCTCGTTGGATGAGCTGACGTCCGAGAAGATCGCCGCCGCACGTCAGGCGCATTACGCGGCTGCGGCCGAGGCGGTCGCCGCCCTGCAGAACGGACGCTGGCTATCGGGCGAGCAATTGTTCGCCGCCGAGTACATGCGCTCCTCGCGCGCCTGGTGGGATCTGGTGGACGTACAGATCACGGCCCACAGGCTGGCCTGTGATCACGCGGCGCGGCGGGTGCGCTCGTGGGCCCGCCACTACCTCACCAGCGAGGCCCCGGCCGGGCGACCGGGGACGTTGTTCGAGCACGCCCTCGCCCACGCCTCGCGCATCGCTGCCCGCGACTTCCTCAACGGCAGCGGCCAGCTCCTGACCCAGCACCTCGCCGCAGAGCCCGGTGACCAAGCCGACATCCCGGCTACGGGCAAACCCGAGGACCAGTGCCACACCTACGGTTCGGCCGCACCCTCGGAGAAGCCCGCGACGACCTCAGATGCGCCGTGAACCAGCAGCCGCCCCTGCCAGCGCAACCCGCCGCTGGCCACACCACTCAATGAAAGGGCAACCACATGTGTCATCTCCCACGCCAGGCCAACCCCTCAACGCTCGCGCCGGACGCCGCTCCCAAGATGAGCGAGGCGCTCTCGATGGAGGCGATCATCGAGCAGGCCAGCGAGGTGCGGCGGCGTAACGCCGACGACATCGCGCGACGGCTGGGCCGGGGTGAGCGGCTGAACGCCGAGCAGCTCTACGTCACCCTGCACGCCCAGACGCTCACTGGGTGGTGGCTGCTCGTCGATCGGTACATCCAGCACGAGCGAGGCGGCCGAGACCTGACCTCGGAGCAGACGGTGGCCAGGTTCGTATCCTGGATCAGCCCGTACCTGGACGACGACGCCAGCGCGCTCGACACCGCCACGAGCTCCCAGGCCCTTGGGCTGGGCTGCGCGCACGAGCTCGCCCTGGCCCACGTCGAGCGGGCCTTGGCCCTCATCCGTCAGGACGCGGCACGAACCTTCCTGGACCAGGCGAAGACACTCGGGCCGGCCTCCCCGGCGGAGCAGGCTCCGGGCAGCAGTTCGGCCGGGCGGGAGATGAAGGCATGAGCGACAGCACCGCTACCGGCAAGCCCTCCAGCGCGCCTGAGCCGCCAGCCACGAGCAGGTCCGGCACTCGCCGCGCCGACAGCTCGCGGGTGGAGTTCTTCCAGATGATGGCGTGGAGATGGAACATCACCACCGCCAAGAAGCTCACCCGCGCCCGCACCCCGCAGGGCCGGATCGATCCCAGGGAATGGGCGGGCATACTCCGGCTGATCGCCATCAGCACCGAGCACGCCGCCCAGGTGAATCTGTCCGAGCCGCTGATCGTGGCCACCGTCCCGAACGGCGGCATGCTGGTCATCGACGGCTGGCACCGCCTCTACAAGGCGCTGGACACCGGAGTTCCCGAGCTACAGGCCGTGATCCTCACAGCCGAGGAGGAGCTCGCCTGCCGGATCTTCGGCGGAGAATCCAGCGACGAGAGCGACAAGTACGGGGACGACAAGGAGAAGTACGGCGGTAGCTGATCCGGTGATGTAGGAGGCATGCCCCGCCCAGCACAAGTCAAGTGTGCTGGCCGGGGCACACCTCCTTCACCACCGGCTCACGCGGAGGGGATTGCGGCTTCTGGCTGGACACGACGACCTTGCTCTGCTGCTAGCCGCGTGAAACGCTCAAACGCTTCCTCGAACGTCGGGTTCTGAAGAAGATGGGGGTTGGGTCCGTAGCCGAACACGCTCACGTGGGGTTCGGCCTTCTTCGGTGCAGGAGCAGGCTGGATTTGCTTTACGAGAGGTCCATCCGCTTTGGCATTGCCGATTCGGCGGCGGTCGAGGGCGTGCCCGATCAGGCGCAGGACTGATTCGACGGGGAGAAGGTAGTCGATGAGGCTGGTCTCGTCGTCATCCGAGAGGGTGGCGTCTTGGGGCCGGTTGCGGTTGTGCAGGTCGACCTGCACGGCGCTGTCGAGGCAGTGGTAGAGCTCGCCTTCGAGCCATCCGGCTTCGCTGCTGTTCAGCGTCTCGTCGTCGTTGGATTCGTAGCGGATGAGCAGGGCCCGGTACCAGTGGTCGCGGTCTTTGACCTGCTGAAGGACCCGGTGGCGCAGGCCGGGGTTGGTGGCCTTGCCGACGTAGGCTCCCCACCGGTCCTCGGCGTCTGGGCGGTCGAGCAGGATGTAGGCGCCGGGGACGTTCCAGCCTCGGTCGAGGCGGCTGGCGTGGTCTCGGTCGAGCAGGAGCATGCCGGCGACCTTGTGCTTGGCTCGGATCTTGATCGGGTTGTTGAGGTCGTGGGAGAGGCTGACCACGAGCTGGGACAGGGCGAACCGCGTCGCACACACGAGGCGTCTCCTTCTCCGGGCTACCGACCGAGAGCTTCCCGCACAGTATCGGTCACATCGCTCTGAGTGGCCACGGGTTTCGTCAGAAACGAGCAGCCCACCCCCAGGAAAGGTCATCCATGAACGGCCGGGCAGCGCCATCAGCACGCCCGTCAGCGCACCGCTGAGGCCGTCAGGCCGGATACGGGACGGGGTCTGTGCAGACCCCGTGTGGGCCGAACGGCAGCTGGATGCGGGGCCGATGCCGCAGCGGTGACATCGCGCGGTGGTCGCGTCCTGTCAGCGCGGGTCGGGTTGGTCGGTGGGCGCGTGGGCGGCCGGGCGAGAGAACCCGATCAAATCTCCGCGCTGGTAGGTGTCGATCTGGATGACGGTTCGTTTGTTGGGTGCGTGGATCATCTGGCCGCCTCCGAGGACGATGCCGACGTGTCCGGGCCCGTCTGGTTCCATGCGGAAGAAGGCGAGGTCGCCGGGTTGCTCCTGCCCTCGTGTGACGGGTGGGCCGTACCGCCATTGGTCTGCGGCGACGCGTGGGATGGAGATCCCGGCGGCCTGGTAGGCGCGCATGGTCAGGCCGCTGCAGTCGAAGCTGTCGGGGCCTTCGGCTCCCCACAGGTAGGGTTTGCCGAGCTGGGCGTGGGCGTAGGCGATGACGGCGGCGATCTGCTCCCCGGGAATGATCGCGACGCAGGACCCAGTCAAGGCGTCGACCACGCGTTGCGCGAGTGGCTCCCATGGGGTGTAGGCGTTGGGGAAGCCGGAACGTTGTACGGCCTGGGCGGCGCGGGTGAGCGGGAGCTGTTCCCAGCGCTTCACCTTGATCAGGTGGCCGTAGAAGGTGCTGGTGGCGTAGCGCGGATCAAGGATCTGCTCGCGGGTTCCCCAGCCCTGGGAGGGGCGTTGCTGGAACAGACCCAGCGAGTCGAGGTGCCCGTAGGTCAGGTTGCGGAGCTTGGATTCTTGCAACGCGGTCGCGGTGGCGACGACCGCTGCTCGTGCGGGCAGGCCGCGTTCCATCGCGATCTGCACGATGAGCGCGGCGTTGGCCTGCTGCTCGCCGTCCAAGATCAATGTGGAGGCGACGACGGTAGTTGCCGGTGCAGCCGCGACCGGCTCATCCTCCTGACTGCTCGCCATCGCTGGCGAGATCGCGCAGGCCACGCCGCCGGGTGTTGCGGAGCCGGTGAGGATGCTGGTGGCGGCTGCGAGGAAGGCCAAGACGATGAGCAGCAGGAGAGCGGCGCCGGCCGCGGCGGCCTTCACCTGCTCGTCTCCTCCTGGCCGAAGATGCGGTCGAGGGAGGCGTTGTCGTCCTCGTCGGCGGCAGGCTGTTCGGGTGCTTCGCCGAGGGCGAGGTGGGGCCACCCGTTGACAAGGTCGACCAGTCGCATCCTGCTCTGGCTGGGGCGGGCGGTGATGGGTAGCCAGCAGGGCCCGGCCGGGCCGTCATTCAGTTCGGTGTGTACGGCGGTGGCGATCGGCAGATCGGTGGTGATCAGCTTGCGGAGGTTGGATTCGCGGGTGCGGCTGGGCAGCCAGAACAGCACCGGGGTGGTGATGCGGGTGGTGTCGGCGAGGTCGCTGTAGGAGGCGAGCTTGCCGGTGACCTTGGCCAGGGTCATGCTGCCGGTGTCGTGCTCAAGGAAGAAGTCGATCTGGCAGCCGTTCTCGGCCCAGCACCCGTAGGCGTCGGGCCGGGCCAGGTCGCCCCAGATCCTGGCGCACTGCTTCTCCGACAGCCACGCCCGCAGGTGGGTGTCAGGGCGGTGGCGGGCCAGGTGGGCAAGGTTGACGAAGAAGTCGTTGACGCCGACCTGGTGGCCCCGCATCGATGACACCGCGATGCTCATGGATCGGTCCGGGTGGTAGCCCAGTTCTTTGATCGTGGTCTGGTTGCGCAGTGCGAGGAGTTCGGCTCCGGCCCGGCCGAGTATCCAGTGGTGTGGATAGGAGCCGGTGGGTGTCCAGGGCCGGTAGGGGGTGATCATGCCGAGGTTACGCAGGATGCCCAGACGGCGGCGGGTGGGCTGTGGTTTGGTGAAGAACAGTTTTTCCAGTTGGTGGGTGGTCAGGACTCGGTGGTGGAGAAGGTGTTGAAGGATCTCGTAGTCGCGTGGGGTGAGGCGGGTGGCGGCGTAGGCGATGGCTGCGGCGTCGAAGCGGGGCAGGCCGAGCGGGCGGCGGGTGACGGGCATGACGGTTCTCCAAGGTTGAGATGGATGCTGGTGGAGCTGCGGTGGACGGGGCGACCGGCTGGCCGAGGAGGACTCAGTCGAGCGGCTCGTCTCGCGTAGTCGTCTGGCCGTGGATGCTGGGGCGCAGGTCCAGCTCAACGCGGATCTGTCGGGCCCTGCGGACGGGAGATCGGGGGGTACGGCCAGGCTGAGCGAACCGCACGCGGGATGCCTGCCTGATGGCCTCTTGCCGTCCTTCGATCGGTGCGGGCAGGGGCCGGGTGCGGAGGGTGAACGCGGAGGTTTGTTGGCCGTCGACGATGAGGCGTGCGGCGGCTTGATAAGCGCCGAGGTGGGTGAGGTCGTGCGGGGTGAGCAGCGGCGCGGTGTGGTGCTTGAGGTCGTTCGCGTCCTTGGGTGAGGCGTTGAAGTAGATCTTGTTCCGCGCGTCAGCCGACAGCGCTTCGCGCAGGTCCGCCGGTAGCTGGTCGAGGTGCTGATGGGCGAGCACCAGAGAGAGCCGGTAGCCGCGTGCTTCGGCGAGGACGTCGTTGATGTGGCCGGGCAGGTTGAGGAAGTTGTGGCACTCGTCGATGACGAGGGAGGCGTCGGGCCGGTCGGTTTCGGCAATGTTGGAGCGGCGGGTGGTGGCCTGCCAGGTGTGGGCGAGCAGGATGGAGCCGAACAGCCGGGCGGCGTCATCGCCCAAGATGCCCTTCGGGAGCCGCGCGAGCACCAGGCCGCCTTGGTCGAGGAGCTTGCCGATATGGACGGTGGTGTCGGTGCTGGCCAGTGCCAGCCGCACAAACGGTCGGAGCAGTACGGCGCGGAGCTTGTTCATCACCGGCCCGATGACGGTTGCTTGTCCGGCTGGGGTGAGGGCTTCATAGGAGTCCCAGAACCCGCCCAGCAGGCCGTCGTCCAGACGGTTGACAATCTGCGCGCGGAATGCCGAATCGGTCAGCAAGCGGGGGACATCCGCCAAGGTCGCCTTGCGGCCCAGCACATGGGTCAGGGTGAGGCAGGTAGAGCGCAGCAGGTCATCGACTCGTGGTCCCCAGGCTGTGGAGAAGCAGCGGTGGAAGATGGTGACGACGGAGTCGACGGCGAAGGCGGGGTCGTGTCCGGCGAGGATGTTGATCGACGGCGGCGGTGCCGCGTCTTGCGGGTCGAACACGACGGTTCTGCCAATGGCTCGTTCGGGGAGCCGGTTGAGGATGTCGGTGATCAGGTCACCCTTCGGGTCGATGACCAGGGTGCCCCGACCTGCTGCTGCGTCGGCGAGGACGAGGTTGGCCAGCAGGGTGGATTTGCCGACGCCGGTGCCGCCCAGGACGTGGGTGTGGTGCCGCCCGTCCCGCACCGGTAGCGCAACGGGGCGCTGTGGGCCGCTGTCGGCGTCCCCCAGGATGCGTGCCGTACCACCGGCTGCGTTGCGGGGGACGGCCGGTGACGGGGCAACGGGCCGGGCTCCGGCGCGGGTGACGCCGGGGGCGTCGACGTCCCAGGGTAGGTGCGCGAGCGCGGCCAGCTCAGCGATCGACAGCAGATGGCCCTGGTCGAGGCGGCGTGAGCTGATCGCGCGGGCGGGCCGCCAGAGGCGGGCTCGGCGCAGGTACTGATGGCTGCAGGTGAACAGGGCGAAGACGCCGGCGAGGGTGTGGGCTTGACCTCGAAGCCACCCGCGGACGTGGCCGGAAGGAGCCGCAGCATCACGAACGCCCATCGGCTGGTGGGTTGCGATCGTCGCGCTGGGTTGTCGGCTGGTGGAGACGGCATAGCGGATGGCTACCTCGTAGCGGGGCTGTCCGGCCTTGGCGAGGATCGCGCGGACCTGTTCGGCGCGTTCGGGATAGTCGCGGGCCAGCTCGCTGGGCCGGTGGTCGCGGTTGTCAGTGGGCATGGGGAGGATGGCGTCGAAGAAGCGGCCGACGTGGTTTCGGCTGCCGCCTCCGCGTAGGTGGGCGGCGGCCCGGTAGGCGTGGCGGAGCCGTCGGCCTGTGGCGGGGCGAGCGACGATCTGCACGACGGCGTGTTCGCCTTGGCGGAGTCCGCCCATGGCTTCGAGCAAGGATCGGATGGGGTCATGGTCGTGGTTGGTGGTGAGCGGGAAGTGCTCAGGCCCGGCGAGTACGAGCCTGCCGCCCGCGACCTGCGCGCCTTCGGGCAGGGGCGAGCTGGCGGGTGAGGTGGTGGTGGTCGCGCCCGGCCAAGCGGCTTGGATGGCTTTCTCCACGATGCCGGGCGGTACGGTTCCGGGCACCCACAGCCGGATACGCACTCCGGCGTCGCTGCCGTGGTATTCCCACACCAGGTGCGGCTGCCCGGTGAAGACCCGCGCCCAGGCGGGCCGCAATAGGCCGACCAACTGCCGCCACAGCACCAGCGCCCCCTCGAGGTCGCTACACGGCGGCGAAGAGATCTCAATCAGCCGAGCCTGCGGGGTCATGTCGGCGTGATGAGCCCAGCCGAGCACGTACCGCACGGCAGCGGTCACGGACCAGATGACGGCCAAGGTCAGGGCGACACGGGGCCCATGGAAGAGGGCGAACTCAGGCAGCCGGGCGGGAAGCTTGGCGAGGAAGTCGAGTGCGTCTTCGACGTCCTGCTGGTCGATTTCGCACAGCAGGCACGGGCTTTCAGGATCAGTGAAGGTGAAGATCACAATGGGTCGCCCTCCTCGTCGGCATAGTCCTCGTGGTCGCTGCTGGTCCCGGCGAAGCCGGTCGGCGGGGCTGGTGGTGCGGCTTGTTGACTGAGCTCGGTGAGCTGATCGAGTTGGGCAAGATGGGTGGGATCCGTGGTGACCAGCTCCGCCTCACGGGGCGAGGCGATGACATGGAAGGCTGCTCGGCTGGCCGGCCCAGCGACCAGGAGCGCCTCGCCTCGCTCCGCGGTGAGCAGGAACTGCCGCTCGCCGTCGGTCAGGTCGAAGGCGTCCCCGACCACGCCAATGGCCTGCGGTGCCTGCCGGAGCAGGACCTGGTTGGCGGCGTTGGCGACGATCGCCTGTCCCAGCTCGCTGCCGAGCAGGTCCGCGGCGTCCTGGGTGATGACGGCGAGACCGGCCCAGTGCTTGCGCGCGGCCTTCGCCATCCGGAACAGGAACCGCGCGCCCTCGGGCTCCTTCATCAGCAGCCAGGCTTCGTCCACGACGACCAGTCGCTTCTTGCGGTTACGGGGGTTGGCCACCCGCCGCCAGATGGCGTCCAGCGAGAGCAGGGTGCCGACCGCCTTCAGCTCCTCGGGCAGATCCCGCAGCGAGAACACGATCAGGTGGCCAGACGGATGGGTCGTGGTGGGGCCGTCGAACAACTCGCGGTAGGAGCCTGTGACGTACGGGGCAAGCTGGGCGGCCAGCTCCGGCCCAGCCGAACCGGCGCCTTCTCCACCCCGGCCGCCAGTTCTGGTAAGGAAGGTGACCAGATCGGCGAGGAGCGGGGCGGGCCGGGTCCAGGTGGCGGGGTCGCGGGTGATCCCGGCGGCTTGGTATGTGGCGAGGATCGCCGAATCCAGGACAGCTCTGGCCTGTGCGGTGAGCCGTCCGCCGAGCATGGTTGCGATGAGGGTCTGCAAGAACATCGCCCGCCGCGCCAGCACGTCATCACGAGGGCCGTGGCTGGCGGGCAGGTCGAACGGGTTCCACCGGACTCCGGCCGCGCCGAGGTGCAGGCAGGTGCCACCGACCGCGCGAGCCAGGCGTGCGTATTCGTCTTCGGGGTCGACGACCGCGACCTCGACCCCTTGGTAGAGGAGGCGGAGGGCTTCGAGTTTGGTGAAGAAGCTCTTGCCCGCGCCGCTTCTGGCGAGGACGACGGAGTTGTGGTTGTCCTGGGCGTAGCGGTCCCACAGCACGATGCCAGAGCCGGTGGCGCTCAGCCCGTACAGCACGCTCGTCTCGCCGATCTCGGTGGCGAGGTCGGGTGAGGTGAACGGGAAGGCCGCCGCGAGCGCGCTGGTGTCGAAGGTGCGCATCAGGTTCAGGGAATCGACGCCGAGCGGCAGACACGTCGTCCACCCCTGCAACGCGCGGAACGTGGCCGGCTGCGCTTCGAGCAACAGCGAGGAGGCGAGAGCCCGCACGCGTTCGACCTCAGCGGCCAACTCCGCCTCGGTAGGGGCGTGGATGGTGAGGTACAGGCCGACCCTGAACAGGCGGCCGTGACCTCGGGCGAGACTGTCAGCCAGGTCGGTGGCGTCATCGGCGGCGGCCTCTGCCGCAAAGTCCTGAAGGCGTCCGTGCTGGGCGTCGGCGCGGCTGGCTGATTCCAGGCGGGCAAGCTGGCGGCGCAGCCGCATCGCGGCGACCTGCTGCGGGATGGGATCGATGTGCAGGGAGACGTCAAGGTGGCCAGGGTAGGTGAGCAGGGGCTCCAGCCAGCCCGCGCCGACCTCACGCGGGTAGCCGGTGATGGCGAACGACGCGCAGATGGCGTTGGGCAAGGTGACGGTCCGAGCGCCGACCTGGGCAGCGGCCGGTCGCATCAGCGCGCTTGGCTCCTCGTGGTGGGCGCGGCGGCGTAGCTTCACGCGATGCTCCTGATCGAAGAGGTGACGAGTTCGTCTGGGAGGGCCTGGCCGACGGAATAGCGGCCGCCGGGATCGAGGCACTCGGCGAGCGCCTGGGCGGCTTGATCGGCATCCAGGACGCGGGTGGTCACACCGAGCGAGGCCAGGGCGCGTTCGGTCTCTGCCGCCCGGCGCATGACGACCGCGGCCGAGGCATCTCGCCGTACCGAGCGGCGACCTCGACCGCTGGCAGGATGGTCGCGCAGGACGACGAGGACCTGCCGGGTCAGCAGTTCGCGGGAGGTGTGCAGCTCGGTCAGGTAGGCGGCATGTTCGCGTGCTGCCTGGGCCAGCGCCGGATGCGGCAGAGCCTCGGCTTGGGCCTCTACGGCCTGGACGAGGCCGGTCAGGTCCGCCGGCCGGGCTCGGGCCAGGAGCTGGACGGGCGCTTCGAGGGAGTTCAGCCACCTGCCGAACCCGCCGACCAGCGCTGCCTGCTCGCCAGTGGTACGCAGGTGAAACGACAGCGTGCCGGTCTCGACCAGGACGGCGACGCCGCCGTCTGCGAGTTCGAGCGCGCCGTCCGTGCGGATGGCTCGCACCGGCAGCCGCAGGGGTGCGGGCAGCTTGCCGCGCAGGCGGCACCACCTCGGCGGCTCGGTGACTTCGTCCGGCGTGGCGACCAGCCTCTTGGAGGTCCGGGCGAACTGTACGGCGGCGAGGGCGAACCGGTCCAGGCTCAGCCCGTCCCGTCGTCCGAGGGTGATGGCGATGCCGAGGGCGAGGAGCGGGAGCAGGATCGCGGCCAGGATGACGACGGGCAGGAGCTGGTGGAACAGGTAGTAGACGGCGGCGGCGATGCCGCCGGTCAGGGCAACGATGAGGAGCTGGCGAAAGGTGAGCCCATAGGCGATCTTGTCGGGTTGGTTGATGTCAGCCGGAATGCGGGCCAGCAGCGGCGGCGGCTCTGCCTCGTGCTTCATCGGGTCTCCCCTCGTGCCTGGCGCTGGACACGAGGGGTGCGGCGGGGCGGTGGATCGAGCCGCAGGCGGAGCTGGCCCGGGCGGGGCGCGCGGGTGGGCATGCCAGGAAGCCGGTCCTGCACCCACGGCGGGCGGGGTCGAATCCACGGCCCCGATGCCGAGGGCGTGCTCGCCGCTGGCGTCCCAGGTGGTGCGGGTGGGCGAGGGACGCGGGTGACCGGGAAGGGCAGCGCGAGCTGCGTGCCCTGTCGGGCCCGCCTCGCCGAGGCGGCAGCCGCTTGCGGAGTGGGAGCAGAGGGGGTGGACGACGGCAGGTTGAGCGGGAGTTCGAGCTGCTGCCAGGACGGCGAACGGTTGGGCATGGCGGCTCCCGTCTGCGGGCCGGTTGGAGGCTTAGGTGTCGTTGGGCTGCCGGGCTTCGGGCTTCGACCGGGGCCGCTCCTGCCGTTGCCTGGTCGGCCATGGCGGTGGGCTGCTGCCGCTTGGCCTTTGCGGGCAGCGACGGCTCGGCCGGTCTTGCCGAGAGAGCGGGCGGCGCCGAGGGTCTTGTAGACGATGACGGCTTTGACGAGGCGTTTGAGCAGGTTGGGCTGGCCCTGCTGCCAGATCGTCTTGGCGACCCAGCCGGGAATCTTGACCAGGACGAACAGGACGCCGATCAAGATGAGCGCGTCCAGGGCCCGGTTGAAGGTGGGGCGCATCGTGGCCTCGACCGCCTCGCCCATCCCGGGATTGGTAGGAACGAGGGGGTAAGCGGCTGCAGAGTCGGTGAGGAACAGCTTGAACGCCAAGATCAGCCCGATGGCTTGCAGGATCTGGATGGCGAGCAGGCCGAAGAAGCACCGCCACCACAGCTTCGCGATCCCTTCGGTCTGCGGCAGCGCGTGACACAGCAGGGCGAGCGGTGCGGCGATGATCAGAAACACGAGCAGGGTGATGCGGATCAGGCCGATGAAGGCGAGCGCGAGGCCCATCAGCGCCGCCGCGCCGACCAGCAGCACCAGGAAGAGCACGGTGCCTTTCGGGTCTTTGATCAAGCCGTCCACCTTGGCCGCGATCAGGTTCCCAGCCCGCTGGCCATCGACACCGTCACCGAGCAGCGCGGTAACCATGGCGTTGGTCAGCTCGATGGCGTACTGGCAGATGGTCAGCGAGGCGTTCAGCGCGATCACTGCGACGATCAGGCGCGGGATGATCTCACCCGGCGTGGTGGAGTTGCCGGAGGCACCGCCGTAGGCCATCACGATGACGCCCCCGGCCAGCACCATCAGCATCAGCAGTGCGTTGGCGACGAGCTGGACGTGGCCGGACAGCTCCCGGACACGCTCCAGCATCATCGGTGGAGGGGCGGCCAGCAGAGTGCTTCCGACCAGCGTGAAGGCGGGGTTGATCGCGTCGGTCACCAGGCTGGTGAACCAGCCGTTCATCGCCTGGTTGATCTTGCAGCCGACATCCATCCACCCGCACTCCTGCACCGCATTCGGCGGCGTCGAAGGCGATGTTGTGGGCGGTGTGACGGGCGGAATCCAGGTCACCTGCGGCGCCGGACCCGGACTCGGGCTCGCGATGGCGGAAGGCGTCGGAGCGGGCTCAGCCAGGGTAGGCCCGGCAGCGAATACGGAGACACTCACTGCGGCCGTCCCCATCAGCGCGATGGCTAGGCAGGCGCGGCGTAGCCGGCGCAGCCGTCCGCTGGTCCGGCTCCGGTGATGAACGCCTGTCATCAGGCGCCCACGATGCCTTTGAGCATGGTCACCAGGAGTGGAGCGAGGGCGGCGATGCCGTAGCCGAGGGCGGCGTAGCGCAGACCCTTCTTGGCGGCTTCAACTTCGCCGGGGTCGCCACCGGCCAGGATGTAGCGGACTCCTGCGACGGTGAGGAACAAGGTGGCGAGTGCCACGAGAAGGCCCACGATGACGTTGCGCAGGTTGTCGATCACCGCGTTCAGCGAAGACGGAGCCGCTGCCGCATTGACCGCTTCCAGGCCGGTGGACTCGGCGAAGGCGACGGCATGGACGATCACGTATTCGAGCAGGGCGCCCATGACGAGACCGCCGAGAACGACCAGAACGATGAGACAGATTCTGAGGCTGAGGGCGTGGGAAGAAGTGGTACGGCGCGGGCGAATCACGTGCTGCCTCCCAGAGCGATGGAGCGGAGCGAACGGCGGTCGCGGACGGGCGACGACGCGGGTCGATGGGGGGCGATCGTGTGAGGAGAGGGCGGCGCGGAGGTGCCGGGCCCGGCGCGGGGCCGGGTGGGCGTCCTCCTTCGAGGTGCGGAGCGTGGGCTGGGCCGGGTGACAGGGACCGGTGACCAGGTACGGGTCCCGCTGCCGGGCTCGGCGATCTTCCGCGCTGCCTTCACCTGTCCAAAGACCAGGTCGAAGGGCCGAGTTAGGACATCGGCGCCAGTGGATTTTGCTCGGCCTTTGCTGGCAAACTCGCGCTGGCGCCGGTCCGATCACTACAGGTTGCGCTTGAGAAACGCCTGGTAGAGGGCGTTCTCGGCGCGCTGACGGCGCTTGAGCGCGGTGCAGTACAGCAGGCCGCGGCGGCGGCAGTAGGAGCTGAGCGAGACGCCCTCCAGCCGGGTCAAGCCGATCAGCTCCGCCTCATCCCGTGTGATGACCCCCTCGGCGACCGCCTGGGCGAGCAGCAGGTCGGGGTGGCCTGTCGGGCAGGCGAGTGACTGCTGCCGCTCCTCGGCGCGGTCGATCAGGTCCGGGTCCGCCAGCAGGGTGGGTCGCTGCGGGACGTAGGCGCGCAGTACGGCGAACTGCGTGAGCCGTGACAGTCGTAGGACCGGATGGGACCAGGCCAGCTTCACCCGGGTCAGGGCTTCCATGTAAGCAGCCAGCACTTCGGCTTCCAGGTCCTCCCGATCAGCACTGGCCAGGCGGTTGCCCCGCTCGCCGTGAATCTCGATGGTGAGTGCGGTGACGAGGCGGCGCAGCATCGGGATGGCGAGCGCGACGGCGGCGACCATCCATGCGCCTCGATGGGTGCGGGCCTGCTCGATGAGATGCCGCCACACGTGGTCGCGGGTGATGCGTGAGCAGGACGGGTGCAGCAGGATCATCCGCAGTTCGTCCATCGGGATCGGCCGGGCAGGAAGCCCTTGTCCCAGGGCCGCGCCGTCGACCGACAGTGGGTCCGGGCCGCGCATGAGCAGGTGGAAGGCGTGTTCGGCCACGTCCAGTGCCATCGAACTTGCCAGCCCCGGCACGTCGTCGAGCTCGCGTCGCGTTCGGTGTGGGGTTTCGAGTGAGAGGGCGGACGCTTCGATGGGAGCCGGGCCTGGAACGGACAGGCCAGTGGTGGGCCGGTCAGTACTGCTCGACGAGTTCCCGGGATTGGTGGTCGCGCTACTGGTCGAGCTGACGATGTCTACGGAGAGGCGGACCGAAGGGTGAGACATAGCGACGCTCCCAAGGAGGAGATTCGGTTCGGACGTCGCCATCCGGCCAGAGGCTCTGGGCAGGAACCGGGCGGAAAATGATCAGACATCGGACAGCGTAAAGATCACGTCAGTTTCGGATCGTGTCTCAGAATTAGGGATGACCTGCGAAAACGCGGGAACCAGGCGGTCTGTGCCTGCAGATCGGAGTGCGGCCGTATCCCGTGATGCTGGGTGCGGAAAGCTGCCTGACCTGCGGGAACGGGATGAGGTCGAAACTCTCGCGTCAAGATTGCGTCAATGGGTGGACCTGGGCTCGAACCGAGGACCGCACCTGGCTTTCGTCAGGAGCCTTCGTCGTGGCCGTTCGGCCGGGTGATGGGCCGGCTGGTGCGAAGCATGCGGGCCTCGGCCCTCGCGCGAGTAATGACAGCCGAGACGGCCTCGGCCGCGCGACGGTCTGCCAGACGGCGGATCTCCTGGGGTGGGTCCCGGTCGTCGATGATGAAGAGGGTTCCGTTGTCGGCGACGTGCGTGCGTACGTGCCAGCCGAGCTGGCGTCCGGCTGCTCGCGCTGCACGGCGTAGGTCGGAGAGCTCACCCAGTCCGGTCACGGTCGCATGGTCGAGAATGAGCTCGCCGTAGAAGCCGCGAAACTCCGGCTTGAGGCCGGCGCTCATCATCGCTTTGAGCTGGTCGACGAGCTTGGCGAAGCGGCGTTCGGCCAGTTCGTCCTTCCGGCCCGGCATGTGAACCACCTCCCGGTGACACGGCTGGGGCCGCGTTGTCTCAGCGTAGGCGGATGCTGCCGGGCGGTGGCGCTAATCGGGATGAAGGTGAGCGATGAATACTGCCCGAGAGGTGTACGGCACGCGCACGAGAATGCTGTGACCTGAGGAAACGTGCTCTTCCAGATGGGGGCATGTCTTCGATGTTCGGGTGCCTCACGGGAGATTAAGCCCATCCCGGCCAGAAGACGGGAGCGCAGAGAAGAGCAAGGCGGAGTCATCCACGTACACATGGCGGAGTCGCATGTAAGTGGCCGCCCTTGTCGAACCTTTGCTTGACGGACTGTCCCAACTCGGGCTCTCGCGCCGGTATTTGGATCAGTGACAGGGACACGTGATCCGGTACTCGGGCCACATCTACATGACCGAACCGACCACCACCTCTTCGTCCACCACCTCCACTCCAGCCATAGATCTCTTCCGGGAGCTGTGCGTAATCCGCGAGGTGCAGGACCCTTCACGGGGACACCTGCCGCTGACCGTGTGGCTGGCGGCATCCGACACCGAATCCGTCCCCGCCTGCGGGGGAGGCTGCTGCCACCCAGTCAGCGGTCCGCTGGCCCGCCACCTCATCGCTGCGTGTGCTCGGTTGGGAGAGACGGTCGTTCATCTCGGCGCCAGCGATCATCAGCTGATCTCGGCCGCGTTGACGGCGGGCTGCCTGCCGGTGGCCGTCTTCACCAACACCGCCCGCGCGGGCGTGATCTGGACCCGGCTCGCACGCACCCATCCTGCCCACGACCTGGAGGTCACCGACCTGCGCATCACCGACCTCGGCGACGAGGCGCCGTTGGCCGACCTCGCCGACGGCGCAGGGCTGGTGGTGTCGGAGCAGGCCTGCGACCAGCCGGGCCGGCGTCCCGGACGGTCAAGCTCGCCGGACGCTGTCAAGGCGCACGGCATCGCGGCGGCGGCGAGGCTGGTGAAGCCAGGAGGGCATCTGGCCGTCGTAACCGGCCTGCACCGAGCCGATCGCGTGGTCGATCCGCTGCCGGAAATCATCATTCAGGCCCGCAAAACGGGGCTGGTGTATCTGCAGCACATCATCGCCCTGCATCACCCCGCTCGCGGCGAGTACACGGAACCAGGCCACCTGCGTCCCGGTCTGGCCACCCTCCAAGAACTTCCTTCGTGTGCCGGCCTGCTCGCCAGCACCCGGGTCCACTCGGACGTCCTGCTGTTCACCCGCCCACGAAGGCTCGCCGAGCCGCCCGAACCGACGGACAGTACCGCTTCGCCAGCCGCCGCCGAGGTCGTTGCTCAGGCAGCTGGAGGTGGGCGTTGACGGCCGAGGTGACGACGTCGGTGTGGGCGACCGGGCAACAGCCCTCGCGCGTGCAGCGGCGCGGCCGGTACCTGCCGGAGTCGATGGGGCATCCGGGCAAGATGCTCCCCTCGATCGCCGCTCGGGTGATCGGCACCTACACGCGGCCGGGGGAGCTGGTGGTCGACCCAATGTGCGGGATCGGCACCACCCTGGTCGAGGCCACACACCTCGGCAGGCACGCCGCGGGGGTGGAGTACGAGGAGAGATGGGCGAGGCTGGCGGTCGCCAACCTCGCCGACGCCAGGAAGCAGGGAGCCGAAGGGGCCGGCAGGGTGGTAGCCGGGGACTCGCGCAACATTGCCCGGCTGCTGCCGGACCTGGCGGAGCGGGCGGCGCTGGTGCTGACCTCCCCGCCGTACGGCGCAGCCACTCACGGGCACATCCGATCCACCCGCGACACCGGCGAGCCAGGGGTGCGCAAGTGGAACCACCACTACTCGGCCGATCGCGGCAACCTCGCCCATCAACAGCTCCCGGCGCTGCTGGAAGGGTTCGGCCGCATCCTGGCCGGATGCGTGCAGTTGCTGCGGCCAGGCGGCGCGGTGGCGATCACCGTGCGCCCGTACCGGGTGCGGGGCGAGCTGGTCGATCTGCCCGGCCACGTCCATCAGGTCGCCCAGAAGGCAGGGCTGGTGTTCGCCGACCGGATCGTGTGCCTGCTGTGCGGGCTCGGCGACGGCCACCTCCTCAACCGGGCGTCGTTCTTCCAGCTCCACGAGGCACGTAAGGCATGGGCGCGCGGCCTGCCCATTCACGCGGTCGCGCACGAGGACCTGCTGGTGTTCGTACGCCCGCAACCGCCTCGGCCGACGACGGCCGAGGTCGGCTCGCACCTTCGAGACGGTCGCGAGCTGGAGTAGCGCCGAGTGGGCCCCTGTTCCTGGCCCGGATTCGGGCCGGGAACAGGGGCACGTGCCCTGACCTGCGGATTTCGCTTGACACGGGCCATGAAGGTGGGCGTCGATACCGCCGTCACCAACCCCGCCCGGCATCCCGCGTGCCGGGGCTGTGACCGCCCCGTCCTCAACGGGACGGCACCCCTCGGCCCCGGACCCGTCGCGGGGCCGGTCGGCGGCGTAGCGCCCACCACAGCCCGCACCGGCCGGACGGGGCCGCAGATCGCACGCGGCACGGAACGGCCCCTGTTCATCAACGCGCATGGAGGTGACGCATGACCAGCACAACCCCGAACGAACTCCTCGCAGCCGGGGCAGCCGAGCGGCTGGAGGTGGTGAGCCTGCTGGCGGCCGGGAGGCTGCTCGGGATGGGCCGCACCAAGGCATACCGGCTCGCGAAAGCGGGTGAGTTCCCGTGCCGGGTGCTGCGGATCGGCGGCCGGTACGCCGTACCGGTGCGTGGGCTGCGGGCGCTCCTCGACCCGCCAGCTGCACGACTCGATCACATCAACCCGGGCGGCGACAGCCGTCCGACCAGCGAGGAAGGATGACCACGATGGCCAAGAAGCCGGTCAAGCCGACGGTAGGCAACGGGGCGACCGTCGCCAGGGGCACCACGCACAAGATCTGCTCCTGCACCGACCCCGAGACCGGCAAGAACATCGGCAAGACATGTCCGAAGCTGCGCAGCACGCACACTGACGGCGGCCAGCGGTGGAGCTCCACGCACGGCACATGGGCCTACCAACTGGAGTTGCCCGCGCAGGCCGACGGCAGGAGGCGGACCCCGCTGCGGCGGCGCGGGTTCGCGACGTTGGAGGACGCGGAGGCGGAGCTGGATCACGCTCGCGGACTGCTGGCCCTGGATCCCGACCCGGCGGTGCGCAGGCAAATCGCCGCTCTGATGTTGTCGGTGATCAAGGACACCAAGCAGCTTCCCGACACCGAAGAGGTGCGGCGCAAGGTCCGCACACATCAGGACCTGAACCGGCACGTCACCGTCGCCGAATGGCTGGAGGAGTTCCTCAAGCGCAAGCGCGCCATCGAGCCGACCACCAAACGCGCCTATGAGTCCCACCCGGCTGTACCTCAGCCCGTATCTGGGTGACATCCGGCTGGATCGGCTGCGGGTGTCGGACATCGCGGGCATGTTCGACGCGATCGAGGAGTTCAACGAGATCATCGCCACCGAACGCGCCAGCGGTGACCCTGCACGCGTGCGAGCTGTCCGGTATCGGCGTCCGGTCGGTCCCACCACGATGCATCGCATCCGGGCGACGCTCCGGCACGCGCTCAACATGGCGATTCGGCAGGATCGGCTGCTGGACTTCAACCCGGCCGCCGTTGTCGAGCTCGGCGCGGTGACCCGGCCCAAGCCGGTCATCTGGACCGAGGAGCGAGTGACCCAGTGGCGACAGGACCACACCGCTCATCTGGACCGGCTCAAGAGGGTCCGCGAGGGCAAGCGGATCGACCCGGTCGCGGCCCACATCGGTGCGCCGCGCCCGTCGCCGGTCATGGTGTGGACGCCCGAGCAGACGAACGCCTTCCTCGCTCACGCGCGAAAGGACCGGTTGTTCGTCCTGTATCGGCTGATCGCGATGCGCGGCCTGAGGCGTGGGGAAGGGGTGGGGCTGCGCTGGACCGATGTCATCTTCGAGCGGTCGAGGATCGGGATTCACTGGCAGATCACCCAGCTCGGCTGGGACCCGATCCAGGGCACTCCCAAGACCGATGCCAGCGATCGCGAGATCGCCGTCGACACCGAGACCATGGCCCTGCTCAAAGAACACAAGAAACGGCAAGCTCGGGAGCGGCTGGCCGCGGGCGAGGACTGGGTGGACTCGGGGTTCGTCTTCACCGACGAGTTCGGGCGGCCGCTGCATCCCCAGCATGTGACCGACCGCTTCTACCAGATCTGCTACCAGGCGGGCCTGCCACCGATTCGGCTGCACGACCTGCGCCACGGCGCGGCCACCGCGATGCTCGCCGCCGGGGTGGACATCAAGATCGTGCAGGAGACACTAGGGCACAAGACATCCGCGTTCACCCGTGACACCTACACCAGCGTCTACCCGGAGGCGGCTGCGGCTGCCGCCGAGGCAACCGCTGCATTTCTCACCGGATCGGCCGTTCCCGGGCCCCGGCCAGTGCTGTTCGGACGAGCCGCCACTGATCCCACAGGGACGGAGATGCTCAGCGAGACGAAGGGGGCAGTGATTCACCTGCCCACCAGGTAGCCGTCAGGAAGAAGCACGTCGGTGCTGTGGCCTGCGGACGTGACTGCGGCGCATCTCGGCGCGTCTCGGTCCGGCAGCAGCACAGGCTGGGAAGGTGGCGTGCTGCTGCCGGACGTCTACGGAGGTGGGCGGCCCCTCGCGTCGCACGGCCCTGCGTCTGCGACGCCATTTCAATCGAGGGGCCGCCCTGGGCGGCGATCAGGCGGACGGGGGCACCGCCGTGATCGCCGTCGGAAAGGTGGCAGGCCGATCTCCGTCTATCCGCCAGCCACCTGTGGCCCACCGCGTCCACGCCTGCACTCCAGGCGTTCGCGGTCACCACCATCTCGAGAGCGTGCGAGCTCGTCTGCATGACGGTCGTGCGCTCTCGAGAAGAAGTGCTCTCACCCGGCCTCCCGGACAGGACCGGGTGAGAGGGCTGCCAGCCGCAGGAATCCTCCGCCTGTGGCGGGTTGTGGCTGACAAGGTTGTGTGGCCTATCCGGCGACGCCGAACGGTGGGTTGGGTCGGCGTCGGCCCTGCCCGCCGCCGGTCGTGGGGCGGCGGGGGTGCGCCATCCAGGCGGTTTATCCGGAGGCAGGTCAGGCGGGTTGGTGAGTGGCTGGGGTCAGCACGTGGCCGATGCGTTCGGCGGCGATGGCCGTGTCGCTAATCGGGGTGATCGGTTCGGCCCACGACCACCAGAAGCTCCATTCGCCTTCTACCGGTGCGGCGGTGATGACTTCGCACAGGGTGGCGCAGCCGGGGTTGATTACCCGCAGGCGCGGCAGATGCTCAGGCCGGGTGAGGATGCGGGCGTGCAGGCCCCGTGCCAGCAGGAGGGTTTGGAGGTCGCTGAGGTGGGTGGTGGCTTGGTCGGCCTCGGCGACGGGGACGGGTTCAGACATGAGACGGTCACTCCCAGCTAGGTCGGGGCAGTGGCGGCTTCTAGGCGGGCGGCTGGGGGCGGCCGGCGGAACGTCGGGCGAGGTAGACCTTCCGTACGGTCACTGCTAAGACGCCGCAGAAGATGACCACGAGCACCGCCTGGGACACCGGCCGGGCCATGGTGGCGGGGGCCAGGAGAGCAAAGGCATCGAATCCGGCGATCAGGAGCAGTGCCAACGTGGAGATCACCTTGTCACGGGCCATGGAGGAACCTTCCTTCACGAGTGGTGGGGAAGAACGCGAGGTGGGGGATCGTGGTCCGAGGCGGTCAAGCGGTCGAACGGTGACCGGCCGTTGACGCGTCGGCGGCGGACCCTCCGCCGGTGCCAGAGCACGGCGGTCACGAAGACGCTCGGCCCCAGCACGAACGAGTACCGCAACGATGATCGGGATGGGGACGCCTTCGGGAGAGGCGATGATCCAGCCGACGAAGCCGACGTGAGGAACAGCGGTAAGAGCACGATCAAGTGATGGCGTCGCATCGCGGTTTTCCGATTCGCCGAGACCATCCAAGGCCCTTAGCCGGGCGAGGCGAGCCGGCTACACAGGGGCGCGGAACAAGTCCTCCATCTGTGTCGCAGTGGGATGGCGATCGAGATGGCACCACACGAGCCGGAAGCCGCTTCCGGACATCCGGTAGCTTCCCCACCGGCCACGCGACACGATCTCCACGATCGCGAGCCCCCGCCCCCGCTCGGAGTCCACGTCTGGTACCTGTAACGGGATGCGTGCGGGCATCGAGGAGCGTGACCCCGGATCGGTCACCGCCAGCCGGAGGACAAGCGCGTCCTGAGACAGCCTGAGCATGATCTCATCACCGGAACTCTCACCGGTACCGGCGGTGTCGGCGTACTTGACGGCGTTCGTCACCAGTTCCGATGCCGCCAGAATGGCGATCTCCCGAGCGGCATGAGCGCCCCCCAACCAATCGTTGATCGCCTCTCGGGCCAGAGAAGGCGCCCGAACGCTGCAGGCCATTTGGATGATGCCGAGCTCTTCGAATTTGGTTGGTGGAGATGTGTGATAGATCACCGGATTCGCCTCGCTACTTCCCGATCCTCGGCTGCTTCTTTATGTGAAGAATGCTCGCAATGATTAACACGTCTGCTCGCCGCTTCGTGTGCCTGGTCGGCGTGGTCCAAGCGACCTGAGGAGACCATCCCAGAAAATCCCTGCACCAGAGGCCTAATGCAAAACACTTCCCAGGCACGAACCAGGTGTGCTACTACACATGCCTGTGTATTTCTCGTGTGTTCTCGGGAAGGAGAGTGCTCTACCTTGGAAAACGCCGAGCCGGAACCCCAGCTGAAAGCGCCGGGAGTTGAATTCGGCGCCCATCTTCGTGAATCACGCATCGCCGCAGGGAAGCGGCAAAAAGAACTTGCTGCAATGCTCGGCTGGTCGGTGTCGAAGATCAGCATGGTCGAGCGTGGAGAACGTCCGGCGCATGAAGACTTCGTCCGCGCCGCCGACTCCGCACTTGGAGCAGGGGGCGGGCTGCTGGCCCACTGGCGAGAGACCGTCGAATACGCCACCCGATGGCCCGTCTGGCTGGCTCAACTGGCGGAGATTGAACAGCAGGCGGACACTCTGCAAACCTGGCAGCCACTGATCGTCCCTGGCTTGCTCCAGACCCCGGAGTATGCACGAGCCATCTTCAGGGGCAGGCCTGCCATCACCCCTGACGAGGTCGAACAGAATGTCGCTGCACGCATGGAACGCCAGCGTGTACTTCAGCGTGACAGGGGGCCTACTCTATGGGCGATAGTGGATGAAGGAGTCCTGACCCGACCGACCGGCAGTGAGGCGGTGATGGCCGAGCAGTTGGCTCACTTGGCTGCCCTGGACGAGGATCCCCGTATCAACATCCGCGTGCTCCCGCACAGCTCCTGGCTGACCACCGGACTACAAGGAGCTTTCATTCTCGCCGGCGGACCAGGGATGCCAGATATGGTCTACCTCGAGTCGATCACCATTGGCCAGATCACTGCCGACAGCGCACGCGTCCGCGAGGTCAGGCTGAAGTACGAGATGCTGCACAACGAAGCCCTGCCCCGTCGGGCTTCGCTGCAGCTCATAAGGGAGATGGCAGAAAAATGGACGAACTGACCGAAGAGCTTCTCAAGAACGCTGAATGGCGCAAGGCCGCCCGCTCTGGCGATAGCGGTGACTGCTTGGAAGTGGCTCCCCTGCCTGACGGCCGCGTGGGTTTGCGCGATACGGAGCGCCTCGATCTCGCTCCGTACGTGGTCTCACCGTCGGTCTGGGCCGCGTTCATCGATGGTGCGAAGAAGGGCGAGTTCGACTTCTAGGACGTGCCGTCACGGAGGAAGGGCGAAGGATCTTCGGCGCTCCGAAGGCCCTTCGCCCTTATGCGCGATCGCGGCGGTGTTCGCCGGACCGCGTAAGCAAGTAAGAGCGGTGGCCGTTTCAGTGCCGTAGCCGGGACTGGGTTTCGATCGGTGTCATAGACGGAGAAGTCCTCATCTGTGCTTACTGGGTCGCACCTGGATAACCTGAACTCTCCGTGAGCCGTGTCGCGTTCTGGCCTGGCTCGGACGCCGGAATCGTTGAGCCTTGCTGATTAGTCGGCGGTGTAACCAGGGGGCTCTTGCTCTGGTGGCGCTTGTCGCGGACATAGACAATCGCCGGTTTTCCGTCGCTGGGGGTGCGGCGGTCCAGCTCGAACAGCGTCGTTGCGGCGATCAGGTCGCTGAGTTTGGCGTAGCCGTAGGTGCGGGCGTCGAAGTCCGGTCGTTGTTTGGTGATGAAGTGCCCGACGTTGGCCACGCCTGCCCATCTGTCATCGTCGGAGTATGCCTGTAAAGCGTTGCGCAGGAGGTTTACCAGCACGGTGTCGCCTTTGAGCTTCGCGGCCGAGGCGCGCGGAAGCGGCGTGGCGGGTGTGCCGGTGAGCAGGGCGGAGGTGGAGGTGAGGTTCTCCAGGTAAATGAACTTGTCGCACGCCGCGACGAACGGCTTGGGTGTCTTGCGTTCGCCGAACCCGTATACCGTCAGGCCTGACTCGCGAATGCGGGCTGCCAGGCGGGTGAAGTCGCTGTCGCTGGAGATGAGGCAGAACCCGTCGAAGCGCCCGGTGTAGAGCAGGTCCATCGCGTCGATGACCAGCGCTGTGTCGGTGGCGTTCTTGCCGGGAGCTCACCACCCAGGTGAGCCTCTTGCGGCAGCTCCTGGCTCCTGCCGCGATCGGTGTCCGATGCGATCAGGACCGCGTCGAGCTGGTGTGCGAGGCCACGCTGAGCCAGGCAGGGGAGCGAGACCTCATCGACGCCCGTCTCGAGGCCGCCGATCTGGACTACCAGGATGCTCCCTTGGTGCTCACCGCTGTCCGCGCCCACCTCCAAGGCCCCCACCCGGGGCCGCCGCTGGTGGCGTGGGAAGCAGCCGAACCTCTGGCCGAGGCAGGAGCGATCGAGGAGCCGGGGCCGTATGCGGCCGGCAAGCTCGTCCGCCTGCACCCGCACCCCGACCTTCTGTACGCGCTGGGGTTCGCCGACAGGCCGTGCCGGCGGAGCAGACGCCGGTGAGGGGCGCCTCCGGCTGGGAAGGGCAGGGGTTGCACTCGCGGGTGGAAGCCCTGATCGCCACGTGCTACTGGGCCGCGGACGAGAATGTCTTTCCGGCGGCCCGGCTGGCTGAGCTGACCGTCGTGTGGCTGATGCGGAAAAGCAGCAGGACCCGCGTAAACTACCTCACTTGTCTGCGGTCGTGGTGGCAGCACAGCACCGGCCATCCGTTCAAGGTGGATGCCTTCAGCGTGCTCCTGTGGCTGGACCGGCACAGCTACCGGTGGACTCCTGATCGCCCGGCCGCCTCCGCCGTCCAGCATCTGAGTGTGGTGTCCTCGTGGTACAAGTTCATGATCGAGCAAGGGGCGTGCCACGCCAATCCCGCCGGCCAGGTCCGAGCACCCCCGGCCCGGACACCTCGACCATCAGGCCCCGTGCCCGCCCATGTGGTGGACCCGGGCGCCTCTGCGGCGGCCGTCGAAGTGGCCTTCGACCGCACCCGGCGGCTTGACTCGGAGGCGGCGTGGTGCCAGGCCACGGCCATCGCCCTGCTCTTCTACACCGGGATGAGTGTGGAGCAGGTGGCGGCAGCCGATATGCGGGATGTGCTGGGCCGCGACCAGAGCGAGGGGCCGTTAACCTTGTGGACCGGCGAGCAGCCGCCCCGGCCGCGTTCCTTCCAGGAACTCGGCGCCGATCTGTCGGCCGCTCTGCGCGCGTATCTCACGCTGCGTGCCGAGCGGGTGGGCCGCCCTATCGTGCTGCTGTCCGGCCCGTTGCTGGCCGCACCCAAATCCAGGCGCTCGCCACGTGATCGGGTGGTGACCTGCGCACGCATCGACCAGATGGTGCGAACCGCACTGGAGCGCGGCGGCATCGCCCTGCCGCAGCGGGTGAGAACAGTCCTCACTCCGGCGGCGAACGCGGCCGATCCGGTGCCACCGGCGACTCTCCTTACGCCGCCGATCTCCCGATGCACATCGCCGCCAGCCTGACCTCCAACTCGCCGGATACGGGCCGCGCCGGGTCCGGCGCACGCTGGCCTCAGGACTGGGCCGTCCAGCGGTGCGATGCCGCTGAACACATGGGGTCTGGGACGGCCTGCACGCGCTGCTCTTGCGAGCGGTTGGTCGTTACGGACGCCAGAACAGGCGCCAAAGGGTCTCTCGAATCCTGTCGGGGATCGGCTAGATGTGCTGAGCGGAGGAAGTGGCGGCGCGCCATGTCTTACCTGCGACAACCACATAGTGTGGCGAATCGGTGACGTTAAGTGTTTACAGGGAACGGTTATCTCCAGGGGCGGTCCTGTCTGCTCTGGAAGGGAGTACTGATCGTCATGCACCGTCTTCTCCTGGCCCCGACTGTCGCCGCGCTGGCCGCCTCCGCCATGCTTGCCGTCGCGCCGTACGCCGCCGCGCAGGCCGCCGCCCCTCTGCTCGACTGCACTGACGCCCGGACCGGCGCACCGGTGGCCTGTCCGGACCTGACGGAGGGAGGCCGCTCCATCTTCGATCGCCTCCGCCCGCACATCTACTGCCCGCCGGAGGGATGCGGCAGCGCGGGACCGTATGACCCGGCGCTGGCGCGCCCGTCCGTGCTGGAGTGGCAGGACCCCTACAACCCCGGCGCGAACACCCGCTAGGCGCCGTCGCCGCCCTGGAGTCCTCCGGCCGCCCGCCGGGGGCTCGCGGCTGTCAGGGCCCGGGATGCGCGGCCCTGCCACCCCGAGAGAGGACGACGGAGCCCACGCGTGTCGGCCCCGCGCTACACAGGTGGATCGTCGAGCGCACCTTGATGTGGCCGGTGCGCAGCGTCCACTCAGGCCGTCATGGCGTGGCCCGGAGAGCGCCGAGACTCGCCACCGCGCTGCGGCACGCGCTCGCGCTCTCTTGGAAGCTCCACATGTAACTCTTTGTATTACCTGCTGACGTTAAGTGACCAATTGGGCGGGGACGACTAAGGCGGATCGCGACAGAGGGGAGCATCATGACACCGACGAGATGCGACACAGTCCGACGAACGCGGCCGGACACTTGGGCCGCCGGATATGCGACTGTCTGCGGACGTCGAGCCGTGCCTACGCTGTCAGCGTCATCAGCGGGTGCACCGGAGCCTGCCGGACGAAGGTGCGCTGTGTAGCACTTGCAGTGAAGCAGCGGATACGGACGGCCGTCGGCATACATGGACGGTCGCCAGCGATCTCCGTATTTCCGTCCTCGACGTGAAGGGCGACGGTTGATCCCCTGACCCGTTCCCGTATGGATGGGCCATCTGTCACGGCCGACTCGACCGACCGCAGATGTCCTCCCGGCGACCGACCGTTCCGGACGGCGGCAACTGGACTCCGCTGGCACCGTCTCCGCTGATCAGGTCCATCCGTCCGGCGAGGAATGGCCCCGATCCGCACAGGCCGCGCCCGGACACCCCTGCCCGGTGCCACGGCTTCTGCATGCCGTTCTCCGACATCGACGATCACCCGACCTGGACCAGCCTGCCATGACGGTCCCGAAGATCCAGCCGGCGAACCCGCGGCGGAAGGCAGGGTGCGGGCAAACCGCACCAGCCATCTCTGCCTCACCGACCAGGCGATCTCCGCCCCCGGCCGCGACCTGCTCGCCCCTCGCTGGTCCAGCCCCTACGTCACCTACGTCGCCGAATGGAGCAACGGCACATGTCGCCAACAACGCAGACGCCGATCGCAGTGATCGGGATGGGATGCCGGTTCCCCGGAGGGGTGGAGACGCCGACCGGCCTGTGGAATCTCGTCAAACAGGGGCGCAGCACCGTCGGCCCGGTGCCCAAGGGACGGTGGGACACCGAATGGCTGTCGGCCGTGCACGATCCGGAGATGGCCGCCCGCGCCGCCCGTGGATGCTTTCTGGACGGGGACGTGTGGGCGTGGGATCCACAGGCGTTGTCGGTCGCGCCGGCTGAGCAGGCTGCTATCGATCCGCAGTTCCGGCTGATCGCCGAGGTGGCGTGGGAGGCCGTCGAGCACGCCGGGATTCCGGTGGGATCGATCCGTGGCACGCGTACCGGCGTCTACGTGGGCACCTATGCGCCGGACAACCTGCTGCGCGAGGCCCGTCCGGTGGAGGACGCTCCCGACAGCCTGTACCTGTTCGGCAACTTCACCGCTGGCGCGGCCGGGCGGGTCGCCTTCGCGATGGACCTGCGCGGCCCAGTGATGGTGGTGTCCACGCACTGCTCGTCCGGACTGGTCGCGGTGGACACCGCGTGCGCCGCGCTGACCACCGGGGCGTGCGACGCCGCGCTGGCCGGCGGCGTGCTGCTGATGTTGTCCCCGCTCACCCAACTGCTGGAGGCGCCGTGGCTGCTGTCGGCGCGCGGCGCCTGCTTCGCCTTCGACGAGCGCGCCGACGGATACGTACGAGGTGAGGGCGCCGGGATGCTGCTGCTCAAACGGCTGCAGGACGCCCGCGCCGACGGTGACCGGGTGCTGGCGGTGATCCGGGGCTCGGCCGTGAACAACGACGGGCAGTCCACCCGGCTCACCGCGCCGTCCACCATCGTGCAGCAGGAACTGTTCAGGACCGCGCTGCAGCGCGCCGGGATGGACCCGGACGGAGTCGGCCTGGTCGAGGCGCACGGCCCGGGTACGGCGGTAGGCGATCCGATCGAGTACACCTCGATCAACGCGGTGTACGGCCGGGGCCGCGGCCGGTGCGCGCTGGGCTCGATCAAGACGAACATCGGGCACAGCGAACCGGTCTCCGGCATCGCCGGGACCATCAAGGCCGTCCAGGCGCTGCGGCACGGGCGGATCCCGCCCAACCTGAACTTCCGCGCCTGGAACCCGGCGATCCCGCTGGACGAGGAGTCCCGGCTCTTCGTCCCGACCGAACTGATCCCCTGGCCGGTCGCGGAGGGGCCGCGGCAGGCGGCGGTGTGCTCCTACGGCATCACCGGCACCAATGCCCACATCGTGCTGGAACAGGCGCCACCCGTCGGCGGGCCGCCGCGAGCGACCGCTCGTGCCCCGCACCGCCGCGAGGAAGAGACCGCAGCCGATCTCGGGCCGAGCACGGACGACGCGGGCCCTGCCGCGGTTGCGCTGCCGTCGCTGTTCCCATTGTCAGCGTCATCGCAGGCGGCGCTGGGCATGGCCGCCGGCCGCCTCGGCCACTGGCTGGAGCGGCGCCGCGCGGACGGAGACGAGCCCAACCTGGAGGACGTGGCCCACACGCTGGCCCTGCGGCGCGGCCACGCACCCTTCCGGCTGACCGCGGTCGCCCGTGACGCGGGCGAACTCGCCGCGAAGCTGACGTCCTTTGCAGCTGGCGGGGAAGCCGAAGGCCTCGTCACGGGCACGCCCGTGCTGCCGGCCGAGCACCCGGGCCCGGTGTTCGTCTTCACCGGCCAAGGCTCCCAATGGGCGGGCATGGGCCGTACCCTGCTCGCCTCCGAGCCGGCCTTCGCCGACGCCATCGACGTGCTCGAACCGCTGATCGCCGCCGAGAGCGGCTTCTCCCTGCGCCAGGCCCTGCTCGCACCGGACCCGCCCGCGACGGTCGGCCGAATCCAGCCGGTGCTGTTCGGGCTGCAGGTCGCCCTGGCCGAACTGTGGCGCTCCTGGGGCGTACGCCCGGCGGCCGTCATCGGCCATTCGATGGGCGAGGCCGCCGCCGCGGTCGTGGCGGGCGCGCTCACCCCCGCCGAGGGTGCCGCGGTCATCTGTCGCCGCTCAGCACTGCTGGGCACGGTCACCGGCGGCGCGATGGCCTCGGTGCTGCTACCCGCCGAACAGGTGGCGGACGACATCGTCCGAGCCGGCGCCGATCAGGTGTCGGTCGCGGCGATGAACTCTGCCGACTCCACGGTGATCTCCGGAAACCCGGCGCAGATCGGGCTGCTGATCGCCTCGTGGCGGGCGGACGACGTACCCGCCACCGAAGTCAAGGTGGACGTCGCCTCGCACTCGCCGTACATGGACCCGATCCTGGGCCGGCTGGAGAGCGCGCTGAAGGATCTGCGCCCACGCTCGCCCGAGCTGGCCTTCTACTCCACCGTCACCGGCGACCCCCGCCAGAACCGGCCGATGGACGCGAGCTACTGGCGCGACAACCAGCGCCAAGTGGTACGGTTCTCGGCCGCCGCCGACGCCGCGCTGGCCGACGGGCACCGGTTGTTCATCGAGTGCGCCCCGCACCCGCTGGCACTGCGCGCAGTCGCCGACCTCGCCGAGGCCCGGCACGTACGCGACGCCGTGACCGTGCCCACCCTGCGCCGCAACACCGACGACCAGGAGACCTTCCTGACCAACCTGGGCCTGGCGTACTGCGCCGGATTCCCCGTCGAGTGGGCCTCACGATACGCACACGGCGAACTGGCCGAGCTGCCGACCGGGGCGTGGAACCGGAAGCGGCACGGCGGGGACGGCGAACCGTACCGGCTCGTTCTCCCGCACCTGATCGGCGGCCGTCAGCACCCGCTGCTGGGCGGGCACGTGAAGGATCCGCGGCAGCCGCACCTGCACACCTGGCAGACGCCGATCTCACCGCGCCGCCTGCCGTGGCTCGGCGATCATCAGGTGGCCGGGGTGCCGGTGCTGGCCGGCGCGGGCATCGCGGAGATGATGCTGAGCGCCGCCCGCGAGGCGTTGGGGTGCGATCAGGTCGTTCTGCGCGGAGTCATGCTGCTCAGCCCGCTGGTGCTCGACCCCGAGCCGATCGTCACCACCCGTCTCACCATGCGGGAGAACGGCGAGCCCGCCGCCGTGGAGGTGGTCTCCGGCGAAGGGGAGACTCTCCAGGTCCACGCGTACGCCACCGTAGGACCGCTGGACGGGCCACCGCCCGTCGGGACCGCAGCCGCCGGCGAGGACTGGCAGGAGTCGCCGCCGCAGGAGTTGTACGAGCGCCTTCGCGACCGTCACCAGATCTACCACGGGCCCGCGTTCGCCGGGCTGGAACGTACGCGCATCCACCCCCGACAGGACGTGGCGGTGGCGACCTTGCGGCTGGACGACAGCGCCCGCGTCAGCTCGTGGATGATGGCGCTGCACCCGGCGCTGACCGACGAGTTCGTCCAGGCCGCGGCGTCCCTCTGGCTGGCCCGCCAACCCATCAGCCCCGGCCCGGTGGTCGTGGCCGGGTTCGAGGAGATCCGCGTCCACGGCCCCGCCTCGCACGTCCGCCGGGCCCGGGTACGCCTGCACGAGGCCGACGACCTGGCCAGCACCTCGTCCGGGGTGCTGATGAACGCCGACGACACGGTGGTGGCCGAGATCCGCGGCCTGCGCATGGCCAACGTCACCCCGCCCGATCAGCGATACGCCGACCGGCTGTCCCACATCGCCTGGGTACCGGCGAAACCAGCCGGCGACAAGGCGAGCGGACAGGCGGGCCCTAAGGCTCGGACCGAGTCCTGGCTGGTGCTCACCGACAGCGCGGAGGCCGGCACGGCCTGGCCCCGCGAGCTGGCGCAGCAGCTGTCCCGCTTGCTGGCCCAGCCAACACCCGGCCAGGACGCCGGGTGCCGCCTGGCCATCCTGCCGCACAGCCTAGGCACCTCTGGCGCGGGCACCGAGGCCGGCGCCCTCCTGCCCGGCCTGGACGATCTGAGCGGTGTGGTGCTGGCCATGGACGGCTCGACCGGCGGCTCGACCGGCGGCTCGACCGGCGGCTCGACCGGCGGCTCGACCGGCGGCAGGCCCACTGCGCCGCCGCTGGTCGCCCGGAACCGTGTCGCCCGCCTGACAGGGCTCATCCGCTGGCTGGCCGAGCTGCCCAGCCCGCCCCGGTTGTGGATCGCCGCATGCCAGGACGGGGCGACACCCGCCACCGCCGGGCCGCGCGGCGTGCTGCGGACGGCCACCTATGAGCTTCCACGGCTCACCGCCTCGATCATCGACTTCACCCCCGGAACCGATCTGGCCGAGGTGGCGGCCGACATCCTGACGGCGCATCCGGTGGTCGAGATCTCCTGGCGCGACGGCGTACGCCATGTGGCCCACCTGCGCGCCGGCCCTCCGGAGCCGCCCCCCCGTGGCGACGCCGACGCGGCCGAGCCGGCGGACGGCCACCAGGTCAAGGACCGGGATTGGAGCCGGCTGCCCGTCCGCGGCGGATACTCCTACCTGATCTCCGGCGGGCTGACCGGTCTCGGGCTGGCGACCGCCCAGTGGCTGGCCGCTCAGGGAGCAGATCACCTGATCCTCGTCGGCCGCTCGGCTCCCGGTGGCGACGCCGAGAAGACGTTCGCGCGGCTGCGCGAGTCGGGCACCGTCGTGAACGTCGTCCAGGGGGACATCGCCGACAGCACGGTCACGGCCGGCGCGATGGCCGCCGCCGGGGATCGTCCGCTGCGCGGAGTGATCCACGCCGCAGGCGTGGTGCAGGACGCGACCCTGGCCCATGCCGACGAGGATCTCCTGCGCCGGGTGTGGCGCGGCAAGGCCGAAGGCGCCTGGGCCCTGCACGCCGCCACAGCCGACCAGGACCTGGACTTCTTCGTGTTGTACTCCTCCCTCGCCTCCCTCATCGGCTCACCCGGCCAGAGCATGTACGCCGCGGCCAACACCTTCCTGGACGACCTGGCCGACTGGCGAGCCGCCCGCGGACTGCCCGCCACCGCGATCCACTGGGGCGCCTGGGCCGGAACCGGGCGCGGACAGCACCTGGCCGAGCGGGGCTTCGTCATGATCTCTCCCGAGGACGGCACCGACGCGCTGGGCCGCATCCTGGCCGCCGGTCACACCCGGGTCGCCTATTCCCCGATCGAGGCCGGCGCGTACGCCAAGGGCTTCCCTGCCGTGGCAGCCTCCGAACTCCTCGCCGAACTCGGCCGAGCCGGCGACGACGGCGACCGCGCGTTGCTGGAGGAGGTTCTCGCCGCCGAAAGCGACGGCCGGCGCACGTCGCTCATCCAGGAGCACATCATCATGCTCACCCGGCAGATCCTCGGCGGCACCTCCCAGCACATCGGACCCGCCACCAGCCTGGTCATCCTCGGCCTGGACTCCCTCGGCGCAGTGCGGCTACGCGCCCAGCTGGAAAGCTCGCTGAAGACCTCCATCGACCCAGGAGTCATCTGGGTCCGTCCCACCCCGGCCGGTCTCACCGAATGGATCAAGAACCGGATGGGATTCCAGACCGGCGAGGGACTGAAGGCTTGACACACGTGTTTCAGGGGAGGGCCGGCCCGCCCGTCAAGAGGAGATCGATCCATGCCGCACCACCTACCGCTCCCCGATCCGTGGCGGACGTCTCCGCACAGGGAGCACGTGACCGAGTCGGCAGGCGTGTCTCCAGCAGCCTTCACCCGCCTGAGCGCTGACGCGGCCGACACGGCATCCACCCGCTGCCACAGGCGCTTTCTCATGCCCCGCTCGGTGTGGGCGTCGGTGGGCGCGGCATCCCTGGTCGCGCAGGTGCTTCTGTACTCCACGTGGATCGCCGACCAGGGATACCGGCTGGCCACGCCCCGGCCCTCTGACGGATCCCTCTTCCCGCTTATCACCCAGACAGCCGTCTGCGGGATATACGGGGTGATCCTGTTCCTCGGGGGGATCGTCCTGGCCCGGCACCGGCTGAGGATGGGGGTCGCGCTGACGGCCGCGATCGTCTTCGCGCTGTGGCTGGAGCCGCTGGCCAACGTGGCGGGGCTGCTCATCGACTACAACGCCAACGCGATCGGCTCCGCCTCGTCCTGGGCGCCCTACCTGCCGGGCTGGCAGGGGCCTGCCCGCCATCACGCCACGCACCAGCCGTTGACGGTGGCGGTGGCCTTTGCCGGCGGGACCGTCGCCGGAGTCCTGTACGGAGAAGCGCTGATCCTCCACCGGCGCCGGCACATGAGCGCGCGGCGTTTCATCGCACTGCTGGTCCTCAGCAGTGTCGCAGTCGTCAACCTGCAAGATCCGCTGTTCTTCGCACTCGGGTTCATGCGCTATCACAAGGCAATCGACGGCTTCACTCTGTGGCCCGGCACCTGGCACCAGTTCCCGCTGCAGGAGACACTGGCCTTCTCCACTCTGATGATCGGACTCGTCGGCTTCTACTGCTGGCACCGGCTGCATGGTGGCGACTTCCTGCAACCCGCCTCCACCGGTCCCCGCGCACTCCGCCGCGCGATCCCCTTCCTGGCCGTCATCGGCGTCGCGAACTCGGTCATGTTCTGCTACATCGCCATCCTGGTGCTGTGCGGGCTGCCGGCCACGATCACCCCCGCCGAACTCCCCGGCTTCTGGAGCTCCCCGTGACCGCCTCACTTCGCCACGGCGACGCCGTGGTGATCGGGGGAGGTATCGCTGGTCTGCTGGCCGCCCGCGTCCTGGCCGACCATTTCCACCAGGTCACCCTCGTCGAGCAGGACACCTTCCCCGAGTCACCCGAACATCGCCGCGGCGTACCGCAATCCCACCACGTGCACGGGCTGCTCATCGGCGGCCGCGAGACGATCGACGATCTGTTTCCCGGCTTCACCGCCCAACTGATCGCGCACGAGGCGCCGACGTGCGATTTCGGCTCCGAGTTCATCATGCTCTCTGCGGCCGGGTGGGCCGCCCGCCGCCCCTGCGGCCTGCGCGCGGTCGGCGCCAGCCGCGTCCTGGTCGAATGGATCGTCCGCCGCCGGGTCCTGGCACTGCCCAACGTCGTCCTGCGGCAGCAGACCCGGGCATGCGGACTGGTCGGCGACGCGAAAGCCGTGCGGGGTGTCCACGTCCGCAGCCGAGGGCAAGCACAGCGGGGAACACTGCGCGAGCCGTCGAAAGCCGTCCCGCAGGCGGCGGTCGAGGAGGTCCTGCCCGCCGACCTGGTCATCGACGCGGCCGGCCGCGGCTCGCGAACCCCTGCCTGGCTCGGTAGCATCGGCGCCGCAGCGCCGGCCGAGCAGGCCCTCGACCCTCACCTGGGTTACGCCAGCCGCATCTTCGCCATACCGGCCGGGCACGCCGCCGACTGGAAGGCCTGCCACCTCCTGCCCGGCAGAGGCGGCCCGCCCCGCGGAGCCACCGTCATCCCGATCGAGGGCGACCGCTGGATCGTGACCCTGTTCGGCATCGGCTCCGAGCACCCCACAGCCCGCGAGGAGGATTTCCTTCCCTACGCGCGCAGCTTGCCCAGCCCGCTCGTCGCGAACGCCATCAGCGACGCCTGCCCTTTGTCGGAGGTCGTCACCACCCATGCCACCGCCAACCGCCGCCGCCTGCTCACCGCAGGACCGGGCCGGCCGGGCAACCTCCTGCTGATCGGCGACGCCGCCTACTGCTCCAACCCTCTCTACGCCCAAGGCATGACCACCGCGGCGTTCGGTGCGGCCCTCCTCGGTGACTGCCTGAGGGTCGGCCACGGACCCGATAACCTGGCCCGGCGCTACCATCATCGGCTCGCGAGGCAGAACCGTGCCTTTTGGTACATGGCCACCCTCGGCGATCACATGCTGTCCGGGAACACCTCCGGAGTCCCGCCCGCACGGCGACTCGCCGCCCGATACCTGAGCCGCCTGCGGGCAGCGGGCACCCGAGATGCTGAGGTCCACCTGGCCTTCCTCCAGGTCTTCGCCGCCTTGCATAGCCCGCTGGCATTGTGCGCGCCGCCGACGGTCCTGCGTGTTCTCAGAGCACGGCCGCCTCGCCGGGGTCGTGATGAGCCCGTTCCCGTTGACCCCCCGAACAACTCGCGGCAGACCTGAAGCCCTGTCCGGCAAAGGCGATCAAGTAGTTGCCGCGCACCTTGCCAGGGCAGTCTCACCCTCGCGCCTTCGCGACGACGGGCTGCAGACCCCGCACTGAGATCATGACCGGATGGCCGCTGCCGAGACACCGCTTGACGCGCGCCGCAGCGGAGCGCGCCGCTGAGTGCCTGGAGGCGATCGCGAGTCGGCCGCTGTGTTTGCGACGCCATCGCCAAGATCCCCGATCTCAGGAGCAGCGACTCCCACCCGGACAGGCCCCTGCCCACCATGACTGTGCCCAGACCATCATCGACCGACGTCTCGGAAGGCGACGCATGACCATCCGCACGGTCGGACGCTGGCACGCGAAACGCGGACGGCCCGCCTTTCAGAGATGCAGGCCGTCGCGCTGCTAGGAAGGTCAAACGCGGGTCACGTCGAACCTCCAGCCGTTGTCGCGGCGGATTCTGAGCTTGAGCACCCAGCCCAGGTCGTTGCATTGGTCGAAGGGAACAGCGCTTTGGAAGTCGCTGCCTCCAAAAGCCATGTAACGACTGCCGCTCGGACCTGTCATCACGTGAGCGGACGCAGTCTTGGTCGGGCCGTTGGCGATGGTGTACTCGATTTGGCTTCTGCTGGCGTGGAAGATGAACTTGACCTCCCTGCTGCTGTCCATCATGCCTCGGTAGAGGCCGTCGAGTGTGCCGTCGTTGCGACAGGTCCACCGGGCGGATGTCGGCGCGGCAGCGGTGGCCGTGGCCGGAGCAGCTGCCGTCAATGCCGCGCTCGCAGTGAGAACGATGGCCAACGCCGTGTGGCGTATGCGGGAATGCATGTGGCTCCTCGCTGTCGAGGTTCTGTAGGTGCGGACAATTCTTTAATAACACAGAGTAGTTATATTACAACAGAGAGTATTGGAAAGTTGTTTGCGTCCGGCACCTTCGCTGGGAGCCACCACCGGACGGCCGGCGAATGCGCTACACGGGACAAAGAAGATCATCGGGCTGCTGATCTGCAACAAGAGGGGATGAAGCCAAGGCAGCGAGATCGACGGAGACCAAGAGCTCCTGGTTGATCTGCGTGATTTACACGGCGGGCCTTGCGGATCTGTTCACAAGAACTTGCAGTAGATGCGGCACTGCCGGGCGACCTCCTTGTCGGCCGCCGACACCATACGCCGCTGCCTCGACAGATCCCGCGACCGGACCAGGTCCTCACTTGGGCACCATCGCCCGGCCTACCTTCGGACGCTACGTGCTCCTGCGCGAGGAACCTCCGGCGATGGTTATCTTGGGTTCGCAGCCCTTCCCGCAGCTCAACGCGATGTGATCTTGTCAGGCACGCAAGGCAAGTAGGCCGCCTGACGGCCTGGGGCGCCAGCCATCCGGTGACGGAGAGTGCCGAGGGTGCGGAGATCGCCGGAGGCGAGCAGCTACCCTCCTGTGACATCCACGGGTGAGCTGCCCCGTGTCAGGTGACGTCCCATCTCGCGCATTGATCACGAGGGTTGAGGCCGGTGGGTCGGCCGGAGAAGGCGCGGATGCCGGTGGTGCCGTCGCTGTGGTTGACCACCGTGAAGCCTTGCGAACGCAGGCCCTGTGCAGGGTGCGCACGCGGCGGTGCCGCCCTGCACAGGGCCTGGGTGTCTTCGTGCTGGCTTTGCTGTCGCAGGTGGTGACTGCAGATACTGCCCTGGGAGGGGCGGGACGAGGTCAGCCGACGGTGAGGTCGCCGTGGTAGCCGATGCTCTTGGCGCCGCCGAACGGGCCGCCGACGGTGCACTTGAGGCTGCCGCGGAACAGGTCGGCGTGCAGGTGGGCGGAGAACTTCTCGCCGTCGAGGGGGCCGCCGACGACCTGCCCGGACAGGGTCACCTCGCTGGCGATGTTGCTCTCGAAGTTCAGGTCGAGGTCGCTGCGGGCCCTTCTGCCGTCGTTGAGGGTCCAGTCCAGGGTGCCGGTGCCATGGCCGGTGCCGCCGCCGCCGAGTTCGCAGGTGAGCCAGACGCCGCTGAAGTCCGCGGTGAGCTTGGCCTCGTCGATGCCTAGGCCCGTGGAGTCGCGGCAGGAGCCGTTGGCGCCGCGGATCTCGATGTCCTGCTTGAGTGGGACGATCTGCACTCCCGGCTTGAAGTACATGGTGCCGGAGGTGTCGCAGGTGAGGCTTCCGGCGGCGTTGGCGGGTGTGGTGAGGGAAGTGAGGCCGGCGACGGTGATCAGGGTGGCCAGCAGGGCGGCGACGCGGGTGCGGGGGACTGGTGACAAGGCAACTCTCCCTTGGGGGGCTGGCCGGGCGCCGGCGCGATGGCCACGATGCACCCGGGTGGTCTCTCCCACCCTCACGGCTACGCAGAGTAGCGTCAAGGACGCATACTGTTACTGTGAGTGAGGCAAGCCTTGCTGCGGCGTGACGGTCCGAGGCCACGGCGCGACTGGAGGCCCTGGGCTGCTGTGGCGGGTACGGTCATGGCGAACAAGGGAGAAGTCGACGGCGGTATTCGAAGGTGACGCGACCGGCGCAGGGGCGGAGGGCGTCGTGGCCCGCATCGTCGCGGGCCGAAACGGGCGCCGCAGTGCCTCTCGAATCCTGTCGGGGGTCAGTGAGATGTTCCGGGCGGAGGAAGTGAAGGCGCGCCATGCCCTGCCTGCGACGGCAACACAATGTAGCGACTTGGAAACGTTAAGTGTTCACAGGGAGCGGCTATCCCAAGAGGCGGTCCTGTCTGCTCTGGAAAGGGAGTCCTGATCGTCATGCACCACCTTCTCCTGGCCCCGGCTGTCGCCACGCTGGCCGCCGCCCTGCTGGCCGCTGCGCCGTCCGCCGCCGCGCAGGCCACCGCCTCTCCCGCCTGCACGAACGTCCGCACCGGCGCACCGGTGGCCTGCCCGGAGCCAGGCGCCTTTCTCCAGGAGATGGACAGGATGTGCGCACACATGCCGGGAGGATGCCCCAAGCCGGGGGCGTATGACCCGGAGGTGACGCGCCCAGCCGTGATGGAGTGGGAGGACCCCTACAACCCTCACCCCGGGGCGAATCCCCGCAACTAGCGGAAAAGTACGGGCCCGGCGGTCGTTGCTCGTGCAGCAACGCTGAATCAGTCCAAGAGCGAGCCGGACCGCGCCCTCATTCAACGCCGCTTCCCGACAGGAGGAATTGCCCATGCGTATCCCCGCCGCCTTGGCCGCCCTGCTGGCCACCGCTATTGTCCTCGCCGCAGCACCGGTGGCGACAGCCGCGCCGACCGTTCGCCCAGCCCAACCGGCCGGGCGGAGCTGTACCGGCTACTGGACCATGGACATGCCCAACCCCCAGACGGGCGCCACGGACGGATCGGTAACCGTGCCGGACGGCATCACCCACCCCTCGTTCGGCCGATGCATCGACGGATACTGGGGTGGCGGTCAGTCCATCCACATCCCACATCCCCTAGACGACGGGTGGTGAGTCATCGGCGACGATCTGAGCGCCCCCTCCACACAGCCACGCGAGGGCCGTTGTGACCCGGAACTCCCATAGCTCCGGCGAGCCGCCACTCAGTTGATCAGTGGGTACAGCGGCGCGGTGCGGCATGCAAGGCAAGCATGCCGTTTGACGGCCTGGGGCGCCAGCCATCCGGCCCTCGACGCATCCCTTGCCACGGCGCGCACCACCACCCCAACACCCACCCGCGGCGCCTACCCCTTTCCACCGACCGCACCGTCGCCCTGCTTGGCCGAGACAGGGCCTCGCCGACGTCACCGACGCCGAGCATGGCGCCGCGCTCATCGAGCTGTGGGGCCGATGCGCGCCGGCGACCTGGAACCTGCAGACCGACGTGGAACTCTGGCCCTCCTGGAAGAGGCTCGCCGCCGCTCGGATCCGGCCAAGGCCGAACGCCGCGAGGAAAGGGCCGACGAGACCCGCGGGGCGCCAAGGCCGCCCCTCCTCCGGCTGCCGCTCACCCCGCGGGCCGGCTCGGCTACGATCGCGCCCGCGTCCTGCTGGAGAAGGACGCCAGCCTCGATCCGCACCCAGCTGCACCCAGCGCCGCCACCCACCTCGGCGAGGCATGAGGGCCCAGTGAGCACGTCAGACAGGTAGTGGACCTGGCTGACTACTGGCTCAGCGGGTCATCGCCGCCCGCTGAGCCGTTAGGCCTTGTCGTGATTGGCAGCGACTCAACACCGCATATGATCACGCAAGGCCGTCTTGCTGTCCGCGAAACGACCAACCCACCGCTGGTTGCGTCGGTCAGAAGTAGAAACGCTTGTTCACGGGTTCGAGCAACGCCAGCGGCTCAACGGGTTCGGAAATGTCGATGAGATTCAGCAAC